>NZ_JBQWTS010000002.1:0-534887 GCF_052600055.1 Ramlibacter sp. MAHUQ-53
GGCCGGCCCGCCGCCCGGCCGCCGGGCCGCGCCTGCGCGCGGCGCCGCGGCGCCTGGCCAAGCTCGGGCACCGCGCCCTGGTCATGGCGTACGCGGCGTACGCCGCGAGCCTGCGCCCGCTGGTCCACTGGCTGCGGGCGCTGGGAGGGGCGAGGCCATGAGCGCCGCGCCGGACCGGGCGTCGCGCAAGTCCGGTGCCCCTGGCCCGGGAGCGACCTGCCCGGGGCCCGCCGCGCCGGGTGGTCCGGGTGGTCCGGGTGCGGCGGGCCGGCGCGCCGCCCTGGGCTGGCACCTGCGCACCGCCTGGGCCCTCGTGCAGCGTGACTGGCGCGTGCGTTTCCGCCGCACCCTGCTCGGCGTCGCCTGGCTGCTGGTGCCGCTGCTCACGCTCGCTGCCGCCGCCGCGTACCTGGGGCAGGCCGCCGGCCTGTACGACGCCGCCGACCCGCGCGCCGCCACGCGCTACCTCGCGCGGGTGCTGGCCGGCCTGGCGCTGTGGCAGCTGTTCGCGGGTGCCTGGCTGGAGCCGCTGCGGCTCTCGCGCCGCGCCGCGGGCCTGCTGCGCGCGGTCGCCTTCGACCCGGCGGTGCTGCTGGTCGCCGGCGCGCTCTCGGCCCTGGCGGCCTTTGCGATCCGGCTGCCGGTGGTGCTCGCGGCCCTGGCCTGGTCCGGCCTGCTGCCCGGGCCGCACGCGCTGCTGCTGCCGCTGGGCCTCGCCGCCCTGGTGGTCGCCGGCGCGGCGCTCGCGGCGCTGTGCCTGCCGGCCGGCCTGGTGCTGCACGACGTGCGCTACGCGCTGCCCCTGGTGCAGGCGGCGCTGCTGCTGCTCACGCCGGTGTTCTACGACGCCGCGCCCGCCGCCTGGCTCGAGCCCCTGGTCGCGGCCAACCCGCTGGCCCTGCTCGTGCCGCCGGTGCGCGACGCGCTGGCCGGCGGCGTCCCGGCGCTGGGGCCGCCGGCCGGAACCGGCCTCGCCGCGCTCGGCGTGCTGGCCCTGGCCCTGCGCTACCTGCGCTCGCGGGTGCCGCTGGCCGTCGCCTACCTGGGGCACTAGCCATGGCGCACGGCAAGGCCCCCGACCAGGCCCGCGACATCGCGAGCGACCGGCCAAGCGACCGGGCGAGCGAGAGAGCCGCCGCTCCCGGCCTCGCGCCCTCCATCGCCCTGCGCCTCACCCGGGTCGGCCGCGCCTTCCCGCCCGACGTCGCGGACTTCGCGCCCGCCGTGCTGCGCGAGATGCTGCTGCCCCGCCGCGCGCTGGCGCGCAGCGCCGCCCATGGCCTGCCCGCGCTCGCCGGGGTGGACCTGGCCCTGCGCCACGGCGAGCGCCTGGGCGTGCTCGGCGCGCCGCGCAGCGGCAAGTCCCTGCTGGCGGCCATCGCGGCGGGCGTGCTCGCGCCCACCACCGGGCGGGTCCACGCGCCGGCCTCGCGGCTGCTGCTCGCGCGGCCCTCGGCCGGCTTCAAGCCGGGCCTGGCGCTGCGGGACAACCTGCGCCTGCACGCCCTCCTGCAGGGCCTGGACGGCGCGCAGGCCGACGCCGCGCTGGCCCGCGCCTTCGCCCAGTCCGGCGCCGACCCGCGCCTGGCCGGCGCCGCCACCGGCCACCTGCCGCCCGCCCTGGTGCGCCTGCTCGCGCTGGAGCTCGCCCTGGCCCTGCCGGCCCAGGTGCTGGTGGTGGACGACCTCGCCGGGGCGGGGGAGGGCGCGGCGCGCCGGTCGCAGCGCGCGCGCCTGCTCGCCCGGCTGGAGCGCGGCGCCGCGCTGGTGTTCAGCGGCGAGCCGCAGTGGCTGCGCGCCTGCGCGCCGCGCGCCTGCGTGCTGCGCGAGGGCCGGCTGCTCGGCCCCTTCCCGGTGGACGAGGCCGCCGCGCTGTTCGCCGCCGGCCCGGCGCACGGTCCCGAGGCCGGCCCGCCCTCCCTGTCCGCGCCGCTGCGCGCGATCGCCTGAGGCCCGCCATGTCCGGCGCCAACGGCCTCACCTGGATCCGCGAGCACCTGCGGCATGCGCGCGGCGAGGCGCTGGAGGTCGGCTCGCGCAAGTACAAGGCGCATGCCTTCCTCGACCTGCGCGGCTTCTTCGCGCAGGAGCGGCCGGCGCTGCGCCTGACGGGGTGCGACCTCGCGCCGGGCGAGAACGTCGACGTGGTGGTGGACCTCACCGCGCCGCCCGAAGCCGTGGCCGCGGCCTTCGGCGGCCGGGCCTTCGACACCGTCCTGTGCCTGAGCGTGCTGGAGCATGTGCCGCAGGTCTTCGCCGCGGCCGCCAGCCTGGAGCGGCTGCTGCGGCCCGGGGGCGCGCTGTTCCTCTCGGTGCCCTTCGTCTTCCGCTACCACGGCTACCCGGGCGACTTCTGGCGCTTCACGCCGCAGGCCGTGGGCCACCTGTTCCCGGGCATCGACTTCCGCGGCCTGCGCCACTCCTGCGTCGCCACGCTGGAGGAGGGCGACCGCATGTCCCTGGCCGGCCTGCGGGTCGACAAGCTCAATCGCTTCCTGTTCCGCCCCCGCGGCCGCGACGACCGCCTCGAGCGCAAGCGCGCCAAGGCCGCCGGCGAGGCGGTGCCGGCGTACACGCTGGCGCCGGCGATGCTGCACATGCTGGGGTTCAGGAAATGAGCGCCGCGCCGGGCCGCCCCAAGCAAGCTCGCGCCCCCTCGGGGGGCAGCGACGGACACGCAGTGCCGAGCGTGGGGGCTCCATGAGCAATTTGCCCAACGTATTCAGGTGGCTCGGTGAGCGGCCCGGCTGTCTCGCCCGCACCTGGCTCATCGTCGGCAAGGGCCCCAGCTTCCCGCTGGCGCTGCAGGCCGCTGAGTCCCATGCCGTCCTCTCCCTCAACGACGCCGTGCGCGCCCTGCCGCGCGTGGACATCGCCCACTTCATCGACCTGGAGGCCTTCCAGCGCTGCGCCGGCGCGCTGGCCCACGCGCGGCTCGTGGTGCTGCCGTGGCGGCCGCACGCCGGCCACCGCCCCGGGCCCGCGGCCCTGCCCGAGCTGGCCGACCACCACCCCGCGCTCGCCCGCCTGCGCGAAGCCGGCCGGCTGGCCTGGTACGACCTCGACTCCGCGCCCGGCCCGCGGGGCGCGCAGCCCGTGGTGCGCGCCACCTGGTTCAGCGCCGAGGCCGCCCTCGACCTGCTGGCCACCGCCGGCGTGCGCACCGTGCGCTCGGCCGGCGTCGACGGCGGCCACGCCTACGCGCCGCCCTTCGCCGACCTGCACGCCGTCTCCCGCCTGGCCAACGGCCAGCGCCGCTTTGACCGCCAGTTCCTGCGCTTTCCCGCCATCCTGGCGCGCACCGGGGTGGACTTCGCCCCGCTGGGCGTGCCCGCGCCGGCGCGGGTCTTCGTCGCGGCCACGCCGGGCGAGTGGCTGCCGCTGCAGGTGCTGGCGCACTCCATCCGCCGCCATGCCAGCCTGCGCGTCGAGGTCACCGCCCTGGGCGCGCTGGGCCTGCCGCAGCCGCTGCCGCGGGACCCGGCGCTGCGCCCGCGCACGCCGTTCTCCTTCCAGCGCTTCCTGGTGCCGCGCGCCTGCGGCTACGCCGGCCGCGCCCTCTACCTCGACGCCGACATGCTGGTCCTGCGCGACCTCCTGCCCCTGTGGCGCCGCCCCTTCGGCGCCGCGCCGGTGCTCACCGTCGCGGCCGACGGGTCGGGCCGGCGGCCGCAGGCCAGCGTCATGCTGATGGACTGCGACCGCCTGCGCTGGGACCTGCCGGCCCTGGTCGCCGAGCTCGATGCCGGCCGCCTCGGCTACCCGCAGCTGATGGAGGACTTCATCGCCGCCCAGGCCGAGGCCGCCATCGACCCGGTGTGGAACTCGCTCGAGGCCTGGTCGCCCGGGCGCACCGCGCTGCTGCACTACACCGACATGCCGCGCCAGCCCTGGGTCTCCTGCGCCAACCCGCTGGGCCGCCTGTGGGTGGGGGCGCTGCGCGAGGCGCTGGCGGCCGGCGCCGTCACGCGCGAGGAGGTGGCGCGGGAGGTCGCCCTGGGCCATGTGCGGCCCTCGCTGCTCGCGCAGCTCGAGGCCGGGCCGGAGGACCCGCTGCTGCTGCCCGCCGCCGCGCGCGCCGCCGACCGGGGTTTCCGCCCTCCCTGCCGCGCGCTGCCGCCGCACCGCGCCTCGCCCTGGAGCGGGCGCGCGCAGTGGCTGGCGGCGGCCCTGCGGGCGCGCTACCAGGGCACCTGGCTGCACGGCCTGCAGCGGCGGCTGCGGCATCGCTGGCATGAACACCACCCGCCCCCCGCCGCCTGAGGGCGCCGAGGGCGCTGGGGGCGCTGGGGGCGCCATGGGTGCCATGGGTGCCATGGGTGCCGTGGGTGCCGTGGGTGCCGTGGGTGCCGTGGGTGCCGTGGGTGCCGTGGGTGCCGTGGGCGCCGTGGGCGCCGTGGGCGCCGTGGGTGCCGTGGGCGCCGTGGGCGCCGTGGGCGCCGTGGGCGCAGCCCGCCCCTGCCAGGCCGGCGCGCAGTCGCTGCGCGCCCAGGCCCGCGCCGTCGCGGCCCTGGCCGCGAGGCTGGAGGCGGGGGGCCGGGCGGAGGCGGCGGCGGGCGACGGCGGGGCCGGCGCGGCCAGCACGGCCAGCACGGCCAGCACCGGCGCAGGCGCAGGCGCAGGCGGCCAGGCCGCCGCCTTCGACGCCATCGTCGAACTGCTGCTCGCCTGCCCGGGCCGGGTGGCGGTGTGCGGCATGGGCAAGTCCGGCCATGTGGGCCGCAAGATCGCCGCCACCCTGGCCTCCACCGGCACGCCGGCCTTCTTCCTGCACCCGGCCGAGGCCCTGCATGGCGACCTGGGCATGCTGCGTCCCGGCGACGTGGTCATGATGATCAGCAACAGCGGCGAGACCGAGGAGCTGCTTCGCCTGCTGCCCGCGCTGGAGGCCTTCGGCCACCCGCGCGTGGCGCTGGTGGGCCGCACCGCCTCCACCCTGGCGCGCCGCGCGCACCGGGTGCTGGATGTCTCGGTGGAGCGCGAGTCCTGCCCGCTGAACCTCGCGCCCACCACTTCCACCCTGGCCACCCTGGCCATGGGCGACGCGCTGGCCGTCGCCCTCATGGGCCGGCGCGGCTTCCGCCCGCAGGACTTCGCCCGCTACCACCCGGGCGGCAGCCTGGGCCGGGCGCTGCTCACGCGGGTGCGCGACGCCATGCACCCCGTGCTGCCCGGCGTGCCCTCCGGCACCCCGCTGCGCCAGGCCGTGCCGGTCATGACCGAGGGCCGCCTCGGCCTGGCCCTGGTCACCGGCCCCGGCGGCACCCTGCGCGGCCTGCTCACCGACGGCGACCTGCGCCGCGCCCTGCAACGCCCCGGCAGCCCGCTCGACCAGCCGGTCGACCGCTTCATGTCCGAAACACCGCTGAGCATCGACGCCGACGCCCTGCTGGCGGACGCCCAGGCCCTGATGCATGGAGCCAAAGTTCGCTGCCTGGTCGTCACCGCGGGCGGGGAGGGCGGGGCGGTGGGTATCCTGGAGATCTTTTGTTAGCGCTCACTACCCGTAAAAGCCCGGTGGATGATGGGACAAACGACCAGGGTTGCGCGCAATCCCACTTCATTACGCATTCTGTTGCCGAGCTGACTACCTGTTAACCACTTCTTATTGATGGGCAATCGGGAGCCCAGCCCTACAATGGCCGGGTTCCCATGATGACTAAAGTCCGTCAATAAGCTGTCATGAAGGCCGACCTGCCCGTCTCGCTGGCAGCGCCCTTCCTGGCGCTGCCCTGTGTCACGCTGTCGGTGGTCAGCCACGGGCATGGCACGGACGTGCTGCAACTGCTGGCCGACGTCGCCCGTCACTCGGCCCGCATCGTCGAGCAGGTCATCGTCACCCTGAACGTTCCCGAGCCCGAGTTGTCCGCGGCCCTCGAGTCGGCCGAGTGGCCCTTCGAGGTGGTGCTGCTGGCCAACACCGCCCGCCAGGGCTTCGGCGCCAACCACAACGCCGCCTTCGAGCGTTGCCGCACCGCCTACTTCGGCGTGCTCAACCCCGACATCCGCTTCTCCAGCGACCCCTTCATGCCCCTGCTGGGCCACCTGCAGGAGCCGCGCACCGGCTGTGCCTACCCGCTGCAGGCCTGCGGCGAGGGCGAGGCCTTCGACCCCGCGCGCGAGCTGCCCACGCCGGCCTCGCTGCTGCGCCGCCACCTCGGCGGGGCAGGGCGCGGCGCGCCCCAGGCGCGCGAGTGGACCAATGGTGCCTTCATGCTGTTCCGGTCCTCGGTGTTCCGCCGCCTGGGCGGCTTCGACACCCGCTACTTCATGTACTGCGAGGACGTGGACATCTGCCTGCGCCTGCAGGACCTGGGCTTCGCGCTCGACGGCGCGCCCGAGGTCGTGGTGGCCCACCGCGCCGCCCACGCCAGCCGGCGCGACCTGCGCCACCTGGGCTGGCACCTGCGCAGCCTGTGGCGCCTGTGGACCTCGGGCACCTTCCTGCACCGCCTGGCCGGCGGCCGCCGCGCAGCCCCGCCGCCGCAGGAAGGCTCCGGCCCCGCCCTCGACGGACGCCGGGGAGCCCCGTCACCATGAGTGGCCGGGTGCTCGCCTGCATCGTTGCCTACCACCCGCGCCTCGACAGTCTTTCCGCCCTGATCGACCGCCTGCGGGCGGACGCCGATGCCGTCCTCGTCATCGACAACGGCCACACGCTGGACCCGCGCGACGCGCGCTGGGCCGGCCATGCCAACGTGCTGTGGCGCCAGCCCGGGCACAACCTCGGCGTGGCCGCGGCGCTGAACGTGGCGGTGGCCCATGCCGAGGACCACGGCTTCGACTGGCTGCACACCTTCGACCAGGACTCGCTGCCCCCCGCCGGCCTCACCGGCCGCCTCGTCGCGGTGGCCCGGGCCAGCGGCCCCGGCATCGCCGCCTTCGGGCCGGCGCTGGTCGACGCCGCCTCCGGCCGCCCGTTCCCCTCCATGCTCCCGATGCGGTGGCGCCGCCGCAAGGTGCTGCTGGCGCCGCAGGACCGCGTGGTGGTGGACCACCTGATCACCTCCGGCTGCCTGTTCGCCGTGCCGGCCCTGCGCCGCGTGGGCCTGTTCAACGAGGACCTGTTCATCGACTACGTCGACGTCGAGTGGTGCCTGCGCGCGCGCCGCGCCGGCCTCTCGGTGCTGCAGGTCGGCGCCGAGCGCATGGCCCACAGCATCGGCAACGGCAGCATCGGCGTCTTCGGCAACCGCCTCGCGGTGCATGCGCCGCTTCGCACTTACTACCAGGCGCGCAACGGCGCCTGGCTCGCCATGCAGCGCGCCCTGCCGCTGCCCTGGCGCCTGAACGACGCCTTCCGCTCCCTGCAGAAGCTCGCGCTCCTGCTGCTCCTGGGCGGCGAGAAGGCCGAGCGCCTGCGCCAGATCGTGCGCGGCCTGCGGGATGCGTTCACCCTCAAACCGATCGCATGAGCCTCCTGCCGCCTGACGCCACGCCCGCCGTCTCGGTCGTCATCCCCCTGTACAACCACGCCCGCTACATCGCCGCGGCGATCGACAGCGTGCGGGCCCAGACCTTCACCGACTGGGAGCTGATCGTCATCGACGACGGCTCCCGCGACGGCAGCGCCGAGGTCGTCGAGCGCCTGCTCGCGCAGCACCCCGACGCCCGCATCCACCTGCACCGCCAGGCCAACGCCGGCTCGCACGCCACCATCAACCGCGGCCTGGCCCTGGCGCGCGGCGAGTACCTCGCCGTCCTCAACTCCGACGACCTGTTCGCGCCCGACCGCCTCGCGGTGCTGGTGGAACGCGCCCGCCGGCATGAGCGGCCCGAGTTCCTCGGCGTCACCCCGGTGCGCCTCATCGACGGCCAGGGCCGCGCGGTCACGCCGGCCGACCCCGCCGGCTGGTGGCTGGCCATGTACCAGGGCATCACCGCCCGCCTCGCGCGCGGCCAGTCGCCGCGCGACGTGCTGCTGTGGGGCAACTTCACCGTCTCCACCTCCAACTTCTTCCTCTCCCGCGCGGCCTGGGAGAAGCTCGGCCCGCTGGGCCACTTCCGCTACGTGCTCGACTGGGAGTACGCGCTGCGCGCCGCCATCGAGCTGCCCGGCGCGCTGTGCTGGCTGGAGGGCCGCCCGCTGCTGGACTACCGCCTGCATGGCGGCAACACCATCCTGGGCGGCGCCATCCGCAACCATGTCGAGGCCGCCTTCGTCCTGCGCACCGCGCAGCGCCGCGTGCTGGCCCTGGGCCAGCCGGTGCCCGCCGAGGCCCTGCTGCGCGTGAAGTACCTGGACCGCTTCGTGCGCCAGGAGCAGGCCCGCCTGCACGACGCCGAGCGCGCGCGGATGAAGGTGGCGCACGACCGGCTGGCGCAGGAGCGCGACGAGCAGGTGGCCGGTCTCCACCACCAGCTGCAGGCCCTGCACGCGCATGCCGACGGCCTGGCCGGCCAGCTGCGCGCCATGGAGGCCTCGCGTTCCTGGCGCCTCACCGCGCCGCTGCGCGAGGCCGGCACGCTGGCCCGCCGCATCCGCGGCCGCCTGCGGCGCGAGCTCTCCCGCGTGCGCGCGTTCGGCCGCCGCCTCCTGGGCCGGGCCACCGGCCAGCCGGTGGCGCCCACGCCAGCTGCCGCCTACGACCTCTGGCTCGCGCAGGAGGCCGAGCGCCTGGACGCCCTGCAGGCCGAGGCGCCGCAGCGCCTCGCGCGCCTGCCGCGCCAGCCCCTGGTCTCGGTGGTGGTCCCGGTGTTCAACACCGAGCCGGCCATGCTGGACACGATGATCGCCTCGGTGCTGGCCCAGGCCTACCCGAACCTGGAGCTGTGCCTGTGCGACGACGCCTCCACCCGCGCCGGCACCCTGGCCGTGCTGGAGCGCCACGCCGCCGCCGACGACCGCGTGCGGGTGCTGCGCCGGGCCCGCAATGGCCACATCGTGCGGGCCACCAACGAGGCCATCGCCGCCGCGCGCGGCGAGATCATCGCCTTCGCCGACCATGACGACCTGCTCGCGCCGCAGGCGCTCCTGCGCATGGTCGAGGCCAGCTTCGAGGTCCCCGCCGCCGGCGCCTTCTACAGCGACGAGGACAAGGTCGACGACCGCGGCCGCCGCAGCCTGCCGCTGTTCAAGCCCGACTGGTCGCCCGCGCTGGCCTGGTCGCAGAACTACGTGGGCCACCTGCTGTGCGTGCGCCGCGAGGCGCTGCAGGCCGTGGGCGGCCTGCGCGAGGGCCTGGAGGGCAGCCAGGACCACGACCTGGTGCTGCGCCTGGCCGCCGCCGGCGTGCACTTCCACCACGTGCCCGAGGTGCTCTATCACTGGCGCCAGCACGAGGCCTCCACCGCCTCCAATGCCGGCGCCAAGCCCTATGCCCACGACGCCGGCGCGCGCGCGGTGGAAGACCACCTGCGCACCCGCTACGGCGAGCGCTTCGCCCGCCTGGAGACGCCGGCTTACACCTTCGTGCACCAGCCCCGCTTCGCGCTGCCGGGCCGGCCGCTGGTGTCCATCATCATCCCCACGCGCGACCGCATCGACCTGCTCGCGCCCTGCATCGACAGCATCCTCGAGCGCTCCACCTGGGCGAACTTCGAGGTCATCGTCATCGACAACGGCTCGGCCGAGCCTGCCTCCAAGGCCTACTTCGCCGGCCTGCCCGCGCGCGACGCCCGCCTGAAGGTGGTCGACGCGCCGATCGACTTCAACTGGTCCCGCCTGAACAACATCGGCGTGCGCCATGCGGCGGGCGAGTTCCTGGTCTTCCTGAACAACGACACCCTGGTCATCACGCCCGACTGGCTCGAGCGCCTGGTGGAGGTCGCCGCGCTGCCCGACGTGGGCACGGTCGGCCCGCTGCTGCTGTTCGAGGACGGCACCATCCAGCACGCCGGCGTGGTGGTGGGCATGGGCGGCTGGGCCGACCACGTGTTCCGCGGCGCCGAGCCGGTGCACTTCCCCTCGCCCTATGTCTCGGCCATGGTGCCGCGCAACGTGCTGGCGGTGACCGGCGCCTGCGTCGCCATCGAGCGCGCCAAGTTCGAGCGCCTGGGCGGCTTCGACGAGAGCTTCATCATCTGCGGCAGCGACGTCGAGATCGGCCTGCGCGCCCACCGCGCCGGCCTGCAGAACCTCTACTGGCCCCAGGTGCGCCTCACGCACCTGGAGAGCAAGACCCGCACGCCCCACGTGCCCGAGCCGGACTTCGTGCAGTCGCGCCTGAAGTACGCGCCGTTCCGCACCGAGGGCGACCCCTTCTACAACCCCAACCTCGATGCCATGAGCCAGGCCCCGCGCCCGCTGCACCCGGCATCGCCGCGCCGGATGGCCGTGCATGACTGAAGCCCTCGGCCCCTTCCTTCGCCGCGCCTGGCGCTGGGCCCGCCGCCGCCCCGCGGTGCAGGCCACCGCCGCCCGCCTGGGCCTGCCCACCGCGGAAGTCGACATCCCCGAGGTCACGCCGATGACGGCGCGGCCCTCCGCCTTCGACCGCCCGCGCCTGAACCTGCTGCTGCCCACCATCCGGCCCTCGCACGTGTTCGGCGGCATCAGCACCGCGCTGCACTTCTTCGACATCCTCAAGGCGCAGGACGCCGACGTGCGCGTCATCCTCACCGACCACGACTGGCGCGGCGAGCCCCTGCCTGCCGCCCTCGCGGGCTGGGAGGTGCGCGACGCGTCCGCCGAGGACCGCCCCGGCCGCTGCATCGTCTCCATGGGCGACCGCGCCGCGCGCACCCTGCCGGTGGGCCCGGGCGACCTGTTCGTCGCCACCGCCTGGTGGACCGCGTACTCGGCCCAGCGCCTCGTGCCGTGGCAGGCCGCGCAGTACGGCATCGCCGCGCGCCCCCTGGTGTACCTGGTGCAGGACCACGAGCCGGGCTTCTACCCGCTGTCCTCGCGCTACCTGCTGTCTCGCAGCACCTACGAGTACCCGCTGCCCATGGTCGGCGTGTTCAACACCGGCCTGCTGGCGGACTTCTTCGCGCAGGCCGGCTATGCCTTCTCCGCCCGCCACGCCTTCGAGCCCGAGCTGAACCCGAGCCTGGCCGCCGCCCGCGCCGGCCTGCAGCGGCTGGACAAGGAGCGCCTCCTGATCCTGTACGGCCGCCCCGGCGTGCCGCGCAATGCCTTCGAGCTGGTGGTCCAGGGCGTGCGCGCCTGGGCCGCGCGCGACCCTTCGGCGGCGCAGTGGCGCATCGAGTCGCTGGGCGAGCAGCACCAGGACATCGCGCTGCCCGGCGGCGCGCGCATCGCCAGCCGCGGCAAGCTCTCGCTCGACGAGTACGCGCAGGCGCTCACGCAGGCCGGCCTGGGCCTGTCGCTGATGCTCTCGCCGCACCCCAGCTACCCGCCGCTGGAGATGGCCGAGTTCGGCGTGCAGGTCGTCACCAACCGCCACGAGAACAAGGACCTGGGCGCGCGCAGCCCCTTCATCCACTCGCTGGGCAGCGTCACCCCCGAGACCATCGCCGCCGAACTCGAGCGCCTGGCCGCGCCCTGGCGCGCGGCCGGCCGGGTGGCGGTGGACCTCGCGCCGGGCAGCCTGTTCGCCCCGGCCGGCACTGCCTTCCATTTCATCCCCGAGCTTCGCCGGGCCCTCGGGCTCGCGGCCGACGCATGAAGCCCGCACGCGCCCTCCTGCTGTCCCTGGTGCTCGCCGCCCTCGGGGCGGCGCATGCCGAGCCCCAGCCCGAGCTCTCCGAGAACGAGTACGTCGGCGAGATCCGCGCCATCCAGTCGGTGGCCCACCTGGCCCAGACCCCGCAGGACACGCCGGCCGCCGTCACCGTCCTGGACCGCGACTTCATCCGCGCCACCGGCGCGCGCACCCTGGCGGACCTGTTCCGCTTCGTCCCCGGCTTCCAGGTCGGCTACCCGGTGGGCGGCCGCCCGGTGGTGAGCTACCACGGCCTCTCGGGCCAGATCTCGCAGCGCGTGCAGGTGCTGGTGGACGGCCGCTCGGTCTACGCCCCCTACCTGTTCGGCGGGGTCGACTGGGCCAACGTGCCGGTGCAGGTCGACGACATCGACCGCATCGAGGTCGTGCGCGGGGGCAACTCCGCCAGCTACGGCGCCAACGCCTTCCTCGGCGTGATCCAGGTCATCACCCGCAGCGCGGCGCAGAGCACCGGCCTGCGGGTCGACGTGGCGCAGGGCAGCAACGGCATCCGCGACCGCGCCTTCCGCATCGGCCGCCCGGTCGGCGACGCGCAGGTGCGCCTCAGCGGCATGGTGCGCGGCGACGAGGGCCTGGAGAACCGCCAGGACACCTACCGCTCCCGCTTCATCGACCTGCGCGCCGACCTGCCCCTGGGCCACAGCGACGAGCTCACCCTGCTGGCCGGCATCGCCGACAACCGCATCGGCGTGGGCTTCGCCCGCCAGTTCACCGACCCGGTGCGCGAGGAAGCCACCACCTCGCACTACCTCTCCGCGCAGTGGCACCGCCAGCTCGCCCCGGGCAACGCCTACAGCCTCACCGCCTCCCTGAACCACGACGAGGGCCGCGACGCCTACACGCTGGACCTGATCGGCGGCCCGCTGCGGGTGGACCTGGGCCGCCGCGCGCGCCAGGCCACCCTGAGCTACAGCCACCGCTTCGACCTCGGCCCCGAGCTGCGCGCGGCCTGGGGCGCCGACTGGCGCAACGAGAGCCTGTGGGCGCCGCAGCTGTTCAACTCCCAGGAGGCCCAGGGCAAGCAGGCCTACCAGGCCTTCGGCCACCTCGAGTGGCAGCCCGGCCTGCACTGGACCTTCAACGCCGGCGGCCTGTTCGCGCGTGACCAGCTCTCGGGCGCACAGTTCGCGCCGCGCCTGTTCGCCAACTGGAAGCCCTGGCCCGGCCAGACGCTCAAGGCCGGCGTCTCCGAGGCGTTCCGCACGCCCAGCCTGTTCGAGCAGCGCGCCGACTGGCAGCTGTCCTACCAGGGCCAGGTGCTGGATGTCCTGTACCGCACCCGCGGCCGCCTGCAGCCCGAGCTGGTGCGGGCCAAGGAGGTGGTGTACCTGGGCGAGTGGGCCGCCCACGGCCTGAGCCTGGACGTGCGCGTGTTCGAGGAGGACATGCGCCGCCTCATCACCCGCGAGCTCTATGCCCTGGGCGACCGCTCTGGCGGCGGCGCCTACGACCTTCGCAACAACGCCGCCGCCGTCACCCGCGGCCGCGAGGCGCAGCTGCAGTGGCGGCCGACGCCGCGCGTGCTGGTGGCCGCCGCCGGCCACCGCAGCCGGGTGCGCAGCGACAACGCCGCCCTGTCGGCCTCGGTGCCGCAACGCAGCGCCAGCCTGGTCGCCAGCTACCTGCTGCCCTCCGACACCCAGGTCGGCCTGAACTTCTCCGAGCGCTCCAGCCTGCGCTGGCTCGGCGAGGCCACCGTCTCGGACGTGCAGCGCATTCGCGGCGCCAGCATCGCCCAGAAATTCCGCCTCGAGGGCACCCGCGCCGAGGCCTCCCTGAACTGGTCCGCCCCGGTCGGCCGCCGCGAGGAATTCCGTGAATTCCAGTGGCTCACCCCCCGGTGGTGGGCGCGCCTGACCCTCGAGTACTGAGCGGCCGGCCATGCGCGTGACCTTCCTCCCGCGTGCCTTGCGAGCCCTCGTGGCCGGCCTGCTGTGGCTGGCCGGCGCGGCCTGCGCGCAGACCGTGGCCATCGTCCTGCCCGAGGCCACCGGCGCCGCCGCCGACCTGGCCGAGGCCCTGCAGGCCGAGCTGCGCAAGGCCCCGGCGGTGCGCCACCAGGTGGTGGTCGCCTCGCGCGCCGCGCTGGAGCGGCGCGAGCCGCTGGCGCTGCCGGCGGACACCCAGCTCGTGGTCGCCGTCGGCACCCAGGGCACGCGCGCCGCGCTGGCCGGCGAGGCCCGGGCCGACGTGCTCTCGGTGCTGGTGCCCCGCGCCACCTTCGAGGGCCTCGCGGCCTCGGCCCGCGCGGTCGCGGGCCGGCGGCTTTCCGCCGTCTTCGTCGACCAGCCCCTGGCCCGCCAGGCCGAATTGATCCGCCAGCTGTTCCCCTCGCGCCCGCGGGTGGGCCTGCTGGTCGGCCCGGCCCTGGCCGGCGAGGTCGAGCCGATCCGCGCCCAGGTGGAGGGCCGCGGCATGGCCCTGGCCACCGAGCGGGTGGAGCGCGAGTCCGAGCTGTACGCGGCGCTGCAGCAGCTGCTGCCCGCCAGCGACGTGCTGCTCGCCGTGCCCGACCCGTACATCGTCAATGCCGGCACCGCGCAGAACCTGCTGCTCACCGCCTTCCGCTGGCGCGTGCCGGTGATCGGCTACTCGCAGTCCTATGTGCGGGCCGGCGCGCTGGCGGCGGTCTACTCCACGCCCGCCCAGGTCGGCGCCGACGCGGCCGACCTGGTGCGCACCGCGGCCCGCGGCCAGCCCCTGCCGGCGCCGCGCTACCCGCGCCTGTTCTCGGTGGCCCTGAACGAGCACGTGGCCCAGACCCTGGGCCTGCGCCTGCCCGCCGAGGCGGCCCTGCTGGAGCGGCTGCGCCGCGCGGAGCGGGGGGAATGAGCATGAGGGGGGCCGCCTGATGCGCTTTCGCTCGCCCTGGCTCAGCCTCGTGCGCAGCCTGCGCGCGCGCCTGCTCGTGCTCTCGCTGCTGCCGGCGCTGGTGCTCACCACGGTGGCCGGCGGCTACCTGCTGGTGCAGCGCGCTCAGGACGGCCGCGAGCAGCTGCGGCAGGCCGGCGCCCAGCTCGCCCGCCAGCTCGCCGCCGGCGCGGACTACGGCATCTTTTCCGGCAACCGCGAGGCCCTGCAGCGACTGGTGGCCTCGGTGGTGGCCGAGCCCGCCGTCGTCAGCGCCTCGGTGCATGACGCCCAGGGCCAGCCGCTGGCGCTGGGCCTGGCGCCGCAGCGCGCGCTGGACTGGAACCCCGCCGCGGTCGAGCCCGCCTGGTTCGGCGCCGAGCCCCGCCTGGTCACGCGCGACGGGCAGCTGGTCTTCATCCAGCCGGTGGCCTCGCCCGCGGTCGAAGTGAACGACTACGCCGAGGCCGCCGACAGCCTGGCGCCGCGCGGCGGCCCGCGCGGCTGGGTGGTGGTGGCCCTCACCACCGAGCTGCTCTCGCAGGCCCTGGCGCGGCTGGGGGGCGGCGTGGTCGCGGCCTGGCTGGTCACGCTGGCCATCGCCGTCGTCTTCGCCCGCCGCCTGAGCGCGCGCATCTCGCAGCCGCTGCGCGAGCTGGCGGTGGCGGTGCGCCGGGTGGGGGAGGGCGGCCGCCAGCGCGTGCGCGTGCGCGGCACCCGCATCGCCGTGATCAACGAGCTGGCCGAGGGCTTCAACCGCATGGCCGCGCGCATCGAGGGCGCCACCCGTGACCTGGAGGACAAGGTGCGCGAGGCCACCGCCGGCTGGCGCGAGCAGACCTACGCCGCCCAGGCCGCCGACCAGGCCAAGACCAAGTTCCTCGCCGCCGCCAGCCACGACCTGCGCCAGCCGATGCACGCCCTGAGCATGTTCGTCGCCGCCCTGCGCCAGGAGAGCGAGCCGGCGCGGCGCGACGAGCTGGTCGAGCGCGTGCAGAGCTCGGTCACCGCCCTGGCCGGCCTGCTCGACGCGCTGCTGGACATCTCCAAGCTCGATGGCGGCCGCATCCAGCCGCAGCTGCAGCGCCTGCCGGTGCAGGACATCCTGGACGCGGTGCGCGAGCAGTACACCCCCCTGGCCGAGCGCCAGGGCCTCACCCTCACCGTGCGCAACTCCCCGCAGTGGACCGAGACCGACCCGGTCATGCTCGGGCGCATCGTCGGCAACTTCGTCTCCAACGCCATCCGCTACACCCCGCCGGGCGACGGCGCCGGCCAGGTGCTGGTGGCGGTGCGCCCGCGCGGCGAGGGCCTGGCCATCGAGGTCCGCGACAACGGCGTGGGGATCGCGCCGGAGTCGCAGCAGGTGATCTTCGACGAGTTCGTGCAGCTGCATAACCCGCAGCGTGACCGCGGCAAGGGCCTGGGCCTGGGCCTGGCCATCGTGCGCCGGCTCGCCGAGCTGCTGGGGCACCGCGTCGCGGTGCGCTCGCGCCCCGGGCGCGGCTCCACCTTCACCGTCACCCTGGCGCGCGTCGAGCCGCCGGCCGACGCGGTGCGCCTGACCGGCCGGGCCCACCTGCCCGGGCCGGCGGTGGACCGGCCCCTGGAGGGCGTGCGCGTGCTGCTGGTGGAAGACGACGCCCTGGTGCGCGAAAGCGCCGGGCACCTGCTGCGCCTGTGGGGCTGCGAGCTGCGCGCCAGCGCCGGCGGGCCCGGCCTGGTGGACGCCCTGCGCGCGCAGGGCTGGCATCCCCAGCTGGTGCTGAGTGATTTCCGCCTCGGCGGCGGCACCGACGGCCTGGACACGGTGCGCGCCCTGCGCGAGGCCTTCGGCCCCGGCCTGCCGGCCCTGCTGGTCTCCGGCGACACCGAGGTCGGCCTGGGCGACCAGGCCGCGCGCGACGGCGTCGTCCTCCTCTACAAACCCATCCAGCCGGGGGTGCTCCACGACACCCTGGCCACCCTCCTGGCCCGCGCCGGCGAGCGGGTCTGACGGATGAGGTGAGGTTTAGAATCGTTGCGCGAGAAGAACAAAGTCACCACCAATAACAAAGTCGTAATGAAGACGCTGATCGTCGATGACCACCTGCTGGTGCGCGAAGGCCTGCAGGCGATCCTGCGCCGCGCCTTCCCCGACATGACCTATGTCGAGGCGGCGGACGACCAGGCGATGTGGGCGGCGCTGCAGGCCCACCCGGACATCGGCCTGATCCTGCTCGACGTGCAGTTGCCCGGCGTCAACGGCGTCAACCTGCTGCCGCAGCTCACGCGCGACTACCCGAAGGCGCGCATCGTCATGCTCTCGGGCGACTACGACCGCGAGACGGTGGCCCGCTCCATCCAGCAGGGCGCCGCCGGCTTCCTGCCCAAGAGCCTGCTGGACCAGGTGCTGCTGTCCGCGCTGCAGCTGGTGCTGGTGGGCGGCATCTACATCCCCGCCGAGATCTTCACCAAGCCCGCGCCGCTGGCCTCGCCGGCCCCGGCGCCCGCGCCCCTCGCGCCCCTGGCCCCGGTGGCCCAGCCCACCCAGCCGGTGCCCGCGATCATGGTCGCGCCCCCGGTGTCCCCGCACGGCCGCGGCCCCAACCTCGGCCTCACCGAGCGCCAGCTCGAAGTGCTGTCCTACCTGCTCGAAGGCCTGTCCAACAAGCAGATCTGCCGCCAGCTGGACCTCGCCGAGGCCACCGTCAAGATCCATGTGCGCGCCATCCTGCGTTCGCTGCAGGTGAACTCGCGCTCCGAGGCCATCGTCGCGGCCTCGCGCCTGGGCATCCGCCCGGAGCATCCGGTCTCCCGCCCCGAGGGCGCGGCGCAGTGAGCTTGGGGCCGTCCCAGGCGGGCGGTCCTCCCCGCCTGCATCTCCTCGCGCTGGCGCGCTCGCTGCGCCAGCACCGCAGCCTGCTGCTGCGCCTGGTGCGCCGCGACGTCGCCAGCCGCTACCAGGGCTCGGCCGCCGGCCTGCTGTGGTCGCTGGCCACGCCGCTGCTGATGCTGGCGGTCTACCTCTTCGTCTTCGGCTACGTCTTCACGCCCCTGCGCGCGCCGGGCGCCAGCACCGCGCTGCCGACCTTCGGCCTCGGCCTGTTCGCCGGCATGCTCACGCACGCCCTGTTCGCCGACTGCCTGATCCGCGCGGTGCATGCCATCGTCAGCCAGCCCAGTTACGTCAAGAAGATCGTCTTCCCGGTCGAACTGCTGCCCCTCACCGTCCTGGGCAGCGCGCTGGTGCAGTACGCCATCGGCTGGGGCGTGCTGCTCGCGGCCACCCTGGCGGTGCTGGGCCTGTCGCCCGCCGTCGTGCTGCTGCCCCTGGTCACGCTGCCCCTCATGCTGGTGTGCGCCGGCGTGGCCCTGGGCATCGCGGCGCTCTCGGTCTACCTGCGGGACATCGGCCAGCTCACCGGCCTGGCCAGCACCGTGCTCATGTTCCTCTCCCCGGTCTTCTACCCGCTGGACAGCCTGCCCGACTGGCTGCGCCGGTGGATGCACCTGAACCCGCTGACCTTCCCCATCGAGGCCAGCCGCGACCTGCTGCTGCGCGGCCTCACGCCCGACTGGGCGGCCTGGGGCGTGTACGGCCTGGCCAGCGTCGGCGTGCTGTGGCTCGGGTGGGCCACCTTCGAGGCCCTGCGCCGGGGGTTCGCCGATGTCCTCTGACGCCTCGGCCAGCGCCAGCCCCAGCCCCAACGCCATCGAGGTGCGCGGCGTCGGCAAGACCTTCCGCATCTACGACAAGCCGCACCACCGCCTGCTGCAGACGCTGTGGCGCGGCCGCCGCAGCTGGTACCGCGAGTTCCAGGCGCTGCAGGACGTCTCCTTCGACCTCGCGCGCGGCGAGACCCTGGGCATCATCGGCCGCAACGGCGCCGGCAAGTCCACGCTGCTGCAGGTGATCTGCGGCACCCTCACGCCCACCGCGGGCGAGGCCCGGGTGCACGGGCGGGTGGCGGCACTGCTGGAGCTGGGCGCGGGCTTCAACCCCGAATTCACCGGCCGCGAGAACGCCGCCATCAATGCCTCCATCCTCGGCCTGTCGCCGCAGGAGGTGGAGGCGCGGATGGACGACATCATCCGCTTCGCCGACATCGGCGAGTTCATCGACCAGCCGGTCAAGACCTACTCCAGCGGCATGTACGTGCGCCTGGCCTTCGCCGTGGTGATCCACGTCGAGCCGGACATCCTCATCGTCGACGAGGCCCTGGCCGTGGGGGACGCGCTGTTCCAGGCCAAGTGCATGACGCGCATGCGCCGCATGCTCGATGACGGCCTGACCCTGGTCTTCATCAGCCATGACGTCGCGGCCGTCAAGGCCCTGTGCCGCAAGGCCCTGTGGCTGGACCATGGCCGCGTGCGCGCGCTGGGCGACACCGCCGAAGTCACGCGCCTGTACTCCGAGGACTGGATCCGCGAGGCCAACGCCGCGCAGGGCGTGGCGGTGGCCGAGGCCGAAGCCGCCACCGGGGCGGAGGAGGGCATGCCCGCGCCCGCCGCCGTCGGCACCGGCGCGGTGCGCCTCACCGCCATGGCCTGGGGCACCGGCGCCAGCCTGCAGCGCGAGGCCCTGGCCGACTGGGGCGACACCCTGCGCATCCGCGCCCGCGTGGTGGTGCGCCAGCCCTGCGAGCAGCTGGTCGTCTCCTTCCACGTGAAGAACCGCCAGAACCAGCATGTGGTCGGCGGCCACACCGGCCACCGCCCCGAGGTCTACGGCCGCCGCTGGCAGCCCGGCGAGGTGGTGGACGTGGAGTTCACCACCCCCGTGCAGTGGCACGACGGCGCCTACACCCTCACCATGCTCGCCGCCTCCATGGGCGACGTGCAGCATTACAGCGACGCCGTCTTCCACGACTGGGCCGACGACGTCGCCGCCCTCAGCGTCACCCGCCGCGCGGTCTTCCCGCTCTCCGACCTGGTGGAGCCGCCCGCGCAGGTGCGCGTGTCCCCCGCGCCGCGCTGGCTGGTGCTGGACGACTTCTTCCCCAACCTGCTCACCGGCTTCCGCGTCGCCGAGTACAACGCGCACCTGGATCGCTTCCCGCAGCTGGCGGTGCTGTCCTCGCTCGGCGACTTCGAGGCCCAGCATGCCCGCTACGCCGCCCGCTACCCGCAGCATGCGCAGCGGGTGCGCGCCTTCGAGCCGCAGCTCCTGGCGGGCGCGCAGCTGGCGTACCTGAACTTCCTGAACAACGCGGCGCAGTACCTGCCGCACCTGGAGCGCGCGGGCCTGCCCTTCGTGCTCACGCTCTACCCCGGCGGCGGCCTCGGCCTGGACGAACCCGAGAGCGACGCCAAGCTGCTGCAGGTGCTCTCGTCCCCGCGACTCGCCGGCCTGGTCTTCACCCAGCCCGTGACGCGCGACTACGTGCAGGCCTTCGCCCAGCGCCACGGCCTCACGCTGCCGCCCAGCACCTTCGTGCCCGGCGTGGTGGTGAACCCGCTGTACTTCGACGCGCCGGCCCATGGCCCGTACTTCGGCGCGGGCAAGGCCACGCTGGACATCTGCTTCGTCGCCGAGAAGTACATGCCCCAGGGCCTGAACAAGGGCTACCCCGAGTTCATCGCCGCGGCCCACGCGCTGGCCGATGTGCCGAACCTGCGCTTCTCGGTGGTCGGCAGCTTCACCGCCGACGACCTGGATGTCAGCGCCCTCGGCGACCGCATCCGCTTCCTGGGCCGCCTGGAGACCGGCGAGCTGCCCGCCTTCTTCGCCGCGCAGGACCTGGTGGTCTCCCCCAACCGCCCGCACCTGCTGCACCCCGGCAACTTCGACGGCTTTCCCACCGGCGCCTGCGTCGAGGCCGCCCTGTGCGGCGTGGCCGTCATGGCCACCGACGCCCTGGGCCAGAACCCCGGCTTCGTGGACGGCGAGTCCCTCCTGCTGCTGCCCGCCGGCGAGCCCGCGCAGATCGTGGCGGCCATCGTGTCCGGCGTGCGCGCCCTGGTGGCCGACCCCGCGCGCCTCGCCCCCCTGGCCGCCGCCGGCCGCGAGGCCACCCGGCGCTGGTACGACCCGCAGGCCCAGATCGCCCCGCGCCAGCAGGCCCTGGAGGCCGCGGCCGGCCGCCTTGGCCTGCCGGTATAAGCTCGGCCCTGCCTACCTTCGAGCCACCCCCGCGTCCATGACCGCCCCGCAAGCCCCCGCCTCCTTCGCGCAGCCGCTCTACGTGACGCGGCCGCTGCTGCCCCCGCTGGACGAATACCGCGCCCAGCTCGAGGCCGTGTGGGACTCGGGCTGGCTCACCAACGGCGGCGCGCAGCATGTGGCGCTGGAGTCGGAGCTGGCGCAGTGGCTGCAGGCGCCGCACCTCTCGCTGTTCAACAACGGCACCATCGCCCTCATCGTCGCCTGCCAGGCGCTGCGCATGGCGGGCGAGGTGATCACCACGCCCTTCACCTTCCCCGCCACGCCGCACGTGCTGACGTGGAACAACGTCACCCCCGTCTTCGCGGACATCGACCCCGAGACCCTGTGCCTGGACCCGAACCGGGTCGAGGGCCTGGTCACCGGCCGCACCAGCGGCATCCTGGGCGTGCACGTGTACGGCGTGCCCTGCGACGTGCAGGCCCTGGACACGCTGGCCCGCACCTACGGCCTGCGCGTGGTCTACGACGGCGCCCACGCCTTCGGCACCACCATTGGCGGCAAGCCGGTGGCCGCCTTCGGCGACGCCACCATGTTCAGCTTCCACGCGACCAAGCTGTTCCACTCCGCCGAGGGCGGCGCCCTCGCGGTGGCCGACCCGGACCTGAAGAAGCGCATAGACCTCCTCAAGAACTTCGGCATCAAGAACGAGGCCGAGGTCGTCATGCCCGGCATCAACGGCAAGATGAGCGAGCTGCAGGCCGCCCTGGGCCGCGTGGTCCTGCGCCATGTGGACGCCGAGCGCGAGCGCCGCGCCGCCCTGCGCGCCACCTACGAGCAGCGCCTGGCCGACCTGCCGGGCCTGCGCCTGCTGCCCATGCCCGCCGGCGTGAGCGACAGCCGCCAGTACCTGGTGCTGCGGGTGAACGAGGCCCAGGCCGGCGTGAGCCGCGACGTGCTGCACGAGCGCCTCAAGCGCTTCAACATCATCACGCGCAAGTACTTCCACCCCCTGTGCAGCGAGTACAGCTGCTACCGGCACCTGCCCTCGGCCCGCCCGGAGAACCTGCCCAATGCCTACCGGGTGGCCGGCGAGGTCATGACCCTGCCCCTGTTCGGCGCGCTGCGCCAGGACGAGGTGCACCAGGTGTGCGACGCCATCGCCTACAGCCTGCGGCATTGATGTGACCATGGCTCCCAAGGTCAGCGTCGTCATCGCCAGCTACAACCATGCGGACCATGTGCAGGCCTGCCTGCGCAGCGTGCTCTCGCAGGACTTCCAGGACTTCGAAATCGTCGTCACCGACGACGGCTCCGCCGACGCCACCGCCGAGCGCGTGCGCGAGCTGGCGGCGCAGGACCCGCGCATCTCGCTCGAGGCCCTGCCCGCCAACCGCGGCGCCTGCATCGCCATGAACCGCGCCATCCGCCGCGCGCGGGGCCGCTACATCGCGGTGCTCAATTCGGACGATGTCTTCCTCCCCGGCAAGCTCGCCCTGCAGGTGGCCTGGCTGCAGGCCCACCCCGAGGTGGGCGCCACCTTCGGCTGGCCCGCCTTCATCGACGAGCGCGGCCACCGCTTCCACGACGAATCGCACAAGGACCACGCCGTCTTCAAGGAAGGCAACCGCCCCCGCCATGCCTGGCTGCGGCACTTCTTCGAAAAGGGCAACGCCCTGTGCCACCCCACGGCGCTGGTGCGACGCGAGGTGTACGACACCGTGGGCCTGTACGACCCGCGCCTGGCCCAGGTGCCTGATCTGGACATGTGGGTCCGCGTGTGCAGCCGCTACGAGATCCATGTGATGCAGCAGCCGCTCACCGGCTTTCGCATCCTGGAGGGCCAGCGCAATGCCAGCGCCGCCCGCCCCGAGGTGGTGGTGCGTGATGCCTGGGAGCGCGCCATGGTCCTGCGCCGCTACCTGCAGCTGCCCCGCCGCGAGATCGACGCCGCCTTCCCCGAGTGGGCCGGCCGCCCGGATAGCGCCGCGCAGCTGCTGGCGCAGCATGCCCTCACGCTGGACTACCCGTTCTACCAGCGCTTCGCGCTCGACACCCTCTACGCCGAGCTCCCCGCCGACGACGATGCCCCCGGCCTGGACCCGCAGGCCTGGCGCCGCTTCATCGGCCTGACCGGCCGCACCGACCTGCACCGCCTCTACGCGAAGTGAACCCGACGCGGCCCCCATGCACACCTCCCAGCACCCCTACCTGAGCCGCCTCGACCACCTGCGCTTCCTGGCGGCGGCGCTGGTGGTGCTGTTCCACTTCTTCCACACCCATGTGGGCGACCTGCGTTCGGGCAACCCGCTGGTCTCGCTGGTCGACGAGGGCCACACCGGCATCGCGCTGTTCATGGTGATCAGCGGGTTCATCTTCACCGTGATCGCTGGCGACCGCGAGATCCACTACGCCGGCTTCCTGAAGAACCGCATCCTGCGCATCTACCCGCTGTTCGTCTTCGCGGTCTTCTTGCAGCTGATGGTCAGCACCTACAACGACCAGCGCAATTACGGCTTCCTGCAGCTGCTCTCGTGGCTGGTGCCTTTCCGCTCGGAGACGGTGCCCTTGTCGCCGTACTTCGTGCAGCTGTGGACCATCTGGGTCGAGTTCCAGTTCTACCTGGTCTTCCCCTTCCTGCTGGTGTTCACCCGCCGCTGGGGCGCGCGCTACCTGCTGGGGCTGCTGGGCCTGCTGCTGCTGGTGCGCTTGCTGGTCTTCGCGGCCTCGGGCAGCGTGCGCTTTCTGGCCTATGAAACCATCTTCGGTCGCATGGACCAGTTCATCGTCGGCATGCTGGTGGGCCTGGCCTGGGCGCGCCGGGAGCGGGGGCAGGGCGGGGCGGCCGGGGGGCTCTCGGCCGCGTGGCTGCTGCCGGCCGGGGTGGCGGTGCTCCTGGGCCTGCACGCCTTCAGCCGCAAGGTGGGCTTCTCTGAGCTGGCCAGCCCGGTGTGGATCGTCTGGCCGGTGATCGAGGCCGGCCTGTGGGCCGTCTTCCTGTGGGTCTACCTGCGGGCCCGCTGGCCGGCCCTGGGCGGCTTCGGCGCGGGGGTGGACCGGTCGCTGGCGGCGCTGGGCACGGCCAGCTTCTCGATCTACGTGATGCACAACCTCGTGATCGCCGCGTACAACGCCCGCCTGCCCCTGCTGGACCTGCCTGGCCCGCCGGGGCTGAAGGTGGTGGCCACTGGCCTGCTGGTGGTGCTGCCGGCGGTGGTGGTGCTGAGCGCGGTGACCTACACCCTCATCGAGCGGCCCTTCCTGGGCATGCGCTCGGGGTATCTGCGCAAGCCGGCATAAGGCCCGGGCCGGCGCAAGACCGGGCGGGAATAGGGCCTGGGCTAATCCGTCTCGGATTGGCAACGGGGAGGGATTACTCCCTTGGGTGTAGAGGGTTGCGATCCTGGGTGAGGTTGGTTTCGCAAGTCATTGATTTTCAATGGAATTTTTGCGGACTGGAGGGGTAAGACCTTTGCGTCGCCGCCACCCCCTCGCTTACCCCCTCGTAGCTCTGCCTTGAGTGAGAACCTCTCTCTACAATCGCGCTGCGAAGTTGGGTAGTGGTCACCCTGATCCCTGTCCCTTTGTTTTGCAAACCTTACCTAAAGGCAATCACATGTACTTCACCACCGGTGCTCAGCTGCAATCCGCTCTGAACGCTCTGCCCGCTTCCAAGAAGGGCAGCTACGTTGCTTTCGACGCCTTCTACTACGGCGCCACCTACATGACCGGCTACCAGGGCACCCTGTCCCCGATCGAGCACTTCGTGCAGATCGGCGCTGCCCGTGGCTACGCCCCGAACGCCTCGTTCAACCCCACCTACTACGCCGACGCCTACGCTGACCTGCGCGGCAAGGGCTTCGACGCTGCCGACCTGCTGTACCACTTCATGCAGTACGGCCTGGACGAGGGCCGCGCGCCCAACGCCACCCTGGCCAAGTTCGACGGCGCCGCCTACCTGGCCGCCAACGCCGACGTCGCCACCTACGTCAACGCCAACCTGGTCCAGTTCGGTGGCAGCGTCACCAACGGCGCCATCGCCCACTTCGTGAAGTTCGGCCAGTTCGAAGGCCGTACCGCTTACTACACGGGCACCGGCTCTGGCCAGACTTTCACGCTCACTTCCAGCATCGACACCGTTGCTGGCACCACCGGCGCCGATACCATCAATGCCCCGACTGGTACCTTCACTTCGCTGGACAACGTTGACGGCGGTGCTGGCACTGACACCATCAACGTCGTGTTTGGCGGTGACCTGGGTGCTGCTGCTGGCGCTACCGTCAAGAACGTCGAGGTCGCGAACCTGACCGCTGCCGCCGCGATTACCGCTGCAGACGTTTCCGGCTGGACTGGCCTGCAAACCCTGAACGTCGCCGGCAGCGCGGCTATTGCTGGCGTCAAGGCTGCCGCTACGACCGACGTCAATGTCCTCAACGGCCTGGCCGGCGTCACCGTGAACGGCGGCAAGAACGTCGTCGTGACCAACAGCACCGCTGGTGCCATCAGCGTCGGTGGTGTCACCGCAGCTGCCGGCAACGTGACCGCCACGAACACCTTCGCCACCGGTACTGTGGGCCTGAAGGGCGCTGGCGCTCTGACCGCCACCGCCAAGGACGGCGCTATCACCTTCACGAACGGCACGTCCGTTACCGCATCTACCGTCGACGCTGTGGCCCTGGCTACTCGCGTTGCCAACGTCGCTGCACAGACCGCTGCCACCGCCGCTAACACCGCTGCAACGGGTGACACCGACGCCGCTGGTGTGGCCAAGCTGGCTGCCTCCGCCAAGGTGACCGCCCTCACGACGCTTGCCACCGCCATCACCAACGCTACTGGCGTGTCCGCCGCTCAAACCGGCACCTCGATCCAGGCTGCCACCAAGACGGCTTACCAGGCTGGTGCCATCACCCTGGCCGACAAGGTCGCTATTGACGCTGCCTTCATCGGTGCGCTGTCTACCAGCCTGGCTGCTGCCAAGACGGCTGCGCAAGCTGTGTTGACCCCCCTGCAAACTGCCGCGACCGCCGCGAGCACCGCTGCCGCCGCAGCCGATTCCGCTAATGACGCTACCGCCCTGGCTGCAAAGAATGCCGCCGACGCAGTTGTTGCCGCCGACACCACGAAGGCCGGCCTGGTTGATGGCGTGACCGTTGCCGCCACGACCAACACCGCCCTGACCAGCGCTTCGGTGAAGGGCAACTACGGCGCCGCTGGTGTCGGTACCGGTGCCGCGTTCGCCAACGCGATCACGGACGCGTCCACTCTGAGCAACACGCTGACCACTGTCACGCTGGAGAACGCTGGCGCCACCGAGATCACTGGCCAGGCCGTGACCAACGTGTCTGCCACCGGCATGAATGCTGATGTGACCGTGACGAACTCGAGCGCGGCACACACGCAGAACTACACGCTGAGCGGTGTCACCGGCGGTACCTACACCGACGTCAACGCCACGACGGTGAATATCACCAGCAACGGCACGGCTACCAACGTGTTGACTGGCCTGTCGTCTACCCTGGCCACCAAGGTGAACGTGACTGGCGCTGCTGGCGTGAATTTCGGCACGACGACCCTGGCCGCAGCTGCCGTGATTGACGCCTCGCTGAACACCGGCAACAACACGATCAGCATCGCTGCTGGCCAGAAGTTCACCGGCGGCTCTGGTGTCGACACCGTGACCGCAGGCAATGCCCTCCAGACCGCCACGGTCGATGGCGGTGCAGGCACCGCTGACAAACTGATCCTTACCAACACGGCTGCCTTCGCTACCACCGGCGCTGCCAAGTTCCAGAACTTCGAAGTCCTGGAAACCTCGGTCGACGCTGACGTGAGCCGCTTCACTGGCTCGGCTATCACTAGCGTGACCATGTCCGGCACGACCGCTGTGACCGGTCTGAGCGCGGCCCAAGCTGCCAACGTGACGATCAAGGCTACCTCCACCCCGACCATTGGCGTTGCCGGTGCTGCTAACGTCGGCCAGCTCGACACCGTCGGCCTGACCATCAGCGACGGCCTGGCAGCGGTGAACACCATCGCCCTGACCGCGCCCGTGCTGACCGGTGTCGAAACCCTCAACATCACGGCGACGGACAACTTCAGCATCAGCGCCCTGACCAGCGCGACCGCCCTGACCAGCATCAACGTCACTGGCGCTGGCACCACCAGCATCACGACCGGCGCTCTGGCACTGAACGTGAACACCGTGATTGATGCATCCGCTGCCACTGGCGCGGTGACCATTTCTGCTCTCGGTGCGACCGCCAACGGCCTGAAGATCGTCGGTAGCGCCACCAAGGCCAACACCCTGACGGGTAACGCCCTGGCGAGCATCC
The DNA here is from genome assembly GCF_052600055.1 of Ramlibacter sp. MAHUQ-53. Taxonomy (NCBI): domain Bacteria; kingdom Pseudomonadati; phylum Pseudomonadota; class Betaproteobacteria; order Burkholderiales; family Comamonadaceae; genus Ramlibacter; species Ramlibacter sp. MAHUQ-53. The sequence goes on from NZ_JBQWTS010000002.1 coordinate 26,895, forward strand.
TGACCGGTGGTTCGGCGAACGACACCATCACGGGCGGTGCTGGTAACGACGTGATTAGCGGTGGCGCTGGCAACAACGTCCTCAGCGGCGCTGCTGGCTCCAACACCATCACCGCTGGTGACGGTGACAACGTCATCACGGTGACCGGCTCCTCCGGTACCAACACCATCACGGTGGGCAATGGCTACAACACCATCACCGGTGGCTCCGGCGTCGACACCATCACTGTGGGTACGGGTGGCAACCTGGTGACTGGCGGTGCTGGCGGTGACGTCATCGTGTTCGGCGCTCACGCTGCCGGCGTGATGGATGGCATCGTCATGGCCGCTGCCGGCGACACCTGGACGGGTGCAAGCATCACCACCGGCGTCACTGTTCTGACCGGCATCGACAAGGTGACCGGCCTGAAGGCTGGTGACACGGTTGATCTCGTTGCTCTGAGCAACACGTTCACGGGCGCCACCGGTACGACGATTGCCTCTGCCACGACTACCACGGTGGCCACGGTTCGCGGTACCTTTGATGCCACGACCAGCATCTGGACCACGCTGGCCACGGGTACTGACACCCTGGTTGTCTATGACGCTGATGCAGCTGCGGGTGGCCTGGGTCTGGAGGCCATCGTGCTGATCGGCACGGTCGCTACCGGTACCGTCGCCGCTGGCGTGCTGACCCTGGCCTAAGCTCCTCTGGAGACAAGCACCCGCTTTTGCTAGCAGGTGCTTGATATAAGAGCCTATTGACCCGCCCTCTTGCGAGAGGGTGGGTTTTTTTATTTGGAGTAGGCGACATGCCAACCCTTAACTTTGATGGCAAGAAATACGATTTGAGCGATCTTTCTGACGAGGCCAAGGCGCAACTGGTCAGCATTCAATTTGTGGATCAGGAACTGGTGCGCCTGCAAGCGAAAATCGCTGCATTGCAGACCGCACGCATGGCCTATTCCAAGGCGTTGCAAGACGCCCTCCCAGCTTTTTCGCAGGGCGACACAATCAAGGTTTGAGGGATGCCGCGGCGAGGTCCGGCATTAACGTGACTGGAGTTGGGTCCTTGGGGTCAACCTTTAGCGGCCCCCGCTAATCGCGACGAATGACTTTCTGCGATCGTCCCCGCATTGCTAGGTTCCAGAGTTTCGCGGCCACCCACGGAGTCCATGGCGCGATTGGTTCTCGAATTATGGTGGCGCCGCTGCGCACCAGTCACCCGTCAAGATCACGGTCGCCGCGCCTTGCAGGGTCACGGGACCTGGGGTCTTGCATTAGCACCCAAGCTTCATGATTCAAGTCGCGCATCTTCGTCGCTGCCAAGACGCCAATACCAATAAAAAACCCGCCCTCTTTCAAGGGCGGGTTTCATCAGCTTCTCAAAATGGAGGTGACGGTGCTGACGCACCGAATTCCTCCTTCACGTCTCGCTGAGTTAGGCCAGCATCAGCGTGGTGCTGTCGCTGTTGAACGAGGCGGTGCTCAGATCAATCAGGCCGGTCAGCTTCACGATGAGGTCCGTACCGTTCGTGAAGGACGTAGCGTTGCTACGGTCTTCAACGATGTAGGTGTCACCACCGAACTGGAACCAGCTGATAGCGCCGACGGAAGCGCCGCCGTTACCTGCAGCTGCAGCGTTGGCATAGTCTTGGAAGACTGCCGTCGGAGCCAGCGTCACCTTGGTGCGGGCAAACGTTTCACCACCAGCGACACCCACGTCGGCAAACTTGATGAGATCGCCAGAAGCGGCATCAGTGATCGTCGAGTAGATGTTCGCGTTGGCACCCGTTGCCTGGATCACGAACGTATCCTTGCCAGCGCCACCGGTCAGGGTAGACAGACCGCCGTTGGTGGTCAGGGTGTCGTTGCCAGCGCCGCCAACCAGGGTCACGGCATTGGAGCCAGAGCCAGCATTCAGCGAATCGTTGCCAGAGCCACCAGTGATGGTTGCAGCAGTGGTCGTGTTCAGCGACGTGACGGTCAGAGCCGCCGTCATCGCAGAAGCGTCCAGCGAAGCAACCTTGGTGCTGCCAGTCATCGTGATGTTGAGGGCAGCATTGCCAGCAACGGTGACAGTGGTCGCATCTGCAGCCGTCAGCGTCAGCGTATTGCTGTTAGCACCTGCGGCAACGTCAGTGTCCGTAGAGGTAACGTTGATCGTTTCGACGTTAGCCGAGGTCACCGTGCCGCCGGTCAGGCTGCCAGCCGAGCTCAGAACGAGGTTCAGCACATCAGCAGTACCAGTGGATGCGTTGGTAACGTTGACCTGGTAGGCGCCGACCGTGTTCCCGGTGACAGTCAGCGTGCCACCCGACGCCATCTTGTCCAGCGTCAGGGTACCAGCGCTAGCACTGGAGGTGACTTGGGTGTAGTTGCCCAGCGTCGCGAGGTCCACGGTCTGAGTGCCGGTGGCGCCCGTCAGGCTCAGGACTTCGAAGCCCGAAACCTTCGTGGCGAAGACAGCCGTACCAGACGCGGTGACGGCGTCGGCAGCGACCATCTGCAGGGTGTCGGAACCAGCGCCGCCATCAATGGCACCGGTAACAGACGTCGTGCCGGAAGCCAGCGTGAGCTTGTCATCACCTGCGCCCAGCGAGATTGCCTTCGAGGGGGCAATAGCAGAAGTGGTGACGAAGTCGACACCCGAACCACCGGCGTAGGTGGCAGCAGTTGCATCGATCGTGATCACGTTCTTGCCGGTGGTAGCGGTCGTATCGACGCTGGTCACAGTGGAGCCACTCGCATCAAGGGTGATACCAGCGGAACCGCTCACGGCGACCGTCTTGAGCGCACCCAGAGACGAGCTCGACATGTCAACGGCCTTGGAGCCAGCGACGGTCAGCGCGGTCACGCCAGCACCGGTCACGGCCAGAACGGAGTCCGAGCCGGTGGTGGTGACGTTCAGGCTGGTGACCTTGCCGGACACGCCATCCAGGCTCAGGGTAGAACCAGTCGCAAGCTTGTTCACGGACAGCGCCAGGGCGGAGCTGGAGGTGTTGGTGTACACCGTGAAACCAGCGTTAGCGGCGCTGTTGGCCAGCGACAGCGAGGCCAGAGCGTCGGACTTGGCAAACGAACCGGTAGCGTAGCCGTCGACGGTCACAGTGCTGATCGTGTCAGCCACGGTGGTGTTGCTGTAGTTCTTGTCGGTGATCTGGACAGCGCCGTTGGCGATACCCACCTTACCGGTGACCGCAGCCGTCGCGCCCGAACCGTCGGCGACCTTGGTCACAGTTGCGGAGCCAGTGCCACCGTTAGACAGGTCGGTCACGCCAGTGTTGGCAGTCGACGAGGTGAAAGTCACGGTTGCAGTGCCAGAGATAGCGCTCGTGCTCCAGCCAGACAGCGAGCCGGTGAACGTGCCCTTGGCAGAAGAACCTTGCGTAGCGCCGTTTGCGAGGTTCGCAAAGGCTGCGGCAACTTCAGCGGCAGTGGCACCAGAGGAGCCGGCAGTGAAGGTCAGGCCACCGAGGACGATGGTCTGGCCGCTGGTGAGGGCACTGAATGCAACAGTGGCCGATTCAGTGACGCCAGCGACTGCGGTAACAGCGTTCGCTGCAGTCTGAGCGGCATCTTGCGTCGCGGTCACAGCCGTAGTAGCTGCGCCACCGGTGACGGTCACGGCGCTTTGAGTGACGGTGTAGTTGGTTGCGTCAGCGGCGGCGGCGGTCTTAGCGGCAGCGCTGGCGGCCGATTGGGCCACGGTAACAGTGGTGCCGCCCGTGATTGCGATCGCACCTTGCGTGAAGTCGGCAGCAGTCGACGTGGAATAGCCGCTGGTGTTAGCAACGGAAACGGCACCAGTCGGAGCGGTGGTCGCACCGATAGTCACGGTGCCGGTGGTCTGGCCGCTCGTAGTCACAGAGACAGTCGTACCGCCGTCGATTGCGATGGCGCCGGCACCTTGAGCGGTGTCGGTCACGGAGACCGTGCCGGAGACAGCAGTCGTTGCGCCGATGGTGACGTTGCCCGCAGTAGCTTGGCTCACGGAGACAGCGCCAGCGCTGCCGTCAATCACGACCGCACCAGCGGTGCCAGTGACGGTTGCGGAGACAGCCTTACCACCAGAAATTTGGACGGTCTGAGTGGATGCCACGTCAGTGACGGTCACGTCGGTCGTCGCTGCGGCCTTGACGTTCACAGTACCGGTAGCGTTTGCCTTGAAGTCGGTCAGGCCAGTGAAGCCCGACACGTCATACACGACCGCGGTCACGGCAGCGGTGGCTGCAGCGTTAGCGGTGGTGGTGGCGCTGGCGGTGGGAAGCAGGGAGGAGTCGGTGGCGCTAGAGAAAGCGATCACAGGCAGGGCCGTGCCAGCCACCGGGGCGGTAACCACAACCTTACCGGCATCCGCACCAGAACCAGCGGCAGCAACGCTAGCACCGGCCATGGCGTTCAGGGCGAGAACGACAGCGGCAATCAGTTCAGCTTGCGTTGCGCTGGCATCCGTCGACACGGTCGTCGACAGAGTGCCGTAGCTAACCAGAACAGAGCTGCTGTTGGCGGGAGAGGCACTGAAGGTGTACTTGTTCACTTGAGCCACGGCGGAGGAACCAGCGGAACCCGCACGACCAACCGAACCAGTAGCGGTGACAGCCATCGATTCGATGTTCTTCACCACAACGCCAGCAGGCACGCCAGAAGCGGAAGCACCGCTGGTGTCGGTCACGGCGAGGGAGTCCGTGCCAGCGCCGCCGTCCAGAGAGTCGAGAGCAGTGAAAGTCGAGCCGGTGGCATTGATGACGTCAGAGCCCGTCGTACCAGTGACAGTGTCAACACCAGTAGTGAGCGAACTCGTCGCCTCACTTTCTTCACCTCCTATTCACTTCCCAACGCCTCCCCCTCCAACGCCCCCTCAACGACCCACTCCGACCCCAACGACCCGCCCCGACGGCAAAGTCCGGCCTTTTCCCCCGCCGCACCCATGCCCGTCGCCCGCCTCACCCCCGCCCTCATCGACACTCTCGCTTGCCCGCCCGGCCGCGCCCATTGGGAAGTCTTCGACACTCTGCTCCCCGGCCTCTATGTCGACGTGCAGCCCTCCGGCCGCATGGCCTTCCGCCTGCGCTATCGCACGGGCCCCGGCGCACGCCGTCACCTCACCCTCGGCAATGCGCGCGTGATCACCGTGCAGGAGGCGCGCATGCAGGCCCGCGAGGCGCTGCGCCGCGCACACGCCGGGGGTGACCCGGCCACCGCCCCTGCCCACGCGCTCGGCCCCACCGTCGCCCGCTTCTTCGAGGGCGACTACCTGCCCTATGCCCGCAGCTACAAGCGCAGCTGGGGCTGCGATGCCTCGCTGCTGCGCCACCACGTGCTGCCCGCCCTCGGCCACCGCCCCCTGGGCGACCTCACCACCCCCGACATCGCCCGCCTCGTGGCCGCCATGCAGGACCGCGGCTACGCCAAGGGCACCATCAACCGCGTGCTGGTGCTGCTTCGCTACGGCTACACCCTGGCCCTGCGCTGGCAGACGCCGGGCGTCACCGCCAACCCGGTGAAGGACCTGCGCAACCTGCGTGACGACAACCGCATCGAGCGCTACCTCTCCCCGGCCCAGGCCCGCGCCCTCTCCGCGGCCGTGGCGGCCAGCGAGAACCCGGCGCTGCGCTTCGTGGTGGCCTTCCTCCTGTACACCGGCGCCCGCAAGCGCGAGGTGCTCGACGCCCGCTGGGCCGACGTGGACCTGGCCCGCCGCACCTGGCGCATCGCCCGCACCAAGTCCGGCAAGGTGCGCCATGTGCCGCTCTCCCTCCAGGCCGTGGCGCTGCTGCGCGAGCTGCGCGCCTCGCAGGCCGAGGGCGAGGCCTGGCTGTTCCCCAACCCGCGCACGGGCCGGCCCTTTCTCTCCCTCTTCACCAGCTGGAACCGCGCCCGCCGCGCCGCCGGCCTGCCCGACTTCCGCCTGCACGACCTGCGCCACAGCTTCGCCAGCTTCCTCGTCAACGCCGGCCGCAGCCTCTACGAGGTCCAGGAGCTGCTCGGCCACGCCGACCTGCGCACCACCACCCGCTACGCGCACTTGAGCCGCGAGCGCTTGTTCGAAGCCGTGGAGGCGGTGCCGGGGATGTGAGGGGCGGGGTCAGGTCTTGCATCAACGCGACCGAATCCTTGGCGGGGCCAACGGCCGCGTCTGCTCATTCCAACGCAGCCGCACAGGCTCGTTGCCGGGCCATCGGTGGCGCCTCTACCCTGCGGGGGTCGGGATGTTGGATTATTCCGAAATTGGAATAAAATGGAGGGCCCGCATGAGAGCAAGTCCGAAGCAACTGCGCTGGCTTGGCGACAGCCTGGAGGTGGTCAAGACCTTTTCCGACGAAGCCAAGCGCTCGGCTGGCCACCAGTTGGGACTGGTGCAATCCGGAGTGGATCCCTTGGACTGGAAGCCCATGGAAACCGTCGGCGCGGGCGTGAGGGAGATTCGGATCCGGGTCGAGACAGCCTGCCGGGTGATGTATGTCGCCAAGTTCAATGAGGCCGTCTACGTGCTCCATGCGTTTGTGAAGAAGTCCAGCAAGACCAACAAGCAGGACATAGACCTTGCTGCTGACCGATATCGGGCATTGATCAAGGCAAGGAGTGCAAGATGACTGAACTCAAAGTGACCCAGGGCGGCGCCAACATCTTCGAAGACCTTGGGTTTGATATTCAAGAGTCGCAGAACCTGCTGTTGCGCTCTCAGACGATGATCGCGCTGGCGCAATGGTTCAACGCCAGCGGCCTCACGCAGGCAGCCGCGGCGAAAACGCTGGGGGTCACCCAGCCGCGCTTCAATCAGCTGCTCAAGGGCAAGATTGAAATCTTCAGCCTCGATGCCCTTGTGAACATGGCCACGAACGCAGGCATGCAGGTGGCGCTGACCATTCGCCCGCTCCCCTCCGTGAGGGTCCGCAGCGCGGCACCCCCCAAGACCGCGCAGGCCTCCAGGCGCCGTCACGCATGAGAGAGGGGAGGCCTTGCACTAACGCGACAGCTCCCAAGGTCACTTCGACAAGCGTTGATGCAAGACCTCACCCCATCGCCCCATCGCCCAGGCCGGACAGCGCTTGATCTTGCTGCTCGTGGGCGGCGACAAACGCCGCCAGCAAGCCCTGTTGACGGCACTGCGGCATATCGCTGAGGCGCAGGGCATGTCTGCGGTCGCCCGGCGCGCGGGGATCCCGAGCACGGGGTTGATGGGTCAGGTATTGCACCAACGCGACTACGGGCTCCCGCCGCCCACGGCTGGAGCCCAACGCCCGTTGATGCAAGACCCGACCCCATGACCCCGCGTCATGTAGAGTCGCCCCTCGGATTCACGACACATTTCGATACACGATGGGCCGCCCCTCGATCGCTGAACTACTGAACGCTTCCGGCCATACCACCTACACCCTCGACCTTGTGATGCGCGCCGTGTACTCGCTGTACGGCAACATCGGCGCGGGTCTCGATGAGCGCAACTGGTCTTCCATCATGGCCAGCGCCGACCCCCTGGCGGCTTCCGAGCGCGCCCTGGTCGCGATGTACCAGGACAGCAGCTACCTGCTGCGCAATGCCAACCACCTCGTCAACTCGGGGTACGTGCCGGCACAGGCCGAGATCACCTACCGGCAGATGTATGACCGTCTGGGCCTGGTCTACAAGCCGGACTGGTCGGTGGGGACGAGCTACGAGAGCCTGGGGCCTCTCACCATGCCTCAGCTGATCGCGCAGGTGCTTCCGCCTCCCCCGCCGCCCACCCTCAGCGTGGACCACTCCGTCAACGGTCTGGTGGTCCGTGTCAATGTCAATGGGCAAGTGAGCGTGTCCGTCTCGGGCAGTCTCGGCAATTTCAGCGCGGGCGACACGGTCCTCGTTGAGCAAGGCTCGATCAAGGAGGGCTACCTCTCGCTGTCCGCCAATGGCCAGACCAGTCCGGCCACGAGCCAGTATGTGGTGCTGGGCACGGGTGGCAACGATGCGATCGACACCTCGGCTTCCGGGACGCGGGTCAACTACCTGTTCGGCGGTGCCGGCAACGACACCCTGACCGCAGGCAGCGGTGATGACGTGATCCACGGCGGCGCGGGCCAGGACACGCTCCAGGGTGGCTACGGTGCCGATACGCTCTACGGTGGCGATGGGGACGACCGGTTCATCTACCGCGAGAGCGGTCTACTGCGCCAAGGGTTGGGCCTTGCTGACCGAATCGATGGTGGCGCCGGGACCAACACCCTGGTCATCGGCAACAACGTGGGCACCCAGAACGGGTTCGAGATCGACAGCGCCATGAGTTGGGCGCGGATGTCGAACGTGAGCCGGATCGAGGCGGTGGGCCCGCAGATGGCGGGGTTCTACCTCGAGTTCGGCGACGACGCCCATGAATCGGGCCTGCGCATGGTGGACTTGTCGTCGGACACGGAAACCACGGGCATGAACATCAACACGATCAACGTGTCCACGGAGACGGGAACGAGCAACGGCTACACCCTGGTGGGCTCGGCCTACGTCGACCGCATCACGGGCGGTGCGGGCCCCGACGTCGTCACCGGCGGGGGCGGCGCCGACAAGATGCTGGGTAAGGGCGGCAATGATGTCTTCGTGATGTCCGAAGACACCGCCAGCGGCGAGCGCATCAACGGCGGCAGCACGGCGAGCAACGAGGTCAACTCCATCCGCATTGACGCCACCGCCAACCTGACCAACTTGCTGGCCACCAATGCCGACGGGTCGGCCGATACCCTGTACGGCCTGCTGACCGATGGCGCCATCAACCAGGTGGTTCTCAATGGCGACAGTGCCAACGTCACCTTCCAGGGCGACTTCATCACCGGGCAGGCGATCAACTTCGCCAAGGTCAATTCGGCCGATACGAGCGATGTGGTGATCAATGTGTCCGCGGGGGCCTCGCGCGACTTCAGCGCGCTCACCTTCCAGGCCAACTTCAGGGACTCGGGCTACCACGGCCTCACCTCAGGGACCAATGCGTTGACCTTCAACGTCGTCGGTGGCGCTGCGGGGGTGACGTTGGTGGGCTCCTCGATCGGTGACGTCATCAACGGCGGCGACGGTGACGACACCCTCAAGGGTGGCACCGGCGTCGACCGCCTCACCGGTGGCCTCGGCCATAACCGGTTTATCCAGAGCCTGGGGGACTCCGAGTACCTCTCGGAGTCCTTGAGCACCATTGCGAACCGCTCAGCCAGTGGCCAATTGGCCAATGGCGATACGCTGAAGTATCCGAACGGCCAGGTCGACATCGTGACGGACTTCGACTCGTCGAAGGACTTGCTGGACGCCACCACCAGCGGTGCCATCTACACGAGCGGGCTACTGTGGATGAATTACGTCCGCGGCCAAGGCCACTATGCCCGTGGCACCTGGGATGGCACCGACCAATTCACCATTGACTACACCAGCGGCCGGGACATCCTGTACTTCGTCTCCCTCAACGGCGCCAACCTCGCCTTCAATGTCTTTGATATCGCCAACGGCGCCATCATCCTGGTCGGGGCGGGAGCGACGGGCTTCAGCGCGTCCAACATCGTATGACGGGGAGAGGGGGCCTTCGCTGCGCTGAAAGAGGGGTGGGGTCAGGTCTTGCATCAACGGGTCTTGCATCAACGCGACCGAATCCTTGCCGGGTCCAACGGCCGCGTCTGTTCATTCCAACGCAGCCGCACGAATGCGTTGCCGGGCCAGCGGTGGCGCCTCTACTACGCCCAAGCCGGACAGCGCTTGATCTTGCTGCTGGTGGGCGGCGACAAACGCCGCCAGCAAGCAGACATTGATCTGGCCCACGGGTATTGGGCTGATTGGCAGCACCGAAGGAAGTTGAAATGACCACCGCGAAAGCAAGCCGCGCGCATGACGAGACCATCGTCGAGATGCTCAGGGCCGACCAGGGGTTGCCAACGAATACCTGGCCGCGGCCCTGGACGAAGCCGACCAACCCGGCGGCCAGCAGGCCCTGTTGACGGCACTGCGGCATATCGCTGAGGCGCAGGGCATGTCCGCGGTCGCCCAGCGCGCGGGGATCCCGAGGGAGTCCCTGTACCGCGCTCTCGGGCCACGGGGGAACCCGACGATCAAGACCTTGCTGGCTGTCGTCAATGCTTCAGGCTTGCATTTGTCGGTGTCTCGAGGTTGATGGAGTCACGACTTCGTCCAAGGATTGAACGTTTCAACGGGCAGCCCGTTGAAGTCTTTCACGTTGCGCGTGACCAGGACGAGGCCATGGGTCAGGGCTGTGGCGGCTAGCAAGCTGTCAATGGCCGGCAGGGGCCAGCCAGCAGCGGCAACGAGCCGCCCCCAGCGATCGGCCACAGCTGAATCAATGGCATGGACCCGGCCGGTGAAGAACGCGGGCAACTCGGTTTCGAGCCAGTCCAGCAGCGCTTGCCTGCGAGCCTGGTCACCCACTGCCTCGATGCCCTTGCGAATCTCCCCCAGCGTGAGCACGCAGAGGTGCAACGTGAGGGGACGTCGTTACGAAAACCAGTCGACCACGCCCGGGTTGGGCGCCTTGCGCCGCAACTCGGAGAGCACGTTGGTATCGACCAGGTAGCTCAAAACGATACCTTGCGGGTGCGGCTGCGGTCACGCTCCAATTCGATGCCTTCGGCCTCATGGAGCGGCGAACGCCGCATGTAATCCACGAGCGACTTCTGGGCCTGGGACAACTTGTCGAAGGTCTCGCGGGACACGACCACGGCCACGGACCTGCCGTGCAAGGTGATGTCTTGCGGCTGCGTTTGGGCGCGCTTGACCAGCTCGGACATCCGCGCCTTGGCTTCCTGCATTTGCCATGTGTGCATCTTCGACCACCTCATACTGACCAGACAGGTCAGATTTAAAGGGCGATCAGCCTAGCAGGCCATTTCATGGCCTGTGCGCCTGTGGTGTTTGACGGGCAGCGCCTTCGGTTTCGACAGCTTCACCACCGGCGCCATCCCCGCCGTTGCGGCCATGTCCATCAGCATGTCCAGCGAGAACAGGTTGATCTTTCCACGCATCAGGTCCGAGACCCTGGGCTGGGTCACGCCAAACAGCTGCGCTGCCTCGGCTTGCGTCATGCCCCGCCCTTCGATCAGGCGGGCCAGCTCCATCATGAGCGTGGATCGCGCCCTCATGCTGGCCGCCGCCTGGGGGGTGTCCTCGATGGCATCCCAGACGCTCGCGAATTTTTGACTCTTCATGATTCGATCTCCTTGAGCAGTTGCTTCAAGCGCCGGACTGCGAGGTCGATGTCTTTCTTTGTGGTCTTCTCTGTCTTCTTCTGGAAGCAATGCAATACGTAGACAGCTTGTTCAAGTTTGGCCAGGTAGATGACTCTGAAAGTGCCCGCCTCATCCCAAAGCCTCAGCTCGGTCACCGCCTTCCCGATGCTGGGCATGGGCTTGGAGTCATTGGGGAGGAAGCCGTTCTGGATCCGGTCGAGTTGGTAACCCGCCTCCCGCATCACGGAAGACGGGAATGCTCGAAGGTCATCCAACGAACTGCCCAGAAACTCAATGTCCTTCATTGGCGATGATATACAAGGTTTTGTATTTTTCAAGCCCGGGAAGATCGAGGTCGAACGGGGGCGAAAGGGGGCGAAAGGGGGGTCAGGTCTTGCATCAACGCGACCGATCGCCCCCCCCCCCCCACCCCACTCCCCCTGACCGCCCGACTCACCGTGGAGTAATGCACCCCGAAGTGCTCCGCGATCTCGCGCAGCGAATAGCCGCCGCTGGCGTAGGCGTGCGCCATGGCCTGTGAGGCGTTGGGCGCCCCCGCCGCGTAGTCCGCCAGCGTCTGCGGCTTGGCGTGGCGCTGCAAGCGGGGCACCTCCGCGGGCGCCTGCGCGGCGCGCGCCTGCCCCAGCACCCGCTGAACGAAGGGCTCACTGCCCAGGATGCCTTGCCCCGCAGCGTCTCGCAGCGGGCTCGCGAGGCCGATGCCTCCAAGCACGAAGCGGCGGTATCGATCCATGGCCACAGCCCTGTCCCGTGCGAACCGGGCCAGGAGCCAGTCAACGTCGAGCCAGCCCGGCGCAGCGTGCAGGCCCGCCGTGGCATGCCAGGAGCTCCAGGGCCAGTCGCCTGGCAGCCGCACCATGCCGCCCCTGACGGGGTTGAGGACGATGTAGCGGCTCAACTCCAGCAAATGCGACTCCTTCTCCACCACGATGGCCTTGAAGCGGCCCTGGAACAGGTGCCCGGTTCGCTCGTGGCGCCGGTTGCTCCATTGGGTGAAGACGCCATTCAGGTGCCGCATGCCCCGCGACAAGGTGGGCTCCACGGTTTCCACCATCAGGTGGTAGTGGTTGGTCATCTGGCACCAGGCATGGCAGACCCAGTGGAAGCGGTCACAGGCCTCCGCCAGGAGATCGAGCCAGACCCGGCGATCGTGGTCGTCCTCGTAGATGGCCTCGCGGCGATCTCCGCGAGATGTCACGTGGTACAGGCAGCCAGGGAATTCGATGCGAAGCGGTCGAGCCATCGCCGCAGCCTAGGCGGGCAGGCGATTCAGCGCAAAGGACGGATGCGGTTGCGTTGGTGTTGGCAGACGCGACAGTTAAAGCTGTCGCGTTGATGCAAGACCTGACCCCATCCCGCTCGTCCAACCCGCATCGCCTCCGAGGAGCGCCTTCCCTAGACTTCCGCGCGCTGCGGATTTCGGCGTTGACCAGGGGGCAATATGAGGTTTGCATGGACCATCGGAATCGCGTTGGGCGTGCTTGGCGCGGGGTGCGGAAGCAAGTCGGATCCGAGCGAGCGCAACTTCGCCAAAGCGATCGAGGCATTCCTCGCCCGCAGCGATGGCTTGTGCCTCGGCATCCGCCAATGGCCGGTCGATATCCCCGAGTACGCCATGCGCAAGTCGCTCTTTTCACCGGGCGGGCCGCCTCGCACCCTCGTCGCGTTGGAGTCGGTCGGGCTTGCGCGAAGCGAGGATGTCGACGTGGATTCCGAGCGAACAGGCTTCGACTTGAAGCCCATGCGGGTGAAGGAAAAGGCACGGCGCTACTCGCTCACAGAAGCGGCTCGCCCCTATGTCCATGAGACACCGGACAAGCGCCAAGTTCTCTGCTGGGGCCGGGCTGTCCTCGACAAGGTGGTGAAGTGGGAAGGGCCGCTGAAGTTCGGTGAGTATCAGGAGGCCCGGGTCGCCTATCACTTCAAGATCGACGGCCAGGCCGCCTGGGCGCTGAAGCCGGAGATCCAGGAAGCCTTCTCCTCGGTGTCTGCCGCCCTCGGTGCGGCCAGTCGCAGCGAGCAGTTGGTACAAGTCAAACTGACCAACCTCGGCTGGGAGGTCTACGACCGCGTGGGGCTTCCGAAGGCATGGGACTGAGTGGGGCTGGGGGGCTGGGGTCAGGTCTTGCATCAACGCGACCGATCGCTCTCTGGTCCCACGCCATTCCCTCTGACCGTCCAACCTACCGGGGAGTCGTGTACCCCGAAGTTCTGCGCGATCTCGCACCACGAATGGCCGAACTTTTTGCTGTCGCGTTGATGCAAGACCTGACCCCATCCCTTCCTGCGCGACAATCCCCCGATCGCCCGCCTTCCCCCCGACCATGCCTCCCTCCCTTCCCCGCGCCCTGCTCGTGACCGCCACCGCCGCCCTGCTGGCCGCCTGCGGCGGCGGCAGTGACCCGAAGCCGGCCGTGAACGGCTTCCAGGTCCAGTCGATGATGTTCGGGAAGGCCGCCACCTTCTACGTGGGCGGCGTGCACCTGCGCAACACGATGGTGGCGGACACCGGCGGCGCCTGCACCAACCCCAGCTTCGCCAGCAGCAGCACCCCCGAGCTGGCGGTGCTCAATTGCACCGTGGAGCGCGTCGGCGAGTTCCCCTTGACCCTGCGCTCCGCCGAGGGCGCCGTGCTGTACCAGACCACGCTCACCGTGCCCAAGCCGCAGGTGGCCATGCTCACCGACGCCGGCAACATCACCCTGGAGCTGGACCCGGCGGCCGCGCCCGTCACGGTGCGCAATTTCCTCACCTACGTGGGCAACGGCTACTACCGCAGCACGCTGTTCCACCGCGTGATCCCCGGCTTCGTGGTGCAGGGCGGCGGCTACACCACCGGCATGGTGAAGAAGCCCGGCCAGCTGGCACCCATCACGCTCGAGAGCAACAACGGCCTGCGCAACGTGCGCGGCAGCGTGGCCATGGCCCGCACCAGCGCGCCGGACTCCGCCACCTCCGAGTTCTTCATCAACCTCGTCGACAACACCAGCCTGGACTACCGCAGCGCCAGCAACCCCGGCTACGCCGTGTTCGGCGCGGTCACCGCCGGCCTGGACGTGGTGGACACCATCGCGGCCAAGCCCACCGGCACCTTCAACGGCTTCAACGACGTACCGCTGACCGACATCACGATCACCCTGGCCCTGCAGGTGAAGTAGGCCCGGCGACGCGGGGCGCCCGGCCCGCGGGCAGGGCCTGTCACCTGCGTGCCTCCCGGGAGACCTCGCGGTGTTGATCCCGCCGCGGGAAGGCTGAACAATCTCCAGCCAACCGGGCGCAGACCCGACAACGCAGGAGACCCCATGCCCCCACGCCCTCGCGCGCGCCGTCGCTGGCTCGCCCTGGCTGCCTGTGCGCTCGCCGCCCTCGCCCCGCTGGGGCAGGCCCACGCGCAGACCTGGCCGAGCCGGCCGATCCGCCTGGTCGTTCCCATCCCGCCCGGCGGCGCGCCCGACCTGATCGCGCGCGCCCTGGGCCAGCGCCTGGCCGCCCAGACCGGCCAGTCCGTGGTGGTTGACAACAAGACCGGCTCCAACGGCAACGTGGCCGCCGAGTTCACCGCGCGCGCCCCGGCCGACGGCCACACCCTCCTGGTGGGCATGGACAGCCTGTTCGTGATCAACCCCTACCTCTACGCCCGCATGCCGGTGGACGTGAACAAGGAGCTGGTGCCGGTGGCGACCCTGGGGGCCAACCAGTTCGTGCTGGCGGTGAACCCGGGCCTGAAGGTGAAGAACCTGGCCGAGTTCGTGGAGCTCGCCCGGCGCGCCAAGCCGCCGCTGGCCTACGCCTCCGGCGGCAATGGCAGCCAGCACCACCTCACGATGGAGCTGCTCAAGGCGCGCGCCGGCTTCGACCTGCTGCACGTGCCGTACAAGGGCGGCACGCCGGCCACCGCGGCTACCATCGGCGGCGAGACGGCGGCGATGTTTGCCGGCACCTCCAACGCCAACCTGATCAAGGCCGGCAAGCTGCAGGCCCTGGCCACCAGCGGCCTCCAGCGCTCGAAGTCGCTGCCCGAGGTGCCCACCATCGCCGAGTCCTTCCCCGGCTTCGAGAACACGATCTGGATCGGCCTGTTCGCGCCCGCCGGCACCCCGGCGCCGGTGCTGCAGCGCCTGCGCGCCGAGGTGGCGCGCGCGTTGCAGAGCCCCGAGCTGAGCGAGGCCTTCCTGGCGGCCGGCGGCATCGAGCCCATGGCCACCACGCCCGAGGAGATGCGCGAGCTGATGGCGCGCGACCAGGCCCGCTACAGCAAGTTGATCCGCGAGCTGAACGTGCGGCTGGACTGACCGCCGGGCTGCGGCCCGCGATTTCCCGAACCGAGAACAAGAAAGACGAGCCCCGTGTCACGCCTGACCCTGTCCATCGCCCTGGGCGCCTATGACCATGTCCGCGACCTCACCGAGGGAATCATCCGGCCCGACGGGCTGGACCTGGTGGGCATGCACTTCCAGCCGGAGGAGGTGTTCTTCCGCTTCCTGCGCTTTCGCGAGTTCGACATCTCGGAGGTGTCGTTCGCCAAGTACATCGCGATGGCCTCGTCCCCGCAGGGCTGCGATTTCATCGCGCTGCCGGTGTTCCCCTCGCGGGTGTTCCGGCACTCGTCGATCTACGTGCGCGCGGACGCCGGCATCACCCGCCCGCAGGACCTCGCGGGCCGCCGCGTGGGCCTGCCCGAGTGGGCGCAGACCGCCGCGATCTACAGCCGCGGGCTGCTGGCGCACGAGTACGGGGTGGACCTGCGATCCATCGATTGGGTGCAGGCCGGCGTGAACCAGCCTGGCCGCAAGGAGAAGGTGGCCCTGGCCCTGCCCGAGGGCCTGCGCTGCACGCCCGCGCCGCAGGCCAGCCTGTCGTCCCTGCTGGCCGATGGCGGCATCGACGCGGCCCTCACCGCACGGCCGCCGGAGGCCTTCCTGCGGGGTGACGGGCGCGTGGTCCGCCTGTTCGCCGACTACCGCGAGACCGAGCTGGACTACTGGCGCCGCACCGGCATCTTCCCGATCATGCACGTGGTGGTGCTGCGCCGCGAGGTGCACGAGCGCCACCCCTGGGTGGCGATGAACCTGCTCAAGGCCTTCGAGCAGGCCAAGGAGGCCAGCCAGGCCCGCGCCCTGGACATCACCTGCTCCGCCTTCCCCGTGCCCTGGCTGCCTGACCACGCCGAGCAGGCCCGCAGCCTGATGGGGGGCGACCTCTGGCCCTATGGCGTGGACGCCAACCAGGCCACGCTGCGCGCCTTCACGCAATACGCCTACGAACAGGGCGTGGCGCAGCGGCTCATGGCGCCGGAGGAACTGTTCGCGCCGCAGACGCTGGAGCGGTTCAAGGTCTGAGGCGGGGGCGGGGGCGGTGAGCGGGTGGTGATCAGCCCACCCGGCGGGAGTACGATAGGCCTTTAGGTTGCCTTGCCCCGTGCCTCGTCCCCATGGCTGTCGAAGTCTCCGCCGCCCAGCGCCTCACCCAACCCTATCGTGACGTCGGCCTGCTGATCGTCTCCTGGCCCGACGGAACCCAGAGCGTGGCCAGCGCGGTGCTGGTGGGCCGCAACGACGTGCTCACCGCCGGCCACGCCATCTACAACCCCGACCGCGGGGGCTGGGCCACGAAGTACAGCGTGTACTTCGGCGCCGACTTCAGCTTCACCCGCGTCGCCTTCGATGACCCGGGCACGCCGGTGCACCCCACGCGCTGGTCCGTCCTCAGCTGGCCCGGCCAGACCTACGCCAACGCCGACAACGGAACGATGGAGCAGTCCGAGGCGCAGTACGACGTGGCGCTGCTGGGGCTGGACCGCGCCGTTGGCGATACCCTGGGCTGGCTCGGCATCGCGCCGGGCTTCGATGGCACGCAGGTGGCCGAGGCCGTCGGCTTCCCCTCCAATGCCGACGGCATGCAGACCGAGACGGTGAGCGTGACGCGCCCCTCCTGGTATGCGCTGTACGAGTCCGCCGTCGACGTATTCGCCCCGGGCAGCTCGGGTGGGCCGCTGCTGGTGGGCAACCAGGTGATCGGCGTCAAATCGACCAGTTCCTGGTGGGCCGACGTGGGCGGCAGCGAGGTCTACGGCGCCCTGCTCGCGGGCATGCTGGCCAACGACACGCTGCTGGACGCGCAGGCCCGCCCCACCGTCACCGCGTTCACCCCCGGCGACGCCGCCGCTACCGCGCCGGTGGCCGCCGACCTGGTGCTGCAATTCAGCGAGGTGGTGCGCCGCGGCAGCGGCACGATCTCGCTGCGCAAGATGGATGGCACGCTGGTGGAGAGCTTCGACGTGGCCTCCAGCAGCCGCGTGGAGGTGGGCGGCCCCGAGCTCTCGATCGACCCCACGAAGGACCTCGCCTGGTTCACCCGCTACACGCTCAGCGTCTCCCCGGGCGCGGTGCAGGGCCTCTCCGGCCTGGCCTCGGCGGACGGCGTGTCCTACGGCTTCTACACGGGCGGCACCGTGGTGCCCGGCACGCCGGGTGACGACGCCTTCGCCAGCACCTACCAGGTGGAGGAGTTCAACGGCGGCGCCGGCCTGGATACCGCGGTGTTCCGCGGCGCGGTGGGCGGCTACAGCCTCACCATCGACCGCGCGGCCCGCACCGCCATCGTCTCGGACGCCACGCCGGGCCGCGACGGCACCGACCTGCTGCGGCAGGTGGAGAAGGTGCAGTTCGGCACGCAGGTGTTCGACCTGTTCAACCCGGCGCGCACCAGCGTGCCGGCGTACAAGGCCAACCGGGACTTCCTGTTCGACCCGGCCTACTACCTGCTGTCCAACCCCACGCTGGCGACCTCGGTGACGATGGACGCGGCCAGCACGCACTACCTGTCGGCCGGCGCCGCGCAGGGCCTGCGGCCGAATGCATGGTTCGATGCCCCGTACTACGCCAATCGCTGGCCCGACCTCAAGGCCGCGAACCTCGACACCGCCACCCTGTTCCTGCACTACAACCTGTACGGCGTGTGGGAAGGGCGCAGCGCGGGCCCGGTGTTCGACACGTACGACGGTACCCGCTACCTGCGTGACAACCCCGACGTGGCCGCCTACGTGGACGGCCACGTGGCCGACTTCCTGGGCAGCCGCACCAACGGCGCGATCGCGCATTACGTGATCTACGGGGCGGATGAAGGGCGCGTGGCCTATGACGCCGCAGGCGCCAGGCTCGACGCGGCGGTGGTCATCGGGGTGAGCCCCTGAAATGAAAAACCCCGCGCCCTTGTGGGGCGCGGGGTCTGCGTCACGGCGCTATCGCGCCGGGAGCTCGAGGCTTCGTCAGACGGCCAGCAGCGTGTCCGAGGTGGCGTTGAACGAGGCAGTGCTCAGGTCCACCAGGCCGGTCACCTTGACGATGATGTCCAGGTTGGCGGTGAACTCCGTGGCGCTGCCGGCAGCGATGTTCTGCACGACATAGGTGTCGCCGCCGAACTGGAACCAGGCCAGGCCACCGTCGGTGGTGTTGGCGATGGCAGCGTTCGCATAGTCGGCGAAGACCGCGGTCGTGCCCAGGGTGACCTTGGCCGACTTGAACGCGTTGGCGCCCGCGTTGAACTTGATCGTGTCGCCGGCCTGCAGGTCGGTGATGGTGCCGTAGGCGTTGACGTTGTTCACCGCGAAGTCCACGTTGAACACGTCGGCGCCAGCGCCGCCAGTCACGGTCACGCCATTGCTGCGGATCGACAGCGTGTCGTTGCCTGCGCCGCCCACCAGCACGTCGCCGGCGCGGTTGGCGGTGAGCACGTCGTTGCCGGCGCCGCCGGTGACGGTGACGGCCGAGGTGCCGCTCGCGGAGGTCGCGAACGTCAGCTTGCCACCCAGGGCGGAGGCATTGACCGAGGTCAGGGCCGTCACGTTGGCGTCCAGGTTCAGGTTGGCGTTGGCATTGCCGGACAGGGTCACGGTCTTGAGCGCAGCGTCCTTCAGCGTGATGGTGTGCGTGTCGGGCGTGGTGACGGTGACGACGTCGCTGTCGGTGACCACCAGGGCGATGGTCTCGACACCAGCGGCGTCCACCGTGCCGGCGTTGATGCCGGAGCCGTTCTTGACGATCACGTTCAGGATGTCGGCGGTACCGGTGGCGTCGGCCAGGGTCACGACCGCGCCGGTGCCGGCAGCGGTGATCTCCAGCGTGCCGTTGGCAGCCATGTTGGTCAGGGTCAGCGAACCCGGGCCGAGGCCGGTGGCGGTGTAGGTCAGGTCAGTGACGTTGCCGTTGGCGCCGTAGTCGAAGAACACCGTGGAGCCGCTCATGCTCGGGCCAGCCCAGGTCGTGTAGCTGCCGCTGACGCTGACGTTGGCCGAGCCCGTGGGCGAGTAGCCGAAGAACGCAGCAGCCACTTCGCTGGAGGTCGCGTCGTTGATCGCGGTCGCGGTCACGCCGGCGATGGTGATGCTCATGCCGGCGGACAGCGCCGGGAACGTCACGGCCGCGGTCTCGTGGGTCGTGCTCGTGCCCTGGGTCGTCACGATGGTCACGGTCGGGGCGGCCTGGCTCGTCGCGGCGCCACCGGCGGTGGTGACATAGCTGATGCCGTCCAGGTTCGCCAGGTTGACCGTCTTGTTCTGGCCGGCGGCCACGGTGCCCAGGCTCAGCTTCTCGAAGCCGTCGATCTTGGTCGCGAAGGTCGCCGTGGCGGAAGCCGTGGCGGCGTCGGCGGCAGCCATCACCAGCGTGTCGGTGCCATCGCCGCCGGACAGGGTCGCGGTGGAGGTGGTGGTGCCGGTGGCCAGGGTCAGCGAGTCGTCGCCAGCGCCCAGGGACACGGCCTTGGCCGGTGCAGTGGCAGACAGCGTCACGTTGTCCACGCCCGCGCCGCCGGTGTAGGTGGCATTGACGGCGTTCAGCGTGATCGTGTTCTTGCCGGTGGAGGCGGAGGCGTCCACGGAAGCCAGGCTCGCGGCGGCGGACACGTTGGCCTTCACGCCACCAGCGCCGGTGATGGTCACCGACTCCAGGGCGCCCAGCGAAGAACCGGACAGGTCCAGGGCCTTGTCGCCGGACAGGGCCAGTGTCTTGACGCCACCCGCGGTCAGTTCGACGTACGAGTCGGCACCGGAGGTCGCCACGTTCATGGCGGTGTAGGTGCTGCCCGCGTTGACCTGGGCGGTGTTGATCACGCCGGCAGAGGACTTCGTGCCCAGGGCGACGACGTTCAGGGCCAGGCTGGTGGCGGCGGCGTTGGTGATGGACATGTCCTCGGCGCTGCGGGCCAGGGTCACGGTCGTCAGCGCGTCGGAGGCGATCGACGACGAAGCGCCGAAGCCGTCAACGGACACGGTGGCCAGCTTGTCGGTGCCGGTGATGGCGCCGTTGATGGTCACGGTACCCGCGTTCACGCCCAGCACGCCGGTACGGGCCGTGACTTCAGCGGCGCCCAGCACGTTGTCGCCTTGCGTCGGGGCGGTGGCGCCGACGCTGGAGATGGTGAGGGTCTGGTCCGTGTTGCTGGCGGTGGCGGCGGTGAAGGTGACCGAGTAGGTGGTGGTCCCGCTCACCGTCGTGGAGGTCACGGCGCCGGAGGTCCAGTTGGCCGACAGGGCACCGGTGAAGGTGCCATTGGCCGTGGCCGTGGTGTTCTGCGTGGCGCTCTTGGCCAGGTTGGCGAAGGCGGCAGCCACTTCGGCGGCGGTCAGGGTCTTGGCGGCGGTGAAGGTCAGGCCGTCGATGGTGACGGTCTGGCCGGTGGTCATGCCGGAGAAGTTGACGACTTGCGTCTCCTTCTTGGCGGCGACGGCCTCGCGCGCGTCGACGGCGGCAGCGGCGGTCGTCTGGGCGACGTAGACGGCGGTGGTCAGGGACGTGCCGGTCACGGACACGGCGCCCTGGCTGACGACGGTATTGCTGGTGTCGGTGGCCGCGGCGGCGGACGACGAGGTCGCCTGCTGGTTCACCGTGACGGTGGTGCCACCGGTGACGTTGATCGCGCCGAGGTTGACGTTGTTGCTCGTCGCCTTGTATTCGGCGCCCGAGGTGCTGACCGAGATGGTGCCGGTGGGCTTGACCGTGTTGTAGGTGCCGATGTTCACGCGGCCGCCGGTTGCGCCCTGTGCGGACACGGTGACGTTGGTGCCGCCATCGACTTCGATCCAGCCGCTGCCGGTGTTGGCGTGGTTCACGGTCACGGCGCCGGAGGCACCGGTGTCGTAGCCGACGTAGACGTCCTGGTTGGCTTGGCTGGAGGTGACGGCGATGTCGGCACCGCCGCGCACGTCGACGTAGCCGCCCGTGGCGCCGCTCACTTTCACGTTCGTGGTTGCAGCGGCGATGGCGTAGATGTCGTCGCCGCGGTTGATGTTCAGCGTCTTGAGGCCGGAGAAGCCGGACGTGGTGTCGAGGTCCACATCGCCGACGGAGGACACGTTGACCGTCTGGATGTTGGTCGTGTTGATGTTCGAAACGCTGGTGCCGCCGACCTGGTCGACGATGTTCAGCACGTTGTTCGATCCCGCGCCACCGTTGATGGTGTCGACGCCCGACAGCGTGGCGGCGGACACGAGCACGCCGTTCTGGATGACGTTGCCGACGACGCCGTCAACCGTATCGTTTCCCGCGGTGCCGGTGATGTTATCCACACCTGCAGTGAGCGTGAAAGTATGGGACGAATAGTCTATTGAATATATTCAATGTGAACAGCAAGATCCGCCTGTGCACTGCATTTTTACTGCAGGTACACCGACCGCAGGGAGTTTCAATTTCGAAATAAGAGAGTACAAAAAGTATCAGATTCGACTTCGGAATTGCATCGTTGACCGAGCCTCGAAATCGTGCACAGCCTCACTCAGGAACTGATCGACCAGGTGCGTTGCCCCCCGGGACGCCGGCACATGGAGGTGGCCGACGCGCTGGTGCCCGGGCTGTTCCTCGACGTCTATCCCACCGGCACCCGCTCCTTCAAGCTGCGCTACTCGGTGCGCGGCGCCCGCAACTTCGCCACGCTGGGCAACGCGGCCCTGCTCACGCTGGACGAGGCGCGGGAGCGGGCCCGGCAGATCCTGCGGCGCGACCTCCTGGGCATCCGGGCGGATGAGGCGGGGGCCGGGAGCCTCACGGTCGAGGACTTCTTTCTCAATCGCTACCTGCCCTACGTGAAGTCCTACAAACGCAGCTGGGGTACGGACGAAAGTTTCATCCGCAACCATGTCATTCCGCACCTCGGCCCGCGGCCGCTGGGCGCGGTGAGCGCGAGCGAGCTGGCCGGCGTGATCGAGGTGATGCGCAAGAAGGCCTACGCCGCGGCCACCAGCAACCGCTTCCTGGTGATCCTGCGCTACGGCTACACGCTGGCCCTGCGCTGGAAGCTCGAGGGCGTGGAGCGCAACCCGGCCAAGGAGCTGCGCAGCCTCAAGGTGGACAACAAGATCGAACGCTTCCTCTCGGCGCCCGAGTCCGAGCGGCTGATGGACGCGGTGCGCGCCAGCGAGAACCCGCTGCTGCAGTACATCGTCGCCTTCCTGGTGCTCACCGGCGCGCGCCGGCGCGAGGCGCTGGAGGCGCGCTGGGACGACGTGAACTTCGACCAGGCCTCCTGGCGCATCCCGCGCTCCAAGTCCGGCAAGGTACGGCATGTGCCGCTGTCGGCCGATGCCCTGGGCATCCTGCGCCACCTGCAGGCCCGGCAGGCCGGGGAGGGCGCGGCGACGCCCTTCGTCTTTGCCAACCCGTCCACCGGCAAGCCCTTCGTCTCCATCTTCGTCAGCTGGGACACGGCCCGCCACCGGGCCGGCCTGCCCGAGCTGCGCATCCACGACCTGCGCCACAGCTTCGCCAGCTTCCTGGTGAACTCCGGCCGCAGCCTCTACGAGGTGAAAGAGCTCCTGGGCCACGCCGACATCAAGACCACCAGCCGCTACGCCCACCTGAGCCGCGAACGCCTGGCCCAGGCGGTGGAGCTGATCGGGCCGGCGATGGGGTTGAAGCGGGGGGGCTGAGGGCGGGCGAGGCTGCGCGAGTCCAGCCAATGACACCAGCGGTCCGGCGTGACGGGACATGGGAGAGGCCGGCGGGTTGAATTCCCAGGCCTTGTTCGAACCGTCCCATTGGATCAGGCTTGGCCCACCTGCTCACAGTCGCCGAATTGCCAGGATTCATCCGTTGCGCAGACCGCCTGTTGGCGTCTTCCGAGCGTGAAGATGTGAATCGTTACCTGTCGGGCTATCCGCTGGCCGGTGACCTCGTCGAGGGCACCGGGGGGCGTTCGCAAGCTGCGGTGGGGCTGCGGAAGCAAGGGTAAGAGGGGTGGCGTACGAGTGATCTACTACTTCCACAGCGAGAACATGCCGTTGTATCTCCTGACCTTGTTCGCGAAGAACGAGCGAGCCAACCTGACGCGCGCAGAGCGCCATGACCTGGCTGAACTGACGGGTCTGCTGGTCAAGGCCTGGAGCCAACGGGGTTGGATGAGATGACACGTGCATTCGAGAGCATCAAGGCAGGCCTGCAGGAGGCCCTGGAGCACGCCGAAGGGCGGTCTCCAAAGACGCGCGTCCATCGTCCCCGGCCCGTGGACGTCAGGCAGCTGCGCGCCAGGATCGGGATGACCCAGGAGCAGTTCGCTGCCCGGTTCGGGTTCTCGACGGCGACCCTGCGCCACTGGGAGCGTGGTGACCGGCAACCCCACGGTCCCGCACTTGTTCTGCTTAACGTGATCGAGCGCAACCCCGCAGCCGTGATCGACGCCTTGAGCAACTGACTCTCGGGGAGGGCGCCAAAGGCCCGGGGGCCGCTTGGTTATCCTCGCCCTCATGCCCGACCTCCAGCGCATCACCACCGAGTACGTCGAGGCCGAAGACCGCCTGCGCCTGAGCGGCGAGCGGCCGGATGGCTCGACCGTGGTGTTGTGGCTGACCCTGCGCATGGCCGTGCGCCTGGTGCCGCCGCTGTGCCGCTGGCTCGAGCAGCACACCACCGCCGCCGGCGCGCCGCTGGAGGTGGTGCAGGAGTTCGCCCAGCAGGCCGCCCTGGCCGCCCTGGAGCCGGCGCCGCCGGTGCGGGCCACCGGCGAGGCCCGGGCCTGGCTGGTGCACAGCGTCGACGTGAACATCCGCAACGACCTCGTCCAGCTCGGCTTCAAGGCCGAAGGGCAGGGCGAGGTGCTCGCCCGGATCGCCTTCGCCCCCCAGCCCCTGCGCCAGTGGCTGGGCATCCTGCACGACCAGTTCCGCAAGGCCGACTGGCCGCTCGCCGCCTGGCCCGAGTGGGTCACCGAGGCCCGCCCCCGGCCGCCCGAAGGGCAGGGGGGCGTGCTCCACTGAGACATCCGGTAAAACTTCATATAGGAACCGTTACACTCGAGCTTCCTATATGAACTCCCGGATCGTCATCACCCTCAACGTGACCCCGGCCCAGCAGCAGCGGCTGCTGGCGCTGCAGGGCGCGTTCGCGGAGGTGTGCAACGCCCTGGCGCCGCTGGTGCAGTCCACCCGCACCTGGAACCGCGTGGCCCTGCACCACATGGCCTACAAGTCGCTGCGCGAGCGCTTCCCGGCGGTGGGCTCGCAGATGGTGTGCAACGCCATCTACTCCGTGTCCCGCCACTGCCGCGCGCTGTTCCAGGCGGAGGGCAGCCCCTTCCACCTGGGCAAGCTGGGCGACCGGCCGCTGCCGCTGCTGAGGTTCACCGACAGCTGCCCGGTGTTCTTCGACCGCCACACGCTGAGCCTGAAGGACGGGCAGCTGTCCATGTACACGCTGGACGGCCGCCTGCGCTTCCAGCTGGACTTGCGGCCCGAGGACGAGTACAGCTTCCACCACCGCAAGCTGCGCGAGCTGGTGCTCAGCCGCACTGCTGGCAACCGGTTCGTGCTGTCGTTCACGTTCTCCGAGCAGGACGCGGCCGGCGGCGCGGCCAACGAGGTCATCCTGGAAGAAGACGAGGCGGGCCAGATCCCGCGCTATTTGAAGGTTGAGGAATTCCATGCAAATGCGTAACCCCGCGGGCACCCCGCCGGACGCCGAGCTGCGGGCCGCCGCGGGCGAGCTGCGGCCGTACTTCGTGAAGTCGGTGTGGTTCACGGTCATCGCCGGCCTGCTGGTGCTGGCGCCCAGCGGCTACATGCTCGAGGTGTACGACCGCGTCGTGAACAGCCGCAGCCACATCACCCTGGCCATGCTGACCCTGGGCGTGGTCTTCGCCTACCTGGTGATGGAGACCCTGGAGTGGGCCCATGGCGAGGAGATGCACGAGGCCGGCCTGAAGCTGGACGAGCGCCTGTCCTCGCGCGTGTTCCGCGCCAGCTTCGAGGCCAACCTGCGCCGCATGCCCGGCGGCACGACCCAGCCGCTCAACGACCTGCGCACCCTGCGCGAGTTCCTGGCCGCGCCGGTGCTCAAGGCGATCATGGAGTCGCCGGTGTCGCTGGTGCTGCTGCTGGTGCTGTTCGCCATCCATCCCGTGCTGGGCTGGGCCTCGGTGGGCGGCGCGCTGCTGCAGGGCCTGGTGGCCTGGCTGAACGAGCGCGGCACCCGCCCGCCGCTGATGGAGGCCAACCGCCGCGCCGTCGCGGCGCAGCAGTACGCCGACGGCTCCCTGCGCAACGCCCAGGTGATCGAGGCCATGGGCATGCTCAAGGACATCCACGGCCGCTGGATCGAGAAGCAGCAGGAGTTCCTCGGCCTGCAGGCCGAGGCCTCCAACCGCGCCGGCCTGTACTCGGCGCTGGCCAAGCTGATCCAGATCGTCGGCAGCTCGCTGCTGCTGGGCCTGGGCGCCTGGCTCGCGCTGACCGACCGCACGTTCAGCGGCGGCCTGATGATCGTCGGCTCCATCCTCGGCGGCCAGGTGCTCAAGCCGCTGGTGCAGATGGTGACCGGCTGGAGCGCGCTGGTGAACGCGCGCGACGCCTGGATGCGCCTGGCCGCCATGCTGGCCTCGCTGCCGCCCAAGCCGCCGGCGATGCCGCTGCCCGCGCCGCGCGGCGTGCTGGTGGCCGAGAACCTGGTGGTGCCGGCGCCCGGCACGCAGCTGCCGATCCTGCGCGGCGTGAGCTTCGCGCTGAACCCCGGCGAGGTGCTGGCCGTGATCGGCCCCTCCGCCGCCGGCAAGACCAGCCTGGGCCGCGCCCTCATGGGCCTGTGGCCCTCGGCGGGCGGCAAGGCCCGCCTCGACGGCGTGGACGTGGCCACCTGGGACAAGGCCGAACTCGGCCCCCACGTGGGCTACCTGCCCCAGGGCGTGGAGCTGTTCGACGGCAGCGTCGCCGAGAACATCGCGCGCTTCGGCGAGGTCGACGCCGCGAAGGTGGAGGCCGCCGCCCGCGCGGTGGGCCTGCATGAATTCATCCTGTCGCTGCCCGAGGGCTACGAGACCGACGTCGGCCCCGACGGCGCGCGCCTGTCCGGCGGCCAGCGCCAGCGCGTGGCCCTGGCCCGCGCGCTGTACGGCGACCCGGTGTTCGTGGTGCTCGACGAGCCCAACTCCAGCCTCGACGAGGCCGGCGACATCGCCCTGGCCCAGGCCATCGCCCTGGCCAAGTCGCGCGGCACCACCTTCGTGGTGATGACCCACCGCACCAGCGTGCTGGGCGTGTCCGACAAGATCCTGCTGCTGCGTGACGGCACCGCCCAGGCCTTCGGCCCGCGCGACGAGGTGCTGGCCGCCCTGCAGAAGGCCAACCAGCAGGCGGCGCAGCAGGCCGCCCAAGCCGCCCAGGGCGCGCGCCCCGCCCAACCCGCCATCGAGGCCGCCCAATGACCGCCCCGCAAGCCACTTCCGAGACCGGCGCCCTGAGCGCCCTGCGCTCGACCCTCTGGACGTTCCGCCGCGAGTTCCTGTGGGTCGGCGCGCTCAGCGCCATCGCCAACCTGCTGATGCTCACGCCCACCCTGTACATGCTGCAGGTGTACGACCGCGTGATGATCAGCCAGAACACCGCCACCCTGGTGAGCGTGTCCCTGATCTGCCTGTTCCTCGTGGGCATCATGAGCGTGGCCGAGTGGACGCGTTCGCGCATCCTGGTCAACGCCGGCATGCGGCTGGACGAGGCGCTGGGCACCAAGGTGTTCAACGCCAGCTTCGAGGCCTGCATCGGCAGCCTCAAGGCCAGCCCCGCGCGCGCCTTCAACGACCTGCTGCAGGTGCGCCAGTTCCTCACCGGCCAGGGCATCTTCGCGCTGTTCGACGCGCCCTGGGCGCCGATCTACATCGCCGTCACCTTCCTGCTGCACCCGATGCTCGGCGTGCTGGCCCTGGTGTTCGCGGTGGTGCAGGTGGCCCTGGCCTGGTTCGGCCACCGCCACACGGTGGCGCCGGCCGAGGCCGCCGCCCTGGCCACCAGCGACGCCACGGTGTACGTGCAGGGCAAGCTGCGCAACGCGGAGGTGCTCGAGTCCATGGGCATGGTGGACAACCTGCTGGCCCGCTGGAAGCAGCGCCATGGCACCGCCCTGGCCCGCGCCACCCAGGCGCAGGCCGTGAACAACCGCGTGATGGCCGCGAGCAAGTTCATCCGCTACGTGCAGCAGTCGCTGTCGCTGGGCGCCGGCGCGCTGCTGGTGATCGACGGCCAGCTCACGCCCGGCGCGATGATCGCGGCCAACGTGCTGATGTCCCGCGCGCTCGCCCCGATCGACCTGCTGGTCTCCACCTGGAAGGGGTTCGTCACCGCGCGCGCCGCCTTCCTGCGCCTGGAGAAGCTGCTCGAGGAGTTCCCCGAGCGTGACGCCGCGCTGCGCCGCGTCGCCCCCACCGGCCGCGTGACCCTGAAGGCCATGGGCGCCACCGCCCCGGGCCGCGAGACGCCGATCCTGCAGGGCCTGGACGTCGACATCGCCCCCGGCACCGTGGTGGTGGTGCTCGGCCCCTCGGGCTCGGGCAAGAGCACGCTGGCCCGCGCCATCGTCGGCATCTGGCCCCACGTGCAGGGCGAGGTGCTGCTGGACGGCCTGCCGGTCGACGGCTGGAACCGCGTCGAGCTGGGCCCGCACCTGGGCTACCTGCCGCAGGACGTGGAGCTGTTCGACGGCTCCATCGCCGAGAACATCGCCCGCTTCGGCGAGGTGGACTCGGGCCAGGTGATCGCCGCCGCGCGCAGCGCCGGCCTGCACGACATGATCCTGCGCTTCCCCAAGGGCTACGACACGCCCCTGGGCGAGGCCGGCAGCCTGCTCTCGGGCGGCCAGCGCCAGCGCATCGCCCTGGCCCGCGCGGTCTACGGCGACCCGGCGCTGGTGGTGCTGGACGAGCCCAACGCCAACCTCGACGATGCGGGCGAGGCCGCCCTGGCGCGTACCGTGGCCGAACTCAAGGCCAAGGGCAAGACCGTGTTCCTGATCACGCACCGCCCCGGCGCCATCGCCTCGGCCGACTGGCTGATGCTGCTGCAGAACGGCCGCCTGGCCGCCAGCGGCCCGCGCGACGCGGTGCTCGGCGCGCTGCGCGCCCAGGCCGCCCAGGCCGCCCAGGCCGCCCAGGCGCAAGCGGCCGCCGCTGCGGCTGCCGCCCCCTCCACCCCGCCCGGCGACGCGATCCAGCCCGCCTGATCCCCGTATTTGCGAAACAGAACTGCCATGTCCTCTCAATTCCCCCTCGACCCGGCGGACTCCGGGACCGCAACGCGCCGCACCGGCCGCGCCGGCCGCATCGGCCTGCTGGCCCTGGCCCTGGGCTTCGGCGGCTTCGTCCTGTGGGCCGCCTTCGCGCCGCTGGACGAAGGCGTCGCCGCCCCGGGCAGCGTGACCGTCGACACCAAGCGCAAGTCGGTGCAGCACCTCTCGGGCGGCATCGTGAAGGACGTGCTGGTGCATGAAGGCCAGCAGGTCAAGGAAGGCGACGCGCTGGTGCGCCTGGACCCGGCCGTGGCCCAGGCCAACTTCGAGTCCTCCCGCCAGCGCTATTTCGCGCTGCGCGCCATGGAGGGCCGCCTGATCGCCGAGCAGGGCGGCCAGTCGAAGATCACCTGGCACCCCGACCTCAAGGACGGCGCGCAGGACCCCCTGATCAAGCAGCAGCTGGCGTTGCAGGAGCAGCTCCTGGCCACCCGCCGCGCCGCGCTGCAGGCCGACCTGTCGGCCATCGAGGAAAGCATCCGCGGCCAGGAGGGCCTGGTGCAGGCCTACCGCGGCATGCTCGAGAACCGCAAGATGCAGTTCTCCCTCCTCAGCGAGGAGCTGAAGAACGTGCGCCCGCTGGTGGCCGACGGCTACGCGCCGCGCACCCGCCAGATGGAGCTGGAGCGCGCGGTCGCCGAGTCGCTGGCGGCGCAGACCGAGCTGCAAGGCAACTCGGTGCGCTCGGTGCAGGCGATCGCCGAGCTGCGCCAGCGCGCCACGGCGCGCCAGGCCGAGTACCGCAAGGAGATCGAGTCGCAGCGCGCCGACGTCACCCGCGAGGTGGAGGCCGAGTCCGCCAAGTACGCCTCGCTGAAAAACGACCTGGCCCGCACCGAGATCCGGTCGCCCGCCACCGGCCAGGTGGTCGGCCTGTCGACCCAGACCCTGGGCGGCGTGGTCGGCCCCGGCCAGAAGCTGATGGACATCGTGCCGTCCGACGCGCCGCTGCTGCTGGAGGCCCGCGTGCCGCCGCACGTGATCGACCGCGTGCGCAACGGCATGCCGGTGGACATCCGCTTCAGCGCCTTCTCGCACGCCCCCACGCTGGTGGTGGACGGCAAGGTCGTCTCCATCTCGGCGGACCTGATCGTCGAGCCGCAGACCAACATCGCCTACTACCTCGCCCGCGTGGCCGTGACGCCGGAGGGCCTGAAGAAGCTGGGCCAGCGCCAGATGCAGCCCGGCATGCCCGCCGAGGTGATCATCCGCACCGGCGAGCGCTCGCTGATCACCTACCTGGTCGGCCCGCTGGTCAAGCGCGTGGCCGCCTCGATGAAGGAGGAGTGAGATGGCCGCCCGACGCCTTCCCCCGGGCCTGCCCCGCGGCCTTCGCCTGCTGGCCGTCGCCGGCCTGGTGGCCGCCGCGCTGCCGGCCTGGTCCCTGGACCTGGCCAAGGCCCACGAGCTGGCCCTGGCGCGCGACGCCCAGGTGGCGGCGGCCCGCGCCGCCGCCGCGGCCGGCCGCGAGCGCCTGCCGCAGGCCCGCGCGCAGCTGCTGCCGACGCTGAACGCCAGCGTCTCCCGCGCCCGCAACGACCTCGACACCACCGCCCCCAACTTCCTGGGCGAGTCGCAGACCACCAACAGCACCTACAACAGCGCCAACAACACCCTGTCGCTGCGCCAGCCGCTGTTCCGCCCGCAGCTGTGGGCCCAGTACCGCCAGGCCCGCTTCCAGGTGGAGGACACGGACGCCCAGTACGAGGTCGAACTGGTCAACCTCACCAACCGGGTCACGCAGCAGTACTTCCAGGCGCTGCTGGCGCAGGACCAGCTCGAGGTGGTGCGCCAGCAGAAGCTGGCCATGACCACCCAGCTCGACGCCGCGCAGCGCAGCCTGCAGGCCGGCGTGGGCACGCGCACCGATGTCGACGACGCCCGCGCGCGCCTGGACATGACCGTGGCCCAGGAGCTGGAGCTGACCCAGGCGCTGGACCTCGCCCGCCGCGAGCTCTCGCTGACCATCGGCGAGCCCGCCGGCGCGCTGGCCGCGCTGGACCCGCGCAAGCTGGTCCTGGCGCCGCCCGAGCCCGCGGGCATGGACGCCTGGGTCGAGCGCGCCGAGACGGCCAGTCCCGAGCTGCGCGCGCTGCGCGCCCGCCTCGAGGCCTCGCGCGAGGAGGTGGCCAAGGCCAAGGCCGGCCATGCGCCCACCGTCGACGCCTTCGTGCAGCGTTCGCGCAGCGAGAGCGAGAACGTCACCCGCATCAGCAGCATCTACGACCAGCGCCAGGTCGGCGTGCAGGTCAACATTCCCCTCTACCAGGGTGGCTACGTGAACTCGCAGATGCGCGAGGCCATCGCCCGCCGCGACCAGGTCGAGAGCCAGCTCGAGGCCGCCCGCCGCGACCTGGGCGTGCGCGTGCTGCGCGAGTTCCGCGGCGTCTCCGAGGGCGTGCTGAAGGTGCGCGCGCTGGAGCAGGCGGTGCGCTCGGCCGAGGAGCTCGTCACCTCCAACCAGCGCTCCTTCCAGGCCGGCGTGCGCACCCGCGTGGACATCCTGAACGCCGAGCAGCAGCTGGCCACCGCCCGCCGCGACCTGGCCCAGGCCCGCTACGTCTACCTCGCCTCCAAGGTGCGGCTCGCCGCCCTGGCGGGCCAGGACAGCACGGCGGCCATCGCCGACGTGTCGAAGGCCCTGGCGCCCTGAGGTCCCGAGGGCCGGCCTGGGGTGGCCGGCCCCGTGCGGCCAGCCCGGCCAGCCCGGCCACCCCGGCCACGCCGGATTCCGGCCGCGCCCGGGGCCTGCGGCGGCCCGGCCCCCGCGGCCCGGCCGGCGGTGCGAAAATCGCCCGCTCTGCTCCAGCCCGCCGCATGCTCCTTCCCCTCATCCTCAGCTGCGTCATCGCCTCCCTGGCGTGCGCCTTCCTGCTGAGGTTCGGCGCCGCCAGCGCCTCCCGCTACAGCCTCGCCATGCCCCAGCGCTTCCACGCCGGGGACGTGCCCCGCATGGGCGGCGCGGCGATGCTGCTGGCCTGCGTCGGCGGCTGGGCGCTGCTGGGGCTGCCGCCCGGCGTGGCGCTGGCCTGGTGGGCCGTGGCGGTGATCGCCGCCGGCACCGGCCTGGCCGAGGACCTCACCCTGCGCGTGCCGGTGCGCTGGCGCCTGCTGCTCACCCTGCTGGGCGGCGCGGTGGCCACCCTGTCGCTGGACCTGCACATCGGCCCGCTCGGCCTGCGGGCCCTGGAGTCCCTCTGGATCGCGGCGCCCTGGCTGGGCACGCTGCTGGCGGTGGTGGCGGTGGGCGGCCTGCCCCATGCCTTCAACCTCATCGACGGCTACAACGGCCTGGCCGGCAGCGTCGCCCTGATCTGCTGCGGCGCGATCGCCCTGGTGGCGCTGCAGCTGGGCGACGCCCAGCTCGCCGGCATCGTGCTGGTGGCCGCGGGCGCCACGGCCGGCTTCCTGGCCTGGAACTACCCCCGCGGCCTGATCTTCGCGGGCGACGGCGGCGCCTACCTCTGGGGGGCGGTGATCGCCGTCGCCTCGGTGCAGCTGGTGCAGCGCCATGACGCGGTCTCGCCCTGGTTCCCCGCGCTGCTGCTGATCTACCCCGTGTGGGAGACGGTGTTCTCCGCCTACCGCAAGCTGGCCCGCGGCCAGTCGCCGGGACTGGCCGATGCGCTCCACCTGCACCAGCTGGTGTTCCGCCGCATCGTGCGCGGCGTCGACCACGAGGACCCGGCCGTGCGCATGCGCCTGCGCAACAACCGGACCGCGCCGTACTTCTGGGCCCTGGCCCTGCTGGCGGCCGTGCCGTCCACGCTGTTCTGGCGCTCGACGCCCGTGCTCATGGCGTTCTGCGCGCTCTTCATCGTCTCCTACGTGGCGGCCTACCTGAGCATCGTGCGCTTCAAGGTGCCCGGCTGGCTGCGGCGCTGAGCGCCTGGCCGGGGTGCCGGGGCTGGCACAATTTCGCATCCTTTTTCCGTCCGCCCGACTGCCCTCCCATGCCCGACGCCACCCCCATCGCCCCCCGTGACAAGGCCGAGATCCTCGCCCAGGCCCTGCCGTACATCCGCAAGTTCCATGGCAAGACCATGGTCATCAAGTACGGCGGCAATGCCATGACCGACCCGGCCCTGCAGGCCGCCTTCGCCGAGGACGTGGTCCTGCTCAAGCTGGTGGGCATCAACCCGGTGGTGGTGCACGGCGGCGGCCCGCAGATCGAGACCGCGCTCAAGCGCCTGGGCAAGAAGGGCGAGTTCATCCAGGGCATGCGCGTCACCGACGCCGAGACCATGGAGGTCGTCGAGTGGGTGCTGGCCGGCGAGGTGCAGCAGGACATCGTGGGCCTGATCAACCAGGCGGGCGGCAAGGCCGTGGGCCTGACCGGCCGTGATGGCGGCCTGATCCGCGCGCGCAAGCTGCGCATGGTCGACCAGAACGACCCGACCCGGGTGCATGACGTCGGCCAGGTCGGCGACATCGTGCGCATCGAGCCGGCGGTGGTGAAGGCCCTGCAGGACGACCAGTTCATCCCCGTCGTGAGCCCGATCGGCTTCGGCGAGCACAACGAGAGCTACAACATCAACGCCGACGTGGTCGCCGCCTCCCTGGCTACCACGCTGCAGGCCGAGAAGCTCCTGATGCTGACCAACATCCCCGGCGTGCTCGACAAGCAGGGGCAGCTGCTGCCCGAGCTGGACATGCCCCGCATCGACGCCCTGGTGGCCGACGGCACCATCTCCGGCGGCATGCTGCCCAAGATCGCCGGCGCGCTGGACGCGGCCCGCAGCGGCGTGAACGCCGTCCACATCATCGACGGCCGCGTGCCGCACGCCCTGCTGCTGGAGATCCTCACGGACCAGGCGTTCGGCACGATGATTCGCGCCGCTTAATTCAAAATGACTCTTTTCTGACGCCGACTCGTCTGCTACTGTAGTGCGAAAGGAGGGGTGGTCATGAGACTCCTGCTGGTGGAAGACGATGTCATGGTGGCCAGCGGCATCAAGCTCGGCCTGACCGACGCGGGCTATGCGGTCGACTGGGTCGGCAGTGGCGAGCGGGCGGAGGAGGTGCTGCGCACCGACACCTTCGACTGCGCCATCATCGACATCGGCCTGCCCAACATGGACGGGCTGGAACTCACCCGCCGGCTGCGCAAGCCGGAGACGGCCAACGCCTCGATGCCGGTGATGATCCTCACCGCCCGGGATGCGCTGCACGACCGCGTGCAGGGCCTGGACCTCGGGGCCGACGACTACATGGTCAAGCCCTTCGAGCTGCCCGAACTGCTGGCCCGGCTGCGCGCGCTGCTGCGCCGCTCGCAGGCCGCCACCTCCTCGGTGCTGAGCTTCGGCCCGATCGAGCTGGACACCGCGACCCGCCGCGCCGGCGCCCGCAAGGACGCCGAGACCTTCGTGCCCATCGAGCTCGGCCCGCGCGAGTGGAAGGTGATGGAGTACCTGCTGCTCAACGCGCCCAAGCCCGCCAGCAAGGAGAAGATCCTGCAGGCCCTCACCGGCTGGGACAAGGAGATCACGCCCAACGCGGTCGAGGTCTACATCTCGCGCCTGCGCGGCAAGCTGGAGCCGCACGGGGTGGCGCTGCGCTCGATCCGCGGCTTCGGCTACCGGCTCGAGACCGTCGAGACGCCGACGCCGTGAGGGCCACGCCCGTCGCCGCGGCCGGTGGGGGCGGCGGGCACATGCTGCTGGGCCTGCGCCGGCGCCTGCTCATCATGATCATCGGGCCGCTGCTGGCCCTGGCGCTGCTCAACGCCTGGTTCGAGTACGAGTCGGCCGACAACGTCGCCGAGCTGCAGGACCAGCGGATGGCCGAGCTGCTGCCCCTGCTGGCGGACTCTGTCATTCCCAGCCCCAGCGGGGGCGAGCACGCCTCGGTGCTGCTGCTGGTGCCGGCGGTGGAGCAGTTCCTCGAGGCGCGCCGCAACACCTCGGCCTACGCGGTCATCGACGCCGACGGCCGTGTCATGCACGGCAGCGCCTGGCTGGCCGGGCTGCCGCTGGCGTCGTCGGGCACCGAATTCCATTCCGAACCCTACGCCGGGGTGAACTGGCGCATTGCCCGCGAGCGCCAGCAGACCGTGGTGGGCGAGGTGGTGGTGGCGCTGGCCGACGGCTCCAACCCGCAGCAGCAGTGGCTGCGCTCCATCCTGTTCAAGGTGCTGCTGCCGCACCTGTTCATGGTCGCCGCCGCGGCCTTCACCGTGCGCTGGGCGGTCGACTGGGCGCTGCGTCCCCTGCTGGCGCTGACCGACGTCGTCACCCGCCGCTCCCCGCACGACCTCAGCCCCATCGATGACCAGTTCTCGCCGGTCGAGGTGCGCCCCATGGTGGCCGCGCTCAACCGTCTGCTCGGCCTGGTCGATGCGCAGGCCGAGAGCCAGCGCCGCTTCATCGCCGACGCGGCCCACCAGCTGCGCACCCCGCTGGCCGGCCTGCAGGCGCAGGTGGAGGCCTGGGCCCAGGCCGCCCGCCGCATCGCGCCGCCGGGCGGGCCGGGCACCATGCTGCTGCCGGTCGAGCAGATCGAGAAGCTGCGCGGTGCGACCCGCCGCACCTCGCAGCTCGCCAACCAGCTGCTCGCGCTCTCCCGGGCCGACTCGCGCGTCATGGCCGCCCAGCCCATGCAGCCGGTGGAGCTCAAGGCGCTGTGCGAGTCCATCCTGGAGGCGCACCTGGACGCCGCCAGCGCCAAGTCCCTGGACCTCGGCCTGGAGGCCGCCCCCTGCAGCGTCCCGGGCCACGAATGGCTGCTGCGCGAGCTGCTGGCGAACCTGGTCGACAACGCGGTGAAGTACACCCCGCCGGGCGGCACCGTCACCATCCGCTGCGCGCCGGTGGGGCGGGGCGCCTCGCTCGAGGTGGCGGACGACGGCCCCGGCGTGCCCGCCCAGGAGATGCCGCACCTGATGCAGCGCTTCTACCGCGTGCCCGGCACGCCGGGCGAAGGCAACGGCCTGGGCCTGGCCATCGCGCAGGAGATCGCCCGCGTGCACCGCAGCCAGCTGCGCCTGCACCAGGGCGCCGGCGGGCGCGGCCTGAAGGTGAGCCTGCTGCTGCCGGGGTGAGGTCTTTCCCAGGTAAGCGGGCGCTCGCTCCTGTCATCTGGCTGTGCGAGAATGCCGCGAACCCATCCGCTGAGCCCGCCATGTCCGACGCCGAAACGCCCAGTCTGCCTGCCGCTTCCGACGACGCTCCCGCCGCGGCCGAGCCCGCGCGCAAGCGGCCCAAGCCGGGCGAGCGCCGCGTGCAGATCCTGCAGGCGCTGGCCACGATGCTGGAGCAGCCGGGCGCGGAGCGCATCACGACCGCCGCGCTCGCCGCCAGGCTGTCGGTCAGCGAGGCCGCCCTGTACCGGCACTTCGCCAGCAAGGCGCAGATGTTCGAGGGACTGATCGATTTCATCGAGCACAGCGTCTTCTCCCTCGTCAACCAGATCCAGGAGCGCCACGCCAGCGAGCCGGCGCGCGCCGCCGCGGCCATCGCCGCGATGCTGGTGCAGTTCGCCGAGCGCAACCCCGGCATGACGCGGGTGATGGTGGGCGACGCCCTGGTCTTCGAGAACGAGCGCCTGCAGCAGCGCATGAACCAGTTCTTCGACAAGATCGAGGCGGCCCTGCGCCAGTGCCTGCGCGGCGAGGGCGTGGGCGATGACCCGGCCACGCCGTCGGTGAATGCGCAGGTCAAGGCCTCGCTGCTCACCGCCTTCCTCGCGGGCCGCCTGCAGCGCTTTGCCCGCTCCGGCTTCCGCCGCCTGCCCTCCGAGCACCTGGACGCCTGCCTCGCGCGCATCGTCTGAGAGATCGGTGCCCTCGGCGCGGCAGCCGCCCGGCATCCGGGTGTAAATCCCTAGGAAAAGTTCGCCCCAGCCCATGGGGCGACTCTTTTTTTGCCAGAAAATAGAACGACCGTTCGTTTTATAGCCACCATGTCCGACCGATCCCTCCCCAAAGGCCAGCAGACCAAGGCCGCCATCCTCGACGCCGCCCTCTCGCTGGCCGGCAACGTGGGCCTGGAGGGCTTGTCCATCGGCGCGCTGGCCGAGGTCACGGGCATGAGCAAGTCGGGCGTGTTCGCCCACTTCGGCTCGCGCGAAGAGCTGCAGATCTCGGTGATCCGCGAGTACCACCGCCGTTTCGAGGACGAGGTGTTCCGCCCCGCGCTCCAGGCCCCGCGCGGCCTGCCGCGCCTGCGGGCGCTGTTTGCGCGCTGGATGCAGCGCAGCTCGCAGGAGATCGACTCGGGCTGCATCTACATCAGCGGCGCGGTGGAGTTCGACGACCGGCCCGGCCCGGTGCGCCAGGCGCTGGTCGACACCGTCAACACCTGGCTGGCCGCCCTGGGCCGCTGCATCGCCCAGGCCAAGGCCGAGGGGCACCTGCGCGAGGACACCGACGACGCGCAGGTGCTGTTCGAACTGCACGGCCTGATCCTGGCGCTGCACTACGAGGCGCGCTTCCTGCGCGCGCCCGGCTCGGTCGCCCGCGCCGAGTCCGGCTTCGAGAACCTGTTGCGCCCGCGGCTCGCGCCGGGCGAGGCGCCGCCCCCGGCGCGCCCATGACCCGCCCCTGATCCCCACCCCGATCCCCACCCACTCCGGAGACTGTCCATGCCCACCTACACCCCGCCCTTGCGTGACATGCAGTTCGTGATGCACGAGGTCCTGAAGGTCGCCGACGAATTCAAGGCCATGCCCCGGCATGCCGAGACCGACGCCGACACCATCAACGCGATCCTGGAGGAGGGCGGCCGCTTCGCCAGCGAGGTGGTGCAGCCGCTCAATGCGGTGGGCGACGCCGAGGGCTGCCGCCTGGACCGCGAGACCCACGAAGTCACCACGCCCACCGGCTTCAAGGAGGCGTACGCGAAATACGTCGAAGGCGGCTGGCCCTCGCTCGCGGCCGACCCTGCCTACGGCGGGCAGGGCCTGCCGGTGGTCGTCAACGAGTGCTTCTACGAGATGCTCAATAGCGCCAGCCAGGCCTGGACCATGTACCCCGGCCTCACGCACGGCGCCTACGAGTGCCTGCACGCGCACGGCACCGAGGCGCAGCAGCGCCTCTTCCTGCCGAAGCTCACCTCGGGCGAGTGGACCGGCACCATGTGCCTGACCGAGCCGCACTGCGGCACCGACCTGGGCCTGCTGCGAACCAAGGCCGAGCCCCAGGCCGACGGCACGTACCGCCTCACCGGGCAGAAGATCTTCATCTCTGCGGGCGAGCACGACTTCGTCCCGAACATCGTGCACCTCGTGCTGGCGCGCCTTCCCGACGCGCCCCCGGGCAGCAAGGGCATCAGCCTGTTCGTGGTGCCCAAGTTCCTGGTCAATGCCGATGGCTCGCTGGGCGCGCGCAACGGCATCCACTGCGGCGCCCTCGAGCACAAGATGGGGATCCATGGCAACGCCACCTGCCAGATGGTGCTCGATGGCGCCGTCGGCACCCTGGTGGGCCAGCCGCACAAGGGCCTGCAGGCGATGTTCGTGATGATGAACGCGGCCCGCCTGGGCGTGGGCATGCAGTCGCTGGGCCTGACCGAGGTGGCCTACCAGAACGCGCTGGCCTATGCGAAGGACCGCCAGCAGATGCGGAGCCTGTCCGGCCCCAAGGCCAAGGGCCAGCCGGCCGACCCGATCATCGTGCACCCCGACGTGCGCAAGATGCTGCTCACCGCCAAGGCCTACGCCGAGGGCGGCCGCGCGCTGAGCCTGTTCTGCGCGCTGCTGCTCGATCGCGAGAGCGCGCACCCCGACGAGAAGGTGCGGCAGGACAGCGCCGAACTGGTGGCGCTGCTCACGCCCATCGTGAAGGCCTTCCTCACCGACAACGGCCACATCGCCACCCATGCCTGCCTGCAGGTGTTCGGCGGCCACGGCTACATCCGCGAGTGGGGCATGGAGCAGTTCGCCCGCGATGCCCGCATCAACATGATCTACGAGGGCACCAACACCATCCAGTCGCTCGACCTGCTGGGGCGCAAGGTGCTCGCGAACAACGGCGCCACGCTGAAGAAGTTCGGCCGCCTGGTCGCGCAGCTGGTGGAGGAGGAGGGCGTCAACGAGAAGATGGCCGAGTTCATCAACCCGCTCGCGTACCTGGGCGACCAGATGACCAAGTTCACCACCGAGATCGGCTTGCGCGCCTTCCAGGACCCCGATGAAGTGGGCGCCGCGGCGGTGGACTACCTGCGCGTCGCCGGCCACCTGGTCTTCGGCTACTTCTGGGCCCGCATGGCGCAGGTGGCGCTGCGCCAAGTCCAGGCCGGCAACCCCGACCCGTTCTACCGGGCCAAGCTGCAGACGGCGCGCTTTTACTTCGCGCGCCTGTTCCCCGAAACCGCGACGCTGGTGCGCACCGCCCGCAGCGGCGCGCGCGTGCTGCTCGATACCCAGGAGGCCCTCGCATGAAGCGATTCCAGGTGAAGAAGGTCGCCGTGCTCGGCGCCGGCGTGATGGGCGCGCAGATCGCCGCCCACCTCGTGAACGTGCAGGTCCCGGTGGTGCTGTTCGACCTGCCGGCGAAGGAAGGGCCGAAGAACGGCATCGTCACGCAGGCCGTCGAGGGCCTGAAGAAGCTCAAGCCCTCGCCCCTGGGCCTGGCCGACGACGCGGCCCTGATCCAGGCCGCCAACTACGAGGAGCACCTGGAGCTGCTGAAGGACTGCGACCTGGTGATCGAGGCCATCGCCGAGCGCATGGACTGGAAGCTGGACCTGTACCGAAAGATCGCGCCCTTCGTCGCGCCGCAGGCCATCGTGGCCTCCAACACCTCGGGACTGTCGATCACCAAGCTCGCCGAGGCGCTGCCGGCGTCGATCCGCCCGCGCTTTTGCGGCATCCACTTCTTCAACCCGCCGCGGTACATGTTCCTGGTGGAGCTGATTCCCACGCCGGCCACCGACCCCGCCATCCTCGACGACCTGGAGACCTTCGTCACCACCGGCCTGGGCAAGGGCGTGGTGCGCGCCAAGGACTCGCCCAACTTCATCGCCAACCGCGTCGGCGTCGCCGGCATGCTCTCGGTGATGAGGGAGGCGCAGGCCTTCGGCCTGGGCTTCGACGTGGTGGACGACCTCACCGGCCGCAAGCTGGGCCGCGCCGCCAGCGGCACCTTCCGCACCGCCGACGTGGTGGGCCTGGACACCCTGGCCCACGTGATCCGCACGCTGCAGGACAACTTCACCGAGGCCACCGACCCGTTCTACGCGAGCTATGCCACGCCCGAGGTCCTGTCCACCCTGGTCGGCCTGGGCCACCTGGGGCAGAAGGCCAAGGCCGGCTTCTTCCGCAAGGCGGGCAGCGACATCCTGCGCTTCGACGCGTCCCGCAAGGACTACGTGCCCGCCGGCGAGAAGGCCGACGAGGTCTATGCCCGCATGCTGAAGAGACCCGCCGCCGAGCGCCTGAAGCTGCTGCGCGAGTCCGAGGGGCCGCAGGGGCAGTTCCTCTGGGCCATCCTGCGCAACGGCTTCCACTACGCCGCGGTCCACCTGGCCGCCATCGCCGACACCGCGCGCGATGTCGACCTCGCCATGCGCTGGGGCTTCGGCATGCAGCAGGGGCCGTTCGAGCTGTGGCAGGAGGCGGGCTGGCTGCAGGTGGCGCGCTGGGTGCAGGAGGACATCGACGCCGGCAAGGCGCTGTCGCGGGCGCCGCTGCCCGCCTGGGTCTTCGAAGGCCCGGTGGCCGAGGCCGGTGGCGTGCACACGCCGCAGGGCTCGTGGAACCCCACCACCGGCCGCTTCGAGCCCCGCCGCCTGCTGCCGGTGCATGCGCGCCAGCATTTCCCCGAGAGCGTCCTGGGCAGCCAGGCGCCGCGCTTCGAGGCCGCGGGCCGCACGCTCCATGAGGACGCCGGCCTGCGCCTGTGGACGCTCGATGGCGAGGTGCTGGTCGCCAGCCTCAAGACCAAGATGCACGTGATGGGTCCCGAGGTGCTCGCCGGCCTGGACCGCGCGGTCGACCTCGCGCAGGCGCAGTTCCAGGGCCTGGTGGTCTGGTCCGGCGACGAGCCGTTTTCCGCGGGTGCCGACCTGCAGGCCCTGATGCCGGCCTTCATGGCGCGCGGCGTCGCGGCCATCGACGAAGCCGAGCGGTTCATGCAGCAGACCTTCCTCAAGGTGCGCTATGCGCAGGTGCCGGTGGTGGCCGCCATCCGCGGCATGGCCCTGGGCGGCGGCTGCGAACTCGCGGTGCACTGCGCGCGCCGCGTCGCGGCCATGGAAAGCTACGTGGGCCTGGTCGAGGTCGGCGTGGGCCTGGTGCCCGGCGCCGGCGGCCTGACCTACATCGCCCGCCGCGCCGCGGAGAACGCGCGCCTGTCGACGGGCAAGGACCTGCTGCCTTTCCTCACCGAGGGCTTCACTGCCGCGGCCATGGCCAAGGTGGGCACCAGCGCGCTGGAGTCGCGCCAGCTGGGGTACCTGCTGGAGTCCGACGTGATCGTCCCGAACAAGGACGAACTGCTGCATGTGGCGCTGCAGCAGGTGCGCGCCTTGGCCGACGCCGGCTGGCGCCCGCCGCAGCGCCGGCCCTTCCCGGTGGCAGGGCGCGGCGCCAAGGCCACCATCCAGGGCCAGCTGGTGAACATGCGCGACGGCGGCTTCATCAGCGCCCACGACTTCCGCATCGCCAGCCTGATCGCCCATGTGGTCACCGGCGGCGACGTCGACGCCGGCACCCTGGTCACCGAGGAGTACCTGATGGCCCTGGAGCGCCAGGCCTTCTGCCAGCTCGTGACCCACCCCAAGACCCAGGAGCGCATCCTGGCCATGCTGTCCACCGGCAAGCCGCTGCGGAATTGAGGAACGGAGGGACCCGAGATGACCAAGCAACTGCAAGACGCCTACATCGTCGCCGCTACCCGCACGCCGATCGGCCGCTCGCACCGCGGCTACTTCCGCAACACCCGGCCCGACGACCTGCTGGCCACCGTGATCCGCGCCGCGCTGGCGCAGGCCCCGGGGCTGGACCCCGCAGCCATCGAGGACGTGGTGTGCGGCTGCGCCATCCCCGAGGCGCAGCAGGGCCTGAACGTGGCGCGCATCGGCGCGGTGCTCGCCGGCCTGCCCAAGACCGTGGGCGGCATCACCGTCAACCGTTTCTGCGCCTCGGGCCTGTCGGCGATCCAGATCGCCGCGGACCGCATCCGCGTGGGCGAGGCCGACGTGATGCTCGCGGCCGGCACCGAGAGCATGTCCATGGTGCCGATGATGGGCAACTCGCCCTCGCTCTCGCCCGCCATCTTCGCCAACCCCGACGACCTCGAAAGCTACGGCATCGCCTACGGCATGGGCCTGACCGCCGAGAAGGTGGCGCAGCAATGGAAGGTGGGCCGCGAGGCGCAGGACCGCTTCGCCTTCGACTCGCACATGAAGGCCGTCGCCGCCATGAAGGCCGGCGAGTTCGCCGACGAGATCACGCCGGTGGAGGTGCAGGAGCGCGCGGTGGACCTGGCCGCCGGCAGCGTCGCCGTCACCGCCCGCACGGTGAGCCTCGACGAGGGCGCGCGGCCCGACACCACCCTCGAGGGGCTGGCCAGGCTCAAGACCGTGTTCGCTGCGCGCGGGACCGTCACTGCAGGCAACAGCTCGCAGACCTCCGACGGCGCAGGCGCGCTGCTCCTGGCCAGCGAGGCCGCGATCAAGCGCTTCGGCCTGGTGCCGCTGGCGCGCTTCGTGAGCTACGCCAGCCGCGGCGTGCCGCCGCACATCATGGGCATCGGCCCGGTCGAGGCGATCCCGGTGGCGCTGCGCGCCGCCGGCCTGAGGCAGGACGACCTCGGCTGGATCGAGCTGAACGAGGCCTTCGCGGCACAATCGCTGGCGGTCATGAACACGCTGGGCCTGGACCCGGCACGGGTCAACCCGCTGGGCGGCGCGATCGCCCTGGGCCACCCACTGGGCGCCACCGGCGCGATCCGTGCGGCCACGGTGGTCCACGGCCTGCGCCGGCGCAACCTGAAATACGGCATGGTCACGATGTGCGTGGGGATGGGGCAGGGCGCTGCCGGCATCTTCGAGCGCG
The DNA here is from genome assembly GCF_052600055.1 of Ramlibacter sp. MAHUQ-53. NCBI lineage: Bacteria > Pseudomonadati > Pseudomonadota > Betaproteobacteria > Burkholderiales > Comamonadaceae > Ramlibacter > Ramlibacter sp. MAHUQ-53. The sequence goes on from NZ_JBQWTS010000002.1 coordinate 69,609, forward strand.
TGTGACCCTGCCACAGACAACGAAACGACACGACATGAGCGACATCCTCGTCCACGCCGAATCCGGCGTCTTCACCATCACCTTCAACCGCCCGCAGCGCAAGAACTCCATCACCGCCGCGATGTACGCTGCCCTGGCCGACGCGCTGGAGGCCGCGCGCGCTGACGAGGCCGTGCGGGTGGTGGTGTTCCAGGGCAACGAGACGGTCTTCTCCGCGGGCAACGACATCGCCGACTTCCTGGAGACGCCGCCGTCCTCGCACGACGCCCCGGTGTTCCGCTTCCTGCGCGCGCTGGCCGGCTTCCCCAAGCCCGTGGTCGCCGCGGTGTGCGGGCCGGCCGTGGGCATCGGCACCACGATGCTGCTGCACTGCGACCTGGTCTACGCCGGCGACAACGCGATGTTCTCGCTGCCCTTCGTGAACCTGGGCCTGTGCCCCGAGGCCGCCTCCAGCCTGCTGCTGCCCCGCCTGCTCGGGCACCAGCGCGCCGCCGAGGCCCTGATGCTCGGCGAGCCCTTCATGGCCGAGGCGGCCCTGGAGGTGGGCCTGGTCAATCGCGTCGTGCCGCCCTCCGAGGCGGCGGCCCTGGCCCAGGCCCAGGCGCGCAAGCTGGCCGCCAAGCCGCGCACCTCGCTGCAGGAGACCAAGCGCCTCATGAAGCAGGGCCAGGCCGCCCTCGTCGCGCAGCAGATGCAGGAGGAAGGTGCTATCTTTGGCCGCATGCTCACCGAGCCCGCGGCCAAGGAGGCCTTCGGCGCCTTCCTGGACAAGCGCAAGCCCGATTTCTCCCGGGTCTGAAGCGCCCGCCACCGGGCGCGCCGGCGGGCAGGAAAGGCCGGCCATGCCCCACACCCGCTGCTGCCTGTGGTTCGACACCGAGGCCGAGGAGGCCGTGACGCACTATGTCTCGGCCTTCCCCAATTCCCGAGTCACCGCCGTCACCCGCCACGGCGCGGGCGGGCCGCTGCCGCAGGGCGCGGTGCAGACGGTGGATTTCGAGCTGGACGGCCAGCCCTTCGTGGCCCTGAACGGCGGCCCGCCTGCCGGCTTCACGTCAGCCCTGTCCCTCGTGATCGACTGCGATTCGCAGGACGAGGTGGACCACTACTGGGCGCAGCTGTCGGCCGACCCGGCCGCCGAGCGGGGCGGCTGGCTCCGGGACCGCTGGGGCGTGTCCTGGCAGGTCGTGCCCACCGAACTGCGCGAGATGCTGCAGCACCCTGACGCGGCGCGCCGCCAGCGCGTGCTGGCGGCGGTGCAGGCCATGGGAAAGCCCGACATCTCCCGGCTGCAGGAGGCCTTCGACATTCCCTGACCCGGCCCGCCGGCACCGGGACCCGCCAGGAATGGCAAGGGGCGCCGAGCGCCCCTTGCGTGAACCTGCGTCAGTGGGTGACCACCGGCGGCGCCTCGTCGGGCTCGTCGACGTGGTTCATCTCGGCGAGCTTGGCGGCGGCCTCCCGCTTGCCGAGCTTGCGCGCGGCGGCAATGGCCTGCAGCTGGCTGGCCCGGGGACGGGCCTTGCCGTCCTCCCATTTGTAGACGGACTGCGCGGTCACCCCCAGCAGGGCACCCATGGCCGCGGCGGACAGGCCCAGGCGCTGGCGCAGCTTGGCGAAGCCCTTGGCGGAAAACCGCAGCGGGTGGGCCTCGGCCTCGCTCGGGTCGATCTCCACCAGCGCCTTGGGCCGCGGCGCGCGGGGCGCACGCGGGGGCAGGGCCTTGGCCGGTTCATCGCGCAGTCGCTCCAGCAGGCGCTCGAGCATCTCGACGCGGCGCTGGAGGGCGGCGATCTCTCGGTGGTAGCTGGCGGTGGCTTTCTTGAATTGCTGCGCCTCGTCGCGCAGGGCCTTGTGGGCCACCAGGGTGATCTCGCTCTTGAGAGCGTTCGCCAGATTGGTCATGTCAGGGCCTTTCCTTTGTCTGGTATGTAGCCGCTTCGGTCTAGGAGGCAGGTCAACAACAGATTTGTGGAACGTTAAGTCTGACCCAATGATAGACGAGATCACATGATCATGGGGATGGCGTGGGCGAAAAATCGCCCCTTCGATGACAGTTACGAAGTAGTCAAGGCCGGCGCTGCGACGGCCGTGCAGGCCGCTTTCCGGTCAGGCGCCGGGGCTGCCGCCGTCCGGGCGGCGGCGCAGGCCGGAGAGGAGGTTCCAGGCCACCAGGAACATGGCGGCGATCACCGGCCCGATCACGAAGCCGTTGATGCCGAAGACGGCGATGCCGCCCAGGGTGGCCACCAGCACCAGGTAATCCGGCATCCGGGTGTCCTTGCCCACGAGGATCGGCCGCAGGAAGTTGTCGACCAGGCCGATCACGAGCACGCCCCACAGGGTCAGCCCGAGGGCGGACAGGACCTGCCCGTTGAAAACGAACCAGGCCGCGACCGGCCCCCAGACCATCGCCGCGCCCACCGCCGGCAGCAGCGACAGCAGGGCCATCAGCGTCCCCCACAGGAGCGCACCGGGCAGGCCCAGGAAGGCGAAGGCCACGCCGCCGAGCAGGCCCTGGACCAGGGCGATCAGGAGGTTGCCCTTGACCGTGGCCCGCACCACGGTGACGAACTGCGCCATCAGCTGCCGGACATGGTCGTCCTCCAGCGGCGCGGTGCGCACGATCCGCGCGGCCAGCTGGCGGCCGTCCCGCAGCAGGAAGTACAGCACGTACAGCATGACGAACAGGGCCACGACGAAGTCCAGCGTGCCCTGGCCCAGGCCCACCAGGTGGGTGGTGATGAACTGGCCGCTGCCGGCCAGCAGGGTGGACAGCTGCCGCTGCAGCGCCGCGAGGTTGAACAGCCCGAACCGGTCCATGATGGAACGCACCCAGGCGGGCAGGGCATCGAACAGGGCCTGGATCTGGCCCGCGAAGTCGATCTGGCCTGAGCGCACCCGCTGCACCACGTCCGCCGTCTCCTGGACCACCGCGGTGGCCACCATGATCAGGGGCAGGATCACGATCAGCACCACCAGCGTGAGGGTGAGGAACGCCGCCAGGTTGGGGCTGCGCCCGCCCACCTGCTGCTCCACGCGCCGGTGCAGCGGGTCGAAGACGATGGCGATGAACACCGCCCAGAGCACCGCGCCGAACAGGGGCCAGACGATCAGGACGAAGCCCGCCGACAGCGCCATGGCCAGCCAGGCCAGGTTGCGGTGTTCCAGGGACGGCGGGCTGTGGGGGTCGGGGCGGGACATGGCCGGCAGTATCGGGCAACCGGGGCGTCAGGCGGCCGGGGCGGCCGGCAGGGGCCGCGGCTGGCCGCGCTCGTCGATGGCCACGTAGGTCAGCCGCGCCTCGGTCACCTTGACGAAGCGGCCCTGGGCGCCGAAGGCCTCGGCATAGACCTCGACCTTGATCGTGACCGAGGTGCGGCCGGTGCGCACCACCTCGGTGAAGAAGGAGAGGATGTCGCCCACCCGCACCGGGTGCTTGAACAGGAACTCGTTCACCGCCACCGTGGCCATGCGGCCCTGGGTGATGCGCGCGGCGGCCACCGCGCCGGCGATGTCCACCTGCGCCATGACCCAGCCGCCGAAGATGTCGCCGTTGGCGTTGGTGTCGCTGGGCATGGGCGTGACCTTGAGGGCCAGCTCCTGGCCCGTGGGCAGGGGCGCGTAGGGGCGGGCGGTCGGGGGCTCGCCGGGGCGGCCGGCAGGGTCCAGGGGCGGCGCGGACATGGGCACAATCTCCATTCAATTCACCTGAGCAGATTCTCCGCCATGCGCCGCTACGGCGATTCCACCCAAGCCCTTCCCGTCCCCGGCCAGCCGCGCACCCGCAGCGACTGGACGACGCTGCGCCGGCTGGCGCCCTACCTCTGGCAGTACCGCTGGCGCGTGCTGGCGGCCCTGGCCTTCATGGTCGGCGCCAAGCTGGCCAACGTGTCCGTGCCGCTGGTGCTCAAGGACCTGGTGGACACCATGACGCCGAAGCTCGGCCCCGCCGCCGTGATGCTGGCGGTGCCCGCGGGGCTGCTGGTGGGGTACGGGATGCTGCGGCTGTCGACCTCGCTGTTCACCGAGCTGCGCGAGCTGGTTTTCGCCAAGGCCACCCACGGCGCGGCGCGCAGCATCGCGCTGCAGACCTTCGAGCACCTGCACGCGCTGAGCCTGCGCTTCCACCTCGAGCGCCAGACCGGCGGCATGACCCGCGATATCGAGCGCGGCGTGCGCGGCATCGAGTCGCTGATCTCCTACTCCCTCTACAGCGTGGTGCCCACGCTGATCGAGACCGCGCTGGTGCTCACCATCCTGGCGGTGAAGTTCGACCTGTGGTTCGCCGGCATCACGGTGCTGGCGCTCGCGGTCTACATCGTCTTCACCGTGACCATCACCGAGTGGCGCACCAAGTTCCGGCGCGAGGCCAACGAGTTCGACTCCGCGGCCCACACCCGCGCGGTCGACTCCCTCCTGAACTACGAGACGGTCAAGTACTTCAACAACGAGGGCTTCGAGGCCCGCCGCTATGACGAGAGCCTGGAGCGCCTGCGCCGGTCGCGGCTGAAGTCGCAGACCACGCTGTCCATCCTCAACACCGGCCAGCAGCTGATCATCGCGGTGGCCCTGGTGGCGATGCTGTGGCGGGCCACGCAGGGCGTGGTCGAGGGGCGCCTGACGCTGGGCGACCTGGTGATGATCAACGCCTTCATGATCCAGCTGTACATCCCGCTCAACTTCCTGGGCGTGCTGTATCGCGAGATCAAGCAGAGCCTCACGGACCTGGACCGCATGTTCGCGCTGATGGAGCGTGAGCGCGAGGTGGCCGACCGCCCCGGTGCGCCGGCGCTGGCGGGCCTGCACCAGCCCACGGTGCGCTTCGAGCATGTGCGCTTCGGCTACGAGCCGGCACGCGAGATCCTGCACGACGTGAGCTTCGAGATCCCGGCCGGCCGCACGGTGGCGGTGGTCGGGCCCTCCGGCTCGGGCAAGAGCACCCTGGCGCGCCTGCTCTATCGCTTCTACGACGTGCAGGGCGGCTGCATCCGCATCGCCGGCCAGGACATCCGCGAGGTGACCCAGGCCAGCGTGCGCGCCGCCATCGGCATCGTGCCGCAGGACACGGTGCTGTTCAACGACACGGTCGAATACAACATCGCGTACGGCCGCCCCGGCGCCTCGCATGCCGAGGTGGAGGCGGCGGCGAAGGCGGCCCACATCCACGCCTTCATCGCCGCCACGCCCAAGGGGTACCAGACCATGGTGGGCGAGCGCGGGCTCAAGCTCTCGGGCGGCGAGAAGCAGCGCGTGGCTATCGCCCGCACCTTGCTGAAGGACCCGCCGATCCTGATCTTCGACGAGGCCACCTCGGCGCTGGACTCGGCCAACGAGCGCGCCATCCAGGCCGAACTGAAGTCGGCTGCCCGAGGCAAGACGGCGCTGGTGATCGCGCACCGGCTGTCCACGGTGGTCGACGCGCACGAAATCCTGGTGATGGACGCCGGCCGGATCATCGAGCGCGGCACCCACGCGCAGCTGCTGGCGCTGGGCCAGCGCTATGCCGCCATGTGGGCGCTGCAGCAAAGCCAGCGTGAGCAGGGCCAGGAGGCCGAGGCTTAACATCCGGCCATGGAAACCAAGTGGCTCGAGGACTTCGTCAGCCTGGCCGAGACGCGCAGCTTCAGCCGCTCCGCGCAGCTGCGGCACGTGACCCAGCCCGCGTTCTCCCGGCGGATCCAGGCGCTGGAGGCCTGGGCCGGCTGCGACCTGGTGGACCGCAGTTCCTACCCCACGCGGCTGACCCCCGCCGGCCAGACCCTGTACGCGCAGGCGCTGGAGATGCTGCAGACGCTGCAAAGCACCCGCGCCATGCTGCGCGGGCAGTCGGCCGCGGGCAAGGACGTGATCGAGTTCGCCGTGCCCCACACCCTGGCCTTCACCTTCTTCCCGGCCTGGGTCTCCAGCCTGCGTGAGCGCTTCGGCCCCATCAGGAGCCGGCTGATCGCGCTGAACGTGCACGACGCGGTGATGCGCCTGGTCGAGGGCGGCTGCGACCTGCTGATCGCCTACCACCACGAGGCCCAGCCCCTGCCGCTGGACGCCGACCGCTACGAGATGGTCAGCCTCGGCCAGGAGATCCTGGCCCCCTTCTGCAAGCCGGACGATCAGGGCCTGCCGATGTTCCCGCTGCCCGGGCGCGCCGGCCACCCGCTGCCCTACCTGGGCTATGCGCCCGGCGCCTACCTCGGCGGGGTCGCCGACCTGATCCTGAAGAATGCGCCCACCCCCGTCCACCTGGACCGGGTCTACGAGACCGACATGGCCGAGGGCCTGAAGGTGATGGCCCTGGAGGGCCATGGCGTGGCCTTCCTGCCTGCCAGCGCGGTGCGCCGCGAGCTGCGCGAGCGGCGGCTGGTGCATGCCGCGCCGCCGGGCGAGCCGGCGGCGCTGGAGATGGCGATGGACATCCGCGCCTACCGCGAGCGCCCCGCGGCCGGCCGCGAACCGGCCAAGCGCAGCGCGCAGGGCCTGTGGGACTTCCTGGCCGAAGGCGGGGGCGCGGCGGCCCGATAACCTTCCGGCATGGGGGGCAGCCGAAGCGGCATTGGCCAGCCGGTCCGGGCGGGCCTACAGTTGCCTCACCGGCCAGCACGGAGGTGGCCCGCCATGACCCAGAACCCGCCCGCAGGCTTTCGCATCGAGCACGACTTCCTGGGCGACAAGCCCATCCCCTCCAGTGCCTACTGGGGCGTGCACACCGCCCGCGCAGTGGAGAACTTCCCGATCTCCGGCACCACCGTTTCGGCCATGCCGGACCTCATACGCGCCTTCGGCCACGTGAAGAAGGCGGCGGCGCGCGCCAACCTGCAGCTGCGGGTGCTGGACGAGGCGCGGTGCTGGGCCATCCTGCACGCCTGCGACCGCCTCATCGCCGGCGAATTCCACGACCAGTTCGTGGTCGACGTGATCCAGGGCGGCGCCGGCACCTCCACCAACATGAACGCCAACGAGGTCATCGCCAACCTCGCGCTGGAGAAGATGGGGTTCGAGAAGGGGCGCTACGACGTGCTGCACCCCAACGACCACGTCAACGCCTCCCAGAGCACCAACGACGTCTACCCCACCGCGGTGCGGCTGGCGCTGTGGGCCGGCATCGACCGGCTCCTGGTGTCGATGGCCGACCTGCGCCAGGCCTTCGAGGCCAAGGCGGAGGAATTCAAGGACATCCTCAAGATCGGCCGCACCCAGCTGCAGGACGCGGTGCCGATGACGCTGGGCCAGGAGTTCTCCACCTATGCGGTCATGCTCGAGGAGGACGAGGACCGCCTGCGCGAGGCGCGCGCCCTGATCCAGGAGATCAACCTGGGCGCCACCGCCATCGGCACCGGCATCAACGCGCCCCACGGCTATGCCGACCTGGCCTGCAGCCTGCTCGCCGAGGTCAGCGGCATCCCGGTGGTGAAGTCGAAGAACCTGGTCGAGGCCACGCAGGACACCGGGGCGTTCGTGCAGCTGTCCGGTGTGCTCAAGCGGGTGGCCACCAAGCTGTCCAAGACCTGCAACGACCTGCGCCTGCTGTCCAGCGGGCCGCAGGCCGGCTTCGGGGACATCCGCCTGCCGCCCCGGCAGGCCGGCTCGTCGATCATGCCGGGCAAGGTCAACCCGGTGATCCCGGAGGTCATGAACCAGGTGGCCTTCGAGGTGATCGGCAATGACATGACCGTCACCATGGCCTCCGAGGCCGGCCAGCTGCAGCTCAATGCCTTCGAGCCGATCATGGGCTGGAGCCTGTTCAAGAGCATCGAGCACCTGGCCAATGCCTGCCGCACGCTGCGCGAGCACTGCGTGGTGGGCATCGAGCCGAACCTGCCGCTGCTGGAGCGGCGGGTGCGTGACTCGGTGACGCTGGTGACGGCCCTGAACCCCATCATCGGCTACGAAAAGGCGGCCCTGATCGCCAAGACCGCCATCGCCACCGGCCGGCCGATCGACGAGATCGCCGAGGCGCTGGGCATCCTCACCCGTGCCCAGGTCGAGGCCCTGCTGGTGCCCGAGAAGCTCACCCAGCCCTTGCGGGACGAGGGGTGATCGGGCCAGGGTGAACCAGGGGGATCGAGGCACGACTCCTGCTATAAGCTTGCGGTTCTTTCCCGATTCCGCCGGTTGCCGCGGATATCGAACGTTCCTACTAGGAGAAGATGATGAAGAAGCAGATCCTCGCCCTCGCAGTGGCCACCCTCGCCACCGGCGCGGCCTTCGCCCAGGCCAACGACACCCTGGCCAAGGTCAAGGCCTCGGGCGTCATCACCATGGGCGTGCGCGATTCCTCCGGCGCGCTGTCGTTCACCCTCGGTGACGGCAAGTACGCGGGCTACCACGTGGAGATCTGCCAGCGCATCATCGGCAACGTGGAAAAGGCCGTGGGCCGCAAGCTGGACGTGAAGTACCAGCCGGTCACCTCGCAGAACCGCATCCCCCTGGTGCAGAACGGCACCGTCGACATCGAGTGCGGCTCCACCACCAACAACGCCACCCGCCAGAAGGACGTGGCCTTCGCCCTGACCACCTACGTCGAGGAAGTGCGCATCGCGGTCAAGGCCGCCTCCGGCATCACCTCGATCGCGCAGCTCAAGGACAAGAACGTCGCCACCACCACCGGCACCACCTCCGTGCAGCTGCTTCGCAAGCACGAGCGCGCCAACAACGTCGACTTCAAGGAGGTCTTCGGCAAGGACCATGCCGACAGCTTCCTGCTGCTGGAGTCCGGCCGCGCCGATGCCTTCGTGATGGACGGCCAGATCCTGGCCGGCAACATCGCCACCGCCAAGAACCCGGGCGAGTTCCGCATCGTCGGCGAGGTCCTGAGCGTCGAGCCCATCGCGATCATGCTTCGCAAGGACGACCCGGCCTTCAAGAAGGTGGCCGACGACACCATCCGCGACCTGGCCCGCACCGGCGAGATCGCGAAGATCTACGACAAGTGGTTCATGCAGCCGATCCCCCCGAAGAACACCCGCGTGGGCCTGCCGGCCAGCGAGGCCACCAAGTCGGCCTGGGCTGCCCCCAACGACAAGCCCGTCGAGGACTACGCCAAGAAGTGATCCTGGCCTGACCCGCGAGCCGAGGCCCCGCCCGCCACTTGCGCCGGCGGGGCTTTTTGTTTCCACTCCATACACGACGGACGCCCCGACGGAGGCCAGAGCACATGACATGGGATTGGCAGGTATTCCTCAATGACGACGGCAGCGGCCGCACCTACCTCGAGTGGATGTTCGAGGCCTGGCGCTGGACCCTCGCGGTCGCCGGCTGCGCCTGGGTGGTGGCCGTGGTCACCGGCGCGGTGATCGGCACGCTGCGCACGCTGCCGAACAGCCCCTGGCTGGTGCGCCTGGCCAATGCCTGGGTCGAGTTGTTCCGCAACATCCCGATCCTGGTGCAGCTGTTCATCTGGTACTTCGTGCTGCCCAAGGCCTTCCCGGCGTTCCAGCAGGTGCCGGGCTTCCTGCTGGTGGTCTTCGCCCTGGGCTTCTTCACCTCGGCGCGCATCGCCGAGCAGGTGAGGGCGGGCATCCAGGCCCTGCCGCGCGGCCAGCGCTATGCCGGCATGGCCATGGGCTTCACCACCTGGCAGACCTACCGCTACGTGCTGCTGCCGATGGCGTTCCGCATCATCCTGCCGCCGCTGACCAGCGAGTCCATGAACCTGCTGAAGAACTCCTCGGTGGCCTTCGCGGTGTCCATCGCCGAGCTCACCATGTTCGCCATGCAGGCGCAGGAGGAGACCTCGCGCGGCATCGAGATCTACCTGGCGGTGACCGGCCTGTACGCGCTGTCGGCCTTCGCTGTGAACCGGGTCTTCGCCTTCGTCGAGAAGCGGCTGGCCATCCCCGGCTTCATCGTCGCCGGCGGCACCGGGGGAGGGCACTGACATGAGTCCCCACGCTCGCCACTTCGTGTGTTTCGCTGCCCCCCGGGGGGGCGCAGGCCTGCCTTGGGGCGGCCCTACGGAGGCCTGACATGGGCAACCTCGACCTGAGCTTCGTGAGCTGGGAGGTCATCTCCAAGTTCGTCGTCAACGGCTTCATCTTCAGCGTGCAGCTGACGGTGATCGCCACGCTGGGTGGCATCTTCTTCGGCACGCTGCTGGCGCTGATGCGGCTGTCCGGCCGCAAGGCGCTGGAGATCCCGGCCACCATCTACGTCAACGGCATGCGCTCCATCCCGCTGGTGATGGTGATCCTGTGGTTCTTCCTGCTGGTGCCCCTGATCATCGGCCGCCCGGTGGGCGCCGAGGCCTCGGCCATCATCACCTTCATCGCCTTCGAGGCGGCCTACTTCAGCGAGATCATGCGCGCGGGCATCCAGTCGATCCCGCGCGGCCAGGTGTTCGCCGGGCAGGCCCTGGGCATGACGTACGCGCAGAACATGCGTCTGGTGGTGCTCCCCCAGGCCTTCCGCAACATGCTGCCGGTGCTGCTCACGCAGACCATCATCCTGTTCCAGGACACCTCGCTGGTCTACGCCATCGGCGCCTACGACCTGCTCAAGGGCTTCGTCACCGCCGCCAAGATCTACGGGCGGCCCGAGGAGGCCTACCTGCTGGCGGCACTGGTCTACTTCGCCGTCTGCTTTGGCCTGTCGACCCTGGTGCGCCGCCTGCAAAAGCGCATCGCCATCATCCGCTGAGACCGGAGCTTCGCAAACATGATCGAGATCAAGAACGTTTCCAAGTGGTACGGCCCGGTGCAGGTGCTCAATGAGTGTTCGGTGAGCATCGCCAAGGGCGACGTGGTGGTGGTGTGCGGGCCCTCGGGCTCGGGCAAGTCCACCCTGATCAAGACCGTCAATGCGCTGGAGCCGATCCAGAAGGGCACCATCACGGTGGACGGCGTGCAGGTCAACGACCCCAAGACCGACCTGCCGAAGCTGCGCAGCCGCGTGGGCATGGTGTTCCAGCACTTCGAGCTGTTCCCGCACCTGTCGGTGACCGAGAACCTCACCCTGGCCCAGGTCAAGGTGCTGGGGCGCAGCCAGGACGAGGCCAAGGCACGCGGGCTGAAGATGCTCGATCGCGTGGGCCTGATGGCGCACAAGGACAAGTTCCCCGGGCAGCTCTCGGGCGGCCAGCAGCAGCGCGTGGCGATCGCACGCGCGCTGTCGATGGACCCGGTGGTGATGCTGTTCGACGAGCCCACCTCCGCGCTCGACCCGGAGATGGTGGGCGAGGTGCTGGACGTGATGGTGGGCCTGGCCAAGGAAGGCATGACCATGATGGTGGTCACGCACGAGATGGGGTTCGCGCGCAAGGTGGCCAACCGCGTGATCTTCATCGACGTGGGCGGCCGCATCCTCGAGGACTGCACGAAGGACGAGTTCTTCGGCAACCCCGAGGCGCGCCAGCCGCGCACCAAGGAATTCCTGGCGAAGATCCTGGCGCACTGAGGCCGCCGCCGGCCGCGGTCAGCGTCGCGGCCTCACGCGGCCAGCGTGGCCAGCGTGGCCAGCGCCGCCTCGGCGCTGGCGAAGCGGGGCCGCTTCGTCAGCGCGGGTGCCGCCAGGTGCAGCCCCCGCAGCGGCCGGCCGGCGCGGTCCACCCCGCACAGCAGGGTCTCGATGCCCTGGACGGCGATGCGCTCCATCGCGTGGTCGAGGGCATGGAGGGCGGTGAGGTCCAGGTAGTGCGTGCGCGAGAGGTCCATCACCACGTGCGTGGTGCCCGCGGGCAGCCGCGCCAGGGCCTGCGTCAGGCCGCTGACGTTGCCGAAGAACACCGCCTCCCCCACCCGCAGCACCTGCACCTTCGCGCGGCCCAGCCCGGTCATCACCGCCTCGCAGGCCGCGAAGCGGTCGCGCCAGCGCCGGCCCGCCGGCGTGCCGGCCGGGTGCCGGCGCGGCAGGTTCCACAGGAACAGCAGCACCTCCAGGGCCAGGCCCAGGCCGATGCCCAGCACCACATGGCCTGAGACGGTGAGCCCCGCGACGGCGGCGATGACGCCCAGGTTGGCTGCCGCCTGCCAGCGCGCCGGCCCGCGCCACGCCCGTCCCGCCAGCGCGGCGATGCGGCTGTCGATGGTCCGCGCGCCGCTGACCACCAGCACGCCCGCGAAGGCCGCCAGCGGCAGCTGCCCGATCGAGCCGGTGGCCGCCACCGCCGCGACGAGCAGGAAGCCGCAGGCGAGCACCGCCAGGCGCGGATAGGGCGCGAAGCGCACCGCCAGCAGCGACAGCGGCGCGTTGGTGCACACCGGCAGGGCGCCCAGGCCGCCGCACAGCACATTGGCCACGCCCTGCGCCTGCAGCACCCGGTACAGGTCGGTGCGGGTGGCGAGCACGGTGCCCAGCGAGGCGGCGGTCACCGCGCCGTTCATCGCTGCCTGGAAGGCCAGCACCAGCGCGAAGGGCAGCACCTCCAGCAGCGCCGGGCCGAGCCACTCGGGGGACGACAGGTAGGCCGGCAGCACCGCCGAGCTCCAGGCCAGGCCGGCGGCCAGGTCCACGCTGCCCAGGGTCGGCCCCACCCAGGGCAGCGGACCGGGCAGCCCGTCCAGCGCGTGGTGCAGCGCGGTGCCGGCCGCCAGCGCCGCCAGCGGCCCGTAGGCGCCATGGCGGTGGCGCGGCGCGCGCCAGGTGATGAGGGCCGCCACCCCGCCCACCAGCAGCGCGCCCGGGCGGATCGACCCGGCCGCCGCCGCCAGCGCCGCCCCGTCCTGCAGCAGCCCGGGCCGCCCGCCCAGGAGCGAGGGCACCTGCGTGTCGATCACGAGCAGGCCGATGCCGCTGATGAAGCCGATGCTCACCGGCAGCGGCAGGTAGTGGACCGCGTCGCAGGCCCGCAGCGTGCCGGCCAGGATCAGCAGCATCCCGCAGACCACCACGCACAGCGACAGCAGGGCCCAGACCTCCGGCGCCGGCCGGCCGGCGAGGGTCGCAGCCAGCCCAGCGTAGATCACCGCGATCGAGGAGGAGGGGGCGGTGACCTGGGCCCGCGGCGCGGCCAGCAGCGTCACCAGCAGACCGCCGGCCAGCGCCGAGACGATCGCGGCGGCCACGCCCACCGGGGTGAGCGCCGGCCCGAGCGGACCGGCCGCGAGCGCCCCCACGCCCAGCATCCAGCACAGGGTGATCAGCGCCATCGTGCCGGCGCCGACCACGGCCTTGTGCACATCGACCTGCATGCCCACCTCCTCGGACGGGCGGGTCTGCGGAATGCCGCGGCGTGCGCCAGCTACCCCCGTCAAATTGATGAGCTTATGGGGCGGCGGAGGGGGCGGATGTAGGACGGCTCCGACTGAAGGCGACCCTGCCCGGCGGGGCCTCGCCGTCGTGCCGCGCCATGAAAAAAAGCCCCGCGATGCGGGGCTTTCCAGGGATGCGGCGCGATCAGCGCTTGCGGGCGGCGATGGCCTTCTCGGCGGCGTTCACCAGGTCGGCGCCGATCTGCGGCTTCCACTTGTCGTACACGCCGCGGGTGGCCTTGACGAAGGCCTCGCGCTCGGCGGCGGACAGCTCGGTCACGGTCACGCCGGAGGCGGCCACGTCCTTCAGCAGCGGCTTGCCGGCTTCCACCAGGCCCTTGCGGGCCAGGGCGATCTGCTCCTTGGCGGCGTCCAGGGCGGCCTGGCGCACGATGGCCTGGTCGGCCGGGGTCCAGGAGTTCCAGACGTCCTTGTTCACCACGAACACCAGCGGGTCGGCCATGTAGCCCCACATCGTCAGGTGCTTCTGGCCCACGGTGGGCAGCTTGGCGGCGATGAAGATGGACAGCGGGTTCTCCTGGCCGTCCACCGCCTTGCTCGCCAGCGCGGGCTGGGCGTCGGCCCAGCTCATTTGCGTGGGGTTGGCGCCCAGGGCGGTGAAGGTGTCGATGAACAGGGGCGAGCCGACCACGCGGATCTTCATGCCCTTCAGGTCCTCGGGCTTGCGGATGTCCATCTTGGAGTTGGAGATCTCGCGGTAGCCGTTCTCGCCCCAGGCCAGGGGCAGCACGCCGGCGCTGTCGATGGCCTTGAAGATCTGCGCGCCCACCTCGCCCTGGGTCAGGGCGTCGACGGCGGCGTAGTCAGGCATCAGGAAGGGCAGCGAGAACAGGTTCAGCGCCTTGACCTGGGGCGACCAGTTGATGGTCGAGCCCACGGCCAGGTCGATCACGCCCTGGCGGATGGCGGTGAACTCGCGGGTCTGGTCGCCCTGGACCAGGGAGGTGCCCGGGTACAGCTTGATGTTGATGCGGCCCTGGGTGCGCTCGCGCACCTTGTCGGCCCAGATCTCGGCGCCCTTGCCCCAGGGGAAGGCGGTGCTGACCACGATGGACAGCTTGTACTCGGGCTTGTAGGTCTGGGCCGGGGCGACGGCGCTGGCCGCGAGGGCCACGGCCGCCAGGGCAGCTTTCAGGAAGGAACGGGTCTTCATGGGTTTCGGTCTCCTTGGGTCAAGAAAGGGTCACGGGACTCAGTAGCCGAGGGCGCGGGGCAGCCACAGGGCCAGCGGCGGCCAGGCGATCACGGCCACCATCACGAGGAACATCGAGAACAGCATCCAGCCGACCCAGGGCACGGTCTGCTCCATGCGCACGCGGGCGATGCGGCAGGAGACCATCAGGTTCACCGCCAGCGGCGGGGTGAACTGGCCCAGGGCCACCTTGAGGGTCAGGATCACGCCGAACCACACCGGGTCCCACTGGTAGTGGTTCACGATCGGCATCAGCAGCGGCACGAAGATCAGGAAGATGGACACGCCGTCGAGGAACATGCCCACGGTGATCAGCATCAGGATCAACAGCGCCATCACGCCCCACTCGCCGAGGCCCGAGTTGACGATGGCCTTGGTGATGGGGTCGATCACGCCCAGCGTCGACAGCGAGTAGGCGAAGATGCCTGCCAGCGAGACCACGATCAGGATCACCGCCGACAGCTCGCCCGACTCGCGCAGGATGGTGAACAGGTCGCGTACCTTGATCGTGCGGTGGATCACCATGCCCACGAACAGGCCGTAGAACACCGCCACCACGGCGGCCTCGGTGGGCGTGAACCAGCCGGCGCGCATGCCGCCGAGGATCAGGACCGGCGCGGCCAGGCCCCAGATCGCCTCGACGAAGCTTTTCAGCAGCGGCGGGCGGGGCAGCGAGGCCTCCAGCGCGCCCATCCTGTGGCGGCGGGCCATCCAGACGGCGGGGATGATCAGCGCCAGGCCGGCCAGCACGCCCGGCACCATGCCGGCGGCGAACAGCGCCGGCACCGAGGCGCCGGGCACCAGCACCGAGTAGACGATGAAGGCCACCGAGGGCGGGATCAGGATGTCGGTGGCGGCGGCGGCGCCGACCACGCTGGCCGAGAACGGCGCCGGGTAGCCGGCGCGGCTCATGGCGGCGATCATCACCCCGCCGACGGCGGCGGCGTTGGCCGGGCCCGAGCCGGAGATGCCGCCCAGGAACATGGCCACGACGATGGCCACCAGGGGCAGCATGCCGGGGCCGCGGCCCACCAGCGCGATGGCGAAGTTCACCAGGCGCAGGGCCACGCCGGAGCGGTCGAAGATGGAGCCGACCAGCACGAACATCGGGATCGCCAGCAGCGGGTACTTGCCCAGGCCGGCGTAGAAGTTCTGCGGCACGGCCAGCAGGCCGAACCACTGCGTGCCGGCGTTGGCCAGGCCGATGGCGGCGGCGCCGGCAATGCCCAGGGCCACGCCGATCGGCACGCCCGCCAGCATCATCGCGATGAACAGGACGAACAGGAGGGTCGCGATCATCGGGCGTCCTCCCCGGCCTCCGCGGCCCGGCGGCCGCGGCGCACGAACAGGCCGATGGCCCGGCCCATGATGGCGAAGGACACCAGCGGCAGCCACACCGAGTACCACCACTGCGGCACGCCGATGCCCGGCGAGGTCTCCTCGAAACGGAAATCGTCCCAGACCACGCGCACGCTGAGGACGCCGATCAGGCCGAACAGCAGCGCCACCATCGCCGCCGAGAAGCGCACCAGCCGGCGCTTGCGCTCGGCGCTGCCGCCCTCGGTGAAGTACTCGATGCGGATGTGCTGGTCGCGCGCGAAGGCGGCCGAGCCGGCCACCAGGGCCAGCAGGATCATCAGGAAGACCGAGATCTCCTCGGTCCAGGCGAAGGAGGCGCTGGTGAAGTAGCGCACCAGCACGTTGGCGAAGGTGATCAGGGCCAGGGCGGCCATGATGATCACGGTCAGCCAGTCTTCGATCGCCAGGGGCACTCGGGCGGGCTCGTCGGGGAATTCGACGACGGGTTCGGCAGCGTCGCCGGGTCTTTCTTCTTCGGGGCGGGACATCGGGGCGTGTGGGGCTGGGGGCCGGCCGGCGCTGGCGCCGGGCAAGCTGATGAGTATACGAACCGGGTCTGGCCCGGACGGCGGCCGCTCGGCCGTGGCCTGCCGCTGCGCCTGGCCGCACCGCCGCCGCCCGTTCCCCGCCCGTTCCCCGCCCGTTCCCCGCCCGCCACGCCCGCCACGCCCGCCACGCCCGCCACGCCCGCCACGCCCGCCACGCCGGTCGATGTCCTGTCCGGGCGCCCTCGCGCCGCGTCAGGTGGCCGCGTAGACCGCGTCGAGCAGGGGCCGGGGGGCGCCGAAGGCCGAGGCGGTACGCTTTTCCTCGGCGCGGGCGGCGTGGCGGCGCCAGGCGTGGCCGTCGCGCAGCCGCTCCCACAGGTAGCGGTGCCAGCGGCGAGCCTGCTGGGCCTGGCGCAGCGCGTCGCTCGGGGCCCAGGGCGCCTCGGGCGCCGGCGCCGGGGACCGGCGCAGCACCACCCGCAGGTTGCCCCGGCTGGCGAAGTTGTCGGCCTCCACCTCGAAGCCCGCGGCGTGCGCCACGGCGCGCAGCGAGTGCGGGCTGAAGTACAGCGTGTGGGCCCGGAAGAACGTGTTGCGCGGCGCGCTGGTCCCGGCCGCGTCCGGCACCTCGATGAACAGCCGCCCCTGCGGGGCCAGCAGCCGGGCGATCGCCCGCAGCGTACCCAGCGGGTCCGTGAGGTGCTCCAGCACGTGGAACATGCTCACCAGCTCGAAGCCCCCGTCGGGCAGGTCCGGCAGGTGCTGCTGCAGGGTGCCGGCGGCCACGTCCAGGCCCAGCGCGTCCCGGGCAAAGCGCGAATAGCCGGCGTGCGGCTCGATGCCGCGCGCCGCCACCCCCCGCCGGCCGAGCAGGTAGACGAACTCGCCGCTGGACGCGCCGATGTCCAGCGCCCGCGCCGGCGGGGTGAAGCCGGGTCGGGCCGCCAGCCAGTCCCAGCGCGCCCGCGCGATCCGGGCCGCCCGCAGCACGTGGCGCAGGTGGGGTACCTCGGCGGCCTTGTAGTCCTGCCGGTACTGGTGCGTGTACCAGGCTTCCAGCGTCTCAGCGGTCGGCATCGGGTGCACATGGCCGAGGCCGCAGCCGCCGCACTCGACCACGGTCAGCGGTTCCCCGGTCTTGCCGTCGCGGTCGCTGAGCACATGACCCCGGTCGGCCCCGCAGGCCGGGCAGGAAGTGCGGACGAGGGTTTCCGTCATGCTTACAATTTGTAAGGAATTGAGGCCGCGCAGGATAGCGCGGCCGTATGACGCCCTGAGGCGTCGCCGGGAATGCCCATGGCCGGTCGGCGACAATCCCCGGGTTTTCCCCTGACCCACCGGACCCGGCATGACCCAGCAGCTCACCATCACCCGCCCCGACGACTGGCACCTGCACCTGCGCGACGGCGACGCCCTTGCCACCACCGTGCCCCACACCGCGGCGCAGTTTGCCCGCGGCATCGTCATGCCCAACCTCAAGCCGCCGGTGACCACCGCGGCCCAGGCCGTGGCCTACCGTGAGCGCATCCAGGCCCAGGTGCCGGCCGGCGTGGCCTTCGAGCCGCTGATGACGCTGTACCTGACCGACAACCTGCCGCCCGATGAGATCCGGCGCGCCAAGGACGCCGGCGTGGTCGCCCTCAAGCTCTACCCGGCCGGCGCCACCACCAACAGCGACGCCGGCGTGACCGACCTGCGCAAGACCTACGCCACGCTGGAAGCGATGCAGCGCGAAGGCGTGCTGCTGCTGGTGCATGGCGAGGTGACCTCGAGCGACATCGACCTGTTCGACCGCGAGGCGGTGTTCATCGAGCAGCAGCTGATTCCCCTGCGCAAGGACTTCCCGGGCCTGAAGATCGTGATGGAGCACATCACCACCCGCGAGGCCGCGCAGTACGTGGCCGAGGCGGGCCCCCTCACCGGCGCCACCATCACCGCGCACCACCTGCTGTACAACCGCAACGCCATCTTCACCGGCGGCATCCGCCCGCACTACTACTGCCTGCCGGTCCTCAAGCGCGAGGTGCACCGCCAGGCCCTGGTGGCCGCGGCCACCTCGGGCGATGCGCGCTTCTTCCTGGGCACCGACAGCGCCCCGCACCCGGCGCACCTGAAGGAGCACGCCTCCGGCTGCGCCGGCTGCTACACCGCGCCGGCGGCGATGGAGATGTACGCCGAGGCCTTCGACGCCGTCGGCAAGCTGGACAAGCTCGAGGGCTTCGCCAGCTTCTTCGGCGCCGACTTCTACGGCCTGCCGCGCAACACCGGCACGCTGACGCTGCGCCGCGAGGCCTGGCAGCTGCCCGAGGCCTATCCCTTCGGCCAGGCCGAGATCAAGCCGCTGCGCGGCGGCGAGTCGCTGCCCTGGAAGGTCGTCGCCTGAGCCCGCACGAGGCGGCTGGCGCGGCCGGTGCAGCCGGCCTCCCCGGGGGGCGGGTGGAGGGCCTGGACGTGGATTGGTCCGCGCCCTGGTACCTGCCGTGGCGCGAGGCGGGGGAGGGCCCGGCCCGCGCCGTCGCCGCCGGCCGGCCCGTGCACGCGGCGCTCGATGCCTGGCCCGGCGCGCCGGTGCGCTTCGTGCCGCAGGACGCCCTGCCCGAGGGCCGGGCCTACGAGGACTTCATCTTCTCCAGCGGCCAGTGCCCCACGCGCGACAACGCGCACGACTTCTTCAACGGCCTGTGCTGGCATGCCTTCCCGCGCACCAAGCGCCGGCTGAACCAGCTGCAGGCCGCCGAGATCGCCGCGCGCGGCGTCGGCGCACAGCGCGGACCGGTGCGCGACGCGATCACCGTCTTCGACGAGAACGGCGCCCTGCTCCAGGCGCCGCCGGTGCTGTGGGAGGCGCTTCTGGCGCGCCAGTGGCGGCGGCTGTTCGTGGAGCTGCGCCCGCTGTGGGCGCAGGCGCGGCTGGTGGTGTTCGGCCACGCGCTGCTGGAGAAGCTGGCCGCGCCGCGCAAGGACATGACGGCCCATGTCTGGCGCGCCGACGCCCCGCTGGCCCGCCTGGCCGACGCCGACGCCTGGCTGGCCGGCGAGCTCTCGGCGCCGGCGCTGGCGGCCAAGCCCTTCACGCCGCTGCCGGTGCTCGGCGTTCCGGGCTGGTGGCCCGGGAATGCCGACGCGGCCTTCTACGACGACGCGCAGGTCTTCCGGCCGCCCCGCGCGCCGGCGGCAAGACCGTAGACTGCGTCCGTGAATCGGCGGCCCCCTCTTGCAAAGCCCGGCCGGGCCCTTATCTTCGCGCCGGGTGATCCTTCGCCCCCCTGACTTCCACTCTCCGGAGCCTGAATGAAACGCATCTTCCTGTTCGTCGCCACCAACCTCGCTGTCGTGGTGGTGCTGGGCATCGTCGCCAGCCTGCTGGGCGTCAACAAGTACCTCACGGCCAACGGCCTGAACCTCGGTGCGCTGCTGGGGTACGCGCTGGTCATGGGCTTCGGCGGCGCGATCATCTCGCTGCTGATGTCCAAGACCATCGCCAAGTGGTCCTCGGGCGTGCACCTGATCACCGGCCAGGAAGGCCCTGACGAGCGCTGGATCGTCGAGACCGTGCGCGGCTTCGCCGACAAGGCCGGCATCGGCATGCCCGAGGTCGGCATCTTCGAGGGCGAGCCCAACGCCTTCGCCACCGGCGCCTTCAAGAACAGCGCCCTGGTGGCCGTGTCCACCGGCCTGCTGCAAGGCATGACCCGCGAGGAGGTCGAGGCGGTGATCGGCCACGAGGTGGCCCACATCGCCAACGGCGACATGGTCACCATGACCCTGATCCAGGGCGTGATGAACACCTTCGTCGTGTTCCTCTCGCGCGTGATCGGCTACGCGGTGGACAGCTTCCTGCGCCGCGGCGACGACCGCTCCAGCGGCCCGGGCGTGGGCTACATGGTCACCACCATCGTGCTGGACATCGTGCTGGGCTTCCTGGCCGCCATCATCGTGGCCTGGTTCTCGCGCCAGCGCGAGTTCCGCGCCGACGCCGGCGCCGCCCAGCTGATGGGCCGCAAGCAGCCCATGATCAACGCCCTGGCCCGCCTGGGCGGCATGGTCCCCGGCCAGCTGCCGCAGGGCCTGCAGGCCTTCGGCATCACCTCGGGCGTGGGCAAGCTGTTCTCCACCCACCCGCCGATCGAGGAACGCATCGCGGCGCTGCAAGGCGCCTGAGCGGGCCGCCGGCCCGTCCCGCGAACCAGGCCGCCTCCGGGCGGCCTGTTCGTTTGGGGCCCCCCGCGCCGGCCGGGGCACTATGCTCGAGCGGTTCAACCCGACCCGCGCGATGGAGCATTCGACCCCCCTTCCTTTCCTCAGCGAGACCCTGCTGTTCCTCGTGCTCGCAGGGCTGCTGATTCCCTTGCTCCAGCGCTTTCGCATCAACCAGGTGCTGGGGTTCCTCACCGCGGGGCTGCTGCTGGGGCCGCACGCGCTGGGCGCGCTGGTGCCGCAGGCGCCCTGGCTGAAGCACCTGACCTTCACCGAGGTCGGCGGGGTCCAGGCCCTGGGCGAGCTGGGGGTGGTGTTCCTGATGTTCCTGATCGGCCTGGAGCTCTCGCCCGAGCGGCTGTGGGCGATGCGCCGCTGGGTCCTCCTGGGCGGGGGCGTGCAGGTGGGCGCCACCGCCGTGGTCCTGGGCCTGCTGGCATGGGCCTTCGGCAACACCGTGCCGGCCGCCATCGTGCTGGGCCTGGTGCTGTCGCTGTCGTCCACCGCGGTGGTGATGCAGCTGCTGTCGGAGCGGCGCGCGCTGGCCACGCCGGTGGGCCAGGCCGGCTTCGCCATCCTCATGCTCCAGGACTTCGCCGTCGTGCCGGTCCTGATCCTCGTCGACCTCCTGGGCCAGCCGACCTCCTCCGGCTTCGCCCTCGTGCTGGGGACGGCCGCCCTGAAGTCGGGCATCGCCATCCTGCTGATCTTCCTGCTCGGGCGGCGGGTGCTGGTGCCGGTGTTCCGCTACTTCGCCGACCGCCGCCAGCCCGAGGTCTTCATGGCCTTGACCCTGCTCGTGGCCCTGGGCACGGCGGGCGCGACCGGGGCCGCCGGCCTGTCGCCGGCGCTGGGTGCTTTCCTCGCCGGCCTGCTGCTGGCGGAGACCGAGTACCGGCACGAGGTCGAGGTGACGATCGAGCCGTTCAAGGGCCTGCTCATGGGCTTGTTCTTCATGTCGGTGGGCATGGGCATCGACCTGGCCGAGGTGGGGCGGCACCCGGGGTGGATCCTGGCGTCGGTGCTCGGCCTGATGGCGATCAAGGCGGTGGTGGCGGCCGGGGTCCTGCGGGCCGGCGGGCTGTCGTCCGGCCGCGCGGTCGAGGGCGGCCTGCTCCTGAGCCAGGGCGGCGAGTTCGCCTTCGTGGTGATCGGCGCGGCGCTGGGCACAGGCCTGCTGGAGCGGCCGGTCGGCCAGTTCATGCTGCTGGTGGTGGGCTTCAGCCTGATGCTCACGCCGGCCGCCAGCCGCCTGGGCCGGTGGTGGGGGCGGCGGCTGGATGCCCGGGCGCCGGCACCGCAGGACGCCGGGGCCGGGGAGGCCGACCTGCCGGAGACGCTGGCGGGCCATGTGGTGATCGCCGGGTTCGGCCGCGTCGGGCAGCTGCTGGCGGACGTGCTGGAATCGCAGGGCGTGGCCTATGTGGCCGTGGAGCAGGACGCGCGCGCCGCCGCCCGCCTGCACCGGGAGGGGCGGCCGGTGTACTACGGCAACGCGTCGCGGCCGGAGATGCTGGTCAAGTTGCACACCCGCGACGCGGCGGCCCTGCTGGTCACCATGGACCAGCCCGCCGCCGCGATGCATGCGTTGCGTTGCGCCCGCGCTGCCTGCCCGGACCTGCCGATCTACGTGCGCTCGCGCGACGAGCGCCACGCCCGCGAGCTGCGCGAGGCCGGCGCCACCGGCGTGGTGCCGGAGACGCTGGAGGCGGGGCTGCAGCTGTCGGCGATGGCGCTGCAGGCCGCCCGGGTGCCGTCGGCCCGGGTCGCGGAGGCGCTGGTGCGGGAGCGGGAGGCGCGGACCTAGCGCGGGCCTGGGGCGGACCTAGCGCGGGATGGCGAGCGCCACCGCCTCGCCGACCTTGATGCCGTCGACACCGGCCGAGAGGATGCCGCCGGCATAGCCCGCGCCTTCGCCGGCGGGGTACAGGCCCTTGACGTTCAGGCTCTGGAAGTCCTCGCCGCGCGTGATACGCAGGGGCGAGGAGGTGCGTGTCTCCACCCCGGTCAGCACCGCGTCATGCCGGTCGAAGCCCTTGATCTTGCGGCCGAAGGCCGGGAAGGCCTCGCGCATCGCCTCGATGGCATAGGGCGGCAGCGAGGGATGCAGGTCACCCAGCTTCACGCCCGGCTTGTACGAGGGGACCACCTCGCCCAGCGCGGTGGAGGGGCGGCCGGCGATGAAGTCGCCCACCAGCTGGCCCGGCGCCTCGTAGTTGCCGCCGCCCAGAACGAAGGCGCGCGACTCCAGCTCGCGCTGCAGGCGCATGCCCGCCAGCGGGTCGGTGCCGGGGTAGTCGGCCGGGGTGATGCCCACCACGATGCCGGCGTTGGCGTTGCGCTCGTTTCGCGAGTACTGGCTCATGCCGTTGGTGACCACGCGCTCGGGCTCCGAGGTCGCCGCCACCACCGTGCCGCCCGGGCACATGCAGAAGCTGTAGACGGCGCGCCCGTTGGCCGCGTGGTGCACCAGCTTGTAGTCGGCGGCGCCGAGCAGCGGGTGGCCGGCATGCTTGCCCCAGCGGGCGCGGTCGATCATGCCTTGCGGGTGCTCGACCCGGAAGCCGATGGAGAAGGGCTTGGCCTCCAGGTACACGCCGCGCTCATGCAGCTTCTCGAAGGTGTCGCGCGAGCTGTGGCCCAGGGCCAGCACCACGTGGTCGGCGCGCAGCTCGTGCGACTGGCCGGTGGCCTGGTCCAGCACGGTCAGGCCGCGCAGCTGGCGGCCGGCGGGGCCGTCCTCGATGTGGAAGTCGGTGACCTTCTGCTGGAAGCGCACCTCGCCGCCGAGGGCGATGATCTGCGCGCGCATGTTCTCCACCACCTTCACCAGCTTGAAGGTGCCGATGTGGGGGTGGGCGACGTAGAGGATCTCCTCGGGCGCGCCGGCCTTCACGAACTCGCCCATGACCTTGCGCCCCAGGTGGCGCGGGTCCTTGATCTGGCTGTAAAGCTTGCCGTCCGAGAAGGTGCCCGCGCCGCCCTCGCCGAACTGCACGTTCGACTCCGGCTGCAGCACGTGCTTGCGCCACAGGCCCCAGGTGTCCTGCGTGCGCTGGCGCACGGTCTTGCCGCGTTCGAGCACGATGGGCCTGAGGCCCATCTGGGCCAGCACCAGCGCCGCGAAGATGCCGCAGGGGCCGAAGCCGATCACCACCGGGCGGGGCTCGGGCGCGCGGTCGGCCAGTACCGGCGGGCGCCAGGTCATGTCGGGCGTGGCGGCGACATGCGGGTCCTTCTCGTGGCGGGCGAGCAGGGCGGCCTCGCGGGACGGGTCGGCCAGGGTGATGTCGACGATGTAGACGGCCAGCAGGTCGGCCTTGCGCGCGTCGAAGCTGCGCTTGAAGACATCGACGCGTTCGATGTCGGCGGGCTGCAGGGACAGCACCGCGCAGGCGGCCTCGCGCAGGGCGGCGTCGGGGGATTCGGCGGCGGCCAGGGGCAGCCGGAGCTCGGACAGGCGGATCATGGTCTTGCGGGCCCGTGTCGATCGGGCCAAAGCCGTTGCAGGAAGGCCGGGATTATCGCCGGCGCGGCTCAGAAGCGCTCGTGAGGCTGCAGCGCGCGCCACTGGCCTGCCGGCAGGCCTGCCAGCGGCAGCCGCCCCAGGCGCAGGCGCCGCAGCTGCGTGACCTGCAGGCCGACCTGCTCGCACAGCCAGGGCACGGCCTGCGGCGGCAGCGCCTTGAAGGCGAGCCGCAGCCGCCGCTCGCTTTGCCAGCTGGCCTTCACCGGGGGCAGGGGGCGGCCTTCCATCGGCAGGCCCCGCGCGAGCCGCGCGAGGCCGCCCTCGGCCAGGGTGCCGGTGACGTCGGCGACCAGCTCCTGCTCGATGAACGCCGCATCCTCGGTGAGCCGGCGCAGGATGCGCCGGTCCTGGCTGTAGACCGCGAGGCCGCCCGCGCCGCCGGGCAGCGGCATCAGCGGCTGGAGCTGGCGCAGCTGGCCGCGGGTGACGCGCTGGCCGCCGGCCTCGTGCGGCCAGCGGTTGTCCAGCGTGGGCAGCAGCGGCGGCTCGCCGGCGGGCTGGTGCAGCAGCACCGTCAGCGGCGCCAGGGCCAGCAGGCTCGCGCCCGGGTCGAGGGTGACCGCCTGGTGCGGCTCGACGCGGGCCTGGGGCTCGTCCACCACCGCGCCGTCGACGCGCACCCAGCCGCCGTCGATGTAGCGCTCGGCGTCGCTGCGCGAGCACGGCACCAGGGCGGCGACGCGCTTGGACAGGCGGACCGCGTCGGGCGGGTTCGGGGAGGTGGGGACGGACATGTCGGCGGCGCGCGGCGCGTGGCGTGGTCGGGCGGCGATAATAGCCCCGTGGAGCCCGCCAGACCGCCGCTGGTGCAAGGCCCGAAAGGGTGCACTGGAGGAACGTCCGGACTGCGCAGGGCAGCGTAGCAGGTAACACCTGCCCACCGTGAGGTGAGGATCAGAGCAACAGAGACGAGTCCTCACGGGGTCTTCGGATCCCGCGAGGGGTGAAACGGGCAATCTCTACGCGCAGCAATACCAAGTAGGCCAGCGTCGACCTGTGTCCCGGGGAGCTGGCGGGTAGGTAGCATCGAGCCGTTGCGGCGACGCACGGCCCAGAGGAATGGCGGTCACGTCACGGGCAACCGTGATGCACAGAATCCGGCTTACCGGCGGACTCCACACTTTCTTCCAGGCGCTGGACGCGCTCCCCCGTGCCGGGGTGCGTCGAGAGCCATCCCGCGAGCCGGGCGCGGGGCTTGTCGTCGAGGCGAGCCAGCAGGCGCGCCAGGGGCTGCGGCGGCACGCCGGCGCGGCGCATCAGCGCCCGGCCGTAGCAGTCCGCCTCGCGCTCATGTTCGCGCCGGTACGACAGGTGGGCCAGCGTGGACGCGGCGGTCGTGAGCGCGCCGGCCACGTCCCCCATCACCAGCGTGCTGCCCGCCGCCATCACGACCTGCTGCACCAGCAGCTGCGTGCCGTGGCGGTGCATGCCGTGGCCGATCTCGTGCGCCATCACGCCGGCAATGGCCTCGTCACCGAGGCCGAGCCGGTCCGCCTCCTGCACCAGTCCGTCGGTGACGATGACCGTGCCTCCCGGCAGCGCGAAGGCATTGGCGCCCAGGCCGCGGCGCCAGTGCAGGACCCAGTGCGGCCGGTACCCGCTCCCTGGTGTGCCGGCGTGCGCGAGCAGGGCCTCGAAGCGCGCCTGCAGCGCCGCCTGCCGGTCCGCGGGCAGGCGTGACGGCAGCAGCCACGCGCCATCGAGATGCGCGAGGGCCTGCCGCGACAGCGCCTGCTCCCAGGCGGCAGGCACCTCGTGCGCCACCCGCGCCGCCACCCAGGGCAGGCCCCAGCGGTACAAGGCCAGCAGCAGCGCCGCTGCCGCGGCCGCGGTGGCCAGGAGCAGCGGCCAGCGGGCCTGCAGCCGCTGCGCGATCGAGGGAGCCGCGCCGGCGGCGGCCACCGCGGCCTCCCAGGCCGAGGCGTCGGGCAGGTGCAGGCAGCCCTGGCCGCGCAGTTCCAGCACCAGGGCCCGGGGCCGCGCGCTCACGCAGGGCCAGGGCTCGGGCCAGTCGACCGCCTTCCCCTCGAACTGCGCCAGCAGGGGGCAGCGCCCCTGCGTCGCGTGCAGGCGCAGCTGCGGGCCGCGCGCGCCCCGGGCCAGGGCCACGAGGACCGGCCGGCCGCGGCTGCTGCGGCCGTCGAACCAGCGGCCGGCGAGCAGCGCGGGGACTTCAACCGACAAGTTCCAGCCCCATCAGCTCGGCCACCGCATCGCCCAGCGCCTCCTGCTGGCGCTCGAGGTCCCCGGTGATGTGGTCCAGGCCGCCCTTGACGTGGAGCGTCACCGACTCGACGCGCATGCGGTATTGGCGCACCGCGGCCCACGGCGACCACAGGCCCAGCGTCACCGCGCAGAGCATGGCGTTGCGCACGCACAGGCGCACGTAGGGGCCGGCCTCCAGGTCGCAGCGCACGCGCGCGACGGAGCTGATGGCCAGGTGGTCCCAGGTCAGGCGGAAGATGCGCGCGCGGCGCAGGCCTGCGGCGGCGGCCCAGCTCGCCCAGGCCACCGGCAGGCTGGCCATGGCGGCGATGACGCCCAGGGTGCCGGGCGCGGCCCGGCCCGTGAGCGCCAGGCCGGCGAGGCCGGCGCCGACGAAGATCACCAGGAAGGCCGCGAACTGCAGGACGGCGAACAGGGCCGCCGCCTGCAGCCAGGCGCGCAGGAAATCGGTATAGCGCGGCGCGCCCGGCCGCCAGTGGCAGGGGAGGTGGCCGACCTGGGTACGCTGCACGAGGAGCCGGGTGCCGTTGCAGTCGAGGCGGGCGGCCAGGAGCAGGAGCAGCGCGAGGCCGCCGGCGAAGGTCGCCACCAGGGGCGCGGCCCGCATCGCCCCGGCCTGGGACGACTCGACGAAGTGCTGCGCCAGCAGCGGCGTGAACAGCAGCAGCGCCGCCAGCGGCAGCAGCGGCCACAGGGCGAAGTAGGTCTCGGCCCAGGTCGCGGTGAAGCGCAGGCGGATGCCGCGCCAGCGCGTGTGGGCCAGGCGGAACCGCCAGCGGCTGCCCCAGGCCCAGGGCGTGAGCAGGGCGATACCGGCCAGCAGCGCCTGCACGGCGCCCGCCTGGCCGCTGTGGCTGGCGATGCTGTAGGCCAGGTACAGCCCGGCCACGACGAGGAAGCCCTTGAGCATGCTGCGCCAGGGGCCGGTGAATTCCAGCGGGCTGCCGGCGACCTCGGTGAGGCCCAGGAAGTAGCGCAGCCGGCGGCGGCGCGCGAAGGGCGTGTACAGGCCGAAGGTCAGGACCGTGAGGATCAGGTTGGTCGACCAGATCCTGCGGTACTCGTGTTCGCTGCCTTCGAAGCGGACGGCGAACGACTCGATCGGCTCGTCGGCCGGGGTGTCCAGGGGTGGGTTGTGCATGCGGCCTCCGCGTCCCGGGATGGGACGAAAAGGCGCGAGGCTATTGCTTTGGTATTAATGCGCCAAGCCCAGCGTCAGCAGGCGATCAGCGTGGGCCTGCAGCGAGCGGCGCGCCACGGGCCAGAGGGCGGGCGCGACGTCGTCGTAGGCCAGGGGCAGCCAGTCGTCCAGGCTGCCGCCGGGTCGCGCGCGCATCGCGGCCAGCACCTTGGCCTCGCGCTGCAGGCGGTGGGCCTTGAGCCGGGCGATCGCCTCGGGCGCGCCCCCCAGCACGTGACCATGGGCCGGCAGGATGAAGCGGATGCCGTGCGTGCCGCACAACCCCGCGAGGCGGTCGAGCGAGTCGAGGTAGTGCGTCATGTCGCCATCGGGCGGGGCGACGACGGTGGTGCTGCCATTGAGGATGTGGTCGCCCGAGAACAGCAGGCCGTCCTCCTCGAGCACCAGGCAGACATGGTTGGCCGCGTGGCCCGGCGTGTGGACGGCGGACAGGGTGTGCGTGTGCCCGTCGCCGGCGAGCACGAGGCGCTCGCCGTCGGCCAGGACGCGGTCGGGCGCGAAGGCGCTGTAGGCGCGGGCGGTGGGCCGCGAGGGCAGGCCGAGCACCGGGGGCCGGCCCGCGCAGCGCGCCTGCAGCGGCCGGGCGGCGGGTGAGTGGTCGGGGTGCGAGTGGGTGCAGACGATGGCGCGCACGTCGCCGCCGGTGGCCTGCACGATGCGCTCCACGTGGGCCGCGTCGTCCGGTCCGGGGTCGATCACGATCCAGCCGCAGCCCGGCTCGCCCACGAGGTAGGTGTTGGTGCCGGGCCCGGTCATCACGCCGGGGTTGGCGGCGGTCAGCCGCTGCACGTGCCGCAGCAGGGGCACGGGCTGCGCGTGCTGCCAGTCCAGCGGGTGCAGGGGCTGGCCGTCGGGGCAGACGAGTTCGAGCTCGCCGAAGGCCGGCTCGTGCTCCATCAGGCGCACGCGGCGGCCGCCGCGCAGGCCGCTGCGCGGGCAGCTGGTCCACAGGGGCAGCTCGCCGGAGCAGGCGTCGAGCACGTCCTGCACGCTGCGCCAGCCTTGCAGGCGCTCCAGTGTGCGTACCGTGGGGAAGATCATGGCGAAACCGCCCTGCGCATGGCGGGCCAGGGCGTCGGCGGGGCGTACCCACACCGGCTCGAACTGCTCGCCCTCGTCGGCCACCGGCTCCTGGCCCGCGGGCATGCGGGCCACCAGGAAGGGGACATCGAACCGCTTGGGTTCGTCGCGGTCGGCGATCCAGCGCGCGAGCTTGAAGACCTCGTCGGCGGCCAGGGTCAGGCCGCGCGCGGCGCACTGGGCGAAGAAGTCGCCCTGCCGGTCGAGGGCGGCGATGTCGGCATCGGTGGCCATGCGGCCGGAGGCATCGCGCGCGAGCAGCACGCCCAGCTCCTCGAAGCTCTCGCGGATGGCGGCGATGCACTCGGTGAGCAGGTCGTCGGGCTGGGTGGGGCGGCGCGCGGCCAGCGCGTGGGCGCGGGCGTCGGCCGCATCGATGCCGCCGCCGGGAAAGACATAGGCGCCGGGCGCGAAGCTGGCCTGGTCGGAGCGGCGGGTCATGAGGACCTCGAGTCCGCGGGCGGTGTCGCGCAGGAGGAGGACCGTCGCAGCGAAGCGCGTGGCTACGGGTTCTCGCGGGGGGTGCAGCAGGTGCGTCGCTCGTACCATGCGCGCCATTACAACATGGAGACACGCAGTGAAATTCGCAGTGGCAAGCACGCGGCGGGCCCTCGCCGCCTTCGGCCTGGCCCTCGTCGCCGGCGCCGCCTTCGCGCAGGCCGGGGGCGCGGCGGGTGACTGGCCCCGCCGCCAGCCGATCAAGCTGGTGGCGGTGTTCCCCCCGGGCGGCTCGGTGGACCAGGTGGCGCGCGTGCTGGCGCCGGTGCTGCAGCAGCAGCTCGGGCAGAACGTGATCGTCGAGAACCGCGGCGGCGCCTCGGGCGCCATCGGCACCGCCGCCGTGGCGCAGGCCCCGGCCGACGGCTACACCCTGGCCGTGGTGTTCGACACCCACGCGGTGAACCCCAGCCTGATCCCCAACCTGCCCTTCGACACCCGCAAGGACCTGGTGCCCGTGGCCCTGGTGGGCACCTCGGCGATGGTGCTGGCGACACACACCAGCACCGAGTACAAGACCTTCACCGACGTGGTGGCCGCGGCCCGCGCGAAGAAGCCCCTGAACTACGGCACCATCGGCAACGGCAGCCTGGGCCACCTGGCGATGTCGCTGCTCGGGAAGAACGGCGGCATGGAGTTCACCCACGTGCCGTACCGCGGCGGCGGCCCGCTGATGCAGGACGCGGTGGCCGGCCATGTGCCGCTGGCGATCGGCTCGGTGTTCCTGGTCAAGCCGCACATCGACGCCGGCCGCGTGCGCCCGCTGGCGGTCACCACCCCGCGCCGCGCGCCCGACCTGCCCAACGTGCCCACCATCGCCGAGAGCGGCTTCGCCGGCTTCGAGGCGCCGGCCTGGTGGGCGGTGCTGGCCCCGGCGAAGACGCCGCCCGAGATCGTGCGCCGCCTCAACGAGGAATTGAACAAGGCCCTGAAGAACCCCGAGGTCGCGAAGAAGCTCGACGCCCAGGGCATCGACGTGGTCGGCGGCACGGTCGAATCCGCGCAGCGCTTCATCGACCAGCAGGTCGAGACCTGGGCGCGGGTGGTGCGCGAGAACGGCATCAAGGCGGACTGAGCGCCCTGGCGCCCGCCGGCCCGGCCCGCTCCGGCCGGGCGCCGGCCGTTCAGGCCTCGGGCGTCACGCCCAGGGCCACGAGGAAGCGCGCCACCATGTTGTAGGTGGCGATGGCGGCGGTCAGCTCGACCAGCTCGGTGGTGGAGAAGCGCTGCTTCATCTGCGCGAACAGCGCGTCGTCCACCTTGACCTGCTGGGTCATCTGGGCGGCGTAGCGCACGATCAGCGCGCCGTCGGCGTCCAGGCCGGGCGGCACGGCCCCCGCGGTGTCCTGGCAGAACCGGCCGAGCGCGTCGAGCTCGCCCTGGGTGCCGCCGGCGGCCAGGAAGTCCGGCGCATGGTGGTGGTACTCGTAGTGCGCGCCCGTGAGCAGGGCCACCGCGCAGATGCCCAGTTCGCGCAGCTTGCGGCTGGTGGGCAGGCCGGTGCGCACGTTCTTCAGGTAGGTGTTCCAGCCGCGGGCCACCGGCTCGCTCCAGAGGAGGGCCAGGTCGAGGTTGATGAACTGGCCGCCGCGGCGCTCCAGGATGGCGTCGACCAGGTCCTGGGGCTGGGGGTGGGCTTCGGGGGTCCAGGCGGGAATGCGCATGGGGCGGTGTCTCCTTGGGTGTCTGGTTTCTCGGGGGGCGGTCCGGCGCGAGCATAGCCTGCCGGATAATCCCGGCCATGCGAATCCGCTTCACCAAGATGCAGGGCGCCGGCAACGATTTCGTCGTGCTCGACGAGACCCGCGGCCCGCTGGGCCTGACCCCCGCGCAGTACCGGTGGCTGGCCGATCGACACTTCGGCATCGGCGCCGACCAGATCCTCTGCGTGCGCCCCTCGCCCGCCCCGGGCGTGGACTTCGCCTACGCGATCCACAACGCCGACGGCGGCGAGGTCGAGCACTGCGGCAACGGCGCGCGCTGCTTCGTGCGCTTCGTGCGCGAGCGCGGGCTGACCGACAAGTCGGTGGTCAAGGTACAGACCGTCAACAAGCTGATCGAGCTGCGCATGCTCGAAGACGGCCGCGTCACCGTGGACATGGGCGCGCCGGTCTTCGACCTGCCCGCCATCCCGTTCGACCCCGCCGGCCTGCAGCCGCAGCCCGCGGGGAACTGGCAGCAGTGGCCGGTCGCCGTCGACGGCGCGGCCTGGCCGGTGGCGGTGCTGTCCATGGGCAACCCGCACGCGGTGCTGCTGGTGGACGACGCCGAGGCCGCGCCGGTGACCACGCTGGGCCCGCGCATCGAGACGCACCCGGCGTTCCCGCGCAAGGTCAACGTCGGCTTCCTGCAGGTGCAGGACCGCGGCACGGTGCGCCTGCGCGTGTGGGAGCGCGGCTCCGGCGAGACGCTGGCCTGCGGCACCGGCGCCTGCGCCGCGGTGGTCGCGGGCATCCGCCTGGGCCGCCTGGACCGGCGCGTCGACGTGCACACGCACGGCGGCCTGCTGACGATCGAATGGGGCGGTGAAGGCCACCCGGTGCTCATGACCGGCCCGGCCACCACCGTCTTCGAGGGCGAGGTGGAGATTCCTGAATGAACAACGACCAGATGAACCCGATCACCGAGGACGACATCGCCAACTACCTGGCGAACACGCCCGACTTTTTCCTGCGCCACGCCGAGCTGCTGGCGAGCGTGCAATTGAACAGTCCCCACGGCAACCGCGCGGTGAGCCTGCAGGAGCGCCAGGCCGAGATGCTTCGCGAGAAGATCAAGGTGCTGGAGATGCGCGTCATGGAGATGATGCGCAACGGCAATGACAACATGGTCATCGCCGACCGCCTGCACCGCTGGGCCCGCCAGCTGCTGCTGGTGCGCGATGGCAAGGCCCTGCCCGCCGCCATGGCCGCCGAGATCCGCAGCCAGTTCATGGTGCCGCAGGTGGCGCTGAAGGTGTGGGGCGTGACCGGTCCCTACCTGGACGAGCCCTTCGCCCTGGGCGTGAGCGAGGATGCGCGAAGCTTCGCCTCCTCGCTGACCCAGCCCTATTGCGGCGTGAATTCCGGCTTCGAAGCCGTGGGCTGGCTGGAGGACCCGGCCACCGCGATGTCGGTGGCCATGATCCCGCTGCGCGAGGGGCCGATCACCGGGACCACGCCGGCCTTCGGCATGCTGGTGCTGGCCTCGCCCGACCCGCAGCGCTTCTCCAGCGGCATGGGCACCGACTTCCTCGAGCGCATGGCCGAACTGGCCAGCGCCGCCCTCTCGCGCCTGCGCACGGCGTAACGGGCACCGCCATGCAGGCCGAGGACGCGGCACGGGTCGAGCAGTACCTCGAACACGTGCGCGTCGAAAGGCGCCTGGCGCAGCGCACCGTCGAACTCTATGCGCTGGACCTGCACAAGCTGCAGGCCTTCGCCCGTGACGCCGGCGTGGACCTGCTGCGGGTCCAGGTGGCCCACATCCGGCGCTGGGTGGCCCAGATGCACGGCGCCGGCCGCAGCGGCCGCGGCATCGCCCTGATCCTTTCCGGCTGGCGCGGTTTCTATGCCTGGCTCGGCAAGCGCGGCGAGGTGCCGACCAACCCGGTGACCGGCGTGCGCGCGCCCAGGTCGCCGCGCCCGCTGCCCAAGGCGCTGAGCGTCGACGACGCGGTGCAGCTCGCCGCCTACGACGACGACGGCGCCGATGCCTGGACCGAGGCGCGCGACGCCGCCATCGTCGAACTCATGTACGGCTGCGGCCTGCGCGTGGGCGAGCTGGTGGGGCTGGACGCCGCCGCCAGCGCGCAGGCGCTGGGCTGGGTGGACCGCGAGGCCGGCGAGGCCCAGGTGCTGGGCAAGGGCTCGAAGAAGCGGCTGGTGCCGGTGGGCGCCAAGGCGCTGGAGGCGCTGGACGCCTGGCTGGCGGTGCGCGCCGGGCGCTGCCCGCCGGGCGAGGCGGCGCTGTTCCTCGGCGCGCGGGGCGGGCGCATCACGCCGCACGCGGTCTGGAAGATGCTGCGCGAACGCAGCCTGCGCGCCGGCCTGGCCACGCCGGTGCACCCGCACATGCTGCGCCACTCCTTCGCCAGCCACGTGCTGCAGTCCAGCGGCGACCTGCGCGCGGTCCAGGAGCTGCTGGGGCACGCAAGCATCTCCACCACGCAGGTCTACACCCGGCTCGACTTCCAGCACCTGGCCCAGGCCTACGACGCGGCGCACCCGCGGGCGCGGCGCAAGGGGTAGTTCACCAAGGCGCCGCGGCCTCGGCGACGCAGTCCGCGAAGCCGGCCAGGCGCAGGCGGTCCGCCGGCGGCAGGAAGTCGAGGGCCTGCGCCAGGGCCCGCGCCTGCCGCGCGCATGTCCCGGCCGGCCCCAGCGCCTCCCCGAAGTCGGCCAGCCGCCGCACCTGCCCGGGGGTGGCGCCCGCGGCGATGGCGCCGATTTCCAGCGCAAGGCGGCCGCCCGGGGCGGCTGGCCGTTGCGTGCCGGGGGGGCCGGCCATGCCGTTGGCCCAGTGCGCCCAGGCGAGGGCGTCGACCAGCCGGGCGGCGGTGGCGTCATCCAGCCCCGGCACGGGGTGGGCGAGCAGCTCGAAGCCGGCGTTGAGCCACGTGGCGGCGGCGTCCGCCACGTGCGCGTCGATGGGCCGACCCCCCGCGGTGCCACGACCCCAGGGGGCCTCGCCGTCCAGCGCGAGTGACGCGGCGTGGAGGATCGCAGGCAGCGCCACGGCTACCGGGGCCTCGCGCGGATCGCGGCCGAAGGCCTGCATCAACAGGCACACCAGCAGCGGGCGGAGCAGGGCGCCCCCGAGGGCGGGGGCGCTGCGGCATGGCGCCGCCCAGGCCGCCTGGAGCGCCTCGTGGGCTGCCGCGGGCAGGCAGCTGCCGGCCGCGCGATCGATGAAGCCGGGGTTGGACAGCGTATCGAGCAGGTCGAGCACGGCGTCGCGGCACCACGCCGACCACTGCCGGCGGAAGCCGTCGAAGGCGAGGGCGGCGCCGGCCGGGGCCTGCCCGGGGCGGGGGCGGGCGGCGGTCAAGCTGCGGCCTGCGGGGAGGGGGCGGCTTCGGTGCCGGCTTCGAAGTGCGCCGCGAAGCGCTCCAGGGCCAGCGCGCCGGCGGGTGCGAGCCGTGCCGCGCGCCGGACGGCCTGGTCGCCGCGTGCTCGGGCTTCGGCCCGCAGGGCGGCGCGGTCGGCCGGGCCCGGGTGGCGCAGCCCCGGTTCGCATGAGGCGAAGCGGCCGGCCCCGAGCCGCCGCGTGTCGCCGCGCGCCAGGGCACCCAGGCGCAGCGCCGTGCCCAGGGCGTGGCCTGCGTGCGTCCACCCCGCGCGCCCGGCGCGGTCGACGCCCGCGCACAGCGCGGCGGCGTGGCAGGCCAGCCCGAAGCCCCGGGTCCCCGCGCACAGGCCCAGGTGCCGCGCCAGGGCGGCGGCCGACGTGTCGGCCGGCGGGTGGCCCTGCGCCCACAGGTCCAGCGTGCGGCCGAGGCCCTGCACGAAGAGGCTGCGCGAGAACGCCGCCACCAGCGCGCGCCGCGCCTCCCCCGCAAGGCTCGGGCAGGCGCGCGCGGCGAGGACCGGCGTGAGCTGGCCCAGGTGGCGGGCGAGGGCTGCTGGGTCGGGGTGATCGGCGTGGCCGGGCGTCGCCGCGCGCGGGGCGCCGGCGGCGGGGGCTGGCGCATCGCTGGCGGCATCCAGCAGGAGTGCGGCCAGGTGGTGCAGCTCCACGAGGGCCAGCACGTCGGCATGGCGGGTGGGGTCGGCGCCGAGCGCCTCCATCAGCTGGGCCGCCAGCGCCGGGCGCAGGCGGGCGTCATGCCGCGCGGCCCACTGCGCGAGGGGGACCAGGAGGCCGCGCGCCAGCGTTTCCCGGTGCAGGCCGGGGTGGCGCAGGTCGGTGAGCGAGGCCAGCCAGGCGCCGCCAGGTACCGGCGGCAGGTGCTGCGCCAGCGAGCGTTCGGCCAGCCGGCGCGCGGCGTCCAGGGTCAGGCCCATGCTGCGCGGGCGGCACCGCCGGCGGGTGCGTCATCGATCCATGCGGTCAGGTCGTTCAAGGTCTCCTCCCCGCGCACCTGGCGCATGGGCCGGAGAGGGAGGTTACGGCCCGGGCAGCCTGTCCCGGCCGCCGGACGTCCTAGCCGACGGCGGCGCCCGTCGGCTCTCAGCGTCCCGGGTCGCGCACGCGTTCGAAGCGGTCGAACTCCACGTTCACCAGCTGTCCGCCCACCTTCTCGACCCGGCGGATGTAGACGGTCTGCACCACGTCGCGGGTCGCGGCGTCGATCTCCACCGGGCCGCGCGGGCTCTCGAGGACCAGGCCCCGCAGCGCCGCGACCAGCCGTTCGCCCGAGGTGTCGCCACGGGTCTTCGCCATCGCCGCGGCGAGCGCGCTCATGCCGTCATAGGCGGTGACGGCGAAGTAATTCGGCCGCAGGCCGGCGCCGGCCTCGGCCTCGAAGTTGCGGACGAACTGCCGGTTGCGCGCGGCCGGGTGGGCGTAGGAGTAGTGGTGGCTGGTCACCAGGCCCAGGGCGATGTCGCCGGTGGCCTGCAGGAAGGAATCGTCGGTGGCCTCGCCGGTGGCGAACAGGCGGATGCCCGCGGCGTCCATGCCGCGTTCCTTCCAGGCCTTGAGGAAGGCGGGCGGCATCACGCCCGAAGGGAGGAAGAAGAACACCGCCTGCGGCTTCGCGTCGCGAATGCGCTGGAGGAACGGCGCGAAGTCCAGCGTGGACATCGGGGTGCGCAGGCCCCCTGTGACCTGGCCGCCGGCCGCCTCGAAGGCCTTGCGGAAGGCGGCCTCGGCATCGTGGCCCGGCGCGTAGTCGGCGACCACGGTCCACGCGCGGCGCAGGCCCTGGCGCGCCATCCAGGTGCCCATCGGCGCCGAGACCTGGCCCACGGTGAACGACAGGCGCGCGAGGTAGGGCGAGGCCGCCGGGATGCCCGACGAGGCGGCGTTGAGCACCAGGCCCGCCACCTTCGCCTGCGTGAGCACCGGCGCGACGGCGTAGGCGTTGGGGCTGAAGTCCAGGCCGGCGATCAGGTCCACCTTCTCCCGCACCACCAGCTCCTGCGCGGCGCGGCGCGCCACCTCGGGGGCGGCGCCGGGGGTGTCGCGGCGCACGATCTCCACCGGGCGGCCGGCCAGGCGGCCGCCGTTCTCGCGCAGCCAGGTGGCGATGCCGGCGTCGAACTGGCGGCCGTAGTCGGCGTAGGGGCCGGAGTAGCTGGCCATCAGGCCGATGCGCACCGGCGCAGGCTCCTGGGCCGGCGCCGCCAGGGGCGCCAGCGTGGCGGCGAGCAGGGCGCGGCGTGACAGGTGCGTGGGCATGGTCATGTGGTTCTCCCCCGTGGATCGAGGCCGCGATTGTGGCGTCCAGCGGCGACAATCGGGGCATGAAAGTCATTCGCCTGAAAGAGGGCAAGGAGCGCTCGCTGCAGCGCCGCCATCCGTGGATCTTCGATTCGGCCATCGCCAAGGGCGGCGGCGACGCCGGCGAGACGGTCCGCGTCGAGTCCCACGACGGCCAGTTCCTGGCCTGGGCCGCGTTCAGCCCGGCCTCGAAGATCCGCGCGCGGGCCTGGAGCTTCCGCGCCGAGCAGCGCATCGACGCCGCCTTCTTCGCCGACACGATCCGCCGCGCCGTCGCGGCGCGTGCGCGTTTCCCGATCGCCAGCGACAGCCTGCGCCTGGTGCACGGCGAGTCCGACGGCCTGCCCGGGCTGATCGTGGACCGCTACGGCGACACCCTGGTGGCGCAGTTCCTGTCCGCCGGTGCCGAGCGCTGGAAGGCGGTGATCGCCGACGCCCTGCTGGCCGAGACCGGCCTGGCCCGCCTGTACGAGCGCTCCGACGCCAGTGCCCGCCAGCTCGAGGGCCTGCAGCCCGCCACCGGCTGGCTGCGCGGCGAGGGCGGGACCGCGCTGACCATCACCGAGCACGACTGGCGACTGACGCTCGACGTGGCCACCGGCCACAAGACCGGCTTCTACCTGGACCAGCGTGACAGCCGCCACAAGTTCAGCCAGTACACCCGCCGCCTGGGCTTCCAGCGCGTGCTCAATTGCTACTGCTACACCGGCGGCTTCAGCGTGGCGGCCCTGGCCGGCGGCGCGGGCCACGTGACCTCGATCGACTCCTCCGGCCCGGCGCTGGAGCGCGCCCGCGCCCACGTGGCCCTCAACGGCTTCGACCCGGCCCGTGCCGAGTTCATGGACGCCGACGTCAACGCCTCGCTGCGCCGGTTCATCCAGGAGGGGCGCACCTTCGACGCCATCATCCTGGACCCGCCCAAGCTGGCGCCCACCGCGGCCCACGCCGAACGCGCGGCGCGCGCCTACAAGGACATCAACCGGCTGGCCTTCAAGCTGCTGGAGCCGGGCGGCGTGCTGTTCACGTATTCCTGCTCGGGCGGCATCAGCGCCGACCTGTTCCACAAGATCGTGGCCTCGGCCGCGATCGACGCCGGCGTGGACGGCTACATCACCGAGCGCCTGGGCGGCGCGCCAGACCATCCCATGACCCTGGTCTTCCCCGAGGGCGAGTACCTCAAGGGGCTGGTGGTCCAGGCCAAATCCTGAGCCCGCGGCCGTCACCCGACCCCGGCATTGCCCGCTACACTCCCGCACCTTCGAAAAGCGAACCCGACCATGAGCCTGATCCCCGCCACCATCCTCACCGGCTTCCTCGGCTCCGGCAAGACCACCCTCCTCAAGCGCGTGCTCACCGAGGCGCACGGCCAGAAGATCGCCGTGATCGAGAACGAGTTCGGCGCCGAGAACATCGACAGCGACATCCTGGTGTCCGACACCGAGGAGCAGATCGTGCAAATGAGCAACGGCTGCATCTGCTGCACCATCCGCGAGGACCTGCGCAAGACGCTGCAGCTGCTGGCTGCCAAGAAGCGCAAGGGCCTGCTGGACTTCGACCGCGTGGTGATCGAAACCACCGGCCTGGCCGATCCCGGCCCGGTGGCCCAGACCTTCTTCATGGACGACGAGATCGCCGAGTCCTTCCTGCTGGACTCGGTGCTCACGCTGGTCGACGCCAAGCACGCCGCGCAGCAGCTCAATGACCGCCAGGAGGCGCGCCGCCAGGTGGGCTTCGCCGACCAGATCTTCATCAGCAAGACCGACCTGGTCGCCGCCGACGAGGTGGAGGCGCTGATGCACCGCCTCAAGCACATGAACCCGCGCGCGCCGCAGCAGAAGGTGCATTTCGGCGAGGTGCCGCTGTCGCAGGTGTTCGACCTGCGCGGCTTCAACCTGAATTCCAAGCTGGAGATCGACCCGGACTTCCTGAAGGAGGACGACCACGATCACCACGACCATGACCACGAGCACGGCGAGCACTGCGACCACCCCTCGCACGCCCACGGCGGCCATGGCCACCACCATCACCACGACGACGACGTCAAGAGCTTCGTCTTCAAGTCCGACCGCCCCTTCGACCCGGCCAAGCTGGAAGACTTCCTGGGGGCCATCGTCAACATCTACGGCCCGCGCATGCTGCGCTACAAGGGCGTCCTGAACATGAAAGGAACCGAGCGAAAAGTGATCTTCCAGGGTGTGCACCAGCTGATGGGGAGCGACCTCGGGCCGAAATGGGCCGAGGGCGAGACCCGAACCAGCAAGATGGTGTTCATCGGGATCGACCTGCCCCGGGACATCCTCCTGCAGGGCCTGGAGCAGTGCCTGGACTGACCGGCTGGCTTGAAATAAGGACGCTGCCTAAATTGAGGTAGGCTTGCGCGGTTTCACCGATGGCGGAGGGTTCGATGCTTGTCTCGCTACTGCAAATGATGGGGTTTCCCGCCGGGCAGGAGCGTGGACGGGCCGGTGAGCCCGGCAATCAGGGTATAACTCCGCTTGATCGGACTTTGAAGCCGACGCAAAAGAAACGGCTGGAGGGCGGCACAGGGCAGCCTTCCGGGGCCGAAGCCGCGAGGAGGCAGGAAGTGAAGCCGCAACCCAAGGCCGCCGCAAAGGCGCAGAAACCGGCCCCCAAGGCCAAGACCGTGAAGCCGGCGGCCAAGTCGCCGGCCACGAAGACGAAGGCCACCCAGCCGGCTGCGAAGCCGGCGGCCAGGTCGTCTTCCACGACATCTGCCGCCAAGCCCGCAGCCAAGGCCGCCGCCGCTGCCAAGCCTGTCGCCAAGGCCGTCGCAAAGCCCGTTGCCAAGCCGGCTGCAAAGGCCGCCGCCAAGCCTGTGGCGAAGGCCGCCGCCAAGCCGGTCGCCAAGGCCGCCGGCAAGCCCGCCGCCAAGTCTCCAGCCAAGTCCCCCGCCAAGGCGCCGGCCAAGGCGCCGGCCAAGCCGGCCGCCAAGGCCAGCGCCAAGCCTGCGGCCAAGCCCGCCGCCAAGGCACCCGCCAGGAAAGCCGCCGCGAAGCCCGCGCCGAAGGCGGCCCCTCCTGCCAAGCCCGCCGCCAAGGCGGCCACCGCCGCTGCCCCGGCCCAGCCCGTGGCAGCCAAGGTCCCGGCCAAGAAGACAACCACCGCCAAGAAAGCCACCGCCCCCAGCGCCCCCGTGGCGTCCGCCGCCCCGGCGCAAGCTCCCGTTGCTGTCCCGGCAGTCGCCGTGGCCAGACCCCCTGCCACCCCCGTAGCCGCCCCTGCCATGCCGCCGCGTGCCACCCGGCCCTCGGCCCGCCTGGCCCAGATCACGGTACCGTCGATGGCCCAGGCCGTCGCCTCCACCGCGCCCAAGGCGAGCTACATCCAGACCCCCAGTTCTCCCGTGCTGACACCTCCTCCCTTCGTCGCGGTCAAGAAAGACCCCAAGCTCGCCAACAACTGGAAGACCAAGACGGCCGACCAGCTGCTGGACGCCGAAGTCCTGGCCATGCCGGACTCGGAATACATGAACGACAAGCAATTGGCGTTCTTCCGCCTGAAGCTCGCACAGCTCAAGCAGGACATCCTCAACAGCGCCGGCGAGACCACCGAGCACCTGCGCGAGGACACCGTCATCGTCCCCGATCCGGCCGACCGCGCCACGATCGAGGAAGAGCACGCCCTCGAGCTGCGCACGCGAGACCGCGAGCGCAAGCTGCTCAAGAAGATCGAGCAGTCCATCGCCCGCATCGACGCCGGCGACTACGGCTACTGCGACGAGACCGGCGAGCCGATCGGCGTGGGCCGGCTGCTCGCGCGGCCCACCGCCACGCTTTCGCTCGAGGCGCAGCAGCGCCGCGAGCTGAAGCAGAAGATGTTCGGCGACTGAGGACGGCCCCGGCCGCACCCGGAGACGCGACATGCCAACGCCCAAGGGCGACCACGACGGCCTGTTGTCCAGGGTGGTGAAGTTCGTGCGCAGCTCGACTTCGAGCGCGGGCGAGGCCGACGTGTCCGAGGGCGGCCCGGACAGCGGCTACTCGCGCCAGATGCTCAAGGAAATGATCGAGCGCAAGCGGCGCAACGACTTCGTGCGCAAGCGCGAGTTCGACATGCTGCGCAAGCTGCGGCGTGCCGAACCCGCGCCGCCGCCCGGCGCCACCGCGCGGCCCTCGTTCTTCCAGAGCTCCATGCCCTCGCGGCCCGACGACCGGGCCAGTACCCTCAAGAAGATCGACGAGATCGAGGCCCAGATGTCGCAGCAGTGGTGGAAGACCCGCGGCGGCACCGAGGTCACGCGCCATGGCGGCTTCGACCCGACCGGCACGATGACCCTGGGCGGCTTCGACAGCCCCACGCTGCCGCCCTCCCAGGCCGACGTGGGCGCCGCCATGTCGGCGCTCGCCAGGACCCTGCCCGCCGCGCTGCCGGCGATGGAGCTCGTGCCGCCCACGCTGTCTCCGGGCGACTCGCTCCTCGACGACTCGCCCTCCACCAGCTTCTCCGCCTCCAAGCAGTCCGCGGTCGACGTGGCCGAGTTCGCCCACGACCCGGCCATCGAGGAGGCCGCGATCCGCTTCGCCAACGGTGACGACGCCGGCGCCGAGGCGGCGCTGCGCCTGCTGCTCGCCCCCGGCGCGGCGCGCGAGCAGCACGAGGAGACCTGGCTGGTGCTGTTCGACCTGTACCGGGCCATCGGCGAGAAGGCGCGCTTCGAGGAGGCGGCGATCGCCTTCGCCACCCGCTTCGGCCGCAGCGCCCCGCAGTGGCAGTCGCTGGACGCGGCGACGCCCGCCGGCGAGGCGGGCGAGGCCGTTGCGACGGCCGGCGAGGCCTTCCTGTGGACCTGCCCCGCGAGCCTCGGCCCGTCGCAGGTGTCGGCCCTCGCGGCGCTGGCCGCCCGCTCGCCCGCACCGTGGCGCCTGGACTGGTCGCGGCTGTCCGCGATCGAGCCCGGCGCGGCCATGCCGCTGCAGCAGCTGTTCGCGCAGTGGGCCTCGCAGCCGGTGCGCCTGGTGTTCGGCGGCGCCGAGGCGCTGGCCCGCCAGCTCGCCGGCGCCACGCCCTCGGGCGATGCCGGCCAGGACCCGGCCTGGTGGAGGCTGCGCATGGACGGCCTGCGCCTCATGGGCCGGGCCGACGAGTTCGAGCTCGCGGCCCTGGACTACTGCGTGACCTACGAGGTCTCGCCGCCCGCCTGGGAGCGGCCTCGCGCGCAGGTCGAGTCGCTGGGGCCGGGCGGCGGCCCGGCCTTCTCCAGCACCGTGACCGAAGCCTGGCGGGACTCCACTCCCCGCAGCATGGCGGCGGCCAGCGGCTTCGGCGCGCCCCACGGCGAGCTGGCCGGTGCGGTGCAGGGCGACGCGGCGGGCGCGCTCGCCGCGCTCGACGACCCCCGGGCCGGCCCGGGGCCGCTGGTGGTCTGCTGCGCACGGCTGGCGCGCGTCGACTTCGCGGCAGCGGGTACGCTCCTGAACTGGGCGATCGCCCGTGGCGCCGAGGGCCGGCCGGTCCACTTCACCGAAGTGCACCGGCTGGTGGCGGCGCTGTTCAACGTCATCGGCCTCGGTGCCCAGGCGCGCGTCTCGCTGCGCCGCGACTGAGGCCTTCCACCTTTTTTCTTGCATCGGGGCCGACCGGCCCCACCTCACACCGATGGAACAATTTCATGGCACGACCATCGTCAGCGTGCGCCGCCGCAATGCGGACGGCACCTGGCAGGTGGCAATCGGCGGCGATGGCCAGGTGACCCTGGGCAACGTCGTCGTCAAGGGCTCCGCGCGCAAGGTGCGCAAGCTGTATCGCGACCAGGTGCTGGCCGGCTTCGCCGGGGCCACCGCCGACGCCTTCACGCTCTTCGAGCGCTTCGAGGGCAAGCTGGAGAAGCACCAGGGCCACCTGGTGCGCGCAGCCATCGAGCTCACCAAGGACTGGCGCACCGACCGCGTGCTGCGCCGCCTGGAGGCCATGCTGGCCGTGGCCGACAAGGACGCCTCCCTCATCATCACCGGCAACGGCGACGTGCTCGAGCCGGAGCACGGGATCATCGCCATCGGCTCGGGCGGCGCCTACGCGCAGTCCGCCGCCAAGGCCCTCCTGGACAACACCGAGCTGGGCGCCCGCGACATCGTGAAGAAGTCGCTCGAGATCGCCGGCGAGCTGTGCATCTACACCAACATGAACCACACCCTCGAGACGCTGGGGTAACCACGCCATGTCCGCCATGACCCCCCAGGAAATCGTGTCCGAGCTGGACCGCCACATCGTCGGCCAGCACGAGGCCAAGCGCGCCGTCGCCATCGCCCTTCGCAACCGCTGGCGCCGCCAGCAGGTCGACGAGAAGCTGCGGCCCGAGATCACCCCCAAGAACATCCTCATGATCGGCCCCACCGGCGTGGGCAAGACCGAGATCGCGCGCCGCCTCGCGAAGCTGGCCGATGCGCCCTTCATCAAGGTCGAGGCCACCAAGTTCACCGAGGTGGGCTACGTGGGCAAGGATGTCGACTCCATCATCCGCGACCTCGCCGAGATGGCCGTCAAGCAGACCCGCGTGGCCGAGATGCGCAAGGTGCGCACCCGTGCCGAGGACCATGCCGAGGAGCGCGTGCTCGACGCGCTGCTGCCCGGCTCCGGCACCGACACCGCCAACCCCACCCGCCAGGCCTTCCGCAAGAAGCTGCGCGAGGGCCAGCTCGACGACAAGGAGATCGAGATCGACCTGTCCGAGCCGCGCCCGCAGCTGGAGGTGATGGGCCCCGCCGGCATGGAGGACATGGCCGAGCAGCTGCGCGGCATGTTCAGCCAGTTCGGCAACGGCAAGCGCAAGACGCGCAAGCTGCGCATCGCCGAGGCCCTGCGCCTGCTGGTCGACGAGGAGGCCGCCAAGCTGGTCAACGAGGACGAGATCAAGACCCAGGCGATCCAGAACGCCGAG
Source organism: Ramlibacter sp. MAHUQ-53 (assembly GCF_052600055.1). Lineage (NCBI taxonomy): Bacteria > Pseudomonadati > Pseudomonadota > Betaproteobacteria > Burkholderiales > Comamonadaceae > Ramlibacter > Ramlibacter sp. MAHUQ-53. The sequence continues at coordinate 112,841 of NZ_JBQWTS010000002.1, forward strand.
CAGAACGGCATCGTCTTCATCGACGAGATCGACAAGGTCTGCTCGCGCGCCGAGGGCAGCAGCGCCGAGGTCTCGCGCCAGGGCGTGCAGCGCGACCTGCTGCCGCTGGTGGAGGGCACCACCGTGTCCACCAAGTACGGGCCGATCAAGACCGACCACATCCTGTTCATCGCCAGCGGCGCCTTCCACCTGGCCAAGCCCAGCGACCTGATCCCCGAGCTGCAGGGCCGCCTGCCGATCCGGGTGGAGCTGCAGTCGCTGTCGGTGCAGGACTTCGAGGCCATCCTCACGCAGACCCATGCCTCGCTGGTCAAGCAGTACGAGGCGCTGCTGGCCACCGAGGGCGTGACCCTGTCCTTCACGCCCGACGCCATCACCCGCCTGGCGGCCATCGCCTACGAGGTCAACGAGCGCACCGAGAACATCGGCGCGCGGCGCCTGTCCACGGTGATGGAGCGGCTGCTGGAGGAGGTGAGTTTCGACGCCACCCGCCTGGGCGGGCAGACCGTCGCCATCGACGGCGCCTACGTCGATGCACGGCTGAAGGACCTCAGCCGAGACGAGGATCTCTCCCGCTACATCCTTTGAGCTAGGAGGGGGCTTCAGAGATCACTTTCAGAGGCTCCGCTAAGTGCTTAATTTAGAACGGTTTTTGGCGCAGATCAGCTCTCAGAAACCGCTCTAAGTCATTGATTTCATTGCGAATTTTTCGTGAGTGCGCACTTGCGTGGCTGAGTTTTCCTGCTACAGTGGGATTAAGTGCAGTTTCGTGGGAAAAAGTGTCCTTTTCCCCCCGGAACGCAGGCTTCCCCAGCAGGAAAAAACGCGGTGTTCCAAGGCGCCTCCAGTCTCAGTCTCGATGCCAAGGGTCGGCTTTCCGTGCCGACCCGGCACCGTGACGTGCTGAGCGCGAACGCCGGCAACCAGCTCACCATCACCAAGCACCCGCACGGCTGCCTGATGATCTTCCCGCGCCCCGAGTGGGAGAAGTTCCGCGAGCGCATCGCGCAGCTGCCCATGTCGGCGCAGTGGTGGAAGCGGATCTTCCTGGGCAACGCGATGGACGTCGAAGTCGACGGCAGCGGCCGCGTGCTGGTCTCGCCCGAGCTGCGCGCCGCCGCCGGCATCGAGCGGGAAACCATGCTCCTGGGCATGGGCAACCATTTCGAGCTGTGGGACAAGGCGACCTACGATGCGAAGGAAGCCGAAGCGATGGCGGGCGACATGCCCGACGTCTTCAAGGATTTCTCTTTCTGACGGCGGCGGTGGTGGACAACGCATGGACCCACACCACCGTCCTGTTGCACGAAGCGGTCGATTCGCTCGTCACCAGGATGGATGGCACCTACGTGGACGCGACCTTCGGGCGCGGCGGCCACTCCCGGTTGCTGCTGTCCCGGCTGGGGCCACAGGGACGCCTGGTGGCCTTCGACAAGGACCCCGAGGCGATCTCCGAAGCGGCGCGCATCAACGATGCGCGTTTTTCCATCCGCCACCAGGGCTTTCGCGACATCGGCGAGCTGCCGGCGCGCAGCGTCACCGGCGTGCTGATGGACCTGGGCATCAGCTCGCCCCAGATCGACAACCCCGCACGGGGCTTCTCTTTCCGCCACGACGGCCCGCTGGACATGCGCATGGACCCCACGCGCGGCCAGAGCGCGGCCGACTGGCTGGCCACGGCCGAACAAGGCCAGATTGCGCAGGTGATTCGTGACTATGGCGAAGAACGGTTTGCTGTTCCGATTGCAAAGGCGATTGTTTCTCGCCGACAGGAACGGGGCCCTCTTGCAACCACCGCCGAGCTGGCCCAGCTCGTGGCTGGCGCGGTCAAAACCCGCGAGCCGGGCCAGGACCCTGCAACGCGCACATTTCAGGCTCTTCGGATTTTCGTCAATGCCGAGCTTGAAGAGCTCGAGCAGGCGCTAGAGGCGGCCTTGGACATCCTCGAACCCCAGGGCCGGCTCGTGGTGATCAGCTTCCACTCGCTGGAAGACCGCATCGTCAAGCAGTTCATCGCGAAGCACTCGCGCGAGGTGGTGGACCGCCGCGCGCCGTTTGCGCCGCCCGCCCCGCTGAAGCTGCGCGCGCTCGGCCGCGTCAAGCCCTCGGCCGAGGAAGTCGCCGCCAACCCGCGTTCGCGCAGCGCGGTGATGCGGGTCGCCGAGAGGACCGATTCCTGACATGGCGCGCCTCAACCTCGTCCTGCTGCTGGCGGTGATCGCGAGTGCCCTGTACCTGGTGCGGGTGCAGTACGACTCGCGCCGCCTGTACATGCAGACCGAGAAGGCCCTGTCCGAGGCCCGCCAGCTCGACACCGACCGCGAGCGCCTGCTCGCCGCCAAGCGCGGCCAGGCCACGCCGCTGCGCGTGGAGGACATCGCCAAGAACCAGCTGCAGATGCGCCCGGCCACGCCCGGCATCACCCAGTACGTGACCCAGGGCGCCGCACCGGCGCTGGCCGCGGAGGGCGCGAAGTGACCCGCAGCGTGCTGTACACCTCCAGCCCGCTGCTGGCGAGCAAGACGCCGGTGTGGCGTTCCAAGTTCGTCATGGCGGCGATCGCGCTGGGCTTCGTCGGCCTGGCCGGCCGCGCCGCCTGGGTGCAGGTGATCGGCAACGACTTCTTCCAGCGCCAGGGCGAGGTGCGCTTCGCCCGCACCCTCGAGCTGCCTCCCAGCCGCGGCCGCATCCTGGACCGCAACGGCATGCTCCTGGCCACCAGCGTGCCCGCGCCCTCGATCTGGGCCATCCCCGAGGACGTGGACCGCAGCGACAAGTCCAAGCTGGCCCGCATGGCCAAGCTGCTGGAGATGCCGCTGGCCGAGCTGGAGAAGAAGCTCGAGAACGAGGAGAAGACCTTCGTCTGGGTCAAGCGCCAGGTCGACGAGCCCATCGCCAAGCAGGTGATGGAGCTGGGCATCAAGGGCGTCTACCAGCGCAAGGAATACAAGCGCCAGTACCCCGAGGGCGAGGCCGCCGCGCACATCGTGGGCTTCACCAACGTCGAGGACCAGGGCCAGGAAGGCATGGAACTCACGTTCAACAAGGAGCTGGCCGGCCGCCCCGGCTCGCGCCGCGTGATCAAGGACCGCCTGGGGCGCATCGTCGAGGACGTGCGCGAGCAGGTGCCGCCGGTGGACGGCCGGGACCTGCAGCTGTCCATCGACAGCAAGGTCCAGTTCTTCGCCTACCAGAAGCTGCGCGACGCCGTGCAGCAGCACAAGGCCGCCAGCGGCAGCGTGGTCGTGCTCGACGTGCAGACCGGCGAGGTGCTGGCCCTGGCCAACTACCCCAGCTACGTGCCGGACAAGCGCGTCAACCTCAGCGGCGCGCAGCTTCGCAACCGCGCGCTCACCGACACCTTCGAGCCGGGCTCGACGATGAAGCCCTTCGTCGCCGCGCTGGCCCTGGAGAAGGGCCTGGTCAAGCCCGAGACCCCGATCCAGACCGCGCCCGGCCGCATCACCATCGCCAATGCCACCATCACCGACGCGCACCCGCACGGCGTGCTCACCGTCAACGAGGTGATCCAGAAGTCCTCCAACGTGGGCACGGTGAAGATGGCGATGCAGCTGCCGGCGCGCGAGATGTGGGAGATGTTCAGCGCCGTCGGCATGGGCCAGCGCCCGCAGCTGCCGTTCCCTGGCGTGGTCAGCGGCCGCCTGCGGGCCTGGAAGACCTGGCGCCCGATCGAGCAGGCCACCATGAGCTATGGCTACGGCCTGTCGGCCAGCCTGTTCCAGCTGGCGCGCGCCTACAGCGTGTTCGCGCGCGACGGCGAGCTGGTGCCGGTCACCATGATGAAGACCACCACGCCCGCCCCGGGCGTGCGCGTGTTCGACGCCCGCCACGCCGGCGCCGTGCGGCAGATGCTGTACATGGTCACGCAGCAGGGCGGCACCGCGCCCAAGGCGCAGACCATGGGCTATTCCACCGGCGGCAAGACCGGCACCGCGCGCAAGCAGGAGGGCAAGGGCTACGCCGCGGGCAAGTACCGCGGCTTCTTCGTGGGCCTGGCCCCGGTGGACAAGCCGCGCATCGTCGTCGCCGTGATGATCGACGAGCCGCGCGGCGGCAGCTTCTACGGCGGCGAGGTGGCCGCCCCGGTGTTCTCCACCACGGTGGCCCAGACGCTGCGCCTCATGGGCGTGCAGCCGGACGTGAACGTCAAGCCGCAGGTGGTGGTGGGCGTGGAGGAGTCGTTCTGATGATCACCTTCCACAGCCCCCGCGACGCCGCCGACTGGCTGGCCGCCCGCGTGCAAGGCGGCCTGGGCTGCGACAGCCGCCGGGTCGGCGCGGGCGACGGCTTCATCGCCTGGCCTGGCGCCGCCACCGACGGCCGCCGCTACGTCGCCGGCGCGCTGGCGCAGGGCGCCGCCGCCTGCCTGGTCGAGGCGCAGGGCGCCGAGGCCTTCGGCTTCGGCGACGACGAGCGCATCGCCGGCTACGACGGCCTGAAGGCCGCCACCGGCCCCATCGCCGCGGCGTACTACGAGCAGCCCTCGCAGCGCCTGGACGTGCTGGCCGTCACCGGCACCAACGGCAAGACCTCCACCGCCTGGTGGCTGGCGCAGGCGCTGGCCGCCGCGCGCGGCACCGGCTGCGGCCTGGTCGGCACGCTCGGCGTGGGCTGTCCGCCGCAGGTGGAATACACCGGCCTGACCACCCCCGACCCGGTGCTGCTGCAAGGCTGGTTCCGCCGCTTCGCCGACGCGGGCCTGTCGGCCTGCGCGATCGAGGCCTCCTCCATCGGCATCGTCGAGCGCCGCCTCGACGGCACGCGCATCCGCGCCGCCGTCTTCACCAATTTCACCCAGGACCACCTGGACTACCACGGCACCATGCAGGCCTACTGGGACGCCAAGCGCGCCCTGTTCGACTGGCCCGGCCTGCAGGCCGCGGTGGTCAACATCGACGACGAGAAGGGCGACGCGCTCGCCGCCTCGCTCGCCGGCGGCGCGCTGGACCTTTGGACCGTGTCCTGCGAGCGCCCGGCCCGCCTGGCCGCCCGCGACATCGCCTACGGCGCCGCCGGCCTGGAGTTCACCGTGGCCGAGGGCGAGGCCGCCGAGCGCCTGGCCACCCGCCTGATCGGCGCCTACAACGTGGCCAACCTCCTGGGCGTGATCGCCGCGATGCGCGCCGTCGGCGTGCCGCTGGCCCGCGCGGTGGACGCCTGCCGCCACCTGCTGCCGGTGCCGGGCCGCATGGAGTGCCTGCAGCGCGAGGGCGCGCCGCTGGTGGCCGTGGACTACGCCCACACCCCCGACGCGCTGGACAAGGCCCTGGCGGCCCTGCGCCCGCTGGCCGCGCAGCGCGGCGGCCGCCTGTGGTGCGTGTTCGGCTGCGGCGGCGACCGCGACCCGGTCAAGCGCCCGCTGATGGCGGCGGTGGCCGAGAAGAACGCCGACCGCGTGGTCGTCACCAGCGACAACCCGCGCAGCGAGAAGCCGGAGGCGATCATCAGCCAGATCCTGCTGGGGCTGTCGCACCGCGACGAGGTGGTGGTCGAGTCCGACCGCGCCGCCGCCATCGTGCTGGCGGTGCGCGAGGCTGCCGCGGGCGACGTGATCCTGCTGGCCGGCAAGGGCCACGAGACCTTCCAGGAAGTCGCCGGCGTGAAGCACGACTTCGACGACCGCGTCCACGCCGCGCAGGCGCTGCAGGGGAGGGCGTCCGCATGATGTTCCACCTGCAACAGGCCCTGGCCTGGCTCGAGGGCGCCACGCTCAAGGGCGAGGGCGCCACCGCCATCGCCCGCGTGCACACCGACACCCGCAGCCTGCAGCCGGGCGACCTGTTCGTCGCGCTCAAGGGCGAGCGCTTCGACGCCAACGACCTGCTGGCCGAGGCCGCCGCCAAGGGCGCAGCCGCCGTGCTGGCGCACCGCGGCCGCATCCCCGCCGGCCTGAGCGGCATCGAGGTGGACGACACCCGCCTCGCGCTGGGCCGCCTGGCCGCCGGCTGGCGTTCGCAGTTCAGGCTGCCCCTGGTCGCCATCACCGGCAGCAACGGCAAGACCACCGTCACGCAGATGGTGGCCGCGATCCTGCGGGCCTGGCACGGCGAGGCCGCCCTGTCCACGCAGGGCAACCTGAACAACGACATCGGCCTGCCGCTGACGGTGCTGCGCCTGGACGCCTCCCACCGCGTGGGTGTGCTCGAACTGGGCATGAACCACCCGGGCGAGATCGCCTACCTCGCCGGCATCGCCAAGCCCACGGTGGCCCTCGTCAACAACGCGCAGCGCGAGCACCAGGAGTTCATGGCCACGGTCGAGGCCGTGGCCCGCGAGAACGGCTCGGTGTTCGAGGCGCTCGCCCCCAACGGCACGGCGATCTTCCCCGCCGGCGACGAATTCAGCGCGCTGTGGGCCTCGCTGGCCGGGCCGCGCGCCTGCCTCACGTTCGGTGCCGCCGACGGCGCCGACATCCTTCTGGCCGGGTCTGAATGGCAACACGGACACTGGGTGGTACGGGCGAAGACCCCGGCCGGCCCGGTCGATTTCCAGCTCCATATCGCCGGCCGCCACAACGTCGTCAACGCCCTGGCCGCCACCGCCTGCGCCCTGGCCGCGGGCGCGCCGCTGGCCGCCATCGCCGCGGGCCTGTCCGCGTTCGAGCCGGTCAAGGGCCGCTCGCGCGCGCTGTCCGTGGTCGTGGGGGGCCGCGAGCTCACCGTGGTGGACGACACCTACAACGCCAACCCCGATTCCGCGCGCGCCGCCGTCGACGTGCTGGCCGACCTGCCCGGCCCGCAGCTGCTGGTGCTGGGCGACATGGGCGAGGTCGGCGACCAGGGCCCGCAGTTCCACGCCGAGGTGGGCGCCTATGCCCGCGAGCGCGGCATCCCCGCGCTGTTCACCCTGGGCGAGCAGTCGCGCGCCATGGGCGGCACGCATTTCGAGCGCATCGAGGCCCTGCAGGCCGCGGTGCTGCAACACCTTCCGCAAGCCGCCAGCGTGCTGGTCAAGGGCTCGCGGTTCATGAAGATGGAGCGGGTGGTCGACGCGATCACCGCCCGCGCCCGAGAAGAAAAGGAACAGGCCTGATGCTGCTGAGCCTCGCCATCTGGCTGCAATCGATCTCGCCGGAATTCGGCTTCCTGCGGGTCTTCCAGTACCTCACCTTCCGCGCGGTGATGGCCGCCCTGACCTCGCTGCTGATCGGCCTGGTCGCGGGCCCCTGGGTGATCCGCCGCCTGACCGAGCTGAAGATCGGCCAGCCGGTCCGCGGCTACGGCATGCAGTCGCACCTGTCCAAGAGCGGCACGCCCACCATGGGCGGGGTGCTGGTGCTGCTGTCGATCGCCGTCGCCACGCTGCTGTGGTTCGACCTCGCCAACCGCTTCGTCTGGATCGTGCTGATCGTCACCCTGGGCTTCGGCATGATCGGCTGGGCGGACGACTGGCGCAAGGTCGTGCGCAAGGACCCGGAGGGCATGCGCTCGCGCGAGAAGTACTTCTGGCAATCCGTCATCGGCCTGATCGCCGCGGTCTACCTGGTGTTCTCCATTTCCGAGAGCTCCAACCTGAAGGTGGTGGAGCTGTTCTTCACCTGGGTGAAGTCCGGCTTCGACGTGGACCTGCCGCCCAAGGCCGGCCTGCTGGTGCCCTTCTTCAAGGAAGTGAGCTACCCCCTGGGCGTGTTCGGCTTCGTGATCATGACCTACCTGGTCATCGTGGGTTCGAGCAATGCGGTGAACCTCACCGACGGCCTGGACGGCCTGGCCATCATGCCGGTGGTCATGGTGGGCTCGGCGCTGGGCGTGTTCGCCTATGTCACCGGCAGCTCGGTCTACTCCAAGTACCTGCTGTTCCCCTACATCCCCGGCTCCGGCGAGCTCCTGATCTTCTGCGCCGCGATGGCTGGCGCGGGCCTGGCCTTCCTCTGGTTCAACGCCTACCCGGCGCAGGTCTTCATGGGCGACGTCGGCGCGCTGGCCCTGGGCGGCGCGCTGGGCACCATCGCGGTGATCGTTCGCCAGGAGATCGTGCTGGCCATCATGGGCGGCGTCTTCGTGGTCGAAGCCCTCTCGGTGATGGCCCAGGTCATGTACTTCAAGTACACCAAGAAGCGCTACGGCGAGGGCCGCCGCATCCTGAAGATGGCGCCCCTGCACCACCACTTCGAGAAGAGCGGCTGGAAGGAGACCCAGGTCGTGGTCCGCTTCTGGATCATCACCATGCTCCTGTGCCTGGTCGGCCTGTCCACCCTGAAGCTGCGGTAAGAACATGAGTCTCCAGGACCGCCACTGCCTCGTCCTCGGCCTCGGCATCTCCGGGCTGGCGATGGCGCGCTGGTGCGCCCGCCAGGGCGCGCGCGTGACGGTGGCCGACACCCGCGAGGCGCCGCCGCACCTGCAGGCCCTGCGCGAGCAGGTGCCGGGCGCGGCCTTCGTCGCCGGCGCCTTCGATGCGGCGCTGGTGGACGGCGTGGACGCCGTCTTCCGCAGCCCCGGCCTGTCGCCCCAGCAGGTGGCCCCGGTGCTCGACGCCGCGCGCGCGCGCGGCCTGCGCACCGGCGGCGAGCTGGACCTGTTCACCGAGGCCCTCGCCGCGCTGCGCGCCGAGGGCGGCTACCACCCGGCGGTGCTGGCCGTCACCGGCACCAACGGCAAGACCACCGTCACCTCGCTGACCGGCCAGCTCGTCGAGCGCGCCGGCCGCAGCGTCGCGGTGGCCGGCAACATCGGCCCCTCGCTGCTGGACACGCTCACCGCCAAGCTCGAGGCGCAGGCCCTGCCGCAGGCCTGGGTGCTGGAGCTTTCCAGCTTCCAGCTCGAAGGCGTGGCCGGCTTCGAGCCCACCGCCGCCACCGTGCTCAATATCAGCCAGGACCACCTGGACTGGCACGGCGGCATGGACGCCTATGCCGCGGCCAAGGCCCGCATCTTCGGTGCCGAGGGCACGATGGTGCTCAATCGCGAGGACCCGGTGGTCATGGCCATGCTGCCCGCGCCGGTGCGCCTCAAGGGCGGCAAGTACGAGCAGCGCGCCCACGTCACCTTCGGCGGCGACATGCCCCGCCGCCCCGGCGACTTCGGCATCGAGGTCGTGAACGGCATGGCCTGGCTGGTGCGCGCGCAGGACGCCGATGAAACCCTCAAGCGCCGCCGGGGCGAGGAGGAAGAGATCCACATCCAGCGCCTGATGCCGGCCGAGGCGCTTCGCATCCGCGGCCGCCACAACGCGATCAACGCCCTGTCGGCGCTGGCCCTGGCCAGCGCCGCGGGCTGCCCGCTCGCGCCCATGCTGTACGGCCTGCGCGAGTACCGCGGCGAGCCGCACCGGGTCGAGCCGGTGGGCATCCTCAACGAGGTCGAGTACTTCGACGACAGCAAGGGCACGAACGTCGGCGCCACGGTCGCCGCGCTGGCCGGCCTGGGCGCCGAGCGCAAGCTGGTGGTGATCCTGGGCGGCGAGGGCAAGGGCCAGGACTTCTCGCCGCTGGCCGGGCCGATCGCCCGCCATGCCCGCGCCGTCGTCCTGATCGGCCGCGACGCGCCCCTGATCCGCGCCGCGCTCGAAGGCGCGGGCGTGGCCCTGGTCGACGCCGCCTCGATGGAGGACGCCGTGCGCGCCGCCACCGAGCGCGCCCACGCCGGCGACGCGGTGCTGATGTCGCCCGCCTGCGCCAGCTTCGACATGTTCCGCGACTACGGCCACCGCGCCGAGGTCTTCCGCGCCGCGGTCGAGGCGCTGGCCGACGAGGCCGGGACGATGCTCGGGGGGGACGAATGAATTTCATCCCGGCCCGCCTCGCGCAGTGGATCGCCGGCGCCCCGCGCGACGACATCCCCATGCCCGTGCGCGGCACAGGCTTCGCCCGCCCCGGCGCCGGCGTGCGGGTCGAGCTGTTCGACCAGGCCCTGGTCTGGATCGTGGTCGGCCTCATGGCCTTCGGCCTGGTGATGGTCTATTCCGCCTCGGTGGCGATGCCGGACAACCCCCGCTTCGGCCGCTACACCAACACCTACTTCCTGGTCCGCCATTCGATGGCGCTGGCCATGGCCTTCGTCGCCGCGCTGATCGCCTTCCAGGTGCCGGTGGCCACCTGGGAACGCTACGCGCCCTGGCTGTTCGTGGGCTCGCTGGTGCTGCTGGTCGCCGTGCTGGTCCCCGGCATCGGCACCGTGGTCAACGGCGCGCGCCGCTGGATCTCGCTGGGCATCATGAACTTCCAGCCCTCGGAGCTGGCCAAGTTCGCCACCGTCCTCTACGCGGCCAACTACATGGTCCGCAAGATGGAGGTCAAGGAGCGCTTCTTCCGCGCGGTGCTGCCGATGGCGGTGGCCGTGGCCCTGGTCGGCGTGACCCTGCTGGCCGAACCCGACATGGGCGCCTTCATGGTGATCGCGATCATCGCCATGGGCATCCTGTTCCTCGGCGGGGTGAATGCCCGCATGTTCTTCCTGATCGCCGCGGTGCTGCTGGTGGCCTTCGGGATGATGATCGCGATGTCCGAGTGGCGGCGCGAGCGCATCTTCGCCTACCTGAATCCCTGGGACGAGAAGCACGCCCTGGGCAAGGGCTACCAGCTGTCGCATGCGCTGATCGCCATCGGCCGCGGCGAAGTCTTCGGCGTCGGCCTGGGCGGCAGCGTCGAGAAGCTGCACTGGCTGCCCGAGGCGCATACCGACTTCCTGCTCGCCGTGATCGGCGAGGAGTTCGGCTTCGTCGGCATCGTCGCGGTGATCCTCGCCTTCTTCTGGCTGACCCGCCGCGTCATGCACATCGGCCGCCAGGCCGTCGCCATGGACCGCCTCTTCGCCGGCCTGGTGGCCCAGGGCGTGGCCATCTGGATCGGTTTCCAGGCCTTCATCAACATGGGCGTGAACCTCGGCGCGCTGCCCACCAAGGGCCTCACGCTGCCCCTGATGTCGTACGGCGGCTCGGCCATCCTGATGAACCTCGTCGCGCTCGCGGTCGTCCTGCGGATCGACTACGAGAACCGCGTGATCATGCGGGGAGGGCGGCCGTGAAAACCGCGAACCTCTCCCGCACCGCGCTCGTGATGGCCGGCGGCACCGGCGGCCACATCTTCCCGGGCCTGGCCGTGGCCGAGGCCCTGCGCGCCAGGGGCTGGTCCGTGCACTGGCTCGGCGCCCCCGGCAGCATGGAAAGCCGCCTGGTGCCGCCGCGGGGCTTCGCCTTCGAGCCGGTGGCCTTCGGCGGCGTGCGCGGCAAGGGCCTCAAGACCCTGGTGCTGCTGCCGCTGCGCCTGCTGCGCGCCTTCTGGCAGAGCCTGCAGGTGGTGCGCCGAGTCAAGCCCGACGTGGTGATCGGCCTGGGCGGCTACATCACCTTCCCCGGCGGGATGATGGGCGTGCTGCTTGGCAAGCCGCTGGTGCTGCACGAGCAGAACTCGCGCGCCGGCATGGCCAACCGGGTGCTGGCCGGCGTGGCCGACCGCACCTTCACCGCCTTCCCGAACGTGCTGCCCAAGGCCGCCTGGGTCGGCAACCCGCTGCGCGAGGGCTTCCTGAACCAGCCCGCGCCGGCCGAGCGCTTCGCCGGGCGCAGCGGCCCGCTGAAGCTGCTGGTGGTCGGTGGCAGCCTGGGCGCCAAGGCGCTCAACGACCTGGTCCCCCAGGCCCTGGCCCTGATCCCCTCCGGCCACCGCCCCCATGTGCTGCACCAGAGCGGCAGCCAGCAGATCGACGCGCTGCGCGCCAACTACGCCGCCGCCGGCGTGCTGGCCGAGTGCACCCCCTTCATCGAGGACACCGCCTCGGCCTTCGCCGAAGCGGACCTGATCATCTGCCGCGCCGGCGCCAGCACCGTGACCGAGCTCGCGGCGGTGGGCGCCGCCGCGGCCTACGTGCCTTTCCCCCATGCGGTGGACGACCACCAGACCACCAACGCGAAGTTCGTGGTCGACGCCGGCGGCGGCTGGCTGCTGCCGCAGGCCGAACTGACCGCCGAGGCCATCGCCCGCCTCGTGCAAACCGTGACCCGTGAAGAACTCGTGAAACGCGCCGAAGCCGCCAGGACATTGAGCAAGACCCACGCCACCGACGACATCGTGGCCGCCTGCGAGGAGCTCGCCGCATGAAGCACGCGATCAAGCACATTCATTTCGTCGGCGTGGGCGGCTCGGGCATGTCCGGCATCGCCGAGGTGCTGCGCAACCTGGGCTATGCCATCTCCGGCTCCGACATCGCCGACAGCGCCACGCTGCGCCGCCTGCAGGGCCTGGGCATCACCACCTACGTGGGCCATGCCGAGGCCAACATCGCCAGCGCCGACGCGGTGGTCACGTCGACCGCGGTGCAGGCCGACAACCCCGAGGTGGTGGCCGCGCGCAAGCGCCACATCCCCATCGTGCCGCGCGCCATCATGCTGGCCGAGCTGATGCGCCTGAAGCAGGGCATCGCCATCGCCGGCACGCACGGCAAGACCACCACCACCAGCCTGGTGGCCAGCGTGCTGGCCGAGGGCGGGCTGGACCCGACCTTCGTGATCGGAGGCCGCCTGAATTCCGCCGGCGCCAACGCCAAGCTGGGCGCGGGCGACTACATCGTGGTCGAGGCCGACGAGTCCGACGCCTCGTTCCTGAACCTGATGCCGGTGATGTCGGTGGTGACCAACATCGACGCCGACCACATGGAGACCTATGGCCATGACTTCGGCAAGCTGAAGAAGGCCTTCGTCGACTTCCTGCACCGCATGCCGTTCTACGGCACCGCCATCCTGTGCGTGGACGACCCCGCGGTGCGCGAGATCCTGGAGCAGGTGAACTGCCCGGTGACCAGCTACGGCGTGAGCGAGGACGCCCAGGTGCGCGCCGTCGACATCCGCGCCGTGGGCCCGCAGATGCATTTCACCGTGCAGCGGCGCAACGGCGTCACGCTGCCGGACCTGCAGGTCCGGCTCAATCTGGCCGGCCACCACAACGTGCTGAACGCGCTGTCCGCGATCGCGGTGGCGGTGGAACTGAGCATCCCCGACGAGGCCCTGCTCAAGGCGCTGGCCGAGTTCCGCGGCGTGGGCCGCCGCTTCCAGAGCTATGGCGACCTGCCGGTGCGCGCGGCCAATGGCGGCGGCACGTTCCATGTGATCGAGGACTACGGCCACCACCCGGTCGAACTCGCGGCCACGCTGTCCGCCGCGCGCGGCGCGTTCCCGGGCCGCCGCCTGGTGCTGGCCTTCCAGCCGCACCGCTACACCCGCACGCGCGACTGCTTCGAGGATTTCGTGAAGTCCATCGGCATGGCCGACGCCGTGCTGCTCGCCGAGGTCTATGCCGCCGGCGAAGCCCCGATCGTGGCCGCCGACGGCCGCTCGCTGGCCCGCGCGGTGCGCGTGGCGGGGAAGGTGGAGCCGGTCTTCGTCGACGACATCGCCGACATGCCCGGCGCCATCCGGGAGATGGCCCGCGACGGCGACGTGGTCATGTGCATGGGCGCAGGATCGATCGGCGGGGTGCCCGCCAAGTTGGTTGAAATGGGAGGCGGCGCATGACCGTCAACGCGCAGGTCAATGTGCAGGATTTCGGCAAGGTCGCCGTCCTGATGGGAGGGCGCTCCGCGGAGCGCGAGGTGTCGCTCATGTCCGGCAGCGGCGTGCTCAAGGCCCTGCAGGGCAAGGGCGTGGACGCCCATGCCTTCGACCCCGCCGAGCGCGACCTGTCCGAGCTCAAGGCCAAGGGCTTCGCCCGCGCCTTCATCGCGCTGCATGGCCGCTTCGGCGAGGACGGCACGGTGCAGGGCGCGCTGGAGCTCCTGGGCATTCCGTACACCGGCTCGGGCGTGATGGCCTCGTCCATCGCCATCGACAAGACCATGACCAAGCGGGTGTGGATGCACGAAGGCATCTCCACGCCGCGCTACGTGCTGCTTCGCAAGGGCGCCTACACGCCGGCCCAGGTGGCGGCGGTGCCGGGCGAGCTGGGCCTGCCCCTGATCGTCAAGCCGGCGCGCGAGGGCTCCTCGATCGGCCTGGCCAAGGTGACCGACGCGGCGCAGATGGCCGCCGCCGTCGAGGCCGCCGCGGCGCTTGATTGCGACGTGCTGTGCGAACAGTTCATCGCCGGCGACGAGGTCACCTGCCCGGTGCTGGGCACCGGCGACGGCGCCCGCGCGCTGCCGGTGATCCGCATCGTCGCGCCCGGCGGCAACTACGATTACCAGAACAAGTACTTCAGCGACGACACGCAGTACCTCGTGCCCTGCGGCCTGCCCGCGGGCGAGGAGGCCGCCATCCAGGCGATGGTGCTGCGGGCCTACCAGGTGCTGGGCTGCCGCGGCTGGGGCCGCGTCGACGTGATGATCGACGCCGCCACCCGCACGCCCTACCTGCTGGAGATCAACACCTCGCCGGGCATGACCGGCCACTCGCTGGTGCCCATGTCGGCGCGCGCCGCCGGCATCAGCTACGAGGACCTGTGCGTGCAGCTGCTCGCCTCGGCCTCGCTCGACCAATCCGCCCGGGAGGACGCCGCGCCGTGACCGCTGCCGCCACCCCCCAGCCGCTCGACGTGCGACTCATGAACGCCACCGCCACGATCCTGTTCGTGGCCTGCGGCGCGCTGGTCGTCGCGGCGCTGGCCTGGTGGGCGCTGCGGCACCCGGCGTTCGCGCTGGGCCGCATCACGGTGGTGGGCGACGTCACCCACAACAGCGTCGCGACGGTGCGCGCCAACGTGGCGCCGCGCATCGCCGGCAACTTCTTCACCGCCGACCTGCGCGCCGCGCGCGAGGCCTTCCTGCAGGTGCCCTGGGTGCGCGAGGCCACGGTGCGCCGCGAGTTCCCCAACCGCCTGCGCGTGGTGCTGCAGGAGCACCGGCCGGTGGCCTTCTGGGGCGCCGAGGGCGAGACCACGCTGGTGAACAGCTTCGGCGAGGTCTTCGAGGCCAACCCCGGCGACATCGAGGACGAGGACCTGCCGCGCCTGGCCGGCCCGCAGGACCAGTCGGCCCAGGTGCTGGCGATGTACCGGGCGCTGGCGCCGGCGTTCGAGCCGCTGGACCTGGAGGTCTCGCAGCTGGTGCTCACCGCCCGCGGCAGCTGGCAGGCCCGGCTCGACACGGGCGCCACCATCGAGATGGGCCGCGGCACGCAGGACGAGGTGCTGGCGCGCGTGCGCCGCTTCGTCGACACGATCACGCAGGCGGCCTCGCGCTACGGCCGCCGGGCCGAGGCGGTGGTCGCGGCCGACCTGAGGCATGCCGACGGCTATGCCATCCGATTGAGGGGCGTCAGCACCGTGAGTGCGGACGCGCAGAAGAAATAAAGAGGACCAGCAGAGGGATCTATGGCAAAGGAATACAAGGACCTGGTCGTCGGCCTGGACATCGGCACCGCCAAGGTGATGGCGGTGGTGGCCGAGGTCATGCCCGGCGGCGAGCTCAAGCTCGCCGGCCTGGGCGTGGCGCCGTCCAACGGCCTCAAGCGCGGCGTGGTGGTGAACATCGACGCCACCGTCCAGAGCATCCAGCAGGCGCTGAAAGAGGCCGAGCTGATGGCGGACTGCAAGATCACCCGGGTCTACACCGGCATCACCGGCAGCCACATCCGCGGCATCAACTCCAGCGGCATGGTGGCGGTGAAGGACAAGGAGGTCACGCCGGCCGACGTGGCCCGCGTGGTCGAGACCGCCCGCGCCATCAACATCTCCACCGACCAGCGCCTGCTGCTGGTCGAGCCGCAGGAGTTCGTGATCGACGGCCAGGACGTGAAGGAGCCGATCGGCATGAGCGGCATCCGCCTGGAGGCCAAGGTGCACATCGTCACCGGCGCGCAGAGCGCGGCGGAGAACATCATCAAGTGCGTGCGCCGCTGCGGCCTGGAGGTCGAGACGCTGCTGCTGAACCCGCTGGCCTCCAGCATGTCGGTGCTCACCGCCGACGAGAAGGAGCTGGGCGTGGCGCTGGTGGACATCGGCGCCGGCACCACCGACGTGGCGATCTTCACCGGGGGCGCGATCCGCCACACCGCGGTGATCCCGATCGCCGGCGACCTGATCACCAGCGACATCGCGATGGCCCTGCGCACCCCGACCAAGGATGCCGAGGACATCAAGGTGGAGGCCGGCTTCGCCAAGCAGCTGCTGGCCGACCCCGAGCAGCAGGTGGAAGTGCCCGGCCTGGGCGACCGCGGCCCGCGCATGCTGTCCAAGCAGGCGCTGGCCGGCGTGATCGAGCCGCGCATCGAGGAGATCTACTCGCTGGTGCAGCAGGTGATCCGCGAGTCCGGCTACGAGGAGGTCCTCGGCTCGGGCATCGTGATCACCGGCGGCTCCAGCGTCATGCCGGGCATGGTGGAACTGGGCGAGGACATCTTCCTCAAGCCGGTGCGCCGCGGCGTGCCGAAGTACGCCAGCGCCCTGTCCGACATGGTGGCCCAGCCGCGCGCGGCCACCGTCATGGGCCTGCTCGAGGAAGCGCGCCTGGCCCGCGTGCGCGGGCAGAAGGTGGCGCAAAAGAGCGGCTCGGTGAAGACGGCCTTCGGCCGCCTCAAGGAATTCATCGTGGGGAACTTCTGATGCCGCAAGCCCGCATCTGGCTCGCGCGCGGAAGCCCGCCGGTTCGACGACGGCGGGGGCGATGTTGCCCTGCAGCACCCCCCGCCCCGGCCTGACGGCCACCCTGGTTACCCGAAAAACAATCTAGTCCAACCGGCAACTGCAAGCATTCGAGGAGTTAGCAATGAGCATCGAGATGATCGAAGTCGAGGAATTCAACATGGGCACCCAGATCAAGGTGATCGGGGTGGGCGGCGGCGGCGGCAACGCCGTCGAGCACATGATCGAGCGTGCGGTCCAGGGCGTCGAATTCATCAACGCCAACACCGATGCCCAGGCCCTGGCGCGCACCGCGGCCCACAAGACCATCCAGCTCGGGCAGACCGGCCTGGGCGCCGGCTCCAAGCCCGAGAAGGGCCGTGAGGCGGCCGAGGCCGCCGTCGAGAGCATCCGCGAGGCGATCTCCGGCGCGCACATGCTGTTCATCACCGCCGGCATGGGTGGCGGCACCGGCACCGGCGCCGCGCCGGTGATCGCCCGCGTGGCCAAGGAAATGGGCATCCTGACCGTGGGCGTGGTGACCAAGCCCTTCGACTGGGAGGGCGGCCGCCGCATGACCAACGCCGACAACGGCCTGGCCGAACTCGAAGCCAATGTCGACTCGCTGATCGTGGTGCTGAACGAGAAGCTGCTCGAGGTGCTGGGCGACGACATCACCCAGGACGAGGCCTTCGCCCACGCCAACGACGTGCTGAAGAACGCGGTCGGCGGCATCGCCGAGATCATCAACGTCCCCGGCCACGTGAACGTGGACTTCGAGGACGTGCGCACCGTGATGGGCGAGCCCGGCAAGGCCATGATGGGAACCGCCGTGGCCTCCGGCCCGGACCGCGCCCGCCTGGCCGCCGAGCAGGCCGTGGCCTGCCCGCTGCTGGAGGGCATCGACCTGTCCGGCGCCAAGGGCGTGCTGGTGCTGATCACCGCCGCCAAGGGCAGCCTGAAGCTGTCGGAGTCCAAGCTGGCCATGACCACCATCCGCGCCTGCGCCTCGCCGGACGCCCACGTGATCTACGGCACGGCCTACGACGACAGCCTGGGTGACCAGGTCCGCGTGACCGTGGTGGCCACCGGCCTGTCCCGCCAGGGCCAGGTCCGCCGCACCGCGCCCCCGCTGCAGGTCCTGCGCACCGGCACCGACAACGTGCCGTTCCAGGTCTCCGGCATGGGCGGCATGGGCAGCGTGGGCGTCCAGCCCGCCTCCGGCCTGGCCACCGCCGCGACCGCCGCCGCCGGCAACGACTACGGCAACCTGAGCGTGCCCAGCGTCTGGCGCACCAACCGCACCACCGCCGCCGCCAAGGTCGACGCGCTGGCCTCCGGCGGCATGGACGACTACGAGATCCCGGCCTTCCTGCGCAAGCAGGCGGACTGATCGCCGGGGGCCCCCTTCCGCGAGGAAGGGGGCTATCGCCGTGATCAATTCCCTTGCCGGGGAAGGTTAGTGCCTCCTCATTAAAATCGCGGGCATGCTGCAGCAACGTACCCTCAAGACCCTCACCCGCGCCGTCGGCGTGGGCCTGCACAGTGGCCAGAGGGTCGAGCTGACGCTGCGGCCGGCGCCGCCGGACACGGGCATCGTGTTCCGCCGCGTCGACCTCGCCCAGCCGGTGGACATCCCGGTGTCGGCCACCGCCGTGACCGACACGCGCATGGCCTCCACCATCTCGAATGGCGGTGCCAAGGTCCACACCATCGAGCACCTGATGTCGGCGGCCTGCGGCCTGGGCCTGGACAACCTCTACGTCGACATCACCGCCGAGGAAGTCCCCATCCTCGACGGCTCCTCCTCCTCCTTCGTCTTCCTGCTGCAAAGCGCCGGCATCGAGCTGCAGAAGGCGCCCAAGCGCTTCATCCGCGTGCTGCAGCCGGTGGAAGTGCGCGAAGGCGAGGGCGACAACCTCAAGTGGGCGCGCCTGGAGCCGTACCACGGCTACAAGCTCAGTTTCGAGATCGACTTCGCGCACCGCGTGGTCGACGCCACCGGCCAGCGCTACGAGTTCGACCTGGGGCGTGACAACTACAGCCGCGACATCGCCCGTGCCCGCACCTTCGGCTTCACCAAGGACGTGGAGATGCTGCGCGCCAACGGCCTGGGCCTGGGCGCCGGCCTCGACAACGCGGTGGTCATGGACGACTGGCGCGTGCTCAATGCCGACGGCCTTCGCTACGACGACGAACTGGTCAAGCACAAGATCCTCGACGCCATCGGCGACCTGTACGTGGTCGGCAAGCCCCTGCTGGCGGCCTACACCGCGTTCCGCTCCGGCCACGCCATGAACAACAAGCTGCTGCGCGCGCTGCTCGCCCAGCCCGCCAGCTACGAGATCGTGAGCTTCGAGGACGAGCGCCAGGCCCCCGCCGGCTTCGCCCAGCCCGCCCGCGCCTGGTGAGGCGCCAAGGACCGCGGCCATGCTTCTGTTCCGCTGGTCCCTGATGCTCCTGCTGCTGGCAGCGGGCGTGTGCTTCGCGTTCTACGCCGGCACCGGCCAGGTCCGCTTCCGGCACTGGGGCCTCGTCATCCTCAAGTGGACGCTGATCGCGGCGTTCGGTTTCTTCGCGGTCCTCATCCTCGAGCGGCTGGCCTGACCGGCCGGCTACCCCCCCTGCCCGTGACTTCCTGCGCACGTCCCGCGCGGCCGTGCCGAGCGTTGCGCGTGTAACGCACGCCCGCGCAAAACTCGCCCCATCCCCCTCGCTCCTTCACCGGGTCGCCCTGGCCGACCCCGGGCGGCCGGCTGCCTGCGTGTCCCCGCGGCCGTCCTTCAACCCCTTGAAGAAACGAGGTCTCCATGAAGACAGGCTCCCATCCCGGCGCGCGGCTGTGGCGATGCAACGCGGTGTGCGCGGCCGTCCTGCTGGCGCTGGCCGGTTGCGGCGGCGGAGGCGGCCCTCCGGGCGAGCCGCCGGCCGAGGCGATCGCCAAGGCCGCGGCCACGCGCACCTTCATCGTCCTGCTGCGGGAGGGCTCGGTCACCGGCGCCGACCTCTCGGTCTCCGCGGTGCGGCCCTACGGCGGGGAGGTGACCTTCACCTACGCCGTCGCCGTCAACGGCTTCGCCGCGCGGGTGCCGGCGCAGCGCGCCGACGACTTCGTGGCGGACATGCGCGCCCACGCCGAGGTGGTGCTGGTCGAGGAGGACCAGCCGATGTACGCGAGCCAGTCGGTGCAGCCCAATCCGCCCTGGGGCCTGGACCGCATCGACCAGCGCGCGCTGCCGCTGGACCAGCGCTACACCTACACGGCCACCGGTGCCGGCGTGCGGGCCTACATCCTGGACACCGGGCTGTTCGCCGGGCACCAGGACTTCGCCGGCCGCACCGCGCCGGGCTTCACCGTGATCAACGACGGCCGCGGCACCAGCGACTGCGTGGGCCACGGCACGCACGTCGCGGGCACGGTGGGCGGCACCACCTATGGCGTGGCCAAGCAGGTGATCCTGGTGCCGGTGCGCGTCCTCGGCTGCGGGGGCTCGGGGTCCACCAGCGGCGTGATCGCCGGCGTCGACTGGGTGGCGGCCAACGCGCCGCGGCCGTCGGTGATCAACATGTCGCTCGGCGGGGGCGCGTCGACCGCGCTGGACTCGGCCATCGCCCGCGCCACCGCGCGCGGCATCACGGTGGCCGTGGCCGCCGGCAACTCCAACGCCAACGCCTGCAACGGCTCGCCCGCGCGCGCGCCCTCGGCGCTGACGGCGGGCGCCACCGCCAGCAACGATGCGCGAGCCTCGTTCTCCAACTACGGCGCGTGCGTGGACGTGTTCGCGCCGGGGGTCGGCATCCGCTCGGCCAGCAGCACCTCGCCGACCGGCAGCCTCCTCATGAGCGGGACCTCGATGGCTTCGCCGCATGTGGCGGGCGTCGCGGCGCTGGTGCTGCAGGTGCGGCCCGGCGCCTCGGCCGAGGAGGTCGCCGCCGTCATCACCGGCACCGCCACGACGGGCGTGGTGGGCAACCCGGGGCCGGGCTCGCCGAACCGGCTGCTGTACTCGCTGGGCGTGGGGGATGCGCCGCCACCACCACCCCCGCCGCCGCCGCCGCCGCCGCCGCCGCCGCCGCCACCGCCACCGCCACCGCCACCGCCACCGCCACCGCCACCGCCACCGCCACCGCCACCGCCACCGCCACCGCCACCGCCACCGGCGCCTCCGCCGCCGGACTGGCACCCGCCCGGCAAGCCGCCCGGCTGGCACCCCCCGGGCAAGGCCCCGGGCTGGGTGCCGCCCGGCAAGCGCTGACGCAAGCGCTCAGGCAAGCGCTCAGGCAAGCGCGTGGCCGTGGCCGGGCCGCGGCGGGGGTCAGACCGCGCGGCCGGCCTTGTAGGCGCCGGTATTGCGGCGCACGCGGTCGGCGGCCTGCGCGAGCCGGGCGATGGCCTGGCCGGCATGGGCGTGGGTGACGGCCAGGCCCAGGGCATCGGCCGCGTCCGGGCCGGGCAGGCCGGGCAGGGTGAGCAGCCGCTGCACCATGGCCTGCACCTGCGGCTTGCCGGCGCGCCCGTGGCCGGCGATGGCGCGCTTCATCTGCAGCGCGGTGTACTCGGCCACCGGCAGCCCGCCCGCCACCAGGGCGGTGATGCAGGCGCCGCGCGCCTGGCCGAGCAGCAGCGTGGACTGCGGGTTGGCGTTGACGAAGACGATCTCGATCGCCGCCTCGTCGGGCGCGTAGCGTTCGCGCAGCTGGGAGATGCCGTCGAACAGCACCTTCAGCCGCGCCGGCAGGTCGCCGCGGGGCAGGTGGGTAGTCTGGATGGTGCCGCTGCCCACGTAGCGCAGGGCGTGGCCGTCCACGTCGACCACGCCGAAGCCGGTGGTCTGCAGGCCGGGGTCGATGCCGAGGATGCGCATGCCCGGGATTGTGGGGCATGGTTGATGCACCTCATTCGTGGGCGGCGGCGAGCCGCGACAATCGCGGGCATGAGTACCGAGGACATCGACGACGACACCCCCGAGGGCGAGACCCCGTTCAGCTTCATCGGCGGCGAGCCGGCGGTGCGCGCGCTGGTGGACCGCTTCTACGACCTGATGGACCTGGAGCCGCGCTACGCCGCGCTGCGCGCCAGCCACGGCCCCGACCTGGCGAGCGCCCGCGACAAGCTGTTCCTGTTCCTGTGCGGGTGGCTGGGCGGGCCGCAGCTGTACGTCGAGAAGCACGGCCACCCGATGCTGCGCGCGCGGCACCTGCCGTTCGCCATCGGCATCCAGGAGCGCAACCAGTGGGTGGCGTGCATGGACCAGGCCATGGGCGAGGTCGGCATCGAGCCGCAGCTGCGTGAGCGCCTCTACGACGCCTTCATGCAGACGGCGGACTGGATGCGCAACCGGCCGGGCTGAAGCCTGCCGGCCGCCGGGCCCGCCAGCCGGTCAGCCCGGGCCCTGCGACGGCCGCAGCAGCACCACCAGCGCCCCCGCGCCGCCCTCGGACGCGCGGGCCTGGACGAAGGCCAGGACCTGGTTCTTCTGGGTCAGCCAGCTCTGCACCCGGCCCTTGAGCACCGGCGTCTTCCCCGGCGAGCCCAGGCCCTTGCCGTGCACCACCCGCACGCAGCGGATGCCCTGGCGGTGCGACTCGCGGATGAAGTGCGCCAGCGCCTCGCGCGCGTCCTCGCGGCGCAGGCCGTGCAGGTCGATCTCGCGCTGGATGCTCCACTCGCCCTTGCGCAGCTTGCGCGTCACGTCCAGCCCCACGCCGGGGCGGCGGAAGCTCATCGCGTCGTCCACGTCGAGCAGGGTGGTGGCGTCGAACTCGTCGGACAGCGCCTCGTGCAGCACGCGCTGCTCGTCCAGCTGCTGCTGGACCGCCACCGGCGCGGGCGGGCGGCGGAACGGGTCGATGCGGCCGTCGTGCGGCAGCCGCTGCACCACGCCGGCGGCGCGCTGGAACAGGTTCTTCTCCGCCTCGGCGCGCCGCTGCGCCTCGCGCCGGGCGGCCTCCTCGGCGGCCACGCGCTGGCGCTCGCGCGCCAGGTGCGCCTGGATCGCCTTCAGGTCCTGCAGGGAGTTCGCCTTCACAGCCACCCCCGCTCGGCCATCGACAGGCCCTGGCCGGGGCCGACGATCACATGGTCGACCACCCGCACGTCCACCAGCCCCAGCGCGCTGCGAAGCAGCTGGGTGAGCGCCGCGTCGGCCGGGGAGGGCTGGACATGGCCCGTGGGGTGGTTGTGCGCCAGGACCACCGCCGCCGCCCGGTGGTGCAGGGCGCGCACCACCACCTCGCGCGGGTAGACGCTGGTCTGCGTGAGCGTGCCGCGGAACATCTCCTCCAGCGCCAGCAGGTGGTGGCGGTTGTCCAGGAACATCACCGCGAACACCTCGTGCGGCAGGTGCGCCAGGTGCAGCTGCAGGTACTCCATCACCGACCGGGGCGACTCGAAGGCCGGACGCTCGCGCAGCTGCTGCTGCATCGCCCGGCGCGCCAGCTCCAGCACCGCCATCAGCTGCGAGCGCTTGGCGGTGCCGCCCAGGCCCTTGACGCGCTGCAGGTCGGCGGCGCCGGCGCGCAGCAGGCCGGCCAGCCCGCCGAAGGTCTCCACCAGCTCCTGCGCCAGCGCCAGCACGCCCTTGCCCGCCAGCCCGGTGCGCAGCAGCAGGGCGAGCAGCTCGGTGTCGGAAAGGGCGCCGGGGCCGCGGGCCAGCAGCTTCTCGCGGGGTCTTGCGTCGGCGGGAAGTTCGAGGACGGGCATGGCTTTCTACAATGGAGGGTCAGTTTATCGGGACTCCCATGGCCTCCAGCGCACCCCGGATTGCACCGGGCTCCTTCCTCACGCTGCACTACCGCCTCGCCGGTCCGGCAGGCGACATCATCAACACCTTCAGCGGCAAGCCCGCCACGCTCACCCTGGGCTCGGGCGAACTCGCGCCCGCGGTGGAGGAGCGGCTGATCGGCCTGGAGGAGGGCGCTCACGTGACCTTCGAGCTGCCCGCGGGCGCCGCCTTCGGCGAGCGCAACCCGGAGATGGTGCAGTGGGTCGCCCGCAAGCTCCTGAACCAGATGGGGGACCCCGACGAGCAGTACCGCCCCGGCGACGTGGTGGAATTCCCCACGCCCGACGGCCTGGGCAGCTACGCCGGCGCCGTACGCCAGGTCGGCCACGAGGGCGACCCGCAGGCCGTGCTGTTCGACTTCAACCACCCGCTGGCCGGCCAGCCCGTGACCTTCGAGGCGCGGGTCATCGGGGTGCTCTGAGATGACGGTCCCCACCGGCGAGATCCTGCTGGCCGAGCCGCGCGGCTTCTGCGCCGGCGTCGACCGCGCCATCGACATCGTCGAGGCCGCCCTGGCCAAGTTCGGCGCGCCGATCTACGTGCGCCACGAGATCGTGCACAACACCTTCGTGGTCAACGACCTCAAGGCCAAGGGCGCCATCTTCATCGAGGACCTCGCCGAGGTGCCGCCCGGCGCCACCCTGGTCTTCTCCGCCCACGGCGTGAGCAAGGCGGTGGAGCGCGAGGCGCATGACCGCGGCTTCTCCGTCTTCGACGCCACCTGCCCGCTGGTCACCAAGGTCCACGTGGAGGTGGCCAAGCTGGCCAAGGAGGGCTACGAGTTCCTCATGATCGGCCACAAGGGCCACCCCGAGGTGGAAGGCACCATGGGCCAGCTGGACTCGGGCATCCACCTGGTGGAGGACGTGGCCGATGTCGCCCGCGTCAGCCCCGCCCAGGAAGACAAGCTCGCCGTGGTCACGCAGACCACGCTGAGCGTGGACGACGCCGCCGAGATCATGGCGGCGGTGGTGGCCCGCTTCCCGAACGTGCGCAAGCCCAAGCAGCAGGACATCTGCTACGCCACGCAGAACCGGCAGGACGCGGTCAAGGTCATGTCCCGCCAGGTCGACGTGGTGATCGTCGTGGGCAGCCCCACCAGCTCCAACAGCAACCGCCTCGCCGAAGTCGCCCGCAAGCTGGGCGTGCCCGCCTACATGGTGGACAACGCCGGCGAGCTGCAGCCGCAGTGGCTGGAGGGCAAGGCCCGCGTTGGCCTCACGGCCGGGGCGTCCGCGCCGGAGGTGCTGGTGCAGGAAGTCATCGCCCGCATCCGCGAGCTCGGCGCGGTGGCCGTGCGGCGCATGGAGGGCATCCAGGAGACCGTGAAGTTCCCGCTGCCCAAGGGCCTCAAGCTGTACGCCTGAGGCCCCGGCGGCCCTCGAGGCCGCACCGCCTCGTCAGGTGTTGCGGCGGCCCGGGCTGCCCTGGCCCATGTCCTGGCGTGAGCCGCCGGGGTTGCTGCGGTCCTCCTGGCGGCCCTGGCCGCCGGAGGGCTGGCGCTCCCAGTCCTGCTGCTGGCCGCCCTGCTGGCGTCCGCCGCTGGCCTGGCCGCGCCCCTGCTCCTGCTGGAGCTTGTCGCGGTCCTGCTGCGTGCCGGGGTTGTCCATGTCCTGGCGGCCGCCCCCCTGCTGCTGTTGCTGCTGCGGTTCATTCGGCATGGCGAAGTCCTTTCGGGAAAGTTGGAAGAGGCCCGCAGCCTAGGCCGCGGTTGCGGCTGCGCATGTCGGCGGCGCCCGACGGGGGGCGTGGGCACCGGCCTACCCCGGGGCCGGCCGCCTAAAATCGGCGGATGCTTGACATCAGCCTGCTTCGCAAGGACCTCGACTCGGTCATCGCCCGCCTGAGCGCGCGCAAGAGCCCCCAGCCCTACCTCGACGTCGAGGCCTTCCGCCGCCTCGAGGCCGAGCGCAAGACCCTCCAGACCCGCACCGAGGAACTGCAGTCCCAGCGCAACGCGCTGTCCAAGCAGATCGGCCAGCTCAAGGCCAAGGGCGAGTCGGCCGACGCGGTGATGGCCCAGGTTGCCGCCATCAAGACCGAGCTGGAGGCTTCGGCCGCCCGGCTCGAGCAGATCCAGCCCGAGCTGCAGGCCCTGCTGCTGGCCGTGCCGAACCTGCCGCACGAGAGCGTGCCCCCGGGGCAGGACGACGCCGGCAACGTGGTGGTGCGCGAGTGGGGCGAGCCCCGCGCCTTCGACTTCCCGGTCCGCGACCACGTGGACATCGGCGAGAAGATCGGCCTGGACTTCGAGACCGGCGTGAAGCTGGCCGGCGCCCGCTTCACCGTGATGAAGGGCCCCATCGCCCGCCTGCACCGCGCGCTCGCCCAGTTCATGCTGGACGTGCAGACCGAGGAGCACGGCTACACCGAGTGCTACACCCCCTACATCGTCAACGCCGACAGCCTGCGCGGCACCGGCCAGCTGCCCAAGTTCGAGGGTGACCTGTTCGCCGCCAAGAAGGGCGGCCAGGAGGGCGAGGTGGCCGAGGACGCGGCGCTGTACCTGATCCCCACCAGCGAGGTGCCGCTGACCAACTTCGTGCGCGACGAGATCGTCGCCGAGGCCGACCTGCCGATCCGCCTGACCGCGCACACGCCCTGCTTCCGCTCCGAGGCGGGCAGCGCCGGGCGCGACACGCGCGGCATGATCCGCCAGCACCAGTTCGACAAGGTCGAGATGGTGCAGGTCGTGCACCCGGAGAAGAGCTACGAGGCGCTGGAGCAGATGACGGGCCATGCCGAGGCCATCCTGCAGAAGCTGGGCCTGCCCTACCGCGTGATGCTCCTGTGCACCGGCGACATGGGCTTCGGCGCGGCCAAGACCTACGACCTGGAGGTCTGGCTGCCGGCGCAGGACACCTACCGCGAGATCAGCTCGGTCTCCAACTGCGAGGCCTTCCAGGCCCGCCGCCTGCAGGCGCGCTTCAAGACGGCGGCCGGCAAGAACGAGCTGGTGCACACCCTCAACGGCTCCGGCCTGGCGGTGGGCCGCACGCTGGTGGCGGTGCTGGAGAACTACCAGAACGCCGACGGCTCGGTCACGGTGCCGGAGGTGCTGCGTCCCTACCTGGGCGGCCTGGCGGTGATCGGGGGCTGAAAGGAACTGGGCGCGGAATGCGCTAGAATCGAGGTCTTCGCACCACGCGAGACCGAATAAAACGGAGCGGTGGCAGAGTGGTCGAATGCGCCGGACTCGAAATCCGGTATACGGTTATACCGTATCGAGGGTTCGAATCCCTCCTGCTCCGCCAGCACACAACCCCGCCGGGCCCACGCCCGCGGGGTTTTCTCTTTCCATGACGACGCAGACCTCCACCCCCTCCCGCCGCGCCGAGTTCGCCGAGATCGAGATCGGCCAGAAATTCTTCGACCTGATCAGCGCCGAGTACTTCATCAAGACCTCGGACACCACCGCCGCCATGGTGCGCTCGGGCGTGGGCGACCCGTCGAAGGCCGACGAGTTCGAGCCGGACGACGTGGTGCGGGTGGACGAGTAAGTCTGCCGTCCCGCCCGGTTCGCGCGCCTGGACATCGGCGAGGAAGGCCGGCTGCATCAGCGCCGCGCGCGCCTGCTCCGGCGTGCCGCCGGGCAGTTCGCCGTAGACCTTCTGCCATGCGGTGAGCAGACAGGGTGCGAAGAGCTGGTGGCCGACGATGGCGCGCGGCGCGGATCGCGTCGACCACCGTGCCGGCCTCGGAATCGGCTTGCAGGTAGGGGGGTAGGGGAAGCCGGACTTCGCGAAGCCCAGGGCGTCGCTGGCCACCACCGCATCGCCCTGGCCGGCGGACATCGCCGCGAGCAGGACGGTCTCGCCGTCCTGCGGGTTGGCCAGGGTGCGGGGCTTTTGTACGTCCGTCCCTTGGCGTAGGCCACCTGCACGTCGCACGCGGCGGCCCCGGCGAGGGCGCGCAGGCCGGTCAGCTTGATCTGCAACCTTCTGCAAGCGGCCCCTCGGTGCGACCACCGGGCCGCGCCAGCCTCGGCAGCGTCCGCTCGCCCGTCCGCTCGATATGCCGCCGCGCCGCCTTCTCCGCGCGGTGGCCGTCGCCGGCCAGCACGGCGTCGGCGATCTCGCGGTATTCCAGCGTCATCGCGTCCAGGTCGGCCCTCGTGAGCAGGGTGAAGAACTGGGTGCGGAACAAGTGGGCCTGCCAACTGGGCAGGGCCCGCACCAGCTCCGGGTTGCCGGCGATCTCGAGCATCACCTGGTAGAAGCGGGCGCGCTCCTCGAGCAGCTGCGGCAGGTCCGCGGCGGGGCGCGGCTCGACCAGGGGCTTCGCCGCCGCGGTGAAGGCGGCCGCATGGCCCTTGAGGTCGATGCGGCCGGCCGCCAGCCGCGCCGCCAGCCCGGTCAGCACCTCCAGCACCGCGAGCAGGTTGCGCGCGTCCTCGGCGGTCAGCCCGCGCACCACCGCGCCGCGGTGCGGAATGATCTCCACCACGCCATGCGAGGCCAGGATCTTGAGCGCCTCGCGCACCGTGCTGCGGCCCACGCCCAGGCGGGCCGTGAGGTCGGCCTCCACCAGCCGCTGGCCCACCAGGTACTCCCGCCGCAGCAGGCCCCGGGTGATGACCGCGGCCACCCGGTCCGGGCTGCTGGCGGGCAGGGTCTTGGCGGCGGGCGCCGGGCGGGCGGGGGCGGAGCGGGGCATCAGGGCGTCTCGCAGGGGACAGAAAATTCTAGGCGGAATTGTCTGACAATTTGACGTCTCAAGAGTAGTGAAGATAATGGCCTGATTGTCAGACAATCCGGCCCCGCCTGCTGGCGGTCCGGTGTCCAAGAAAGGCCTGTCTTGTTCGAACTCCCGCCCCATGTCGTCGCCCTGCGCGAGCGCCTGCTCGCCTTCATGGACGAACATATCTACCCCAACGAGCGCCGCTACTACGAGGAGGCCGAGCGCCTGGGGCCCTGGGCGGTCTACCCGGTCATCGAGGAGCTCAAGCCCCTGGCGCGAGCGGCGGGCCTGTGGAACCTGTTCCTGCCCGAGAAGGGCCATGGCGCCGGCCTCACCAACCTGGAGTACGCACCGCTGTGCGAGGTCATGGGCCGCGCCCACCTCGCGCCCGAGGTGTTCAACTGCTCGGCCCCCGACACCGGCAACATGGAGGTGCTCGCCCGCTACGGCACGCCCGAGCAGCAGGCGCGCTGGCTCACGCCGCTGCTGGCCGGCGAGATCCGCTCCTGCTTCGCCATGACCGAGCCGGCCGTGGCCTCCAGCGACGCCACCAACATCGAGGCCTCCATCGTCCGCGACGGCGACGACTACGTGCTCAATGGCCACAAGTGGTACACCACCAACGGCACCGACCCGCGCTGCAAGATCGCCATCTTCATGGGCAAGACCGACCCGCAGAACCCGGACCGCCACCGCCAGCAGTCCATGATCCTGGTGCCCATGGACGCGCCGGGCGTGCGCGTCGTGCGCCCGCTGGCGGTGTTCGGCTTCTACGGCGTGCCCGACCGCGCCTCGGAGGTGGTCTTCGAGAACGTGCGCGTGCCCGCCTCCAACATGCTGCTCGGCGAGGGCCGCGGCTTCGAGATCGCGCAGGGCCGGCTCGGCCCGGGTCGCATCCACCACTGCATGCGCCTCATCGGCCTGGCCGAGCGCTCGCTGGAGATGATGTGCGAGCGCGGCCTCTCGCGCGTGGCCTTCGGCAAGCCGGTGGCCCTGCAGGGGCCGTGGGGCGAGCGCATCGCGCAGGCCCGCATCCTGATCGAGCAGTCGCGCCTGCTGACGCTGCAGACCGCGCACCTGATGGATACCGTCGGCAACAAGGAGGCCAAGGCCCACATCGCCATGATCAAGGTGGCCGTGCCGGCCATGGCCTGCCAGGTCACCGACTGGGCCATCCAGATGTTCGGCGGCGGCGGCACCAACAACGACCTGGGCCTGGCCAGCGCCTATGCCACCGCGCGCCTGCTGCGCCTGGCCGACGGGCCCGACGAAGTGCACCGCCAGCAGCTCGCGAAGCTGGAACTGGCCAAGCACAAGAAGGCAGCGGCATGACTGGCGCACCGGCCCCCGGCATCGACCTGCGCGCGCTCGACGCGTGGCTCGCCGGGCGCGTGGCGGGCCTCGCGCCGCTGGCCGGGATCCGGCAGTTCCAGGGCGGCCAGTCCAATCCCACCTTCCTCCTCACCGACGCCGCGGGCCGGCGCTACGTGCTGCGCAAGAAGCCCGACGGCGTGCTGCTGCCCTCGGCCCATGCCATCGACCGCGAGTACCGCGTGATGCAGGCCCTGGCCGGCACCGCGGTGCCGGTGCCGAAGGTGCTGTGCTACTGCGACGAGCCGGGCGTGATCGGCGCGCCGTTCTACCTGATGGATTTCGTCGAGGGCCGCATCTTCTGGGACCCGGCCCTGCCCGAGCTGCAGGCGCCGCAGCGCGCCGCGATGTACGACGAGATGAACCGCGTGATCGCCGCGCTGCACACGGTGGACCCGGCGGCGGTGGGCCTGGGCGACTACGGCCGGCCCGAGGGCTTCTTCCAGCGGCAGGTCGAGCGCTGGACGAAGCAGTACCGCGCCTCGGCCACCGGGGAGATCGAGGCGATGGAGCGGCTGATCGAGTGGCTGCCGCAGCATCTTCCCGCAACCTCGCTGTCCGGCGTCTTCCATGGCGACTTCCGCCTCGACAACCTGATCTTCCACCCCACCGAGCCGCGCGTGCTCGCGGTGCTCGATTGGGAGCTGTCCACGCTGGGCGACCCGCGCGGCGACTTCGCCTACCACCTGCTGCCCTGGCGCCTGACCTCCGCCGAATTCCGCGGCATGGCCGAACGCGACCTCGCGTCGCTGGGCATCCCCAGCGAGGCCGACTACGTGCGCCGCTACGCCGAGCGCACCGGGCGGGAGGTGGACCCGGCCGACCACGAGTTCGGCGTGATCTACAGCATGTTCCGGCTCGCGGCCATCCTGCAGGGCATCCTCAAGCGCTCGCTCGATGGCACGGCCGCCGACCCGAAGGCCCATGAGACCGGCCTGAAGGCCCGCGGCGTGGCCGAGGCGGCGTGGCGGCAGGTGCAGGCCCACTGGCCCGGCGCCTGAGTCCACCCGCACCAAGACAACGGCACGCGCGAACCGAACCGCCGAATCCAGGAGACCCGATGCCCGACACCCGAATCGAACTGCAGGCCGGCCGGCTGGTGCGGGCCTACGCGTCTCGCCCGGCGAACGTGGCCGACCTGCTGCACGCCAGCTTCGCCGGGGCGGGGGAGGCCACCGCCATCGTCGACGGCGCGCGCCGCGTCAGCTACCGCGAGCTGTCCGCGCTGGCCGGCACGGTGGCTGCCAACCTCGCCGCCGCGGGTGTGCGCGCCGGCGACCGGGTGGCGGTGATGCTGCCCAATGGCCTGGACGCGATGGTCTCGGTGGTCGCCATCGCCTGGCTCGGCGCGGTGATCGTGCCGATCGGCACGCGCCTCAAGCGTCCCGAAATCAGCCACATCTTCGGCGACAGCGAGCCGGTGGCCGTGGTCTACGCGCCCGAGTTCGCGCCCGAGCTGCCGTCCGAAGGCCCGGCCCTGCGCCTGGCCGCCGGCAGCGCCGCCTGGGCCCGCCTCGACGAGTCACAGGGCGCGCCACTGCCCACGCCCGCCCTCGCGCAGGACGACCTGTTTGGCATCCTCTACACCTCCGGCACCACCGGCCGCCCCAAGGGCGCGATGCTCACGCACTTCAACGTGGTGCACTCCTGCCTGCACTGGCCCGCCGTGCTGGGCCTGGGGCGCGGCGAGCGCACCGTGCTGTGCATCCCCTGGTCGCATGTGGCCGGCCTGTGCGGCGTGGTGCTGCCGTTCCTGGCGATCGGCGCCACGCTGGCCATGATGGCGGAATTCAAGCGCCGCGAGTTCCTGCAGCTCGCGCAGGCCGAGCGCATCACCCACGCGCTGATGGTGCCGGCCATGTATGGCCTGTGCCTGCTGGAGCCCGACCTCGCCTCGTTCGACCTCGGGTCCTGGCGCCTCGGCGTGTACGGCAGCGCCCCCATGCCCGAGCCCACCATCCGCCGCTTCGCCGAGGCCTTCCCGCAGCTGCAGATGTGCAATGCCTACGGCGCCACCGAAACCACCTCGCCCACCACCATCATGCCGCCCGGCGACGGCGTGGCGCACTCGGAGAGCATCGGCCGGGTCGTGCCCTGCGGCGACATCCGCGTGATGGACGAACAGGGCCGCGAGCTGCCCCCCGGCGAGGAGGGCGAGCTGTGGATCGGCGGGCCGATGGTGGTCCCCGGCTACTGGCGCAACCCGCAGGCCGATGCGGACGCGTTCGCCGGCGGCTACTGGAAGTCGGGCGACATCGGCGCCATCGACGCGCAGGGCTACGTGCGCATCGCCGACCGCAAGAAGGACATGATCAACCGCGGCGGCTACAAGGTGTACCCGGCGGAAGTGGAGAACGTGCTCACCGGGCTGGCCGGCGTGGTCGAGGCCGCGGTGGTGGGCCGACCGGACGACATCCTCGGAGAACTCGTGGTCGCCTTCCTCAACGTCAACCAGCCGCTGGACGCCGCGCAGGTGCGCGCCTTCTGCGCCGAGCGCATGGCCGACTACAAAGTGCCGGGCCGCGTCGTCATCGGCCAGCAGCCGCTGCCGCGCAACGCCAACGGCAAGATCCAGAAGGCCGACCTGCGCCGCATGGCGCTGGAGCTGCCCGCCGAAGGAGGCCGCGCGTGATGGACCTGGACCGCACCCCCGTCCTGGTGGGCATCGGCACCGCCACCCAGCGCGAGGAGGACTTCCGCCGGGCCCTGGAGCCGATGGACCTGATGCTGCAGGCCGTGCGCGCCGCCGGCGCCGACACCGGCAGCGCCGCGGCCCTGCCCGGCGCGCAGTGGATCGCGGTGCCGCGCGGGCGATGGCGCTACACCAACCCCTCGGGCGAGATCGCCCGCAGCATCGGCGCGAAGGAGGCCACCAGCGTCTTCACCACCGTCGGCGTGCTGCAGCAGACCCTGATCGGCGAGGCCTGCGGCCGCATCGCCCGCGGCGAATCGCACACCACCCTGGTGGCGGGCTCCGATGCCGGCTACCGCCTGCTGCGCGCCCAGATCGCCGGCGAGACCGCACCCGAGCGCAGCGAGCAGGGCGCACCCGACGTGCTGCTGGAGCCCAAGGAGGAACTGCGCCACCCGGTGGAGCGCCGCGCCGGCCTGAAGATGCCGGTGGGCCTGTACGCGCTGATGGAGAGCGCCTTCCGCCATGCCCAGGGCTGGAGCGTGGAGGAACACCGCGACCGCCTGGCCGCCCTGGTCGCGGGCTTCAGCCGTGTCGCCGCCGACAACCCGCACGCCTGGACCCGCCGCGTCGTCGAGGCGGCCGAGATCCGCGAGGCCGGCCCGCGCAACCCGATGCAGGCCTTCCCCTATGCCAGGCTGCACTGCTCGTCGTGGAACGTGGACCAGGCGGCGGCCTTGCTCTTTTGCTCGGCGCGCCGGGCGCAGGAACTGGGCATCCCGCGCGAGCGCTGGGTGTTCCCGCTGGCCAGCACCGAGTCCAATCACATGGTGGCCCTGGCCGCGCGCGAGAAGCTGCACGAGTGCGAGGGCGCGCGCGTCGCCGGCGAGGCGGCCCTGGCCGCGGCCGGCCTGCGCGCCGAGCAGGTGGACCTGGTGGAGCTTTACAGCTGTTTCCCCATCGCGGTGCAGGCCTACGCGCGGGCCCTGGGCCTGCCGCTGGACCGCCCGCTCACCGTCACCGGCGGCATGAATTTCGCGGGCGGCCCCTACAACAACTACCAGCTGCAAAGCACCGCCCGCGCCGCCGAACTGCTGCGGGCCGGGCAGGGCCGCACCGCCCTGGTGTCCTGCGTCTCCGGCATCCTGACCAAGCAGGCCTTCGGCCTGTGGTCCACCGAGCCCGGCGCGGGCTTCGTGCAGCAGGACGTGAGTGGCGAGGTGGCCCGCCGCACCGGCGTGCTGCCGGTGGTGGACGGCTACACCGGCGCGGGCTGCGTGGCCGGCTGCACCGTGCTGCATGGCCGTGACCAGGCGCCGCGCGGCGTGCTGCTGGTGGACACGCCCGAGGGCCGGCGCGCCCTGGTCACGAGCACGAACCCCGCCCTCGTCGACGCGCTCCAGCGCGAGGAATTCGTGGGCCGTGCGGTGCAGGTGGTGAACGACGAGGTGACCGCATGACCAAGACTGTGGAGGAACTGCTGGTCACCACCTGCGGGTGCGCCGCGCGCACGCCATACCCCTGAGGGCCTCAGGCCGGCGGCCAGTCCCCGACCAGGCCCAGCGTGCGCGAGATGTCCTCGGCGGTCCCGCGCACCATGCGGCGGATTGAGGACAGGTGCGGCGCCATGCGCGCCGCCGGGCCGCCGGCGCTGACCGCGGCCATCACCCGGCCGCTGGCGTCGAAGATCGGCGCGGCGACCGACATGACCTCGGCGACCGTGCCGCTGTCGGTCACGCTCACCTGCTCCTCGCGTACCCGGGCCAGGGCGGCCAGCAGGGCCTTGCGCGAACCCACGGTCTTGCGCGTGAGCTTCTCGAAGTGCACGCGCTCCAGGATCGCCTCGACCTCGGCCGGCGGCAGGTAGGCCAGCATGGCGTGGCCGGTGCCGGTGGCATAGGAGGGCTTGAGGGAATCCGGCAGCACGCTGAATCGCAGCCAGTTGCCCGACTCGATCACCGAGACATAACGGCAGTTCATGCCGTCCGCGGTCAGCACCGCGAGGAAGCTGGTCTCGCCGGTGCGCCGGCTCAGGCTCTGCAGGCTCTCGCGGGCGCACTCCGGGAAGTTGCGCCGCGCGCTCGCCGCCATCGCCGCGCCCAGGGCAACGGCGAGGGGGCCAAGCCGGTACACGCCGGACGCCACCTCCAGGTGGCCCGACCCCTGCAGGGTCCTGAGCATCGTGAACAGCGTCGTCTTGGGAACGCCCAGGGCCTCGCACAGCTGGCCGAGGGTGCGGCCCTGCGGGTGCTCCGCGAGGTGGCCCAGCACCTGCATCACGCGCAGGATCGCGCGCGGGCCGGGGGCGCTGCCTTCCAGGGCCTGCAGCTCGAACACGGGGGCCTCGATCATGCGCCGGCCCGCTTACTCGGGCTGGATGCCGGCCAGGGCCACGTTGCGGCCCCAGATCTCGAGCTGGCGCTTGACCAGGTCGTTGAAGGCGCGCGGGTCCGAGGGCGTGGGCTCGGCGCCCAGGCCGGTGATGCGCTCGCGCACCTCGGGCTTGGCCAGTGCGCGCTGCAGCGCGCCGGAGACCTTCTCCACCACCTCCGCGGGCAGGCCGGCGGGGCCGAACATGCCGGTCCAGGCGGCGAGGTCGAAGTCCTTCAGGCCCAGGGCCTCCTCCACGGTGGGCAGCTCGGGGGCGAGCGCCGAGCGCTTGGCCGAGGTCACGGCCAGCGGGCGCAGGCGGCCGGACTGCAGGTGCGGGCGGGCCGAGGCCAGGTCCACCACGATGAACTGGGCCTGGCCGCCCACCACGTCGGTCAGGGCCGGCGGGCTGCTCTTGTAGGGGATGCCGACCGCGCCCATGTTCATGAGGCGGTTGATCGCCTCGGCCGGAATCTGCACCGTGGGCGTGCCGTAGGCGTAGTTGATCTTGCCCTTGTTCTGCTGCGCGTACGTCACCAGCTCCTGCGCGGTGCGCACCGGCAGGCTGGCGTTGACCGCGAGGATGAAGGGGAAGTAGGCCACGCCGCCCAGGGGCGTGAACTCGGCCACCGGGTCGTAGGGCAGCTTCTTGAACAGGTGCGGGTTGACCGAGTGCGTGGTGTTCGAGGTGAGCATCAGCGTGTAGCCGTCGGCGGGCGACTTGGCCACCGCGGTGGCGGCGATCTGCGCCGAGGCGCCGGGGCGGTTGTCCACCACGAAGGGCTGGCCCAGGGCCTGGCGCAGTTCCTCGGCGACCAGGCGCGAGATGATGTCGGTGCCGCTGCCCGGGCCGAAGCCGATGATGATCTTCACCGGATTCCTCGGGTAGCCGCCGGCCTGGGCGGAAGCGGTCGCGGGCAGGCCGCCCAGGCCGCCGAGGGCGGCGGCGGACAGCAGCTGGTTGAAGTGTCGGCGTTGCATCGTTGTCTCCTGTGTCGGTGTTGTCGAAGCGGTGAAGGGGGCTCAGGCGGCGGGCGCCCGCACGGCGCCGGCCGCGACGAGCGCCGCGCGGCGCCCGCTGTCATACCCGAGTTCCTCGAGGATCTCCAGGCTGTGTTCCCCGAGCACGGGGGCGGGGCCGGCCCAGGGCACGGGCTGGCCGTCCACGAGCCAGGGCAGGCGCACCAGCGGCACGCCCTCGCTGGGCATGAAGGTGCCGCGCTCGGCGGCGATGTCGCTCACCACCGCCTGCTCCAGGCCGCTGGCCTGCGTCACCGGCACGCCGGCGCGGGTGAAGCGCTCGACCCAGGTGGCCACGTCCTCGGCGCCCAGGCGGGCGTTGATCTCGGCCTCCAGCGCCTTCACGTGGCGCGTGCGGGCGGCCAGGGTCTGGAAGCGCTCGTCGGCGGCCAGCTCCGGGTCCGCGAGGGCCTGCACCACCGCCTCCCACAGGCGCTGGCTCGGCGCGGCGATCATCAGATCGCCGTCGCGCGCCCGGTACACCTGGTAGGGCGCGGCGATGGGGTTGCCCGAGCCGGCCTTGGGCGGGCGCTGGCCGCTGAGGCGGGCGGCGGTGGCCTGGTAGGGGATGACGCTGAAGGCCGTGTCGATGAGGGCGGTCTCCATGCGGCCGATGCGGGCGCCCTGGCTGCGCGCGAACAGCGCCGCGAGGATGCCCATGGCGATCCACTGGCCCGTGCCCAGGTCGATGAGGGAGGGCGCGCAGCGCGTGGGCGGCGAGCCCTCGTGGCCCGTCATCTGCATGATGCCGCTGAAGGCCTGCACCAGCGGGTCGTAGCCGGGCATCGATTGGCCGCGCGGCCCGGCGCCGAAGGCGTTGAGGTCGTAGTACAGCACCTGCGGGTTGGCGCGGCGCGCCGCGGCCTCGCCGATGCCCAGGCGGTCGGCCACGCCGGGGCGCATGCTTTGCAGCACCACGTCGCTGCGGCCGACGAGGGCCAGCGCCACCTCCACCGCCTCGGGCTTCTTCAGGTCCAGCGCGAGGCCGCGCTTGCCCGCGCCCATGTGGCGGTGGGTCAGGCTCTTGCCGTCCACCAGGGGCGGCCAGGCGCGGGCGTCGTCGCCCTCGAGCGATTCGACCTTGACCACGTCGGCGCCGAGCTGCGCCAGGATCATGGTGGCGAACGGGCCGGCCATGTTGGAGCTGAAGTCGGCGATGCGCACGCCGCGCAGCGGCTGCAGGGGAGGGGTGTCGGGGCGGGCGGTCACGGCAGCACCTTGGCGTCGCGCAGTCGTTGCAGTTCGTCGTCGGCGTAGCCGAGGCTGCGCAGCAGGGCGTCGGCGTCGGCGCCCACGGCGGGCGGGGCGCCGGCGGGGCCGGCGGGGGTGGCGCTGAAGTCGACCGGCGTGGCGACGCCGTTGGCCGCCTCGGGGGCCGCGCCGCCCGCGGCCTCGGGCACGCGCACGAAGGCGCCGGCGGCGATGGCCTGCGGGTCGGCGATGACCTCGTCGATCGAGTTCACCGGCGCCCACCAGACGTCCTGCGCGCGGAAGATCCCGGCCCACTCGGCGCGGCTGCGGGTGGCCAGCGCGGCGTCGATGGCGGCGACCAGCTCGGGCGCGTTGCGGCGGCGGTCGCGCGGGGTCTTGAAGCGCTCGTCCTCCACCAGGTGGGCCAGGCCCAGGGCCTGGGTGATCACCGGCCAGTGCCGCTCCGATTCCGCGCCCACCAGCCAGAACCACTTGCCGTCGCCGGAGCGGTACAGGTTCATCAGCGGGTTCTGCGGCTTGGTGCGCGGCGGCGGCGAGGCGGCGCGGCCCAGGCCGATGCGCGAGGACACGTCCATGCCGATGGCGTAGATGCCGGTGCGCAGCAGCGAGGTCGCCACCAGCTGGCCCTGGCCGGTGCGCTCGCGGTGGAACAGCGCGGCGCAGATGCCGGAGACCAGCGAGAGCGCACTCACGTTGTCGCCCAGGCCGCCCGGCAGGATCGGCGGCTGGCCGCCCTCGGGCGTGGCGCGCTCGGCCAGGCCGCTGCGGCCGGAGAAGGCCGCCATGTCGTAGCCCGGCGCGTCGCGGTCCGGGCCCTCCAGGCCGTAGGCGGTGAGGCTGGCGTAGACCAGGCGCGGGAAGCGCCGGCGCAGCGTGTCGGGGTCGAGGCCCACGCGCTCGAGGAACTGCGGGCGCATGTTGGTGATGAACACGTCCGCCGTGGCGAGCAGCCGCTCCATCAGCACGCGGCCCTCGGGCGCGTTGACGTCCAGCGCGAGGCTCCTCTTGCCCCGGTTGTACAGGTCGAAGGGCGGGCAGCGCGCCTCCCTGGAGCCGGAGAGCGCGGAGAACAGCTTGCGCATCGGGTCGCCGCCGGGCATCTCCACCTTCACCACCTCGGCGCCCCAGTCGGCCAGGATGCCGCCGGCGGCGGGGCCGGCGACCCACAGGCCCATCTCGACGACGCGCACGCCGGCGAGCGCGCCGCCCGCGTGTTGCGCCGCGGTCTCTTGCGCCATGCCGGTCATGCCTTCTTCCTCCCGCGGAACACCGGCGGGCGTTTCTCCATGAAGGCGCGCGGGCCCTCCTTGGCGTCGTCCATCGCCGCGTTCTCCTTGGTGCACTGGGTCTCGATGGCGAAGGCCTCGTCCAGCGGCAGGCCGCTGCTGCGGACCATGACCTCCTTGGTCTTTTCCAGGGCCACCGGCGCGCCCAGGCTCACTCGGCGGGCGATGTCCAGGGCCTTCTCCAGCACCTGGTCCTGCGGCACCACCCAGTTCACCAGGCCCATGGCCTGCGCGCGCTCGGCGGAGACCGGCTCGCCCAGCATCAGCAGCTCCATCGCATGGGCCCAGGGCACCTGGCGCGGCATGCGAACCAGCGAGCCGCCGCTGGCGATCAGGCCGCGGCGCACCTCGGTCACGGCGAGCGTGGCGTTGCCGGCCATCACCCGCAGGTCGGTGGCCAGCACGAACTCGGCGCCGCCGGCATGGGCATGGCCGTTGATGGCGGCGATCACCGGCTTGTAGAAGCTGGCGCCGCGCAGCAGGGCGCGGCCCAGGGCCTTGCGGTCGGCGGCGAAGCGCTCCTCCCACTCGCCCTCGGGCGGGCGGGTGCGCATCATCAGCGGGATCAGGCTGCCCATGTCGCCGCCGGCGCAGAAGGCCTGGTCGCCGGCGCCGGTGACGACCACGGCGCGGACGTCGTCGTCCTTCGCGACCTCGTCCCAGAAGTCGGCCAGCTTGACCACCATCTCGGGCGAGAGGGCGTTGCGCTTCTCGGGGCGGTTGAGGGTGACCAGGGCCACGTCGCCCCGGCGCTCCACGATCAGGTGGGACATCGTTCTTTCTTCCATGGGATTCAGGGGGCGGTCCGCGCGCGCACGGCCTCACCGGCGCCGCTGCGCAGGCCGAGGTAGTCGGCCTTGCCGTTGGGGCCGCGCCCGACGGAGTCGACGA
Source organism: Ramlibacter sp. MAHUQ-53 (assembly GCF_052600055.1). Lineage (NCBI taxonomy): Bacteria > Pseudomonadati > Pseudomonadota > Betaproteobacteria > Burkholderiales > Comamonadaceae > Ramlibacter > Ramlibacter sp. MAHUQ-53. The sequence continues at coordinate 151,595 of NZ_JBQWTS010000002.1, forward strand.
AGACCACATGGCGCGGCACCTTGTGGCCGGCCAGGCGGTCGCGTACGTGCTGGATCAGGGTCTCCGCCGCCAGCTGCGCGCCGGCCGCCAGTTCGACCACCGCGGCCACGCTCTCGCCGAAGCGCTCGTGGGGGATGCCGACCACCACGGTGTCGCGCACCTGCGGCAGCAGCTTGATGCACTCCTCGACCTCCTCCGGGAAGACCTTCTCGCCGCCGGAGTTGATGCTGACGGAGCCGCGCCCCAGCAGGGTCACCGAGCCGTCCGCCTCGACCCGGGCGAAGTCGCCGGGGATGGCGTAGCGCACGCCGTCGATCACGGGGAAGGTGGCGGCGGTCTTCTGCGGGTCGCCGTAGTAGCCCAGGGGCACGCCGCCGCGCACCGCGATGCGGCCGACCTCGGGGCTGCCGGGGGGCAGGGGGCGGCCCTCGGCGTCGAGCACCACTGCGTTCTTGCCGAGCTTGAAGCGGGCGGCCTCGCTGGCGCGCTCGCGCGAGGAGACCGCGCGGCCCATGCCGCTGGCCTCGCTGCTATTGAGGAAGTCCACCAGCACCGCGTGGCGCGCGTGCTCCAGCAGGCGCTGCTTGTTGGCGGGGCTCCACATCATCCCGGAGGAGGAGACGGCCTTGAGGCTGGACAGGTCCCAGCGCGCGGGCTCGGCGTCGAGCGCGTCCACCATGGGGCGGCAGAAGGCGTCGCCGACGATGCACAGCTCGGTCACGCGGCGGTCCTGCACGGCGTCGAGCAGCTCGGTCATGTCCAGCGTGCGGCTCGTGAGCGTGACCACGGTGCCGCCGCGATTGAGGATGGTGGAGGCGAAGACATAGGCCGTGCCGTGCATCAGCGGCGCGGCGGGCAGGCCCACGGGGGCGGCGCTGTCCGGATCGGTCACGCGCCGGCGCACGTGGCCGAGGTCGGCCTGCGCCGGGTCGGCGGTGGTGTTGGAGGCGATGTACAGGTCATGCTGGCGCCACATCACGCCCCGCGGATGGCCGGTGGTGCCGCCGGTGTAGACCAGGACCAGGTCGTCGCCGGAACGCGGCCTGGCGCCCTGGGGCCGCTCGGCGCGGGGCGGGGCCGCCGCGGCGAGGGCGCTGGCCCAGCCCGGGCAGAGCGCCGGGTCGCCCACGTAGAGCCAGGCGCGCACCTTGGGGCACTGCGCGCGGATCTCCTCGATGGTGGCAGTGAAGCTGGCGTCGAACACCACGGCGCTGGCGTCGGCGTTGTCCCAGAGGAAGCGCAGCTCCTGCTGCTTGTAGCGGTAGTTGGTGTTCACCGGCACCAGCGAGACCTTCAGGCAGGCAAAGGCGGCCTGAAGGTACTCGGGGCCGTTGTACAGGTACAGGGCCACCTTGTCCTGGTGCCGGCAGCCCGCGCGCAGCAGCCAGTCGGCGATGCCGTTGGCGCGCTGGTCGAACTCGCGCCAGGTCAGGGTGAGGCCGCCGTGCACCTGGGCCGGGCGCTCGGGGCAGGCCTGGGCGACGGCTTCCCAGACGTCGGCGAAGTTCCATTCGGCCGCGGGGGCGCCGGGGTCCGGGGGGCGGGGGCCGGTGGCGGTCGGTTCCATGCCGGTGATTCTGAATGGGGCTGTCTTTGTTCCGAATGCGGAATTGCCCTTGCATGTCCGGGGTGGTGATGACAAGAGATCAATAATTCAAGTAATATTGAATCATGGAAGAAGATGCAGTCATCAAGGCCCTCGCCGCCCTGGCCCAGCCGGCGCGGCTGAAGGTGTTCCGTGCTCTGGTGGTCACCGGCGTGCAGGGGCTGACCCCGTCGGTGATGGCCGAGGGCCTGGGCATCTCCCCCAGCGCGCTGTCGTTCCACCTCAAGGAGCTGCTCAACGCCGGGCTGGTCACGCAGGAGCGCGCCAGCCGGCACCTGATCTACCGCGCCAGCTTCGACCGCATGAACGCGGTGCTCGGCTACCTCACGCAGAACTGCTGCGAGGGCGAAGCCTGCGCCGTCGAACCGGCGGCTGCGGCCTGCGGCTGCTGAACCCGCCTTTTTCACAAGGAGCCCCCCATGAAGCGTTTCCATGTGCACACCCATGTCCCCGACCTGCAGGCGGGCATCGCCTTCTACTCCAAGCTGTTCGGCGCGGCGCCGGCCCGCGTCGAGGCCGACTACGCCAAGTGGATGCTGGACGACCCGCGCCTGAACTTCGCCATCTCCACCCGCGGCGAGGCGCCGGGCATCGACCACCTGGGCTTCCAGGTCGACTCCGAGGAGGAACTCGCCGGCCTCAAGGCCCGGGCCGAGGCCGCCGACATGGCGCTGCTCGACGAGGGCAGCACCACCTGCTGCTACGCCCGCAGCGACAAGCACTGGGTCGTCGACCCGGCCGGCATCGCCTGGGAGCATTTCCACACGCTGGGCGACATCCCCGTCTTCAGCGAGAAGCAGGCGGCCGAGCCCGCGCCTGCCGCCCCCGCCTGCTGCGCGCCGCGCGGCAAGCCGGTGGGCATCGCTGTCAAACCGGCGTCATCCTGCTGCTGACACTGTCGACATGACCGAACCGACCTACAACATCCTGTTCGTCTGCACCGCCAACAGCGCGCGGTCGATCATCGCGGAGGCCCTGACCAACGCGCTGGCCGCGGGCCGCTTCAAGGCCTGGTCCGCCGGCAGCCAGCCGAGCGGCGCTGTGCATCCGATGGCGCTCCAGGAATTGCGCCGCCTGGGCATCCCCGTCGACGGCCTGCGAAGCAAGGGCTGGGCGGAGTTCGCCGCGCCGGGCGCGCCGCAGATGGACTTCGTCTTCACCGTGTGCGACCAGGCGGCCGGCGAGGCCTGCCCGGTGTGGCCGGGCCAGCCGGTGACGGCCCACTGGGGCATGCCGGACCCCGCGGCGGCCCAGGGCAGCGAGGAGGCCCGCCTGCGCGCCTTCCGCGACGTCGCCGTGATGATGAAGCGCCGCCTCGAGCTGCTCCTGGCGCTGCCCGTCGAGCGGCTGGACCGCATGGCGATGCAGCACCATGTCCGCGAGATCGGCCAGTCATGACCACCCACATCCTGATCCTGTGCACCCACAACTCGGCGCGCAGCGTCCTGGCCGAGGGCATGCTCAATCACTGGGCGCGCAAGCTGGGCCGCGACGTGCGGGCCCACAGCGCGGGCAGCGCGCCGAGCGGCCGCATCAACCCGCACGCGCTGCAGGCCCTGGGCCAGGCCGGCGTCGACACCGAGGGCTACCGCAGCAAGAGCTGGGACGAGTTCACGCAGCCCGGCGCGCCGCCCATGCGCCTCGTGATCACCGTGTGCGACAGCGCCGCGGCCGAACAATGCCCGTACTGGCCCGGCGGCCCGGTGAAGGTGCACTGGGGCTACCCCGACCCCTCCGGCGCCGCCGAGGCCGACAAGCCCCGGGCCTTCGAGCTCACGCGCCAGGCCATCGGCTACCGCATGCTGCAGCTGCTGCAGCTGCCGCTCGAATCGATGGACGACACCTCCCTGCGACAGGCCCTGGCCGAAATCGCCCGCCACTGACATGAACGACACCCTCACCCCGGCCGCGGCCGCCCCGGCGGCCCGGCCCGCCATCGGCTTCTTCGAGCGTTACCTCACCCTGTGGGTGGCCCTGTGCATCGTCGCCGGCGTGGCGCTGGGCCAGGGGCTGCCCGGCCTGTTCAAGGCCGTCGCCGCCCTCGAGGTGGCGAAGGTCAACCTGCCGGTGGGCCTCCTGATCTGGGTGATGATCATCCCGATGCTGCTGAAGATCGACTTCGCCGCCCTCGGGCAGGTGAGGGCGCATGCGCGCGGCATCGGCGTGACGCTGTTCGTGAACTGGGCGGTCAAGCCCTTCTCGATGGCCCTGCTCGGGTGGATCTTCATCCGCCACGTGTTCGCGCCCTGGCTGCCCGCCGACCAGGTGGACAGCTACATCGCCGGCCTGATCCTGCTGGCCGCCGCGCCCTGCACGGCGATGGTGTTCGTCTGGAGCCAGCTGTGCAAGGGCGACCCGTACTTCACCCTCTCGCAGGTGGCGCTGAACGACGCGATCATGGTGGTGGCCTTCGCGCCCATCGTGGCCCTGCTGCTGGGGCTGTCGTCGATCGCCGTGCCCTGGGACACGCTGATGGTCTCGGTGGGCCTGTACATCGTGGTCCCGGTGGTGATCGCCCAGGCCTGGCGGCGCGCGCTGCTGGCGCGCGGCACGGCGCACTTCGAGGCGGTGGCGGCGCGCCTGGGGCCGTTCTCGATCTCGGCGCTGCTGCTGACGCTGGTGCTGCTGTTCGCGTTCCAGGGCGAGGCGCTGCTGCGCGAGCCGCTGGTGATCGCGCTGCTGGCGGTGCCGATCCTGCTGCAGGTGGTGCTGAACTCGGGCCTGGCCTACTGGCTCAATCGCCGCTTCGGCGTCCAGCACTGCGTCGCCGGCCCCTCGGCGCTGATCGGGGCGAGCAACTTCTTCGAGCTGGCGGTGGCCACCGCGATCAGCCTGTTCGGCTTCCAGTCGGGCGCGGCGCTGGCCACGGTGGTGGGCGTGCTGATCGAGGTGCCGGTGATGCTGGCCGTGGTGGCGGTGGTGAACCGCTCGCAGGGCTGGTACGAGGGCCGCGCCGCCGCCTGAGGCGCTGCGACGCCGGGGCGCCGGGGCGCCGGGGCGGGCCCCCGGCCGGCTGTACGATTGCGGTCAGTTTGGATGCATAGATTCACGGCGCGGCCCGCGCCGTTTCCCTCGCGTGCGGGCCTCTCCCATCACAAAAGCCACGAGGAGCCCCATGAGCATCTACGACCAGGACCTGGACCCGAACCCCGCCAACCACGCGGCGCTCTCGCCGGTCAGCTTCGTCGAGCGCAGCGCCGAAGTCTTCGGCGACCTGCCCGCGGTGATCCACGGCAGGCGCCGCTACACCTGGGCCCAGATGCGTGAGCGCTCGGCCCGCCTCGCCGCGGCGCTGAAGGCGCTGGGCGTGGGCCGCGGCAGCACCGTCAGCGTGATGCTGCCCAACACCCCCGAGATGGTCGAGGCGCACTACGCGGTGCCGGCCCTCGGCGCGGTGCTCAACACCCTCAACACCCGCCTGGACGCCAGCCTGCTGGCCTGGCAGATGAACCACTGCGAGGCCTCGGTCCTGGTCACCGACAGCGAGTTCGCGCCGGTGATGGGCAAGGCCCTGGCCCTGCTGCAGTCGCAGCACGGGCGCACCGTGACCGTGGTCGACGTGTGCGACAGCGAGTTCGCCGGCCCGCACGAGCGCCTGGGCGCGCACGCGTACGAGGACCTGCTGGCCGCCCACGCGCCCCTGGACCGCCTGGAAGGCCCGCAGGACGAGTGGGACGCCATCGCCATCAGCTACACCAGCGGCACCACCGGCGACCCCAAGGGCGTGGTCACCCACCACCGCGGCGCCTACCTGAACGCGGTGTGCAACGCCGCCACCTGGACCCTGCCGCACTTCCCGCGCTACCTGTGGACGCTGCCGATGTTCCACTGCAACGGCTGGTGCTTCCCGTGGACGCTGGCGATGCTGGGCGGCACCCATGTGTGCCTGCGCCACATCAGCGCGCAGTCCATCCTCGAGGCGATGCGCGAGCACCGGGTGGACCACTACTGCGCGGCCCCCATCGTCCACAGCCTGATCTACAACGCGCCGGCCGAACTGCGCCAGGGCATCGACTGGCAGGTGCGCGGCATGGTCGCCGGCGCCGCGCCGCCGGCCGCGATGATCGAGGGCATGGCGAAGATCGGCTTCGCCATCACCCATGTCTACGGCCTGACCGAGGTCTACGGCCCCGCCGCGGTGGCGGTGCAGCGGCCCTCGTGGGCCGGCGAGAGCCTCTCGGAGCAGACCCGCCTGAACGGCCGCCAGGGCGTGCGCTACCCGCTGCAGGAGGGCATGACGGTGATGGACCCGGAAACGATGCGCGAGGTGCCGGCCGACGGCCAGTCCATGGGCGAGATCATGTTCCGCGGCAACATCGTCATGAAGGGCTACCTGAAGAACCCCGCGGCGACGAAGCAGGCCTTCGCCGGCGGCTGGTTCCACACCGGCGACCTGGCGGTCATGGAGCCGGACCGCTACGTCAAGATCAAGGACCGCAGCAAGGACGTGATCATCTCCGGCGGCGAGAACATCAGCTCCATCGAGGTCGAGGATGCCCTGTACCGCCACCCCGCGGTGCTGGCCTGCGCGGTGGTGGCCAAGCCCGACCCGAAGTGGGGCGAGACGCCGCTGGCCTATGTGGAGGTCAAGCCCGGCGCCACGGTGACCGCGCAGGACCTGGTGGCCCATTGCCGCGAGGTGCTGGCGCACTACAAGGTGCCGCGCGAGATCCGCTTCGAGGAGATCCCCAAGACCTCGACCGGCAAGATCCAGAAGTTCCAGCTGCGCGAGCGCGCGAAGTCGGCCTCGGCGATCGGGTGAGCCGCCGGCGCACCGGATGCCCACGACCACGACAGGAGACGAGACGATGCCCCAGGACACCACCCCCGGCCTGCCGGTGCTGCGCGAGGACGACGGCCGCGGCCTCGTCACCCTGACCCTGAACCGGCCGCAGGCGTTCAACGCGCTCGGCGAGGAGGTGCTGGCGGCGCTGCAGCGCGAGCTGGCGTCGCTGGCCGACGACGAGTCGGTGCGGGTGGTGGTCATCGCCGCCGCCGGCAAGGCCTTCTGCGCGGGCCACGACCTCAGGCAGATGCTGGCCGACCCGCGCGAGGCCTACTACCGCGACCTGTTTTCGCGCTGCGGCCAGGTGATGCTGGCCATCAACCGCCTGCCGGTGCCGGTGATCGCCAAGGTGCAGGGCGTGGCCACGGCCGCGGGCTGCCAGCTGGTGGCGCAGTGCGACCTCGCGGTGGCCTCCAGCACCGCGAAGTTCGCGGTCAGCGGCATCAACCTCGGCCTGTTCTGCGCCACGCCCAGCGTCGCGCTCTCGCGCAACGTGGGGCGCAAGCAGGCCTTCGAGATGCTGGTGACGGGCGAGTTCATCGACGCCGGGGAGGCGCGGGCGCGCGGGCTGGTGAACCGCGTCGCCGAGCCCGAGGCGCTGGACGCCGCGGTGGAGGCGCTGGTGGACAGCATCCTGGCCAAGCCGCGCGTGGCGCTGGCGATGGGCAAGCAGCTGTTCTACCGGCAGCTCGAGGCGGGGCTGGAGGCGGCCTACCAGGACGCGGTGCAGACCATGGCCTGCAACATGGTCGACGCCTGCGCGCAGGACGGCGTGCGGGCCTTCGTGGAGAAGAAGCCGGCGCGCCCCTGACCGCAGGAGGTCAGGACAGGCCGCCGCAACTGCAAGGGTGATGCGGCGCCTGCCCCTCAGACCCCGCGTCCCCCCGAGAGGTCGAACACCGCGCCGGTGCAGAAGGAGCACTCCTGCGAGCACATCCAGGTGATCATCGCGGCGGCCTCGTCCAGGCTGCCCGCGCGGCCCATCGGGATGCGCGCGAGGGCCGCCTGCATGTACTCCGGGGTCAGTTGCGACAGCAACTCGGTGGCGACCAGGGCCGGCGCGATCGCGTTCACCACCACGCCCGATCCCGCCAGCTCCTTGCCCATGGATTTGGTCAGGCCCACCAGTCCCGCCTTGGAGGCCGCATAGGCGGCGATGTTCTTCGGGCCCTCGTTGGCCGCCACCGAGGCGATGTTCACGATGTGACCGCCCTGGCGCCTCAGGTGGGGCAGGGCCGCCTGGCTCACCACCAGGGCCGCGGTCAGGTTGATCGCCAGGATGCGGTCCCAGGCGCTTCGCCTGACGTCCCAGAACGGGCCGTTGTCACCCACGATGCCCGCGCCGTTGACGAGGATGTCCAGCCGGCCGAAGTGCTGCGTGGCCTGCGCCATCGCGGCCTGCACGCGCGCGTCGTCGGTGACGTCGACCTGCTGCACGAGCACCCGCGGGCCGTGTGCGCCGTGCACGGCGTCCAGGCGGGCGGCGTCGATGTCCCAGACGGCCACGCGCGCGCCTTCCGCCACCAGCCGGTCGACCGTCGCTCGCCCCATGCCCGAGGCGCCTCCGGTGACCAGGGCCACCCGGCCTTCGAAGCGCCCGGGAATGATGCGGGGGGATGCGGGGGCGTGGACCATGGCTCGGAGTCTCCTGTTCGTTGGAATGGCCGGCACTATGCCCGGGCACGCCGGGCCGGGGAAATGGCGATTCCGCATGACCCATGTGTCCACGGGCATGGGCCGGCCAGGTATGGCCTGGAATGGATGGACCATGGGATAAGTTCATGGCGGCCGCCATGCCTTCGCCCGGATACTGCGCCGGCACAACGACAACGACCAGGAGACGACCCGCCGGGACCCGGCGTCCCGCGGCACCCCCATGCTCACGAAGTTCTCGGTCCTTCGGCGCCGCGCCGACCTCGACCCCGCGCAGTTCGCCCGCCACTGGCGCACGACCCACGTCCACGTGCTGGTCGACCAGGCCGGCCACAAGGCCTACAACCGCCGCTACGTCCAGAACCACTTCCTCCATGACGCCGGCATTCCCGGCCTCTCCCGGGACTTCGACGGCGCGGCCCAGATGCTGCCGCCCGGCGACGGCGTGCTCGCCCGCGGCTTCCAGGACGACCCGCTCTACGCGCGCTTCGTGCGACCCGACGAACTGCTGTTCCTCGACGTGCCCGCCTGCCGGGTCGTCTACTGCGACAGCCTGGTCCTGCGCGCCGACCCGCAGGCTGCCGGCGTCAAGCTGCTGGAGTTCACGCGCCGCGCGCCCGGCCAGTCGCATGCGCAGTTCATGCAGGCCTGGGCCGGGCCGCAGGCGCAGGCGCTCCTCGCGCTGCCGGGCCTGCGCGGCCTGGCGTTGCACGAGGTGCGCCAGGAGGCGTTGCGCGGCATGGCCGCCGGCGAGCCGGTGGACGCGCGCACCGCCTGGGACGGCGTGCTGGAGCTGCGCTTCGCCACGCTGGAGGACCTGCGCGCCGCGCTCGCTGACCACCCCCGCCCCGAGGACCCGCTCGTGATGCGCTTCGCCGCCCGCGAGGACCTGATCTACGACGACACCGCCACCCGCTGAGAAACCCATGACCCAAGCCGCCACTCCCGCCCGCCTGCCCGTCGCCGTCATCGGCGCCGGCGCCATCGGCCGCATGCACATCGAGCGCATCGCCACCCACCCGGACGTCAGCCTCGCCGGCATCGCCGACCCCACGCCCGCCGCGCGCGAGCTCGCGCAGTCGCTGGGCGTGGCATGGTACGCCGACCCGATGGAGCTGGCCGCCACCACCACCGCCCGCGCCGCCATCGTCGCCACGCCCAACGCCACGCATGCGGACATCGGCATCGCCTGCCTCGAGCGCGGCCTGGCGACCCTGGTCGAAAAGCCCATCGCCGACACCCTGGAGAACGGCCAGCGCCTGTGCGACGCCGCCACCCGCCTGGGCGTGCCCCTGCTGGTGGGGCACCAGCGCCGGCACAACCCCATCCTGCGCAAGGCCCGCGAGCTGGTGCAGGCCGGCGCGCTGGGCCGCGCCGTCTCGGCCACCGCCATGGCCACCTGGCTCAAGCCGGACAGCTACTTCGAGCTGGCCTGGCGCCGCCAGGCCGGCGGGGGCCCGGTCCTGATCAACATGATCCACGACATCGACCTGCTGCGTTTCCTGCTCGGGGACATCCGCACCGTGCAGGCGGTCAGCTCCAGCGCCGTGCGCGGCTTCGAGGTGGAGGACACGGCCGCCGTGGTGGTGCGCTTCGCCTGCGGCGCGCTGGGCACGCTCACCGTGAGCGACGCCGCCGCCGCGCCCTGGAACTGGGACCTCGCCGCCGGCGAGGCCGCCCACTACCCCAAGCAGGACGTGGACGCCCTCTTCATCGCCGGCACCGAGGGCTCGCTCACGCTGCCCCAGCTGCAGTTCTTCTCGTACCGCGGCAGGCGCGGCTGGCACGACCCGCTGACGCAGGAGCGCACGCCCGTGCACCGGCAGGACCCCTACGTCGAGCAGCTGCGCCACCTGCGCGCGGTCGCCGAGGGCCGCGAGTCGCCCGTGTGCTCCGGCCCCGACGGCCTGCGCACCCTGCAGGCGACGCTGGCGGTGCACGAGGCCGCGCGCAGCGGCGCCACGGTGCACCTGCCGGCATGAGCCCGGGCTTCCTGGCCCACGTCGGCGTGCGGCTGCAGGCCGGCGAGCCGGGTTTGGCGGCCTGCTCGCTGCGCGTCGGCCCGCCGCACCTCAACCCGGGCTCCCGCCTCCACGGCGCGGTGGTCATGACGCTGCACGAGGCCGCGATGGCGCAGGCGCTTCGGGCGGCCGCTCCCCCCGCGCCCGGCGCGCGCGTGCTGCCCCTCTCGAGCCACTACGAGTTCCTCGCCGCCGCGCAGCCGGGCGAGGAGGTCACGGCCCGCGCCCGCGTCACCCGCGCGAGCCGCACCGTGGTCTTCATCGACAGCGAACTCACCGGCCCGCAGGGCCTGCTGTCCACCGCGCGCGGCCTGTATGGCCTCACCAGCGCGCCGCCGGGCGAGGCCGTGCCTTCCGCGCTGCCCGCCGGCCATGTGCGCTCCCCGTCGCCGGCCGATGCCTTCTCGCGCCATGCCGGCCCGCTGTACGAGAAGCCCTGCGAGGGCGCGCGCAGCTTCGGCGCCGTCGAACTGCTGCCGCACCACGACTCGCCGGGGGCCTTCGGCGGCCCGCTCGACCTGCTGCGGCTGCTGGGGGATGTCTGCCTCGGCCGCGCCGCCGAGCGCGCCAGCGGCGGGCGGCCCGAGGTCACGCTGGCCCTCACCTTCCAGTACCTGGGCGAATTGCGCGTGGGCGACGTGGTGGCGGCCACCGCGACGGCGTGCGGCGTCACCCCGCTGGGCGCGGCCCTCACCGGTGAATTCCACGTGGGCGACCGGCTCGTGGCCACGGCCAGCGGCGCCTGGAAATACATCGGCACGCGCTGAGGGGGGCAGCCATGTCGCGCCAGGCATCCTCCATACGAATAGTTCATTGGATCGGTTATGGCTCGCGCTTCACACTGCGATGCAGCCGATGCCGGTGACCCTGGGAGTCCTCCCGGCGCAGGCATCAACAGAACGACACCTACGGAGACGACATGAGACACCCCGCCCGACCCGCCGCCGCGCCCTGACCGGCGCCGCCGCCTTCCCCTTCCCCTGATCCCGGGCCGCGAGGCCCATCACCGCGGAGCCCCGCTTCCGCACCTGCCTGCGCGCCGGTGCGGCGGGCAGGCTCACGCCTCGAGAGGACGTGTCACGTGTTAGTGAGCAACCTGTTCAACGGCCTGGTCTACGGCGCATTGCTGATCGTGATGTGCTCCGGCCTGGCCCTCATCTACGGCCTGCGCCGGGTGGTCAATTTCGCCCATGGCTCGCTGTACATGCTCGGCGCCTACCTGGGCTACACCATCGCCGCGCAGAGCAACTTCTGGGTCGCCCTGGTGGCCGCCCCGGCCGTGATGCTGGTGGTGGGCGTGCTGCTGGATCGCTATGGCTTCCGCCTGCTGCAGGACCGCGAGCCGCTGACCGTGGTGCTCGTCACCTTCGGGCTGCTGCTGGTCATCGAGGACATGGTGCAGACCGTCTGGGGCAAGGCCAACCTCTCGGTGCCCGCGCCCGACGCGCTGAACTTCTCGGTGAGCCTGCTGGGCGCGCAGGTGCCGGCCTACCGCATCGGCGTGATCGTGGTGGGCGCGGCGGTGGCGCTGGGCCTGACGCTGTGGCTGCGCCATTCGCGCGCCGGCCTCTTCGTGCGCGCCGCCTCCACCGACCCCACCACCACCGCGATGCAGGGCGTGAACACCGACCTGCTGTCCGCCCTGGTGGTGGGCGTGGGCACCGCGCTGGCCGGCCTCGCCGGCGTGGTTGCGGCGCCCTTCCTGTCGCTGTCGCCCTCCATGAGCGCCGACGTGATCATCGACTCCTTCGTGGTGGTGGTGATCGGCGGCCTGGGCTCGCTGGCCGGCGCGTTCATCGCCGCCCTGGTCCTGGGGATGGTGCAGGCGATCGGCGCGGTGTACCTGCCCGACACCGCGGTGCTGCTGCCGTTCCTGCTGATGGCGGCGATCCTGGTCTGGCGCCCGTCCGGGCTCGCCGGCAACCGCACCTGAGGCCTTTCCTGGGAAACGACGCATGAAAACCTCCCGCATGTGCCTGGCCACCGTGGCCCTGCTCGCCCTCGGCGTGCTGGTGCCGGTCGTGGTCACCTCCAACTCGATGGTCAGCCTGTTCACGCAGGCCCTGATCAACGCCGTCTTCGCGGTGGGCGTGGGCCTGCTGCTGAAACAGAACGGCATGGTCAGCTTCGGCCATGCCCTGTACTTCGGCGGCGCCGGCTACGTCATCGGCATCCTGGTGCAGACGAAGGCGATGCCCGCCGAAGTGGCCATCCTGGGATCGCTCGCCGTGATGACCGTGCTGGCCTTCCTCATCGGCCTGATCGTGGTGCGCGTGCCCGGCATCGCCTTCGGCATGCTGACCCTGGCGATCGGCCAGATGGCCTACCTCACCGCCAACCGCGCCCGCGGCATGACCGGCGGCGCCGACGGCATGAACATCGACTGGCCGGCCACCCTCTTCGGCATCCCGCAGTCCGTGCTGTTCAAGCCGCAGGCCATGTTCATCCTGAGCTGGTCCACCCTGGTCGTGGTGCTGTTCCTGCTCGCCCTGCTGCTGCAAAGCCGCTTCGGCTCGATCACCGAGTCCGTGCGTGACAACGAGGAGCGCGCCCGCTTCATCGGCATCAGCACGGTGCTGCCCCGTGCCGCGGTGTACGCGCTGTCGGCCCTGGTGGCCGGCATCGCCGGCGTGCTGTCGGCGATCAACACCGGCTTCATCTCGCCGGAGCTGCTGCACTGGAGCCTGTCCGGGATGGTCATGATGATGGTCGTGATCGGGGGCTTCAAGGTGCTGTGGGGCCCGCCGCTGGGCGCCGTCGTCTACTTCCTGTTCAAGGACGTGCTGGGCGACCACGCCACGCACTGGATGTCGATCTTCGGCATGGTGCTGATCGCGGTGATCGTGTTCTCCCCCACCGGCATTGCCGGCGCCCTGCAGCGCCTGGCCCGCCGCCGCGGCGGCCGCGCGCTCGCCGTGTCCCCCGTTGCCGTGGAGGCCCGCCCGTGACCGCCGCACCTGACGTGATCCTCCAGGCCGAGGATGTCGCCATCCACTATGGCGGCGTGAAGGCCCTCGATGGCGTCGCCATCACCTTGCGCAAGGGCCAGATCCGCGGCCTCATCGGCCCCAATGGCGCGGGCAAGTCCACCGTCATCGACGCCATCACCGGCCGGCGTCCGCTCACCCGCGGCAAGGTCACCCTGATGGGGGAGGACGTCAGCGCCCTGGGCGTGGTGGACCGCCGCCGCCGCGGGCTCTCGCGCTCCTTCCAGCGCACCTCGATCTTCGGCCAGATGAAGGTGCGCCAGCAGGTCGAGCTCGCCTCGCACAAGATGGGCGTGGCCGACAGCCATGCCGATGCCGAGGCGGTGCTGCGCGAGCTGGACCTGCGCCATCTCGCCGACGCCACCGCCGAGGACCTGGGCTACGGCGAGCAGCGCCGCCTGGACCTGGCCCTGGCCCTGGTGGGCCGCCCCGGCGTGCTGCTGCTGGACGAGCCCATGGCCGGCCTCTCGGTCAAGGAGTCGCTGGACCTGGCCCAGCACCTGAAGGCCCTGACCTCCCGCTGGGATGTCTCGGTGCTGCTGGTGGAACACGACATGGACGTGGTCTTCGGCATCTCCGACGCCGTCACCGTCTTCGAGCTCGGGCGCGTGATCGCCCAGGGCTCGCCCGCCGAGGTGCGCGCCGACCCGCGTGTGCGCGAGGCCTACCTGGGGAGCGCCGCATGACCACCCTGCTCAGTCTCGAGGGCGTCAACGCCTACTACGGCTCCGCCCACATCCTGCATGGCCTGGACCTGCGCGTGGACGCCGGCGAGCGCGTCGCCCTGATCGGGCGCAACGGCGTGGGCAAGACCACGGTGGTCAACACCATCCTCGGCCTGGCCCAGATGAAGTCGGGCCGGCTGCGCCTGGGGGGCAAGGCCATCGAGCGCCCGCGCGCCTACATGGCCGCCCAGCACGGCCTCTCGGTGGTGCCGCAGGGCCGGCGCATCGTGGCCAACCTCAGCGTCGAGGAGAACCTGCTGCTGGGCGCTGCCGTCGGCCGCAAGGGCCCGTGGACCGTGCCCGCCATCTACAAGCTGTTCCCGATCCTGCAGGAGCGCGCCCACACCCCGGGCACCGCCCTGTCCGGCGGGCAGCAGCAGATGCTGGCGGTGGGCCGCGCCCTCATGACCAACCCCGCCCTGATCCTGCTGGACGAGCCCACCGAGGGCCTGGCCCCGGTGATCGTCGACCAGCTCGCGACCATCTTCCGGGCCGTGGCCGACGAGGGCACCGCGCTGCTGCTGATCGAGCAGAACATGAGCCTGGTCACCCGGGTCGCCCACCGTTACCTGGCCATGGCCAAGGGCTCGGTGGTGGCGCAGGGCGAGGTGGAGAACTCGCGCGAGGGCCTGAAGGACCTCGAGGCGCACGTCATGGTGTGAATGACGTGGATTCCGGCCGCCGGACCGTTTCCGGTGCAAAGAGTGTGAGGAGACTTCCGTGTTGAAACTCAAGAAACTGCAGGCCCTGCTGGCGACGGCGACCCTGGCTGCCGCCATCCCGGTGACGGCGCTCGCGCAACTGAAGGACCCGGTCAAGGTCGGCCTGGTCTCGTCCAAGAGCGGCGTGTGGGCCGAGATGGGCGAGGAGACCATCCGCGGCATCCGCTTCGCGATCGACGAGGTGAATGCCAAGGGCGGCATCGAGGGCACCAAGGTCGAAGTGGCCGAGGGTGACGACGAGAGCACGCCCGACGGCGGCCGCCGCGTCGCCGAGAAGCTGGCGCGTGACGGCTTCAACCTGATCATCGGCCCGATCGGCTCGGCCACCTCGCTGTCCATCATGCAGAACCTGGACCGCTGGGACGCCGCCTACTTCGCCACCCTGAGCAAGTCCGACAAGATCACCGGCGACACGTGCAAGTCGCGCGCCTTCCGCACGGTGCAGTCCGACGCCATGGACATGGCCATGATCAACGCCTGGGCCAAGAACCTCAAGGGCAACACCTTCGGCGTGATCGGCGCCGACTACGCCTGGGGCCGCGAGTCCTCCGAGTCGTTCCGCAAGGCGGCCGAGGCGCTGGGCAAGAAGGTGCCGGTGATGCTGTTCGCCCCCCTGGGCACCAAGGACTACTCGCCCTACATCTCGCAGCTCAAGGCCGCCGGCGTGGACGCCGTGTGGGCCGCCATCCCGGGCCGCGACGGCATCGCCTTCATGAAGCAGGCCGCCGAATTCAGCCTGACGCCCAAGACCGCGCTGCTGGGGCACGCCATGCTGTCGGACTTCATGCTGCGCGCCACCGGCAAGGTGCAGGACGGGATGGCCGGAACGCTGGGCTACGCCTCCGACATCGACACCCCGCGCAACAAGGCCTTCGTCGCCGCCTTCAAGGCGAAATTCAACCGCCTGCCCACCGAGACCGAGGGCCTGGCCTACCACGGCGCCACGGTGATGCTGGAAGGCGCCCGCCTGGCCAAGAGCGGCAAGCCCGCCGAGGTGTCCAAGGCGCTGCGCGGCGCCACCATCGACTCGGTGTACGGCCCGATCCAGGTGCGCGCGGCCGACCACCAGGTCATGGTCCCCAACTTCATGGGCCGCGCCAAGGTGGCCGACGGCGGCATGCGCTCCTTCGCCGAGCACACCTACGCCCCGGCGCTGATCCCGGCTGCCTCGCCGCTTTGCAAGATGTAAGAGGGCCGCGCGGCCAGCCCGCGCATTCCTGAACCCAGCCCGCTCCCGATCCCGCTGCGGCGCCCGGCGCGTCGCAGCGCGGGGGCGGCTGTTCCCGAAAAGACGCAGACACATGAACCAAGCACAGACCCCCGCGCGCCGCGAGACCGTCGACGTCGTGGTGATGGGAGCCGGCGGCTCCGGCATGGCCGCGGCGATCGCCGCCGCCGAGGAGGGCGCGCGCGTCATCGTCCTGGAGAAGAACCCGCACGTGGGCGGCACCACGCGGCTGTCGGTGGGCTCGATCACCGCCACCGGCACCCGCTTCCAGAAGGCCAAGGGCATCGCCGACACGCCCGACGAGCACTTCGAGGACATGTCGCTGTTCCTCACCCCCGAGCTGGCCGCCAAGGAGAACCTGGCGCTGCGCCGCGTGCTGGTGGACCATGCCCCCGAGACGCTGGAGTGGCTGATCTCCATCGGCCTGTGCTTCTACGGGCCCATGCCCGAGCCGCCCCACAACAAGCCGCGCATGCACAACGTGCTGCCCAACTCCCGCGCCTATGCCTACTACCTGCACAAGGAGTGCCGCCGCCTGGGCGTGGACATCCGCCTGAACGCGCGCGTCGAGCGCCTGGTGGTGGAGGGCGGGACGGTGCGCGGCATCGTCGCCGACACCGGTGACGGCCCCACCGAATTCATCGCCGCCGGCGGCGTGGTGCTGGCCAGCGGCGACTTCAGCGCCAGCGACTCCCTCAAGCGCGAGCACGTGCCGCACGCGATGCACGTGGACGCCATCAACCCCGCCAGCACCGGCGATGGCCACCGCCTCGCGCAGCAGGTGGGCGCCTGGATCCGCAACCCCGAGGTGATGTGGGGCCCCAGCATGCGCTTCAAGGCGCCGCCGGTGGAGACCCTGCTGCGCCGCCTGCCTCCCTACCGGTGGATCACCAAGCCGATGCAGTTCGCGCTGATGAACCTGCCGCTGTGGATGTTCCGCCCCTTCGTCACGCGCTTCATGACGGCTTCGCTCGCGCCCGAGCCCTCGATGCTGCGCGCCGGCGCCGTCCTGGTGAACCAGCAGGGCGAGCGCTTCGCCGACGAGCTGGACCGGCCCGAGCTGCAGGTGGCCCGCCAGCCCGGGAAGCAGGCCTACCTGGTGTTCGACCACCGCGTGGCCAGCGCCTTCGAACAGTGGCCGAACTTCGTCTCCACCGCGCCGGGCGTGGCCTACGCCTACCTCAAGGACTACCGGCGCACGCGCCCGGACCTGTACTTCGAGGCGCCGACGCTGGAGGCCCTGGCGCGCAAGATCGACGTGCCGGTCGAGTCGCTGCGCCGCTCGGTCGAAGGCTACAACCGCGAGCTCGCCGGGCGCCCGGGCGATGCCCGCCAGCCCGTCTCGCAGGGACCGTTCTACGCGCTGGGCCCGGTCATGAGCTGGATCGTCTTCACCGAGGGCGGTCTGGCGGTGAACACCCGCCACGAGGTGATCGACACCGCTGGCGCCGCCATCCCCGGCCTGTACGCCGCGGGCTCGGCGGGGCAGGGCGGCGCCCTGCTCGCCGGCCACGGCCACCACATCGGCTGGGCCATGGTCTCCGGCCGCCGCGCCGGCCGTTTCGCCGCGCAGCAGCGCCACACGCCCGCGCCGGCGACCGCTGCCGCGTCCCGACCCGGCCCTCAATCCGCATCCCACTCCGCGCCCGTCGAGGCGACCCCCGCATGAGCCAGGACTACACCCCCCCCACCTATCCCGTCGTCCAGTTCCTCGTGGCGCGCGGCAAGCCGCTGTCGATCGCCCTGGCCGCCGCGGTGCTGCTGCTGTCGCTGGGCGCCGGCGTCGCCACCGGCGCGCTGTGGATCGTGCCCGCGGGCGTGATCGCCGCCGGCGTGCTGCTCGGGCTGCTCCTGAGCTATGTCGAGGTGCTGCGGATCATCGCGGACACGCTGATCCCCAAGTACTGAGAAGGAGCGGACCATGACCGACGCTTCCTCCCCCGACGTGATCGTGATCGGCGCGGGCCTGGCCGGCCTGTCGGCCGCCAACCGCGTGGCGCAGGACGGCCTGTCCGTCGTCGTGCTCGAACAGGGCACCGACGAGGCCTACCTGTGCAACAGCCGCTACACCGGCGGCCTGTTCCACATCGCCATGGACGACATGGCCGGCGACCCGGCCTGGGTGCGCGCCAACCTGATGCGCGTGACCCGCGACACCGCCGACCCGGCGCTGGCCGACGCGCTCACGCAGAACGCGCGGCGCGCGCTGCGCTGGCTGTCCTCCCTCGGCGTGCGCTTCATCCAGGCCGGCCCCGACGGGCTGCGCCGCAACTCGCTCTCGCCCCCGGGCGTGCGCCAGACCGGCCTGAACTGGCGCGGCCGCGCCGGCGACGTGATGCTGCGCACGCTGGGCGAACGCCTGGCCGAACGCGGCGGGCGCATCCGCCGCGGCGTGACGGCCCGCCGCCTGGTCATGGAGGAGGGCGCCTGCGCCGGCGTGCAGGCCATCACCGCGCAGGGCGAGGCGATCACGCTGCGCGCGCGCAGCGTCGTCATCGCCGACGGCGGCTTCCAGGCCAACCCCGACCTCGTGCGCCGCTTCATCAGCCCGCGCCCCGAGCGCCTGCTGCAACGCAACGCCGAGACCGGCCGCGGCGCCGGCCTGCTCATGGCCGAGGCGGTGGGCGCGAAGCTGGTGGGCATGTCCGATTTCTACGGCCACCTCCAGCACCGCGACGCCTTGACGAATGGCGGCCTGTGGCCCTACCCGGTGGTGGACTTCCTGGCCACCGCGGGCCTGGTGGTGGACGGGCGCGGCCGCCGCTTCTGCGACGAGGGCCTGGGCGGCGTCTCGGTGACCAATGCCGTCGCCCGGCTGGACGACCCGCTGTCGGCGGTGATCGTGATCGACGAGGCGATCTGGAACGGCCCGGGCCGCGACTGGCTGCTGCCCGCCAATCCCTACCTCCTGAGCGCCGGCGGCAACCTGGTGAGTGCGCCCACGCTGGGCGAGCTGGCGGGCAGGCTGGGCCTGGACGCCGCGGTCCTGCAGGACACGGTGGACCGGTACAACCGCCTCGTCATCGGGCAGCCCGGCGCCGGCGAGCAGCCGGCGCGCAGCACCGGCGCCTACAAGGCCTGGCCGGTGCTGCTGGGGCCCTTCCACGCGGTGCCGGTGTGCGCCGGCATCACCTACACCATGGGCGGCATCGCCACCGACGCGAAGGCGCGCGTGGTCGACGACGCCGGCCGGCCGATCCCCGGCCTGTACGCCGCCGGCGCCTGCACCGGCGGGCTGGAGGGGCAGGGCGGCGCCTCGGGCTACTCCGGCGGCCTGTCCAAGTCCGGCGTCTTCGGGATGCTGGCGGGCGAGGCCATCGTCGCGAGCCTGCAGCCGGCCTGAGCCCGGCCCGACACACGAAGAGGATGGAAACGATGCAAGACACGCAAGGACGGGCCCCGGCCTGGGACGAGGAGGCCGACCTGGTGGTCGTCGGCGCCGGCGCGGGCGGCATGGGCTGCGCGCTGGTGGCGGCGCTCGAGGGGCTGAAGGCGGTGCTGGTGGAGAAGTCGTCGCAGGTCGGCGGCACGATGTCGACCTCGGCCGGCACCATCTGGATCCCCGGCAACACGCAAAGCCGCGAGGCCGGCTTCGACGACACCGCCGAGGCGGCCGATGCCTACATGCAGGCGCTCACCGGCGCGCCCGACCCCTCGGGCCGGCGCGCCGCCTACCTCGAGAGCGGCCCGCAGATGGTGGACTACCTGCGTGCGCGCAGCGACGTGCAGTTCGTCCCCTGCGGCAAGCACCCCGACTACCGCGACATGCCCGGCGCCGCCGTCACCGGCCGCGCGCTCGCACCCGCGCTGTTCGACGGCCGCCTGCTGGGGCGCGACTTCGAGCGGGTGCGCCCCCCCATCCCGGAGTTCATGGTGCTGGGCGGGATGATGGCGGGCAAGGCCGACATTCCTCGCCTGATCAACCGGTTCGGTTCGGTGTCCGACTTCCTCTACGCCGGCCGGCTGTTCCTGCGCTACCTCGGCGACCGCCTGCGCTTCTCGCGCGGCACGCGGCTGGTGATGGGCAATGCGCTGGCCGCGCGCCTGTTCCACAGCCTGCGCCGGCAGCAGGTGCCGGTCCTGTTCGACAGCACGGTGCGCGAGATGGTGCGCGAGGGCGACCGCATCACCGGCGTGGTGCTGGACGTCGCCGGCACCCCGCGCCGCATCCGCGCGCGCAAGGGCGTGGTGCTGGCCACCGGCGGCTACGGCCACAACCCGGCGATGCGCCGGCAGTTCATGCCCGCGCCCACGCCGCCGCTGACGGTGGCCTGCCCGACGAACACCGGCGACGGCATCGCCCTGGGCCAGCGCCTCGGCGCCGCCGTTCGCCCCGAGACGCAGGGCCCTGGCGCGTTCTGGACGCCGGTCTCGCGCACCCGCCGCCGGGACGGCAGCCAGGGCGTGTTCCCGCACCTGTCGCTGGACCGCGCCAAGCCGGGCCTGATCGCCGTGAACGGCGCGGGGCGGCGCTTCGTCAACGAGGCGGCGTCGTACCACGACTTCGTCGAGGGCATGTACGCCTCGCACCGCACCGCGCCGACGATGCCGGCCTACCTGGTGTGCGAGGCCGCCTTCGTGCGCCGCTACGGCCTGGGCGCGGTGCACCCGGGCACCCGCGACCTCGGCCCCGCCGAGCGCGAGGGCTACCTGGCGACCGGCGCCACGCTGGAGGAGCTGGCCCGCAAGATCGGCGTCGATCCCGGCGCGCTGGTGGCCACCGTCACCCGCTACAACGGCATGGCCCGGGCCGGCCGCGACCTGGACTTCGGCAAGGGCGATACCCAGCTCAATCGCTTCAACGGCGATCCGGCGGTGCAGCCCAACCCGTGCCTCGCGCCGATCGAGCAGGGGCCTTTCGTCGCGGTGGCCGTGTGGCCCGCGGAGATCGGCACGAGCACCGGCCTGGAGACCGACCCGAACGGGCGCGTGCTCGACGCGCAGGGCCGCCCCATCGGCGGCCTGTATGCCTGCGGCGCTGACATGGCCTCGGTCATGCTCGGCACCTACCCCGGCCCCGGCACCACGCTGGGCCCGGCGCTGACCTTCGGCTACCGCATCGCCCTGCATGCCGCCGGCAAGCTTGGCGAGCCCCGCCCCGCCGCCGCGCGCGCGGCTTCCGCCGCCGTCGCGGCCTGACCTGGACGCATCGCCATGAACACCGCCTACCTGCAGAAAACCTTCGGATTGGCCGGGCGCACCGCCCTGGTCACCGGCTCGGCCCGCGGCATCGGCCGCGCCATCGCCCAGGCCCTGGGCCAGGCCGGCGCGCGCGTCGTGGTCAGCGACATCGACGCCGCCGCCTGCGAGGACGCCGCGTCGCAGCTGCGCGCCCTGGGCCTGGACGCGCGCGCAGCGCCCTTCGACGTCTCCGACCTCGCCGCGGTGCAGGCCGCCCAGCGCACCCTGGCCGTGGCGGGCTGGAACGTCGACATCCTCGTGAACAACGCGGGCAACCAGAACCGCAAGCCGCTGGTGGACATGCTGCCGCAGGAGTGGCAGTCGCTGATGAACGTGCACGTGAACGGCGCCTTCCACTGCACCCAGACCTTCCTGCGCGGCATGTGCAGCCAGGGCTTCGGGCGCATCATCACCACCTCGTCGATTTCGGCCGAGGCGACCATGCCGAACATCGCGGCCTACACCACGGCCAAGGGCGCGCTGGCGGCCTTCACCCGCGCGGTGGCGGTGGAGTACGCGGCCTACGGCATCACGGCCAATGCCATCGCGCCAGGCTTCGTGCGCACCGAGTTCACCACCGGCCTGCAGACGCGCGCGGGCTTCGAGGACTTCCTGCGCCAGTCGGTCCCGGTGGGCCGGTGGGCCGTGCCGGAGGACGTGGCGCCGGCGGTCCTGTTCCTGGCCAGCGCCGGCGCCAGCTTCGTCACCGGGCAGCTGCTCGCCATCGACGGCGGCCTGCTCGCCAGCATGTGAGGCCCCGGGGGGGTGTATGCCTTTGGGCTATAGTCCGCGGCCTGACCACGACCCGTACATGACGCTGCCCGCATGAGCCTGGACTGGACGCACCGACTTCGCCTTCGCAACCTGCAGATGCTCCTGAGCCTCGCGCAGACGGGCAACATGAGCCAGTCGGCCGAGTCGCTGCACACCACGCAGCCGGGTCTGTCCAAGTGGCTCAAGGAGCTGGAGGAGGATGTCGGGCTGCCGCTGTTCGAGCGGCATGCGCGCGGGCTGCGGCCCACCACCTATGGCGCGGCCCTGATCGCGCACGCCCGGCGCATCGAGGCCCACCTGGACACCGCCCGCGACGACATGCAGCTGATGCGCGCGGGCAGCAGCGGCCTGGTCACCATCGGCTTCGCGGGCGCGTCGTCGGTGGACACCGTGCCGATGGCCGTGCTCAAGGTCAAGGACAAGCTGCCCTCGGCGCATGTGCGGATCCTGGAGAACAAGATCGACCAGCTGATGGACGCCCTGAGCAGCGGCGAGCTGGACGTGGTGGTCGGTCCCTCGGAGATGTCCACCCAGGACCCGCGCGTGCGCACCGAGGTGCTCTATGCGGAGCCGATCCACCTCGTCGCGCGCAGCCACCACCCGATCTTCGAGCGCGCCACCATCGACTGGGAGGCGGTGATGCAGTACCCGTGGGCCCTGTGGGCGCGCGGCACGCCGGTGCGCCGCGCACTCGACCGGGCGCTGGCCCTGGTGGGACAGATACCGCCGGCCAACCACGTGGAATCCAACTCCGCCACCCTCACCACCACGCTGCTCCTGCACAGCGACATGATCGGCGTGGCCTCGCAGCGCCCGGCGCTTCGCTACAGCCGGCTCAAGCTGCTCTCGGTCATCCCGCTGAACCTCGGCGTGCTCGGCTCCATCTCCATGTACTGGCGCGAAGACGCCCTGGACCGCATCGCGGTGCACACCGCGGTCGACGCGATCCGCGAGGTGGTGCGCGAGTTCTCGACGCAGGCGGCCACACCGCCCTGAGCGCCGGCGCGTCGATTGCCCGCGGGTCAGCGGCCGCGGGAAGGCGGCGGGACGACCGCCTGTTTGACTTCGCCCGCCTGGTTGATGCCACTCGCCTGGTTGATCCCTCCGGCCTGGTTGATGCTGCCCACCTGGTTCACGTCACCCATCTGGTGCCCCCGGCCCACCTGGTTCACGCCGCCAGGGCCGACGACATTCCCGTAGTTCACGCTGCCACCGAGCACGGCCGGGGTCGGCATGGGCTGGACCACGGGTGCGGGCGGAGTCCCCGAGCGCATGACCTCGGCGCCGCCAGGTACGGGGGCCTTGCCCAGTGAGTCATACATCTGCGCCATGGCCGCCGGGTTGCCCAGGTTCAGGGCCTCGACCGCGCCTTCGACCATGGCGTTGATGTCCATCGTCAGGGCGGTCCCCAGCCAGGTGGAGAGGTTGGATTGCAGCGCCGCCACCTGCTCCTTGGTGCACCGGGGCAGGTAGCGGCGCAGCC
This sequence comes from Ramlibacter sp. MAHUQ-53, assembly GCF_052600055.1. Classification (NCBI taxonomy): domain Bacteria; kingdom Pseudomonadati; phylum Pseudomonadota; class Betaproteobacteria; order Burkholderiales; family Comamonadaceae; genus Ramlibacter; species Ramlibacter sp. MAHUQ-53. The sequence continues at coordinate 174,761 of NZ_JBQWTS010000002.1, forward strand.
AGTCCTCGGCGAGCGCGGCGCGCTGCACCGGGTCGTGGGTGCGCATGCCCAGGGCCTTGAACTGGGCGACCACGCACATGGGCGGCGGCGGGCCGGGCCGGGCAGCCGCGCGCTTGCGCGCGGGGGCGGAGGCCGCCGGGGCGGGCGCGTCCGGCGGGGCGGAGGCTGCGGGCGCGGGCGCTGAAGCGGCTGCCGAGGCCGCCCGGGCCGGCGCTGCGGGCGCGGCAGGTGCGGGGGCCTGTGCCCGGGCCGCAGCGGCCAGCAGCAGGCCGAGGAGGAGGGCGAGGCGGTGGACCGGTCGGACGTGGCGCATGAAGGTGGATCGGCAGCAGCCGGCGAATCTTGAAGCCCCGCATCCCCGGCGCGCGGACCTCGCGCTTCGGCGCCCCCGCCGTGCCGCCGCGAAGCCCTCGCCGCCCGAGGGAAAACCCCTGCGATGCCACAGACCGGCGGGCTGGGTAATTCACGATCGAGTGCATTATTCTCCGGTCCATCGCGCACCCGCGCCCGCCTGCCCTGGAGAAACCCATGTCCCGACCCACCCCCTTCCATGCCCTCGTCACCGGCGCCACCGGCGGCATCGGCCACGGCATCTGCCGGGCGCTGATCGACCAGGCCGGGCGCGACGGCCGCGCGCTGACCCTCACCGTCACCGGCTCGCGCGCCGGCGAGAAGCTCGATGCGCTGGCCGCCGGCCTGCGTGCGCCCGGCGTGACGGTGCACGCCCTGGGCGGCGACGTCACCGACCCGGCCCGCTGCCGCTCGCTGGTCGAGGACGTCGTGGCCCTGGGCGGCGACCTGTCCGCGCTGGTGTGCGTGGCCGGCGCCTCGGCGCCGGGCAAGCTGGCCGAGATGTCCGTCGAGCAGTGGGACCAGTGCTTCCACCTGAACACCCGCTCGGTGTGGCTGATGGCGCAGGCCGCGCGGCCCAGCCTGCTGCGCACGCGCGGCAGCATCACCGCCATCGCCTCCATGACCGGCCTCCAGCCGATCCCCGGCATGGGCGCCTATTCCCCGGCCAAGGCCGCCCTGGTGATGCTGTGCCGGCAACTGGCGCAGGAATGGGGGCCTGACGGCATCCGCACCAACACCGTCTGCCCCGGCATGATCCGCACCCCGCTGACCGAGGCCGTCTACCAGGACGACGAGACCCGCGCCCGCCGCGAGGCCCTGGTGCCGGTGGGGCGCATCGGCACGCCGGCGGACATCGGCCACGCGGTGGCCTACCTCGTGAGCGAGGGCGCGTCCTACGTCAATGGCGTGGACCTGCTGGTCGACGGCGGCATCTCCGGCCACATGATGGCCATGATCCCGGGCCGGCCCGGCAAGGCCGCCGCGCCGAAGTCCTGATGGCGGCCGCCCGCAAGCCCCGTCCGCCGCAGCCGCCCGGGGAGGCCCAGGGCGAGCGGCGCCAGCGCGACGCCGAGCGCTCGCGCCGCCTGATCCTGGCGGCGGCGCGCACCCACTTCGCCGAGCAGGGCCTGTCCGGCACGCGCCTGGACGCCGTGGCCCAGGAAGTCGGGCTCGACAAGCGCCTGATCTATTACTACTTCGGCAGCAAGGAGCGGCTCTTCGTCGAGGTGCTGGTCGACGCCATCGCCGACATCCGCCGCGAGGAGATCCGCCTGAACCTGCAGGACATGGACCCGGTGGACGCGGTGCGCACCCTGATCCGCTTCTCCTGGGACTACTACCTGCGCCATCCCGAATTCCTGCGCCTGATCAACACCGAGAACCTGCACCAGGCGCGGCACCTGGCCCAGTCCGACAACATCGGCCGCATCAACGAGCCGCTGGTGGAGTCGCTCGCCGCCATCCTCGAGCGCGGGCGCGCCGCCGGCGTCTTCCGCGGCGGGGTGGACCCGCTGCAGCTGTACATCAGCATCGTCGGCCTGACCTACTACTACGTCTCCAACCGCCACACCCTGGCCCTGATGTTCAAGCGCGACCTGATGACGCCGCGCGCGCTGGCGGAGCGCCTGTCCCACGTGACCGACGTGATCCTGGGCTACCTCCTGATGCACTGACGCCCCAGGGTCTGTCAGCGAATTCCCCGGGCCCAGGGAATTCGCTGACAGACCCTAGGGTCACCCCGAATGTTATTCACTGGGTCGTGAAATAGACTGGCCCGGCCGTCAGCGGTCGCCGGGCCTGCGCCTGCGCCGTCGAGACCGGCCGAACGATCAACAGGAGACGCCCCATGTCCATCGCCATGAACCGCCGCGCCCTCGTCCAAGCAGGTGCCGCACTCGCCGCCACGAGCCTGGTCCCCGCCGCCTTCGCGCAGGCGAGGATTCCGCTGACTTTCTCGGAGACGATGACCGACCAGGACGTCCGCGCCAAGCTGCTGGTCGAGAAGTTCGGCCCCGCCCTCGGCCCGGACTTCGAGTTCAAGCCGTACTTCGGCGCGACCCTGTTCAAGCAGGGCACCGAGATCGTCGCGATGCAGCGGGGCAACCTCGACATGGGCGCGCTGTCGGTCTCGGACATCCAGCGGCAAATCCCTGAATGGGGAATTGTGGGCGCCCCCTACGTCCTGCGCGACCTGGCCCACATGCAGAAGACCTTCGCCAGCGACGTCGGCAAGGAGCTGTTCAAGATGTCCGAGGACAAGATGGGCATCAAGATGCTCTCGGTCTTCTACATCGGCACGCGCCATGTGAGCCTCAAGCCCAAGAAGAAGATCAACAAGCCCGCCGACCTGGCCGGCATCAAGCTGCGCATGCCCGCCGGCGAGGGCTGGCAGTTCATCGGCACGGCGCTGGGCGCCAACCCGGTGCCGGTGGCCTTCACCGAGGTCTACACCGCGCTGCAAAGCGGCGCCATCGACGCCCAGGACAACCCGCTGCCGCTCACGCGCACGATGAAGTTCTACGAGGTCCTGAGCCAGTACGTGCTGACCAGCCACCTGGTGAACTTCAACATCCTGTCCATCCGCAAGTCCAAGTGGGACACGCTGAGCGCCGCCCAGAAGCAGCGCCTGCAGGCGGCCGCCGACGACGTGGCCGCAGCCATCACCGCGCAGATGGTCAAGGAGGAACAGGAGCTGGTCGCCTTCATGAAGTCCCAGGGCCTGGACGTCTACGCCCCCGACACCAAGGCCTTCCGCGACCACGCGATCGAGATCATCAAGAAGTCCAAGTACCTCGCCGAGTGGAAGCCCGGCATGCTGGACCGCATCAGCGCGCTCTGATGCCCGCCCGCGGCGGCGTCCCGGCAGGCGCGCCGCCGCGCCTTCCCGCTGATCCCGAGGGGGTTTCATGCTTGCTGCAATGAGCCGGGCGGGGCGCTGGTCCCTGGCCCGGTCGGAGAACGTCGCCGCCTTCCTGATGGCGACGATGATGGTGTCGTTCCTGTACCAGGTGACGGCGCGCTACGTGTTCAACGCGTCGACGCCCTGGGCCGAGGAGATCTGCGTCATCGCCTGGATCTGGTCGGTGCTCTGGTGCTCGGCCCTCGTGGCCAGGCCGGAGGACGACATCCGCATCGACCTGATCACCGTCGCCGTGCCGCCGCTGGCGCGCCGGGTGATCGAGGGGGGCTGCGCCGTGGCGGTGATCGTGCTGTTCGTGATCGGCCTGCCCGGCGCCTGGAACTACATCACCTTCATGCGCGTGGAGACCACCGCCGCCCTGGGCTGGCGCTTCAACTGGGTCTTCGCGGTCTACATGCTGTTCTCGCTGGCCGTGATCGTGCGACAGGCCATCGTGCTGTGGCAGGCCGTCACCGGCAGCGCGGCGCAACGCTTCCTGGAGGGCCGGGAGGCCGCCGAACTATGAGCTTCATCCAAAGCCCGTTCGGGCTCACCGTCCTGATCATCTTCGGCCTGAGCATGCTCGGCGCGCCCATCGGGCTGGCGATGATCGGCGCCTCCATCTTCTACCTGTTCGCCGTGGGCCAGGACATCGGCATCGCCGCGGAGCAATTGCTGCAGGGCCTGTACGGCAGCTACACCCTGCTGGCGATCCCGCTGTTCATCGTGGCCGCCAACTTCATGTCGGTCGGCGCCCTGAGCGACCGCCTCATGGACTTCTGCAATGCGCTGGTGGGCCGCTTCCGCGGCGGCCTGGGCCACGTGAACGTGATCTCCAGCCTGATCTTCGCCGGCATGTCCGGCTCCGCGGTGGCCGATGCGGTGGGCGTGGGCAAGCTCACCATCGAGATGATGGTCAAGGGCGGGCGCTACACCCACAGCTACGCCGCGGCCATCACCGCCGCGACCGCGGTGATCGGGCCCATCATCCCGCCTTCCATTCCCATGGTGCTGTATGCGCTGGTGTCGGACGCCTCGATCGGCTACCTGTTCCTGGCCGGCGTGATCCCCGGCCTGGTGATGACGGTGGTGATGTCCGGCGTGAACTGGTACATGGCGGTCAAGCACGGCTTCCCGGTGGAGAAGCCGGTCCCCCTGCGCGAGCTGCCGAAGATCACCTGGCACGCGCTGCCGGCGCTGATGATGCCGGTGGTGCTCCTGGGCGGCATCTACGGCGGCGTGATGACGCCGACCGAGGCGGCCGCCGTCGCCGCCGCCTACGCGCTGGTGATCTCCTGGCTCCTGTACAAGTCGGTGACCCTGCGCGCCACCTACGCGTCGCTGATCGCGAGCGCCCGCAACACCGCCTCGGTGGGCATCCTGATCGCCGGGGCGCTGGTGTTCAACTACGTGGTGACGGTCGAGAACATCCCGATGGCGATCAAGGCCTGGCTGGACACCTTCCAGCTCACGCGCGGCGAGTTCCTGCTGATGGTGAACCTGCTGCTGCTGGGACTGGGCTGCCTGCTGGACGCCAGCACCGTGCTGCTGGTGATCGTGCCGATCCTGATCCCCACGGCCCAGGCCCTGGGCGTGGACATGGTGCACTTCGGCCTGGTGGTGGTGATGAACCTCATGATCGGACTGATCACGCCGCCGTACGGGCTGCTGCTGTTCATCGTGGCCAACATCACCAAGGCCCCCTTCAAGTCCATCGTGCGCGACACGATGCCCTTCATCTACGTGCTGGTCGCGGCGCTGGCGGTGCTCACCGCCTTCCCCGACCTGGTGCTCTGGCTGCCGCGCCTGTTCGGCTACAAGGGATAACGAGCTTCCATGAACCATTACGACGTCAAGGGCCGCGTCGCCGTCATCACCGGCGGCGCCGGCGGCCTGGGCCGCGCGATCGCCCAGCGGCTGCTCGAAGGCGGCGCGACCGTCTGCATCTGGGACCTGGCCGCGCCCGCGGCGCAGCCGGGCCTGCATTTCCTGCAGGTCGACGTGACCCGCGAGGACTCGGTGCGCGAGGCCGTGCGGCGCACGCAGTCCGAGGTCGGGCCGATCGACATCCTGGTGAATTCGGCAGGCATCACCGGCCCGGTGCTGCCGGTGGCCGAGTACTCGCTGGAGGCGTGGCAGCGGGTGATGGCGATCAACCTCACCGGCACCTTCCTGTGCTGCCGCGAGGTGGTGCCGCAGATGCAGGCGCGCAACCGCGGCCGCATCGTGAACATGGCCTCGATCGCCGGCAAGGAGGGCAACGCGGGGCAGTCGGCGTATTCGGCGGCCAAGGCCGGCGTGATCGCGCTGACCAAGTCGCTGGGCAAGGAGCTGGCCGCCACCGCCATCCGCGTGAACTGCATCGCGCCGGCGATGGTGGCCACCGACCTGCTCGACCAGATGACGCCCGAGAAGCGCCGCGAGAACCTGGCCCGCATCCCCATGGGCCGCGCCGGCGAGCCGGCCGAGATCGGCGCGCTCGCAGCCTGGCTGGCCAGCGACGACTGCTCCTTCTGCACCGGCGCGGTGTTCGACGCCTCTGGCGGCCGCGCCACCTACTGATGCCGGCCATGACCGAGACCACCAGGGCGCGCATCGCCGTGATCGGCGCCGGCCTGATCGGCCGCGAGCACGTGGCGCTGCTGCGCCGCCACCCCGGCGCCGAGCTGGCCGCCATCGCCGACGTCACGCCCGAGGGCGAGGCCCTGGCGCGCGAGTGCGGCGTGGCCTGCCACGCCGATTACCGCCGCATGCTGCGCGAGGTGCCGCTGGACGGCGCCATCATTGCCCTGCCCAACCAGCTGCACCTGGAGGCCGGCCTGGCCTGCATCGAGCACGGCGTGGCCATGCTGATGGAAAAGCCGGTGGCCGACACGCTGGCCTCGGCGCTGGCCCTGGCGCAGGCGGTGGAGGCCGGCGGCGTGCCGCTCCTGGTGGGCCACCAGCGCCGCCACAGCCCCGACATCGTCGCCGCCCACCGCGCCATCACCCAGGGCGAGCTCGGCCCGCTGGTGACCGTCAACGGCATGTGGTGGATGCACAAGAACGAGCGCTACTTCGATGCCGAGTGGCGCCGCCGCCCCGGCGGGGGACCGTTGCTGATCAACCTGATCCACGACATCGACTGCCTGCGCTTCCTGTGCGGCGAGGTGGAGACGGTGCAGGCCAGCGTGTCCAGCCATGCGCGCGGCTTCGCGGTGGAGGACACCGCGGCGGTGATCCTGCGCTTCGCCAACGGCGCCCTGGGCACCTTCAGCCTGAGCGACGCCGTGCCCTCGCCCTACACCTGGGACGGCAGCTCCGGCCAGGCGCTGTACTTCCCCTCGCAGCGCGAGAACTGCTATTTCATCGGCGGTCGCCGCGCCTCGCTGGCCGTGCCCACGCTGGCGCGCTGGCAGCACGAGGGCGAGGGCCGCTGGCAGGACCCGCTGGTGTGCCATCAGGTGCAGCGCGAGGTGGCCAGCGCCTACGAGCGCCAGCTCACGCACTTCCTGGCGGTGGCCGCGCGCCGCGCGCCGCCCGTGGTCAGCGCGCGCGACGGCATGCGCACGCTGGCGACGATCCACGCGATCCAGCAGGCCGCCGCGAGCGGGGCGCCGGTGCGGGTGGACGAGGTCATCGCCGAGGCGTCAGGCGAGGTCGCATGATCCCCGCGATCGACATGTACTGCTACCACCGGTACTTCGGCGAGGTCTACCCCGGCCTCGAGGAGGACCCGGGCCGGCGTTTCACCGTGGACGACGTGCTGGCGCGCGTGCAGGCGCTGGGCCTGGGCGGCGTGTCCCTGGAGTCCTGTTTCTTCGCCGACACCGGCGCGCCGGCGGTGGCGGCGCTGCGCCGCAAGCTGGATGACGCGGGCCTGCAGCGGGTGTGGGCCTGGGGCCACCCGGGCGGCCTGCAGTCCGGCGCCGACCCGCAGGCGCTGGCCGACCTGGTGCGCCACATCGGCGTGGCCCGTGACCTCGGCGCGCGGGTCATGCGCATCTGCTGCGGCGGCCGACGCACCCGCCCCGACGACTGGGACACGCACCGCCGGCAGCTGCTGCCGATGCTGCGCGAGGCCGCGCAGGAGGGCGAGCGCCATGGCGTGGTGCTGGCCATCGAGAACCACATCGACCTGCTGGCCGACGAGCTCGTCGAGCTGCTCGAGACGGTGGCCTCGCCCGCGCTGGGCGTTTGCCTGGACACGGCCAACAACCTGCGCATGCTGGAAGACCCGGTGGAGGTGGCGCGCAAGCTCGCGCCCTGGGCCCGCGCCACCCACGTGAAGGACGTGGCGGCGTACCGCGGCAACCCGCGCACCTTCGCCTTCTGGCCCAGCGTGCCGCTGGGGCAGGGGCTGGTCGACCTCCCGACGGTCCTCGGCCTGCTGCACGAGGCGGGCTACGACGGCCTGCTGGCGCTGGAGATCGACTACCTGCACCCCCACCACCACCGCGCGCCCGGCGATGACGAGCGCGCCATCGCGGCGAGCATCGGCTACCTGCGCGGCTTGCTGGGAGAACAGCATGATTGACCTGTCCGGCCAGCGCGTGCTGTGCGTGGGCGGCAGCTCCGGCATCGGCCGGGCCACCGCGCAGCTGGCCCTGCAACTCGGCGCCGACGTGACCCTGGCCTCGCGTTCACCCGCGAAGCTGGCGGCGGCGCGCGAGGCCCTGGGCGGCGGCGCGCGCACCGCCGTTCTCGACGTGACCGACGATGCCGCGGTCGAGGCCTTCTTCGCCGAGGGCACCCCCTGGGACCATGTCGTCGTGACCGGCTCGGACGTGCGCATCGCGCCGGTGCGCGAGCTGCCGCTGGCCCAGGCCCTGGCGTCGTTCGACAGCAAGTTCTGGGGCTTCTACCGCGTCGCGCGCAGCGCCCGCCTGCGGCCCGGCGGCTCGCTCGGCGTGGTCGCCGGCTTCCTGGCCACGCGGCCCGCGCCCGGGCGCGCCCTCATGGGCGCCATCAACGGCGCGCTGGAGAGCCTGGTGCGCGGCCTCGCGCTCGAGCTCAAGCCGGTGCGCGTCAACGCGGTCTCCCCCGCGATGGTGCGCACCGAGATGTGGGCCGGCCTGCCCGAGGCCGCCCGCGCCGAGGCCTTCGCGCGTGCCGCCGCCGCGTACCCGGCGGGGTGCGTCGGCGAGCCCGCGGACATCGCCCGCCAGCTGCTGCTGCTGGCGGCCACCCCCTATGCCACCGGCGTCGTCGTCACCCTGGACGGCGGCGCCTCCATCGGCTGAACCCTGCGAGGACTTCCATGGCTTCCACGATCTACCTGCTCAATGGTCCCAACCTGAACCGCCTGGGCAAGCGCGAACCCCACATCTACGGCAACCAGAGCCTGGACCAGGTGCGCGAGCGCTGCGAGGCCAAGGCCCGTTCGCTCGGCCTGGAGCTGGTGTTCCGCCAGACCAACTTCGAGGGCGCGCTGGTCGAGAGCGTGCACGAGGCCTGCGACGGCAAGGCCGACGGCATCATCATCAATCCCGCGGGCCTGACCTTTTCCTCCGTCGTGCTGATGGACGCCCTCAAGATGTTCGACGGCCCCAAGGTCGAACTGCACATCTCGAACGTGCATGCGCGCGAGGCGGTCTACCACCACTCGCTGATGTCCCCCGTGGTGACCGCGGTGATGGCCGGCTTCGGCACGGACGGCTACACGATGTCGCTGGAGTGGATGGCGCGCCGGTTGGACAAGGCCAGCGCCTGAGCCGCCTGGAGCGCGGCCTCCTGCCGCTGCCGCAGGGCGGCGAGCTGCGCCTCGTGGTCCGAGTCCAGCCAGGCCTCCGGGTCGTCCCGGCGCAGCGACCGCTGCCGGTGCGACAGCCGCTCGATCGCGTCGTCGGCCTGCGCCAGGTCGGCCACCGCGCGGGCCACGCGCGGCCCCAGCGGACCCGCGCAGGCCTGGGCCCGGCGCAGCGCCGCGGCGACCGAGGCGCGTTCGACCGCGCCGCCCAGCCCGCTGCGCTGGGCCGCCAGCCACAGCGCGTACAGCCGCAGCGCCGAGAGCAGGCCGCGCGCCTGCGCCTCGCGCCGCGCGTGCTGGCCGACCCGCGCCACCAGCCAGGCGCTCAGCCCCGCGGCCAGCAGCAGGCCCAGCCCCATCCAGGCCAGGTGGTAGGCGAGTCCGGTCATGGCGGGCGGGTCCATGGTGCCCCGGGGCCTCAGTGCCAGCCGGCCAGCCCGGCCCAGCGGCGCGCCAGCCGCGCGAAGGCGCCGCGGCTGCCGGGCGCGAAGTGGGCCGCCTGCGCCGTGAGCGTGTGGAAGTTGCGCGCGATGCGGCGCGCCAGCATCGTGCGCTGGGCCGGGCCGGCCGCCTGCGGGTAGGCCTTCATCAGCGAGAAGGTGGCGCGCCACAGGTCGCGGCAGGCGTGGGCCAGGGGGTCGTCGGTCGCGGGCACGGGGCGTTCCTCTCCGGGGGGCGGGGTGGGGCGCATCCTAGGCAGCCCCGCGAGGCCGGCCGTGTCAGCGCGCGGCGCGGCCGCCCCGCGCCCGCTCCTACAGCCGTCAGCGCCCGGGGCGGCCGGCGGCGGACGCGCCCTCGGCCCGCGCGGCCTGCGCCCGCTGGTGGCGCTTCTTGCCTGCGGCGCGCGCCTCCTCGCTGGTGAATTCGTGGGCATGGCCGCTCTGGTGTGCCGCACGGCCGCCCAGGCTGGCGATCTCGCGCTGGCGCTTGGGGTCCATGGCGGCGAACCCGCGCAGCCCGCGGCGCGCGGGCAGGGCATCGCCGGCTGGGGCGTGGGAGTCGGGCAGGGTCATGGCGTGGCTCCTTTCAGGGTCGGACGACGGTGTCCCGCCCCGTCCATGGCAACGGGCGTGCCCGCGAGGCCGCCGTCCGGCGCGCCGGGCCCTCAGAGCCCGTAGTCCTTCAGCCGGTTGTAGAGGGTCTTCAGGCTCACCCCCAGCGCGGCGGCCGTGCGCTCGCGGTGGTGGCCGTGGTGCGCCAGCGTCGCCAGGATCACCTGCCGCTCCACCGCGGCCAGCGGCATGCCCAGGGCCACCGCCAGCGTGCCGGCCTGTGCGGCCGGGGCCTGCGCGGGCGGGTCGCGCGGCAGCCAGTCCTCGCCGATCACGTCGCCGGCGGCCATGACCCAGGCGCGCTGCAGCACGTTGCGCAGCTCGCGCACGTTGCCGGGCCAGCGGTACTGCGCCAAGCGGGCCAGCACCTGCGGCGTGGCCTGGCGCAGCGCGCCCTCGCGCTCGCCGATCTGGCGCAGGAAATGCGCCGCCAGCAGCGGGAGGTCGTCGGCGCGCTCGCGCAGCGGCGGCATCTCGATGGGGAAGACGTTCAGCCGGTACAGCAGGTCCTCGCGCAGCGCCCCCTCGGCCACCGCGCGCTCGAGGTCCCGGTTGCTGGCGGCGACCAGGCGCACGTCGGCCTCCTGCGCCGCGGTCGATCCCACGCGCATGAAGGTGCCCGACTCCAGCACCCGCAGCAGCTTGACCTGCAGCGCGGTGGGCATCTCGGTGATCTCGTCGAGGAACAGGGTGCCGCCGTGCGCGCGCTCGAAGAAGCCCTGGTGCTGGCGCTCCGCGCCGGTGAAGCTGCCCCGCTCGTGGCCGAAGATCTCGCTCTCGATCAGGTGCGGCGAGATCGCGCCGCAGTTCACCGCCAGGAACGGCTTGCCCGCGCGCCGGCTCATGTCGTGCACGGTGCGCGCCACCAGCTCCTTGCCGGTGCCGCTCTCGCCGGTGACCAGCACCGTGACCGAGGTGCCCGCCACCCGCGCGACCTGCGCGTAGACGCGGCGCATGCACTCGCTGCGCCCCACCAGGTGGCCGAAGCGGCCGGTGCGCGCCAGGTCCTCGCCGACGGCGCGCTGCGCCGCCCGGGCCTGCGCCTCGCGCTGCGCGGGGCGCAGCAGCCGCGCGAGGCTGCCCTGCAGCGCGCCGGCGCTGACCGGCTTGATCAGGTAGTCCACCGCGCGATGCCGCAGCGCGGCGATCGAGGATTCGAGGCTGGCATGGCCCGTCATGAACACGACCTCGGCGTGGCCGCGCAGGTCGTCCTCGTCCTCCAGCAGGGCCAGGCCGTTGCCATCGGGCAGGCGCAGGTCCAGCAGCAGCAGGTCGGGCTGGTGCAGCGCCATCTGCCGGCGCGCGTCGAGCAGCGAGGGCGCGGTGGCGGCGGACCAGCCCAGGCCGCCAACCAGGGTGGCGACCATGCGGGCGGCGTCGGCGTCGTCCTCGACGATCAGGGCGTGGTCCATCGGGTGCTGCGAGCGGGCTCAGTCGGGGTCGGCCTCGCCCGGGGGGGCGCTGATCATCCAGGCCAGGCGGCGGGCCTGGCGGGCGATGACGCGCCGCGCCTCGCCCGCTGCGGCGCTGTGCGGGGGCGCGGCCTGCAGGACCTCGGCCGCCGCCAGCAGCGCGCCCAGCGGCCCGCGCAGGGCGTGGCGCCAGCGCGCCAGGGCCGGGTCGCGCATGTCGCCGGCCGGGGCCGGGGGCGTGGTCGGGTTCATGCTCCCAGACTACTTCGCACGGGCTGGAATGAGGCACGGGGGCAACCGCCTGTAACCCCGGCCTTGCGGCAAGGACTACCGGTCCGGCGCGCCAGCCGCCGCGGCAGGCACGCCCTGCCGCCGCGCGGCCGTCCCGCGGGTGTGACGCAGGTCCGCGCCGCGCCCGGCGGTGCGGTCACGGCGGGTCTCAGGTGTGAGCAGGCGTGGGGCGCGCGGCCGCGCGGCACGCCGGTTGCGTGGCATGGGGATGCCTGGCCCGATCCTGCCGACCCCGTCGCCTGCGGCACCTGCTCTGCTTGCGTCACTTGCGTCACTTGCGTCACTTGCGTCACTTGCGTCACTTGCGTCACTTGCGTCGATGGCGTCGATGGCGTCGATGGCGTCGATGGCGCGTCCCGCGCCGCGCCCGGAGGCGCCGTGAACCCGTCGCTCGCCCTGCATGCCGCGCCGGCGCTGGCGACCACGCTGTCGCCGCGCCTGCAGCGCGCGGTGCGCCTGCTGCAGATGTCGTCGCAGGACTACGCCCAGGTGCTGCGCCAGCAGCTGGACACCAACCCCTTCCTGGAGCCGCTCGACGGGTTCGGCCCCGGCGAGGCCTTCGAGCCGCTCGACGATCCCCGCGACGACGGCCCGCCCGAGGACGGCTGGGGCGCCGAGCCGCTGCCGCAGGCGCGCGGCGAGCCTGGCGGGGGCCTGCTGGAGACGCTGCAGGCCCCCGCCACGCTGGCCGAGCACCTGTGCGGTCAGTTGCGGCTGCTGCCCCTGCCGCCGCGCGACCGCGCGCTCGCCCTGGCGCTCGCCCATGCGGTGGACGACGACGGCTACCTGCGCATGGCGCTGCCCGAGGCGGCTGCGCCGCTGGCGCTGCGGCCGCCGCCCGACGACAGCGAGCTGGCCATCGCATTGCGCCGGGTGCAGGCGCTGGATCCGGCCGGCGTGGGCGCGCGCGGCGTGGCCGAGTGCCTGCTGCTGCAGCTCGCGCCGGCGCCGCTGCCCGCGCCGCTGCGCGCGCTGGCCATGGCCATCGTCGCCGGCCACCTGGGCGCGCTGGCGGGGCGCGACATCGCCACCCTGGCGCGGCGCCTGCGCGCGCCGCGGGCGCAGGTGGAGGCCGCGGTGCAGGCGATCCGCCGGCTCGACCCGCGGCCCGGCTGGCGCCAGGGCGGGGCGCAGGCGTCCCATGTCACGCCCGACGTGGTGGTGCGCCGCCGGCAGGGCCAGTGGGTGGCCTCGCTCAACCCCGCGGTGGTGCCGCGCGTGCGCGTGAACGACCGCTACGCCGACCTGTTCGCGCGCCACCGCGCGGCCTGCGGCGGCGAGCTCGGCGCGCAGCTGCAGGAGGCGCGCTGGACGGTGCGCAACGTGGACCAGCGCTTCGCCACCATCCTCGCGGTGGCCCGCGCCATCGTGCAGCGCCAGCACCGCTTCCTGGCCTACGGGCCGATGGCGATGAAGCCGCTGGCGCTGCGCGAGATCGCCCAGGCGGTCGGGGTGCACGAGTCCACCGTCTCGCGCGTGAGCCACCAAAAGTTCATGGCCACGCCCGGCGGGCTGTTCGAGCTGAAGTACTTCTTCTCGCGCGGCCTGGCCACCGCCGGCGGCGGCGCCTGCTCGCCGACCGCCATCCGCGGGCTGATCCGCGAGCTCGTGGCCGCCGAGCCGCGCGAGGCCCCGCTGTCCGACGTGGCCCTGGCCCAGGCCCTGGAGCGCCAGGGCCTGCAGGTGGCGCGGCGCACCGTCACCAAGTACCGCCAGCAGATGCGCATCGAGCCCGCGGACAGGCGCTACTCATCCATTCGATAGACTAGGCGGGATTGCATCCCCCTCCATGACGCCCGTCCACCCTGCAGTGACCTATACGCCGACCGAGACCCAGTGGGTCGATGCCGAGCTGGTGCGCAACCTGATCCGCATCGCGCGCAACACCCAGCTGGCGACGTGGCTGATCATCCCGGTCTACGTGGGGGTGCTGTGGGGCGAGGCCCACGGGGCGGCCCTGGCGGCCTGGACGGTGGCCGCGGTGGCCGTGGCGATGGCGCGGATGCTGGTGATGCGGCACTACAGCCTGCGCATCCCGGGCGACGACCCGGTGGCGCAGCTGGCCTACTTCAACCGCTGGCGCCATGTGTGGTCGGTCAGCGCCTTCTCCTGGGCCTCGGTGGCGCTGCTGTTCTTCGACAGCACCAGCCTGGCGACGCAGTTCATGTGCTGGCTGATGATGGCCGGCATCGCGATGTTCGCGGTCAACAGCCTGTCCGGCCACCTGCGCTGCGCGCGTGCCTACGTGGACACGCTCATGGCCACCACCGTGTTCATCCTGGCCTGGCGCGTGGGCGTGGACGTGCCCATGGGCAGTCCCTACATCCACTACTGGCTGATCGGCCTGATGCTGATCTTCTGGCAGGTGCTGCGCCAGGCGGCGCGCCGCCTGCACCAGGGCAGCCGGCGCAACTTCGAGCTGCAGTACCGCAACAGCCAGCTGATCGAGTCGCTCACCCGCCAGACGCAGGCGGCGCTGGACGCGGTGGAAATCAAGAACCGCTTCCTGGCCAGCGCGACGCACGACATCCGCCAGCCGGTGCACGCCCTGGGCCTCTACGCCGACTGGCTGGCCAGCGAGCCGGAGCTGGTGCACGAGATCGCGCCCAAGATCCTCGAGTCGACCAAGGCGGTGAACGCGCTGTTCGATTCGCTGTTCGACCTGGTGCGGCTGGACTCCGGCAAGATCCGCCTGAACCTCACCGAGGTCCGGCTGGACCAGCTGCTGCGCGAAATGGAGGTGCAGTACCGCCCGCTGGCCGAGGCCAAGGGCCTGGAGTTCCGGGTGCGCACCGCGGGCGGGGTGGTGCAGTCCGACGCGATCCTGCTGCGCCGGATCGTCGGCAACCTGGTCTCGAACGCGATCAAGTACACGCCCGAGGGCAGCGTGCTGCTGGCGGTGCGCCATGCCTGGGGCGCGCCGCGCATCGAGGTGTGGGACACCGGGGTGGGCATCGCTCAGTCGCACCAGCGCGACGTGTTCCGGGAGTTCTACAAGGTGCCGGTGCATGCCGGCACGGAAGACGGCTTCGGCCTGGGCCTGTACATCGTGGCCCGGCTCTCGCACATCCTTGGCCACCCGGTCGACCTGGCCTCGCGGCCGGGCCGGGGCACGGTATTCCGGCTGGAGATGAAGCCCAGCGACCCGGACCAGGCGTTCGCCCGGGCCGCGTCTATGGATCAGCTGGCCAGGAGGCCGTGAACGCGGGCGTAGTGGATGGTCTGGGTGCGGCTCTTCACGCCCAGGCGGCGGAACAGGCGCCACAGGTGGACCTTCACCGTGTGCTCGGAGATGCCGAGTTCGTCGGCGATCTCGCGGTTGGACAGGCCGCGGTCCAGCATGACGATGAGCTGCTTCTGGCGCTTGGACAGCTTGTTGTCCGTGGGCGCGAGCTCCTCGAACTGGCCGTCGGCGGCCAGCAGGGCGCGCAGCGCGTTGCCGATCTCGCCGGCGCCGGACGACTTCTCGATGTAGATGTCGGCGCCGGCGTCGATGCAGATCTCCTCGGCATCGGAGGCGGGCGAGGCCGACAGCACGGCCAGGGGCGTGCCGGGGAACAGGTTCTTGATCTCGTGCACGCCCGAGGTGCCGGTGGTGTCGGGCAGCTTCAGGTCCAGGCAGATCAGGTCGGGCGCGCCGTGCTGGCGCACCGCGGCATCGAGGCCGCCCATGCGGTCGAGCTCGACCACGTTGGCTCCCGGACGCAGGCGGCGCAGCAGCATGACCACGGCCTCCCGCATCAGCGGGTGATCGTCGATCACGAATAGATTCATCGGGGAGGTGGGTTTCTGGGCCTGCATGGGTAACGGAACGTAAAGGATGACCTGCGTCCGGCTTTATAGCAGAGCTGGATTAAGCCGGCTCGTTAAATAGCGATAGCGCTGCCTTAACCTCGTCCCGCGTCACGCCCTCGCAACAATCCACCAGGCCTTCCAGGCCGGGCAATCCCTCGGCCTTGAGACGGGCCACCAGCTGGCCGGCGTCCCGGGGCGAGGCGAAGCCGCGGCTTTGCAGCAGCGTGCGGCCGCCCGGCTCGACCAGCTTGAAATAGTGCTGGCCGTCGGCCTCGCGGTACTGCTTGAACACCGGCAGCGCGGCCTTCTCCTGCTTTTTCGCGGGGGCGGCGGCCTGGCTGGCCAGGTTGCGCAGCCCCACGGCCTGGCGCACCCGGGCCAGCAGCGGCGTGGCCAGGGCGCGGGCCTTGCGGGCGCCCTCCTGCAGGATGCGCTCGACCTCGGCTGGGTGGGCGATCAGCTCCTGGTAGCGCGCGCGCATCGGCGCGATCTCGCGGTCGATGCGTTCGAACAGGAGTTGCTTGGCGTCGCCCCAGGCAATACCTTCGGCGTACAGCTTTCGCAGCGCCTCGGTTTCCTCGGGCGTGGCGAAGGCCTGGTAGATCTGGAAGAGGGCCGAGCCCTCGGTCTGCTTGGGCTCGCCCGGCGCGCGCGAGTCGGTGACGATGCCGGCGATCTGCTTGCGAATCACCTCCGGCGGCGCGAACAGGGCGATGGTGTTGTCGTAGCTCTTGCTCATCTTCCGGCCGTCGAGGCCGGGCAGGGTGGCGACCGACTCGTCCACCACGGCTTCGGGCAGGGTGAAGTGTTCGCCGTAGAGGTGGTTGAAGCTGGAGGCCATGTCGCGCGCCATCTCGATGTGCTGGACCTGGTCGCGGCCCACCGGCACCTGGTGCGCATTGAAGATCACGATGTCGGCGGCCATGAGCACCGGGTACATGAACAGGCCGGCGGTGACGTCGGCGTCGGGGTCCTTCCCGTCGGCGCTGTTCTTGTCCACCGAGGCCTTGTAGGCGTGGGCCCGATTGAGCAGGCCCTTGCCGGTGACGCAGGTCAGGAACCAGGTCAGCTCGGGGATCTCGGGGATGTCGGACTGGCGATAGAAGAAGACCTTGTCCGGGTCCAGGCCGGCGGCGATCCAGCAGGCGGCGATCTCCAGCGTGGAACGCTGGATGCGGGCCGGCTCGTCGCACTTGATCAGGGCGTGGTAGTCGGCCAGGAAGTAGAAGTTCTCGGTGCCGGGGCGGCGGCTGGCCTGCACGGCGGGGCGGATGGCGCCCACGTAGTTGCCCAGGTGGGGCGTGCCGGTGGTGGTGATGCCGGTGAGGTAGCGGACGGGAGCGGTCATGCGCGGCGAAGAGGTCAGGGAAGCAGGGCGTGCAGCGGCGCCAGCAGCAGGTTCAGGGCGGAATAGCCCAGGGCGATCAGGGGGCGCAGCCACAGCGAGCCGACCACGCCGACCACCACCAGGGCCATCACGATGAAGAAGCCCCAGGGTTCCAGGCGGGCGACGGCCACGGCCGGCCGCCGCGGCAGCAGGCCCACCAGGATGCGGCCGCCGTCCAGGGGCGGCAGCGGAAACAGGTTGAAGGCCCACATCACCAGGTTCACCAGCACGCCGGCGCGGCACATCTCGACGAAGAAGGGCTCGTCGATGCCGGCGGCCGCCATCAGCGTGAAGCCCACCGCCCACAGGATCGCCTGCGCGAAGTTGGCGGCGGGCCCGGCCAGGGCCACCCAGATCATGTCCCGCTTGGGGCGGCGCAGGCGGCTGAAGTCCACCGGCACCGGGCGCGCGTAGCCGAAAAGGAAGGCGCCCGCGGTGGCGAAATACAGCAGCAGCGGCATCAGGATGGTGCCGACCGGGTCGATGTGGGGCAGGGGGTTGAGCGTGACCCGCCCCATCTGCGTGGCGGTGGGGTCGCCGAACAGGCGGGCGGCGTAGCCGTGGGCGGCCTCGTGCACGGTGATGGCGAACAGCACCGGCAGGGCGTAGACCAGGACTTTCTGGACGAGGGCGTTGAAATCCACGGGGTGGATTGTCTCAGAGCGGTCCGTGACCCCTGCGCCGGCTCAGAGACCGAGCAGGGCGACGTCGCCGCGGCCCTCGCGCAGGACCACCGCCTCCCCGCCGTCGCCCATGGGGGTGAGGTCGACCACGGTGGTGGGCTGGGAGGGGCAGGCGCCGGCGTCGATCACCGCGGCGACCGGGTGCTCGAAGCGCTCGCGGATCTCGTGGGCGTCGTTCAGGGGCAGGTCCTCGCCGGGCGGGATCAGCGTGGTCGCCAGCAGCGGCGCGCCGTGCAGCGCCAGCAGCGCCTGCAGCGCGGTGTGCTCGGGCACCCGCAGGCCGATGGTCTTGCGCTGGGGGTGGCTCACGCGCCGCGGCACTTCCTTCGTGGCCTCGAGGATGAAGGTGAAGGCGCCGGGCGTGGCGGCCTTGAGCAGGCGGTACTGGCGGTTGTCCACCCGGGCGTAGCTGGCCAGCTCGCTCAGGTCCCGGCACAGGAGCGTCAGGTGGTGCTTCTCGTCCACCCCGCGGATCTGGCGCAGGCGGTCCACCGCGGACTTGTCGTCCAGGTGGCAGACCAGGGCGTAGCTGGAATCGGTGGGCACGGCGACCACGCCGCCGCGTTCGAGCAGGGCCACGGCCTGCTTCAGCAGCCGCGCCTGCGGGTTGTCGGGATGGACTTCGAAGTACTGGGCCATGGAAGGAATGCCTGGATGCCGTGATTGTCCGCGCTCGCGGCGGGTCAGGCCCGGCGCTGCTCGAACACCGTCAGCGCCGCGCCGCCCACGCCGCACAGCGCGATCAGCGCCATCCCCAGCAAGGACCAGCCGTCCGGCACATGGTCGAACAGGATCCAGCCGGCCGCCATGGCGAAGGCGATCTGCGCGTACATGGTGGGCATCAGCGCGGCCGCCGGCGCCCGCTGGTAGGCCAGGATCAGGAGCAGGTGGCCGACCGCGGCCAGCACGCCCATGAGGGCGATCAGCCCCCACATCGCCGGCGAGACCGCGGCGCCCCAGACCCAGGGCAGCAGCGGCATCACCACCAGCGCCCCGACCCAGCTGGTGTACAGGTGCATGGTCAGCGGGTTCTCGGTGCGGGCCATGCGGCTCGTGATCAGCTGGAAGGCGGTGTTGGCCGCGATGTGCACCAGCGGCAGCAGCATCGCCAGCGTGAAGGCCTCGCCGCCCGGCCGCAGGATCACCAGCGTGCCGGTGAAGCCGCCGGCCACCAGGCTCCAGCGCAGGGGCGAGACATGCTCCTTGAAGAACAGGCCGGCCATCAGCGTGATCACCAGCGGCGCGACCAGCACGATGGCGGTGAACTCGCCGACCGGCATGTAGTGCATGGCGACGAACAGGATCACCGTGGTCGTCGCCAGCAGCAGGCCGCGCACCAGGTGCATCAGCGGCGCGCGGGTGCGCAGGATGCCGGGGCCGCCCATGGGCAGCACGAAGGCGGTGGTCAGCACGGCCTGCACCAGGTAGCGGGCCCACACGGCCAGCAGCGTCGGCACGCCGGCGAGCATCACCACCTTGGAGGTGGAGTCCATCGAGGCGAAGAACACGGTGGCCGCCAGGCACATCGTGATGCCCGCCACCACGCGCCCCGGGCGGGTGCCGGTGCGTATCACTGGACGCGGTCCGCCAGCAGCTCCCACACCGGCGTGAGGCCGCCGGGCAGCCAGGGCAGCTGGCCCAGGTCGGTGTGGCTTTCGCCGGGGCTGTGGAAGTCGCTGCCGCGGGAGGCGGCGAGCTCGAACTCGCGCGCCATGTCGGCGTACTTCACGTATTCGGCGGCGGTGTGGCTGCCGGTGACCACTTCGACGCCGCGCCCGCCATGGGCCTTGAATTCGGAGAAGAAGGCGTATTCCTCGTTGGCGCTGAAGTCGTAGCGGGCCGGGTGGGCGATCACCGCGATGCCGCCGGCAGCGGTGATCCAGCCCACCGCGTCGGCCAGCTTCGCCCAGCGGTGCGGCACGAAGCCGGGCTTGCCCTCGGTGAGGTAGCGGCGGAACACCTCGCCGGTGTCGCGGCACACGCCGGCCTCCACGAGGAAGCGGGCGAAGTGGGTGCGCGAGACCAGCTCGGGGTTGCCCACGTACTTGAGGGCGCCCTCGTAGGCGCCCTGGATGCCCACCTGCGCCAGCTGCTGCGACATCTCCTGCGCGCGCTCGCCGCGGCCGCCGCGGGTGGCGGCCAGGCCCTGGCGCAGGGCGGCGTCGTCGGCGTCGAAGCCCAGGCCGACGATGTGCACGGTCTGGCCGGCGAAGGTCACCGAGATCTCGGTGCCGGTGAGGTACTTCATGCCGGCGTCGCGGGCGGCGGCGAGGGCGCGGTGCTGGCCGCCGACCTCGTCATGGTCGGTCAGCGACCACAGCTCGACGCCGTTGGCGGCCGCGCGCTGCGCCAGCGCCTCCGGGGTGAGGGTGCCGTCGGAGACGACGGAGTGGCAGTGCAGGTCGGCGTTGAGGATGGACACGTTGCGATTTTAGTTTGCGTCCGCTGGCGCGCCGTGGAGCGTGCCGGCGTCGATGTCGAGGTCCTGCCGCACCCGGGCGGCGCAGTCCAGCGCGAGGCGCAGGCCCTGCACGCTGCGCTCCAGCGCCAGCGAGGGCTCGCCCTGCTGCGGCAGCCACGGCAGGTGCATGAAGCCCCCGCGCGTGGCGGCCAGTCGCGGCTGCGCCAGCCGGTGCATCAGGCCGTAGAAGACGTGGTTGCAGACGAAGGTGCCGGCGCTCAGGGACACCTCGGCGGGCAGGCCGGCGGCGCGCAGCGCCTCGCGCATGGCCTTGACCGGCAGGGTGGCGAAGTAGGCCGCGGGCGCGCCGGGCACCACCGGCCGGTCGATCGGGCGGGCGCCGGCGTTGTCCGGGATGCGCGCGTCGTCGAGGTTGAGGGCCACCCGCTCCAGGCAGAGGGCGGCGCGCCCGCCGGCCTGGCCGCAGGCCAGCACCAGCGCCGGCCGATGCGCCTCGAGCAGGGCGTCCAGCCGCGCCAGCGAGGCGCCGAAGGCCGTCGGCAGCACCGCCGACACCACCTGGAGGCCCGCCACGCGCTCGCCGTCCAGGGCCCTGACGGCCTGCGCGCTCGGGTTCAGCGCCTGCCCGTCGAACGGCTCGAACCCGGTCAGCAGGATGCGCGGCAAGGTGGACATCGGGTCACTCTACCGCAGGCCCGCGCCCAGGTCCGGACCGCGGGGGCTTGCCTACTATTGATGAGTTGGCTGTAATTCACGAAACGAATTGATTCAGGACCCCATGCCCCACCTTCCCCTGACGCTCCGAAGCCTGGCCCTGGCCTGTGCGGTGGTGGCCGGCCCGGCCGGCGCGGCCGAGGGCTTCCAGGTGCGCTACAACCTGGCCGGCACCCTGGGCGGCGAGCTGTTCGCCCCGGTCGACCTGCGGGGCGTGGCGGTCGGCCTGGTGCGCTCCGATGCGCGGCTGGACAAGATCACCGGCCCGGACGGCGGCGTGGTCCGGCTGAACGTGCCAGGCGGCACCCTGCCGGCGCCGGCGGCGCAGAACCCCACCTTCCCGGCCACCTCGCCGCAGGTGGACACGACCGGCGAACTCACCCAGTACAACCTGCTGCTGGCGCGCATCACGCCCGCCGAGCGCGGCGACGAGCGCTGGGTGGTGGGCCTGAACCTGCCCTACGCGGCGCGCAAGGCCCAGAAGAGCCGGGTCTCCGGGCCGACCCCGGCGCTGAGCTTCCAGCCCACGGTCGGTCCCGCCCTGCGCGCCGGGGCCGGCGCCACGTTCAACACCCTGTACCAGGGCCAGCTCGCGGCGCTGGGGACGGCCGAGTCGACCGCCGTCGAGGGCGTGGGCGACGTGGAGCTGCAATTCGGCTGGATGCGCCGCACCGAGCCCCTGCGCCTGCAGGCCGGCGCCTCGCTGGTGGTGCCCACCGGCCGCTTCGACCCTGCCGCCGGCACCGATGTCAGCCTGGGCAAGTTCTACACGCTGCGCCCGGTCGTCCAGGCGGTGTGGCTGCCGTCGCCCGAGGTCTCGCTGGGCGGGCGCATGACCTACGGGATCAGCAACCGCAATGACGACACCGGCGTGCGCGGCGGCAACTGGCTGAGCCTGGAGGGCGCCGCCGGCGGCCTCACCCGCTGGGGTGCGTTGGGGCTGCAGGGCATCCACGTGCAGCAGGTGCAGGACGACAGCGGCAGTCCCCGGGGCGGCAACCGCCTGCGGGCCTCGCACCTGGGCGTGTTCTATTCGGCCCAGATCCCGGTGATCGAGACCGGCCTGAGCGTGAACTACATGGCCACCACCGACTCGCGCAACGCCCGCCACGGGCGCTACCTGCAGGTGCGCCTCGCCCGGCTCTTCTGAGCCCGCGGCGCCCCGGCCGGCCGGGGTGGCTTGATATTCGTCAAATTGACTTGTTGCGCTGCCGCAACCGGCGGTGGCGGGGTTGACCTGCGTCAATTCGTGGGGTCGGGCGACTTTTACAGTCGATTCGACCAGGGGTTTTCCCTTGGCCCATCGGAAACTGGAGAAACCCAAGATGAAAAAGACCTCTGTCCTCCTCGCCCTCGCCGCCCTCGGCTTCGCCGGCCATGCCCTGGCCCAGCAGAGCCCCTGGCTGGTCCGCGCCCGCGCCGTGCACCTGAACATGGCCGACAAGTCGGAGGCCATTCCCGCCCTGGGCGTCGGTGCCGACCAGATCACGGTCAACAACAAGACCATCCCCGAGGTGGACATCACCTACTTCGTGACCCCGAACATCGCCGCCGAGCTGGTCCTGACCATCCCGCAGAAGCAGACGGTGAGCATCGCCGGCACCGACGTGGGCACCTTCAAGCACCTGCCGCCCACGCTGACCGTGCAGTACCACTTCAGCCCGGCCGCCCAGGTCAGCCCCTACCTCGGCGCCGGCGTGAACTACACCCGCATCAGCAGCGTCAAGCTGCTGGGCGGCGCCGGCGACCTGGAGAACCAGTCCTTCGGCCTGGCCGTGCAGGCGGGCGTGGACTACAAGCTGGACAAGAACTGGTCCCTGAACCTCGACCTGAAGAAGGTCCAGATCCGCTCCGACGTGTTCGCCGGCGGCTCCAAGGTCAGCGCCGTCAAGCTGGACCCGTGGCTGCTGGGCGTGGGCGTGGGCTACCGCTTCTAAGCCGCAAGCGCATCCCTTCCAGGGTGCGGGGGGCGGGTCGGCAGACCCGCCCCTTTTTCCTGTCCTGCCCCCGCCCGCCCCCCAGATGCGACAATCCGGGGTTGAGATGACTGCTCCCTATTCCTCCCTCTCGCTGGCCGAGCCCCTGAAGCGTGCCGTGGCCGACATGGGCTACGAGAACATGACGCCCATCCAGGCCCAGGCCATCCCGGTGGTCCTGACCGGCAAGGACGTCATGGGCGCCGCCCAGACCGGCACCGGCAAGACCGCTGCCTTCTCGCTGCCCCTGCTGCAACGCCTGCTCAAGCACGAGAACACGTCCACCTCCCCGGCCCGCCACCCCGTGCGTGCCCTGGTGCTGCTGCCCACCCGCGAGCTGGCCGACCAGGTCGCCCAGCAGATCAAGCTCTACGCCAAGTACACGAACCTGCGCAGCGCCGTGGTGTTCGGCGGCATGGACATGAAGCCCCAGACGCTGGAGCTGAAGAAGGGCGTCGAGGTGCTGGTCGCCACGCCCGGCCGCCTGCTGGACCACATCGAGGCCAAGAACGCGGTGCTCAACCAGGTCGAGTACGTGGTGCTCGACGAGGCCGACCGCATGCTGGACATCGGCTTCCTGCCCGACCTGCAGCGCATCCTGTCCTACCTGCCCAAGCAGCGCACCACGCTGCTGTTCTCGGCCACCTTCTCGCCCGAGATCAAGCGCCTGGCCGGCAGCTACCTGAACGACCCGGTCACCATCGAGGTGGCCCGCCCGAACGAGACCGCCTCCACCGTCGAACAGCACTTCTACAGCGTGCTCGACGACGACAAGCGCCGCGCCCTGACCCAGATCGTGCGCCAGCGCGAGGTGCGCCAGGCCTTCGTCTTCGTCAACTCCAAGCTCGGCTGCGCCCGCCTGGCGCGCTCGCTGGAGCGTGACGGCTTCAAGACCACCGCCCTGCACGGCGACAAGAGCCAGGACGAGCGCCTGAAGGCGCTGGCCGCCTTCAAGGCCGGCGAGGTCCAGCTGCTGGTGGCCACCGACGTCGCCGCCCGCGGCCTGGACATCAAGGACGTGCCGGCGGTGTTCAACTTCGACATCCCTTTCAACCCCGAGGACTACGTGCACCGCATCGGCCGCACCGGCCGCGCCGGCGCCTCGGGCCTGGCGGTGAGCTTCGTCTCGGGCAGCGACGGCCGACTCGTCGCCGACCTCGAGAAGCTGCTGAAGAAGAAGCTGGACCTCGAGGCCGTCGAGTTCGAGGAAGACCGCCCGCGCGGCCGCATCAACGATGGCCGCCGCACCTGGCGTGACCGTGATGAGCGGGACCCCCGCGAGCCGCGCGCCGCGCAGGAGCGCCCGCGCGAGCCCCGCGCGCCGCGCCCGCCCGCCGCGCCGCGCGACCCGTTCTTCGACCGGCCCTACGAGGCCACCGCCCCCGCCGAGGCGGCCGCGCCCGCCTGGGAGACGGCCGCCAAGCCGGCGACCAGCCGCGTCTCGTCCAACATCAAGACCAAGCGCAAGGTCGCGGCCCTGTTCAAGGCCGCAGCGCCCGCGACGCCGGCCGCCTGAGCCGCCGCCGGCATGCCGGCCGCCTGGCCGGCGCGCCGGCCCTCGCTGCAGCCCGGCGTGCCGCCGGCAGCGCCGCGCTAAGTCGCCACGTCCAGCCGCCACGTCCAGCCGCCACGTCCAGCCGCCACGTCCAGCCGCCACGTTCAGTCGCCGCCTGGCGACTGGGACTGTTCGCAGACGACCTGGATCAGCTCGTGCCGGTCCGGGTCGGCCTCCAGCCGCAGCGCGGAGAGGCAGCCGCCCCACACGCATCCCGAGTCCAGGGCCAGCAGGTCCGGGCGCAGCAGCACGCCCAGGGTGGACCAGTGGCCGCAGGCGATGGGGGTGCCCGCCGTGCGCCGGCCCGGCACCGCGAACCAGGGCAGGGTGCCTTCGGGCGCCTGGTCCGGCCGGCCCGAGGCCTTGAGGTGCATGACGCCCTCGGGCGAGCAGAAGCGCAGGCGCGTCAGCGCATTCACCACCACCCGCAGCCGGTCGGTGCCGGTGAGGGCGTCGTCCCAGCGATCGGGCTGATTGCCGAACATGCTGCCGAGGAAGGCCACATGGTCCGGCCCGCGCAGCACCGCCTCCACCTCGCCCGCCAGGGCCATCACCTGCGCGACGTCCCACTGCGGCAGCACGCCGGCATGGACCATCAGCAGCCCGTGCGCGCGCAGGGCCATCGGCTGGTGGCGCAGCCACTCGAGCAGGGCCTCGCGGTCGGGCGCCTGCAGCACCCGGTCCACCGTGTCGCCGGGGTGCGGCGTGCGAAAGCCCTGGGCCACCGCCAGCAGGCTCAGGTCGTGGTTGCCCAGGAGGCAGCGCGCCGAGCTGCCGTAGCCCATGAGGCGGCGCAGCACGGCGTCGGAGTCGGGCCCGCGGTTCACCAGGTCGCCGAGCAGGTAGAGGGTGTCGCGGCTGGGGGAGAAGTCGATCTTGTGCAGCAGGCGGCCCAGGGCTGCGTCGCAGCCCTGCACGTCGCCGATCAGGTAGAGTGCCATGGCCCCGATTCTCCCCTTCCCCCTCGATGGATGTCCTCCTCATCGCGCTGCTGACGGTCCTCAACGGCGTGTTCGCCATGTCCGAGATGGCCCTGGCCTCCAGCCGCAAGGCGCGCCTGTCCGCCATGTCCGAGGCCGGCGACCCCGGCGCTCGCGCCGCGCTCGGCCTGATGGAGCAGCCCACGCAGTTCCTGTCGACGGTGCAGGTGGGCATCACCTCCATCGGCGTGCTCAATGGCATCGTGGGCGAGGCGGCCTTCAGCGCCGGCCTGGCGCAGTGGCTCATGGACCTGGGGGCCGGGCCGAAGCCGGCGGGCATCGCCGCGACGGGCATCGTCGTGGCGATCATCACCTTCGTGACCATCATCTTCGGCGAGCTGGTGCCCAAGCGCATCGGCCAGCTCTATCCCGAGACCGTGGCGCGCTGGGTCGCGCGGCCCATGGCCGGCCTGGCGCGGGCGGCGGGGCCCTTCGTGCGCGCGCTGTCGGCGGCCACGCAGGCGGTGCTCAAGGTCCTGCGCATCGACACCGGGCGCGAGCGCACCATCACCCACGAGGAGCTCTCGCACAGCCTGGAGGAGGGCGTGGACGCCGGCGTCTTCGCGCAGCACGAGCGCCAGATGGTGCAGAACGTGTTCCACCTCGACGAGCGCACCCTGGTGTCGATGATGCTGCCGCGCACCGACATCGAGTGGCTGGACGCCGGCCTGCCGGTGCGCGAGGCGCTGGCCCAGGCCGGGCGCGCCGGCGCGCACTCCTGGTACCCGGTGTGCCGCGGCTCGCTGGACGACGTGGTGGGCGTGGTGAGCATCGCCCGCCTGCTGGCGCTCGACCCGGGTGACGACCGCCCGGTGGCGGCCCATGCCGTGGCGGCGGCCTTCCTGCCCGAGACCCTGACCGGCCTGGAGCTGCTGGAGCAGTTCCGCGCGCATGCCGCGCGGATGGTGTTCGTGGTGGACGAGTACGGCGTGGTGCAGGGCCTGATGACCCCGCATGACCTGCTGGAGGCCATCACCGGCGAGCTCAAGCCGGTGGTGCAGGCCGAGGCCTGGGCCACGCCGCGCGACGACGGCTCGTGGCTGCTGGACGGCCTGATGCCGGTGTCCGAGCTCAAGGCCCGCCTCGACATCAAGGAGCTGCCCGACGAGGAGCGCGGGCGCTACAACACGCTGGCCGGCCTGCTCATGGCGGTGTCGGGGCACCTGCCGTCGACGGGCGAGCGCATCGACTGCGGCGGCTGGCTGTTCGAGGTGGTGGACCTCGACGGCCGCCGCATCGACAAGGTGCTGGCCTTGCCGCTGCCCCCGGCGGCCGCCGCCTGACAGGCCCCGCGGCCGCGCGGCGCCTTACCAGGCGAGGGCGGGTCGAAGGCTGGTGTTGGACCCACCCAAGGCCTGGGTCAGGGTGGGTAGTTGCGTCTCGACGACTGCCGAGCCCAGGACAGCAAGGAGTGCATCCACGTCGCGGTCGGTGAGGGGCGAGTGGTCGCGGATCCACCGACGGCTGACGGGCTTGACCGTCATCGTTGACAGGATCCGGTAGATCGGCGCGATCCGCAGGCCGTCCGGGAGGTCGGGCCAGCGCTTGAGCCGGTAGGAGCGGTTGTCGATGGAAGGATGGGCCATGGAGACAGTGTGGGCGGCCCCCGCGCCGGCGCCTTAGTGGTTCTGCCTCCACCGCGCTAGGTCGATTGCGCAAGCCGAAGGTATTAGTCCAGCAGCGCCCGCCGCAGCGGCTCCACCCAGCGCCCCGCCGCGGGGTCCCACACCCCGGAAAAGTCGGAGGCCAGCTCCCACCAGGCCCAGCCGATGCCCCGGCGCTCGGCCTCGTCGCGCACCAGCCGGGCGTAGGCCGCGCGCGAGGCCAGGTCGCCCGCGCGGTAGGCGCCGAACTCGCCCAGGTGCAGCGGCACGCCCTGGGCCCGGCTCCAGCGCACCGCGTCGTCGAGCGCGCGCGCCACCTGGGCGCGCTGGGCCTCGCTGCAGCAGGCCTGGCCGGTGGGCAGCACCTGCGGCCGCCAGGGCACGCCCTGGTGGGTGAAGTCGAACGGGTCGTAGCTGTGGATGCTGGCGATCAGGTTCGCATCGCGCGGCAGGCGCAGCGCGGGCAGGGCGCGCGGGTGGTTCCACTCGCCCGGGCCCACCAGCACCACCCGGCGCGGGTTGGTCTCGCGCACCGCCGCCAGCGCGCGCGCGGCCAGCCGGTTCCAGGCCTCGCCCTCGAGCCGGCCATTGGGTTCGTTGAACAGCTCGAACAGCAGGCGCGGCGGGCGGCCCTGGTAGCGGCGCGCCACCTGCCGCCACAGGTTTACCAGGCGCTCGTCCACCACCGCGGGGTCCACCGCGAACTCGCGCGGGTGCAGCGCGCCGCCGGTGGCCTGGCTGTAGTGGTGCAGGTTGACGATCACCCACGCGCCGCGCGCCAGCAGCGCGTCGACCACCGTGTCCACGCGCCGCGCGAAGGCCTCGTCGATCGTCGCGTCGGCGCCGGGCGCGGCATGGTTGCTCCAGCGCACCGGCACGCGCACCGTGCGGAAGTGCCGCGCCGCCAGGGCCACCAGCGCCGGCTCGGCGCGCACGCCCCAGTCGCCCTCGCGCGGGGCCTCGAGCATGTTGCCCAGGTTGATGCCGCGGCCCAGCGCGCGCGCAGTCTCGCAGGCCGCGCGGCTGACCGCGTGGCAGGCCATCCGCGACTCGCCCCAGGCCGGCGAAGCGCTGGTCAACGTGACAACGAGGAGGAGGTGCGCGGCGCACCGCGCGAGCAGGCCCATGCCGTCATCCTGACGCGAGCCTTGCGCGGCCGAGGTTACGAGGCGTTTTTCGTTCAGGGTTTGTCCTAGCCGGAACTGTCCACGCCCGAACAGTCCGCGCCTCCCCGCGGCGAACAGAATCCAGCCATCGTGGACCTGCGTGTCCGCCCCCGAGGCTCTGGAAGCACAAGAATGACCCAAGAGACATTCCCGCAACTGCTGCAGCAGCATGCCCGCGACCGCGGCGATCGCGCCGCCCTGCGCGAGAAGGAATACGGCATCTGGCAGACGCTGACCTGGTCCAAGCTGGCCTCGCTCGTCGAGCACATCGCCTGCGGCCTGCACCAGGCCGGCCTGGCGCGCGGCGAGCACCTCGTCGTGATCGGCGCCAACCGCCCGCGCCTGTACGCCACCATGCTGGCCGCGCAGTCCCTCGGCGCCATCCCGATTCCCCTGTACCAGGACGCCGCGGCGCCCGAGTGCGTCTTCCCGATCAACAACGCCGGCGTGCGCTTCGCGATGGTCGAGGACCAGGAGCAGGTGGACAAGCTGATCGAGGTGCGCGAGCAGTGCCCGCAGCTCACGCACATCTGGTACGACGACCCGCGCGGCCTTCGCAACTACACCGACCCGGGCCTGAGCTCGGTCGACGAGCTGGTGGCGGCCGGCAAGGTCTTCGCCGGCCAGCATCCCGCCTTCTACGCGGGCGAGGTGGCCCAGGGCCGCGGCGGCGACGTCGCCGCCATGTTCTTCACCTCCGGCACCACCGGCACGCCCAAGGGCGTGGTGCACACGCACCATTCGCTGCTCGATCGCGCCCGCGCCGGCGCCGAGTTCGACCGCCTCACCGAGAAGGAGGAGGTGCTGGCCTACCTGCCGCCCGCGTGGATCGGCCAGAACATCTTCTCCTATGCCCAGTGGCTGGCCTGCGGCTACGTGGTGAACTGCCCCGAGTCCGCCGGCACGGTGATGATCGACCTCAAGGAGATCGGCCCCACCTACTACTTCGCGCCGCCGCGCGTGTTCGAGGGCCTGCTCACGAGCGTGATGATCCGCATGGAGGATGCGGGCGCCATCAAGCGCCGGATGTTCCATGCCTGCATGGGCGTCGCGCGCCGCGTCGGCCCCGCACTGCGTGACGGCAAGGCCGTCTCGTTCCTGGACCGTGTGAAGTACGCCATCGGCGACCTGCTGGTCTACGGCCCGCTGCGCAACAACCTGGGCATGTCCCGCGTGCGCGTGGCCTACACCGCGGGCGAGGCCATCGGCCCCGACCTCTTCACCTTCTACCGCGCCATCGGCATCAACCTGAAGCAGCTGTACGGCTCCACCGAGACCGCGGTGTTCGTCTGCATGCAGCCGGACCACGAGGTCAAGGCCGACACCGTGGGCGTGCCCTGCCGCGACGTGAAGATCAAGGTCTCCGACTCCGGCGAGATCCTGGTGCAGTCGCCCGGCCTGCTCAAGGAGTACTACAAGAACCCGGCGGCCACCGCCGAGGTGCGCACCGAGGACGGCTGGTACCGCACCGGCGACGCCGGCTTCCTCGACGCGCAGGGCCACCTGAAGATCATCGACCGCGCCAAGGACGTGGGCCGCATGGCCGACGGCTCGATGTTCGCGCCCAAGTACATCGAGAACAAGCTCAAGTTCTTCCCCCACATCAAGGAAGCCGTGGCCGTGGGCGACGGGCGCGACCGCGTCTGCGCCATGATCAACATCGACTTCGACGCGGTGGGCAACTGGGCCGAGCGCCGCAACCTGCCCTATGCCGGCTACACCGACCTGGCGGGCAAGGTCGAGGTCTACTCCCTGATCAAGGACTGCGTCGAGCAGGTCAACGCCGATCTCGCCAACGACGAGCGCCTGGCCGGCTCGCAGGTCCACCGCTTCCTGGTCCTGCACAAGGAGCTGGACGCCGACGACGGCGAACTCACGCGCACCAACAAGGTCCGCCGCGGATTCGTCGCCGAGAAGTACGCGGTGCTGGTCGACGCCCTGTACGGCGGCAAGTCCGAGCAGTTCATCGAGACCCAGGTGAAGTTCGAGGACGGCCGCACCGGCAGCGTGAGCGCCACGCTGAAGATCGCCGACACCCAGACCTTCCCGCCCCTGAAGGCCGCAGCATGAAGATCGAGACCGACATGGCAAACCCCGGAGCAGGCGCGCAGCAGGACGGCGGCAGCGGCCGCAAGATCGGCGACGTGATCCTGGACGTGCAGAACATCTCGCTGTCCTTCGGCGGCGTGAAGGCGCTCACCGACATCTCGTTCAACGTGCGCGAGCACGAGATCCGCTCGATCATCGGCCCCAACGGCGCCGGCAAGAGCTCCATGCTCAATTGCATCAACGGCGTCTACCACCCCCAGCAGGGCGTGATCACCTTCCGCGGCAAGCAGTTCCGCGACATGAACTCGCGCCAGGTCGCCGAGATGGGCGTGGCCCGCACCTTCCAGAACCTGGCCCTGTTCAAGGGCATGAGCGTGCTGGACAACATCATGTCCGGCCGCAACCTGAAGATCAAAAGCAACCTGCTGATGCAGGCGCTGCGCCTCGGCCCGGCCGAACGCGAGGAGATGCGGCACCGCGAGTTCGTGGAACGCATCATCGACTTCCTGGAGATCCAGGCTTTCCGCAAGACCCCGGTGGGCCAGCTGCCCTACGGCCTGCAAAAGCGCGTGGACCTGGGCCGCGCGCTGGCGATGGAGCCGCAGGTGCTGCTGCTGGACGAGCCCATGGCCGGCATGAACCTGGAGGAGAAGCAGGACATGTGCCGCTTCATCCTCGACGTGAACGACGAATTCGGCACCACCGTGGTCCTGATCGAGCACGACATGGGCGTGGTCATGGACATCTCCGACCGCGTGGTGGTGCTGGACTACGGCAAGAAGATCGGCGACGGCACCCCCGACGAGGTGCGCAACAACCCGGACGTGATTCGCGCGTACCTGGGTACCTCGCACTGAGAGGGAGGCAAGACAAATGGGATTCTTCCTTGAGACCCTGCTGGGCGGCCTGATGGCCGGCATGCTCTATTCGCTGGTGGCCCTGGGCTTCGTCCTGATCTTCAAGGCCTCGGGCGTGTTCAACTTCGCCCAGGGCGCGATGGTGCTGTTCGGCGCGCTGGCCATGGCCCGCTTCGCCGAGTGGATCCCGGCCTGGACCGGCATCGACAGCAAGGTCGTCGCCAACGTCGCGGCCTTCCTGATCGCCGGCGCCATCATGTTCGCGGTGGCCTGGCTGATCGAGGCGCTGGTGCTGCGCCACCTGGTCAACCAGGAGGGCGCCACGCTGCTCATGGCCACGCTGGGCATCACCTACTTCCTCGAGGGCGCGGGCCAGACCCTGTTCGGCAGCAGCATCTACAAGATCGACATCGGCATGCCCAAGGACCCGGTGATGGCGTTCGAGGGCGTGTTCCAGGGCGGCATCCTGATCAACCAGGAGGACCTCATCGCCGCCGGCATCGCCGCGGCGCTGGTGGCCCTGCTGACCCTGTTCTTCCAGAAGACCGCCACCGGCCGCGCCCTGCGCGCGGTGGCAGACGACCACCAGGCCGCGCAGTCCATCGGCATCCCGCTCAATCGCATCTGGGTGATCGTGTGGTGCGTGGCCGGCGTGGTGGCCCTGGTGGCCGGGATGATCTGGGGCTCCAAGCTGGGCGTGCAGTTCTCGCTCGCCACGGTGGCCCTGCGCGCGCTGCCGGTGGTGATCCTGGGCGGCCTGACCTCGGTGCCCGGCGCCATCATCGGCGGCCTGATCATCGGCGTGGGCGAGAAGCTCTCGGAGATCTACCTGGGCCCGCTGGTGGGCGGCGGCATCGAGATCTGGTTCGCCTACGTGCTGGCGCTGGGCTTCCTGCTGGTGCGGCCGCAGGGCCTGTTCGGCGAAAAAATCATCGACCGCGTGTAAGGGGAGGAGACCAAGATGCTTTACCGCGAGAACGGTCAGTTCAAGACCACCTACCGTGCCGACCAGCAGATCTTCCCGATCGCGCAGGACCGCATCGTCATCGTCGCCCTGGTGCTGGCCGCCTTCCTGGTGGTGCCGGCCCTGGCCTCGGACTACCTGTTCCAGGCCGTGCTGCTGCCCTTCGTGATCATGTCGCTGGCGGCGCTGGGCGTGAACATCCTGGTCGGCTACTGCGGCCAGATCTCCCTGGGCTCCGGCGCCTTCATGGCGGTGGGGGCCTATGGCGCCTACAACTTCTTCGTGCGCTTCGAGGGCATGCCCCTGGTGCCCGCGCTGCTGCTCGGGGGCCTGTGCGCCACCTTCTTCGGCATCCTGTTCGGCCTGCCCTCGCTGCGCGTGAAGGGCCTGTACCTGGCGGTGGCCACGCTGGCCGCGCAGTTCTTCTCCGACTGGATGTTCCTGCGCATCAAGTGGCTGACGAACGACTCGCCCTCGGGTTCGGTCTCGGCCGCCGGCCTGCAGGTCTTCGGCATCCCGATCGACACGCCCCAGTCCAAGTACTGGCTGTGCCTGGCGATCCTGGTGGTCATCGCCCTCATGGCCAAGAACCTGGTGCGCAGCGCCATCGGCCGCGAGTGGATGGCGATCCGCGACATGGACGTGGCCGCCGCCGTGATCGGCATCCGCCCGATGTACGCCAAGCTCAGCGCCTTCGCGGTCAGCTCCTTCATCATCGGCGTGGCCGGCGCGCTGTGGGCCTTCGTCTACCTGGGCACCTGGGAGCCCGCCGCCTTCTCGGTGGACCTGTCCTTCCGCCTGCTGTTCATGGTGATCATCGGCGGCCTGGGCTCCATCATGGGCAGCTTCTTCGGCGCCGCCTTCATCGTGGTGCTCCCCATTCTCCTGAACCAGTTCCTGCCGGGGTTCCTGGGCCTGTTCGGCCTGGAGATCTCCACCGCCGGCCTGTCGCATGCCGAGTTCATGATCTTCGGCGCGCTGATCGTCTGGTTCCTGATCGTCGAGCCGCACGGCCTGGCCCGCCTGTGGTCCACCGGCAAGCAGAAGCTGCGCCTGTGGCCCTTCCCGCACTGAGTCCCGTCCCGTCGTTTTCCAAGCAAGCACTCCAGGAGACAAAACCATGAAACTTCGCACCCTCGCCACGGCCGGCCTGATGGCCGTCGCCGCCCTGGGCTCCAGCGCCGCGCTGGCGCAGGCCAAGGACCAGTTCTTCCCGCTGCTGTCCTACCGCACCGGTCCCTTCGGCCCCAACGGCACGCCCTGGGCCAACGGCAAGCAGGACTACATCAAGCTGATCAACGCCCGCGACGGCGGCATCAACGGCGTCAAGCTCACCTTCGAGGAGTGCGAGACCGGCTACGCCACCGACCGCGGCGTGGAGTGCTACGAGCGCCTCAAGGGCCGCCCGGGCGTGACCCTGTTCGACCCGCAGTCCACCGGCATCACCTTCGCGCTGACCGACAAGGTGATCAACGACAAGATCCCGCTGCTGACCCTGGGCTACGGCCTGTCGGTGTCGCAGGACGGCATGGCCTTCAAGTGGAACTTCCCCCTCATGGGCAGCTACTGGACCGGCGCCGACATCCTGATCCAGCACATCGCCAAGAAGGAAGGCGGCGCGGAAAAGCTCAAGGGCAAGAAGATCGCCCTCGTGTACCACGACTCGCCCTTCGGCAAGGAGCCGATCCCGCTGCTGCAGGAGCGCGCCAAGATGCACGGCTTCGACCTGTCGCTGATCCCGGTGACGGCGCCCGGCGTGGAGCAGAAGGCCACCTGGCTGCAGGTGCGCCAGCAGCGTCCCGACTACGTCCTGCTCTGGGGCTGGGGCGTGATGAACTCCACCGCCCTGAAGGAGGCCCAGGCCACCGGCTACCCGCGCGACAAGATGTACGGCGTGTGGTGGGCCGGCGCCGAGCCGGATGCCAAGGACGTGGGCGAGGGCGCCAAGGGCTACAACGCGCTGGCGCTGAACACCTCGGGCACCCAGCCCAAGGTGATGCAGGACATCCTGGCCCTGGTGCATGGCAAGGGCCAGGGCACCGGCCCGAAGGACGAAGTGGGCAGCGTGCTGTACACCCGCGGCGTCATCATCCAGATGCTCTCCGTCGAGGCCGTGCGCCGCGCCCAGGAGCGTTTCGGCAAGGGCAAGGTCATGACCCCCGAGCAGGTGCGCTGGGGCCTGGAGAACCTGAACCTGGACCAGAAGCGCCTGGACGCCCTGGGCTTCGCCGGCGTGATGCGTCCGCTGTCCACCAGCTGCGCCGACCACATGGGTTCCACCTGGGCCCGCATCCACACCTGGGACGGCAGCAAGTGGAACATGGGCAACGACTGGTACCAGGCCGACGAGCAGATCATCAAGCCGATGGTCAAGGCCGGCTCGGAGAAGTACCTGGCCGACAAGAAGCTGCAGCGCCGCGACGCGAAGGACTGCCAGTCCTGATGGGTCTTCGCCCATCAGGTCGGCAGGCTGCCGGCCGGTGGGCACCCTCCCCACCCCCTCCCGCCAGGCGGGAGGGGCAGCGGCTGCGACGCAGCCGCCAACCGACAGGGCTGCGATGCAGGTCTGTCGATTGGTAGAAGGAAAACCATGAGCGCTTCCAACATCGTCCTGAACGTCAACGGCATCGAGGTGATCTACAACCACGTGATCCTCGTGCTCAAGGGCGTCTCCCTGCAGGTGCCCGAAGGCGGCATCGTCGCCATCCTGGGCGGCAACGGCGCGGGCAAGACCACCACGCTGCGCGCCATCTCCAACCTGCTGAAGGGCGAGCGCGGCGAGGTCACCAAGGGCAGCATCGAGCTGCGCGGCGAGCGCATCGAGAACCTCTCGCCCGCCGAGCTGGTGGAGCGCGGCGTGCTGCAGGTGATGGAGGGCCGCCACTGCTTCGCCCACCTCACCATCGAGGAGAACCTCCTCACCGGTTCCTACACCCGCAAGGACAAGGGCGAGATCGCGGCCAACCTCGAGAAGGTCTACAACTACTTCCCGCGCCTGAAGACGCGCCGCACCTCGCAGGCCGCCTACACCTCGGGCGGCGAGCAGCAGATGTGCGCTATCGGCCGCGCCATCATGGCCAACCCCAACCTCGTGCTGCTGGACGAGCCCTCCATGGGCCTGGCGCCGCAGATCGTCGAGGAGGTGTTCGAGATCGTGAAGGACCTCAACACCAAGGAGAAGGTCACCTTCCTGCTCGCCGAGCAGAACACCAACATGGCCCTGAAGTACGCCAGCTACGGCTACATCATGGAAAGCGGCCGCATCGTCATGGACGGCCCCGCGCAGGACCTCGCCAGCAACGAGGACGTCAAGGAGTTCTACCTCGGCGTCGGCGGCGGCGAGCGCAAGTCGTTCAAGGACGTCAAGAGCTACAAGCGCCGCAAGCGCTGGCTGGCGTAATCGCCCCCACGCTCGCCCACTGCGTGTGGCTCACTGCCCCCCGAGGGGGCCCTCGCGCCTTGGGGCGGCCCGGCGGCGCTCAAGGCCTGCGCTTCGCGCGCGCGTCATCCGCCCGCAGCCATGTCCTGCAGCGCGGGCAGGTCCAGCACCTCGACCCCGCCGTAGGCGATGCGGATGACGCCCTTGTCCTGCATCTCGTGCAGCACGCGGTTGGCGATCTGGCGCGAGACGCCGGCCAGCCGCCCGATCTCCTCCTGCGAGATCGCCAGCTGCGGCTGCGTGCCGGGGTACAGGTCGCGGTTGAACAGGCTGGCCAGGCAGTAGGCCACCTGCGCCGTCGTGTCGTTCAGCCGCAGGCCCTGCACCAGGGCGATGAAGTGGCCCAGGCGCGCGTTTAGCTGGTGAATGAGCCAGGCCGAGAAGGGCTGGCACTCGGTCATGAGCCACTGGAAGGTGGGGGCCGGCATCAGGGCCACCAGGCTGTCCTGCAGCGCGGTCACGTCATAGGGACGCAGCTCGCCCTTGATCACCGCGCCTTCGCCCACCCAGGCGCCGGCCGGCACGCCGGTGAGCGTGGCGCTCTTGCCGCCGGGGCTGCTGTTCTCCACCTTCAGCATGCCGTCGACCACGCCGATCCAGTAGGCCGAGGGCGCGCCGCGCACGCACACCGTGGCGCCTGCCTCGTAGCGGCGCACCAGGGTGTCCTGGTGCACGCGGTCCACCTGGGCGGGCGTCAGCCCCTGGATCCACGGGGTGGCGTCGAGGAAGTCGTGCAGGCGCTGGAGGTCGTCCATCAGTTCGGGGCGGCCGGGGCGGGCCCGGCCAAGGGTCGTTCTCGGCGCATTCTCTCGCATCCGGCGAGCCGGTCCGCTGCAGCGGCACCGGGTTTTCCCGGGTGAACGCGGTGGGCCAATTGGTGGAGCGACGACAGTATCGGCGCGGCGCGCTGCGTAGATTCGCCGCATGACCGCACCGAACTACGAAGCCCAGGAGCGCCGCGAGCCGGCGCAGCGTGAAGCCGCCCTGATGGACGCCCTGGCCGCCCAGGTCGCCCATGCCAAGGCCAGCAGCCCGGCGCAGGCCGAGCGGCTGAAGGAGGTCGACCCGGCCGCCATCACCTCGCGCGCCGCGCTGGCCACGCTGCCCGTGCTGCGAAAGAGCGAACTGCTGGAGGCGCAGGCGGCGCAGCGCGGCGGCGATCCCTTCGCCGGCTTCTCGGCCTGCGGCTGGCGTGGCCTGGGCTACCCGCGCCAGGCGCGGCGCGTGTTCCAGTCGCCCGGCCCGCTGTACGAGCCGCAGGGCCTGCACCCCGACGGCTGGCGCCTGGGCCGCGCGCTGTGGGCCGCCGGCTTCCGCCCCGGCGACCTGATTCACAACTGCTTCAGCTACCACCTCACGCCGGCCGGCCTCATGACCGAGGAGTCGGCCTTCGCGCTGGGCTGCGCCGTCTTCCCCGGCGGCATCGGCAACACCGAGCTGCAGCTGGCGGCCATGAGCGACCTCGGCCCGCACGGCTACGTGGGCACGCCCAGCTTCCTGAAGATCATCCTGGAGGCGGCCGAGGCCAAGGGCATCCGCATTCCCTCGCTGACCAAGGCGCTGTTCTCCGGCGAGGCCTTCCCGCCCTCGCTGCGCGAGTGGATGGCGCAGCGCGGCGTCGCCGGCTACCAGTGCTATGCCACCGCCGACCTCGGCCTCATCGCCTACGAGACCGAGGCGCGCGAGGGCCTGGTGGTGGACGAGGAGGTCATCGTCGAGATCGTGCGTCCCGGCACCGGCGACCCGGTGCCCGAGGGCGAGGTGGGTGAAGTGGTCGTCACCATCTTCGACCCCGACTACCCCCTGATCCGCTTCGGCACCGGCGACCTCAGCGCGGTGCTGCCGGGGCGCTGCCCCACCGGCCGCACCAACACCCGCATCAAGGGCTGGATGGGCCGCGCCGACCAGACCACCAAGGTCCGCGGCATGTTCGTGCACCCCAGCCAGGTCGCCGAGATCGTGCGCCGCCACCCCGGCGTGCTGAAGGCGCGCCTGGTGGTCGAGGGCGCGGTCGCCGAGGAGCGCATGGTGCTGCACGCCGAGGCCGCGAGCGGCGGTGACGAACTCGCCGCGGCGATGGTGGCCACGGTGCGCGACGTCACCAAGCTGCGCGGCGAAGTGCGCGTGGTCGCCCCGGGCAGCCTGCCGGGCGACGGCAAGGTCATCGACGACCAGCGCAGCTACAAGTGACAAGGCGGGGTCAGGTCTTGCATCAACGCGGCAACGACTGACCCCCAGCCCTTTCGCACTGGCCCGCCAGGGCCGCGCGCTCGGGCGCCGCGCCGACCCCGGGCCGGCGGCGGGCTGGCTAGCGTGGTGTGCCAGGAGCGCAGACCATGCAGCAGTACGTGCCGTCCCGCCCGCCGCGGCCCGGTCCCGGGGTGCGGAGTGCCGGGCGGCCCCGGGGTCTCGCCCTGGCGCGCTTCACCGCCACCCTCGCCGCCGCCCACGGCCTGCGGCTGGACGGGCCCGGGGCCCTGCATGCCTTCTCGGTGCGCGAGTACCGCGCCTTCTGGTCGCACCTGGTCGCCACCTGCCGCGACGAGCTGGGCCTGGAGGGTCCGGCCGAGCCGGCCTGCGTGGGCGATGCCTGCGAGCATGCCCGGTTCTTCCCCGAGCTGCGCCTGAACTACGCCGACGCGCTGCTGAACTTGCGCGTCGCCCCCGCCGGCGCGCCGGCGCTCACCGCCTGCCATGCCGACGGCCGCGTCCTGCGCCTCACCCGCGGCGAGCTGCGCGCCGCGGTGGCCCGTGCCGCCCTCGGCCTGCGCCGCCTGGGCCTGCGCGAAGGCGACCGGGTGGTGGCGGTGGCGCGCAACGACGAGGCCATCGCCATCGCCGGGCTGGCCGCCTGCGCGCTGGGCGCGACCCTGTCCACCGCCGCGCCCGACATGGGCCGCGACGCGCTCCTGGACCGATTCGCCCCGCTCGCGCCCGCGCTGCTCCTGGCGCACACCCGGCCCCAGGCCTTCGACACCGGCGAGCCGCTGCCGCAGCGCCTGCGCGCGCTGGCCGGCGGCCTGCCGTCGCTGCGCGCCCTGGTGCGGCTGGACGGCGACGCCTCGCTGGGCCTGCCGCAGGAGGCGGACCTCGCCGCCCTCGACGCCGGCGGCGACGACACCGGCATGGCCTGGCCGCGCCGGCCCTTCGACCACCCGCTGTTCATCCTCTTTTCCTCCGGCACCACCGGCCGGCCCAAGTGCATCGTCCACGGCGCCGGCGGCAGCCTGCTGGAGCATGTGAAGGAGCACCGGCTGCACGGCGACCTCGCGCCGGGCGAGCGGCTGTACTTCCACACCGGCTGCGGCTGGATGATGTGGAACTGGCAGCTCTCGGCGCTGGCCAGCGGCGTCGAGGTCGTCACCTGGGACGGCCCGGTCGACACGCCGGCGCGCCTGTGGGCGCTGGTGGCGCGCGAGCGGGTGAACGTCTTCGGCACCAGCCCCGCCTTCCTGCGCGCCTCCCAGGAGGCCGGCCTGGCGCCGGCGCGCCAGTGGGACCTGGGCGCGCTGCGCGAGGTGCTCTCCACCGGCGCGGTGCTGCACGACGCGCAGTACGACTGGGTGCGCGAGGCGCTCGGGCCGGTGCCGCTGCAGTCCATCTGCGGCGGCACCGATATCCTGGGCTGCTTCGTCCTCGGCCACCCCTGGCTGCCGGTGGTGCGCGGCGAGGCCACGGGCCGCAGCCTGGCGATGGACGTGCAGGCCTGGCAGGGCGGGGCGCCAGCCCCGGGCACCGGGCAGCTGGTGTGCGCCAACCCGTTCCCCTCGCGGCCCCTGGGCTTCTTCGGCGACGAGGGCGGCCGGCGCTTCCACCAGGCCTACTTCGCCGAGAACCCGGGCGTGTGGACGCATGGCGACCTGGTCGCCTTCGGCCCTTCGGGCAGCGCGCGCCTGCAGGGCCGCTGCGACGGCCTGCTGAACGTGCGCGGCACCAAGATCGCGCCGGCCGAGGTCCTGCGCGTGCTGCACGAGGTGCCCGGGGTGCGCGAGGCGCTGGTGGTGCCGCGCGCCCCCGACGAGGTGGTGGCCCTGCTGGTGCTGCGCCCGGGGCAGGCGCTCGACGCCGCGCTGGCTGCGCGCATCCGGCAGGCGCTGCGTGACCGCCTCTCGCCCGCCCATGTGCCGGACCGCCTGCTGGCCGTGCCCGAGCTGCCGGCCACCCACAACGGCAAGCCCTCCGAGGCCGCGGCGCGCCGCGCGCTGCAGGGGCTGCCGGCGGACAACGCCTCGGCCCTGCGCAACCCCGCCTGCCTGGACGCGATCCGCGACCACCCGGGCCTGCGCGCCGTCCCCGGCGCCAGCGGGGACGACCCCGGCCTGCCCCTGGCGCAGCGCCTGCAGCGGCTGTGGCAGCGGCGCCTGGGCGTCGCGCGGGTGGGGCTGGACGACACCTTCCTCTCCCTCGGCGGCAACTCGCTGCTGGCGGCGGTGATCGCGCAGGAGGTCGGCCGCATGACCGGGCGCGAGCTGCCCCTGGCCGCGTTGCTGCATGCGCCCACGGTGCGCGCGCTGGCGGCCTGGATCGAGCAGGGCCCGGCGCCGGCCGGCCGCCCGCTGCTGGCGCCGGTGCGTGGCGGCACCGGCCGGCCGCTGTTCCTGGTGCACGGCCTGAGCGGTACGGTGATGGACTGCGCGCGGCTGGTGGCGGCGCTGCGCACGCCGCGCCCGGTGGTCGGCCTGCATGCCCCCGGGCTGGACGGCGACGCGCCGATGCCGCGCTGCGTGCTGGCGCTGGCGCAGGCCTACGCGGCGGCGATCCGCGCCGAGCAGCCGCGCGGGCCCTACGCGGTCTGCGGCTTCTCCTTCGGCGGCGTGGTGGCCCTGGAGATCGCGCGGGTGCTGGCGGCCGGCGGCGAGGCGCTGGAACTCGTGGCGGTGCTCGACGCGCACCTGCGCCGCGACCTCGGCGCGCTGCGCGCGCTGGGCGGCCGCGCGCTGCTGGCGGCGCGGCGGGTGGCCTGGCTGCCCGCCGCGGCGCGCTGGCAGTACCTGGCGCGGGCGCTGCGCCGCGCGCTGTCGCCGGGGCTGTACGGGCCGGCCGTCCCCGACGGTCCCCACGGCCTGCCGGTGCCCGACGCCTGGGCCTCGATGGGCCCGGCGCAGCGCGCCGTCCACCAGGCCCTGGGCGAGGCGCTCATGGCGTACCGACCCGCGCCCTTCGACGCTGCGCCGGTGCTGCTGGTGCGCCCGCGCGTGCCGCTGGAGGGCTACCCGGACCCGATGCCGGTGTGGCGGCAGGTCGCGCGCGGCGGGCTGCGCCAGGTGCGCCTGCCGGGCACCCACCTGGCGCTGGTCGGCGCCAACGCGCAGCGCACCGCGGCGGTGCTGGACGAGGCGCTGGGCCCGGGCGGCGCGGCGTGAGTGCCGCGCGCCGCCTCAGCACCCGGCGCGCACGCCGAGCCGGCGCAGGATGATCTCCAGCGGGCACCAGCGAGTGAGGGCGCTTTGCAGCAGGTTGGCGCCGACGAAGGCGGTGAGCGCCAGCCACCAGGGGCTGGCGAAGAACGGGCTGCCGGGCACGCCCAGGGCGAGCGACAGGAGGATGAAGCTGCCCGCGGCGAGGCGGACGATCTGCCAGGAAGTCATGGGCAGGGGCCTTTCGTGGAGTTGCCAGGATCTGTTTTCATCATTATTTGCTTATTTGCATTCTTGTGCAAATACGATGAAAAGGATATCCTGCGCGCCATGGACCACCTCCCGCCCGAAGCCCTCGAGGACGTCGCCGCCTACTTCCAGGCGCTGGCCGAGCCCACGCGACTGCAGATCCTGAACCGGCTGCGTGACGGCGAGTGCAACGTGAGCGAGCTGGCCGAGATGTGCGGCTTCAGCGTGGCCAACATCTCGCGCCACCTGGGCGTGCTGACCAAGCAGGGGCTGGTGGCGCGCGAGGGGCGCGGCACCAGCGTCTACTACCGCATCGCCGACCCGGCGGTCTACCAGCTGTGCGACCTGGTCTGCGGCAACATCGCCCGGCACCTGCAGGCCAGCCCGCGCAGCGCCTTCCTCACCGGCGGTCGATAGGGTCAGGTCTTGCAGCAACGCGGCAGTCGCGCGTTGTCGCGTTGCTGCAAGACCTGACCCCTACGCCCCCAGCAGCGCCAGCCCGCCGCAGGCCAGCGCCGCGAGGAACGCGGTCTCGACGGTCATCAGGGCGATCGGCTTCCAGCCGACCGAGAGGATTTCCTTCAGGTGCGACTTCATGCCGATGGCGGCCATGGCGGCCACCAGGCAGGCCTGGGACAGGTCCACCCCCGCGCGCACCACCGGCGCGGGCAGCCAGCCGGTGCTGTTGACGCCGACCAGCACCGCGAAAGCCACCGCGAACCACGGCAGCAGCGGCGGGCGCCGGCCCCCGGCCTGCGCGCCGGGCTGCGCCGCGAGGTGGCGGCGCGCCAGCCATGCCGCCAGCAGGATCACCGGCACCAGCATCGCCACCCGCACCAGCTTGACCAGCGTGGCGGCGTCGCCGGCCTCGTGCGAGATGCTGTAGCCCGCGCCCACCACCTGCGCCACGTCGTGGATGGTGGCGCCGATGAACAGGCCGGCCTGCACACCCTCCAGGTTCAGCCACTGCGCCATCAGGGGGTACAGCACCATCGCCAGCGTGGACAGCGCGCTCACCCCCACCACGGTGAACAGCGTGGCCCGCTCCTTCAGCGGGTGCGCAGGCAGGGCGGCCGACAGCGCCAGCGCCGCCGAGGCGCCGCAGATGGCCACCGCGCCGCCCGTGAGCAGGCCGAAGAACACCTGGAAGCCGAACACCCGCGCCATCACGATGCCGAAGGCGATCGTGGCGGCCACCAGCACCAGCACCAGGCCCAGCGTCTCCCAGCCCATGGCCTGCACCTGGGCCAGCGTGATCCGCAGGCCCAGCAGGGCGACGCCCAGGCGCAGCACCTGGCGCGCCACGAAGTCGATGCCCTCGGCGCACCGCGTCTGCTGCGACAGGAAGTTCAGCGCCATCCCGAGCAGCAGCGCGAACAGCATCACCGGCGCGCCGTAGTGCTGCGCGAGGAACAGCGCGGCGAGGGCCACGATGGCGCTCACGGCCACGCCCGGCCAGCGTGACTCCCACTGCGCCTGGCAGCTGGCGATCAGGGCCTGCATGGCATCAGCCCTGCGCGGCGACGAGGTGGCCGGCGTACTGGTCCCGCAGCCGGTTCTTCAGCATCTTGCCGGTGGCGCCCAGGGGGATCGCGTCGACGAAGACCACGTCGTCCGGCGTCCACCACTTGGCGATGCGGCCCTCGTAGAAGGCCAGGAGTTCTTCCTTCGTGACCGCCATGCCCGGCTTGCGAACCACCACCAGCAGCGGGCGCTCGTCCCACTTCGGGTGGCGCGCCGCGATGCAGGCGGCCATGGCCACGGCGGGATGCGCCATGGCGATGTTCTCCAGGTCGATGGAGCCGATCCACTCGCCGCCGGACTTGATCACGTCCTTGCTGCGGTCGGTGATCTGCATGAAGCCGTCGGCGTCGATGGTGGCCACGTCGCCGGTGGGGAACCAGCCGCGGCCCTGCGCGTCGGCCACCAGGGGGCTGCCCTCGCCCTTGAGGTAGTGGTCCACCACCCACGGCCCGCGCACCATCAGCTCGCCGGCGGCCTGGCCGTCCCAGGGCAGCTCGCGGCCGGCGTCGTCGACGATCTTCATGTCGATGCCGAACACCGCCCGGCCCTGCTTGGCCTGCAGCGCGCGCCGCTGCGCCGCGGGCAGCGCCAGCTGCGCGCCCTTGGGCACGCACACCGTGCCCACCGGGCTCAGCTCGGTCATGCCCCAGGCGTGGATCACCTGAACGCCGTAGCGCTCCTCGAAGGCTTCCATCATCGCCGGCGGACAGGCCGAGCCGCCGATGATGGTGCGGCGCATGGTGGAGAACTTCAGGTCGTTCGCCTGCACGTGGGCCAGCAGGCCTTGCCACACGGTGGGCACGCCGGCCGACAGCGTCACGCCCTCGGCCTCGAACAGCTCGTGCAGCGATTTGCCGTCCAGCCCCGGGCCGGGGAACACCAGCTTGGCGCCCACCATGCACGCGGAGTAGGGCAGGCCCCAGGCGTTCACATGGAACATCGGCACCACCGGCAGGATGGTGTCGCGGCCCGAGAGGTTGAGGGCGTCGGGCAGGGCCGAGGCGAAGGTGTGCAGCACCGTGGAGCGGTGGCTGTAAAGCACGCCCTTGGGGTGGCCGGTGGTGCCGCTGGTGTAGCAGAGGCTGGAGGCGGATTCCTCGTCCAGGTCGGGCCAGTCGAAGGCGTCGTCCTGCGCCTCCACCAGGTCCTCGTAGCACAGGAGGCCGGGGATCACGGACTTCTCCGGCATGTGGGCGCGGTCCACCATCAGCACGAAGTGCTTCACGGTCGACAGGCGCGAGGCCACGGCCTCCACCAGCGGCAGGAAGGTCTTGTCGAAGCACAGCACGCGGTCCTCCGCGTGGTCGGCGATCCAGGCGAGCTGGTCGGCATGCAGGCGCGGGTTCAGCGTGTGCAGCACCGCGCCCGAGCCGGACACCGCGTAATACAGCTCCAGGTGGCGGTAGCCGTTCCAGGCGAGGGTGCCGACGCGGTCGCCGCGGCCCACGCCCAGGGCGGCCATGGCCTTGGCCATGCGGCGCGAGCGGGCCGCGAGGTCGCGGTAGGTGCAGCGGTGGATGTCGCCCTCGACGCGGCGCGAGACCACCTCCTGGTCACCGTGGTGGCGTTCGGCGTGCTTCAGCAGGGAGGCGATCAGCAGCGGCTGCTGCATCATGAGTCCGTTCATGGGGGGCTCCAGGGGGCGGTTACTGCAGCTTGATGCCGAAGGCCTTGACGATGCCGGCGTTGCGCTCGAACTCGGCCTTCGTCGCGGCGGCCAGCTGCGCGGGCGGCGTGTCGGGCAGCATCTCGAAGCCGGCGCCCACCAGGCGGTCACGCACCTTGGGCGAGGCGGCAGCCTTCAGGATCGCGGCGTTGATGCGGTCCACGGTGGCGGCGGGAACGCCGCTGGCGGTCACCACGCCCACCCAGTTGCTGAAGTCCAGCTCGGGGTAGCCCTGCTCCGCGAACGTCGGCACCTGGGGCAGCTGCGGCGAGCGCGTGCGCCCGGCCACGCCCAGCGCCTGCAGCTTGCCGCTGGCGATCAGGGGCTTGGAGGTCGCCATGCCGTCGAACATCAGCGGGATCTGGCCCGCCATCACCTGGGCCAGCGCCGGCGGCGAGCCGGGGAACGGCACATGCTGCATGTCCAGGCCAGCCTTCTGGTTCAGGATCATGCCGGCGTAGTGCGAGGAGGTGCCGGCGCTG
This sequence comes from Ramlibacter sp. MAHUQ-53, assembly GCF_052600055.1. NCBI lineage: Bacteria > Pseudomonadati > Pseudomonadota > Betaproteobacteria > Burkholderiales > Comamonadaceae > Ramlibacter > Ramlibacter sp. MAHUQ-53. The sequence continues at coordinate 219,366 of NZ_JBQWTS010000002.1, forward strand.
AAGGAGGCGAAATTCACCTTGCCGGGGTTGGCCTTGACCCAGGCCACCGCCGACTTCAGGTCCTTGGCCTCGATGCCGGGCGCAGCCACCAGCACCAGCGAGCTGCGGGCGATGGCGGTGACCGGCTTGACGTCCTTGAGCGGGTCGAAGGCCGTCTTCATGACATGCGGGATCTCGGTGAGCACGTTGCTCGCCGTCATCATGATCGTCTGGCCGTCGGCCGGCGCGGTGGTCATGGCCTGCACCGCGATCGCGCCGCCGGCGCCGGGCTTGTTGTCCACCACCACCGGCTGGCCGATGTCGGCGGCGAGCTGGTCGGCCACGATGCGGGCCACCACGTCCATGGTGCCGCCGGCGGGCGCGGGCACCAGCAGTTTCACCGGCTTGTCGGTCCAGGCCATGGCGGCGGGCAGGCTGAGCGCCATGACCGCGGCGCACAGCGCGCGGCGGGCGGAAAGGAAGGGGGTGTTGCGCATGCGTGTCTCCTGTGTTCGGGGCGAAGTCGGCGGGGCGCGCGTGGCCGTTCGCGGTGGCTCGAATGCTAGGCAGCGTGGCCGCGGTTGGCTTGACAATTCACGACAATCACTTGTGATTTGACGACACGGTCACCGGCGAGCCGCCCCGGCCGGCGCGCTGGCGCGGGCCCGCATCACCGAAGGCGCGCACGCGAACTGCGCCGAGAACCAGCGGGTGAACGAGCTCAGGTTGGCGAAGCCCAGGAGCTGCGTCACCTTGCCCAGGGGGTGGGCGGTGCCGACGATGTAGCGCTGCGCGAGCTCGCAGCGCACTTCGTTCAGGAGGGAGGAGAAATGGATGCCGCTGTCGTCCAGCCGCCGCTGCAGGGTGCGCACGTTCATGCCCAGGCCCGAGGCGACCTGCTCCACGCTGGCGCGCCCCATCGGTAGCAGCAGGTACACCGAGCGGCGCACGTCCAGCACGATGGAGCTCTGCCCCGGACGGGGGATGGCGTCGACGAAGGTCTGGGCGTAGCTGGCCATCGCCGCGTCGGCGTGGACATTGGGGCGGTCGAGGTCGGCGGTCAGGCACATCAGGCCGTTGAAGTCGCTGTCGAAGCGCACCGGGCAGCCGAAGAGGCGGCGGAAGATGCGCAGGTCGCCGGGCTCGGCGTGGGTGAAGTGCGCGGACTGCGGCCGCCACTGCGGCCCGAGGATCGCGCGGAAGATCAGGGTCAGCACGCCCACCGCCAGGTCGGTGGACTGCGGGCCGCCGCCGGGCTGGTCGTTCATCAGCTCCTCGCGTATCAGCGTGAGCTTGCCCGCATCCTCGATGTACAGGCCCAGCGATTCATTCAGCAGGTGGCGGTACTGCGAGATGGTGTCCAGCGCGCTGCGCATCGAGGGCTGCTGCGTGAGCAGCAGGCTGATGGGGCCGAAGTCCGAGAGCTGGCGCGCCTCCGCCATCATCAGCCCCAGCGTGTCGCAGCCGCTGACCCGGGCCGACAGCTCCAGCAGGCCCACCGCGCTGTTCACGGGAATCAGGTGGGTCGGGTCGGCCAGCATGCGCTGGGACAGCCCCATCTTCCGCAGCAGCGGCTGCGGGTTCAGCCCCAGCTTGCGGGCCACCTCCTCGTACCGGGACAGCACCACCGCGCGCACTTGCATGGCGGGCGGCGAGGCGGCGGGCTGGTGCATGTCGTCTTCTCCAGGATGGCATGAATTGATAAATGCGTGTCATGCAATGTAAAGGAGTTGGCGACGCCTCGCACCTAAATTCACGCCACCCGGGACACCCCGCATCCACGCAGGAAGGCACCATGAATTTCATCGACGGCTCCCTCTTTCCGGAAAACCAGCAGGAACTCGTCATCACCTGCGCGCCCTATGGGCCGGAGTGGATGCCGGAGGATTTTCCGGAGGACATCCCGGTCACGATGGAGGACCAGGTGCAGAAGGCGGTGGACTGCTACAACGCCGGCGCCACCGTGCTGCACCTGCATGTGCGCGAGCCCGATGGCAAGGGCAGCAAGCGCCTGTCCAAGTTCAATGAACTCATTGCCGGCATCCGCGCCCGCGTGCCGGACCTGATCATCCAGGTCGGCGGCTCGATCTCCTTCGCCCCGGAGGGCGAGGGCGCGGTGGCCAGGTGGCTGTCCGACGACACCCGCCACATGCTGGCCGAACTCCAGCCCAGGCCGGACCAGGTCACCATCGCCATCAACACCAACCAGATGAACGTGGTGGAGCAGATGTGCGAGGCCGACATCCGCGGCACCTCGCTGGCCACGCCCGAGGGCTACCGCGCCTACCGCGAGATGACCATTCCCGCGGGCCCGGAGTGGGTGGAGGAACATATCCGGCGCCTGACCGCCAACGGCATCCAGACCCACTTCCAGCTCGCCAACATCACGCAGCTGGAGACGGTGGAACGCATGATGCGCCGCGGCGTGTGCAACGTGCCCCTGGTCCTCACCTGGGTCGCCATCGGCGGCGGCTTCGACCAGCCGAACCTGTACAACCTCGCCAACTTCGTGCGCGCCTGCCCCGACGGCTCGGTCCTCACGCTCGAGACCTCCATGCTGAACGTGCTGCCGGTCAACCTGATGGCGATCGCGCTCGGCCTGCATGTGCGCTGCGGCATCGAGGACAACATCTGGCAGCCCGATCGCCAGGCCAAGATGGGCACGGTGCGCCAGATCGAGCAGCTGGTGCGCATCGCCCGCGAGGTCGGCCGCGAGGTCGCCGATGCGAAGAAGGCGCGCGAGATCTACCGCATCGGCACCTTCTACAAGGACGCCGACGAGACCCTGGCCGCCAACGGCTTCGCGCCGAACCGCAAGCCGGGCCAGCGTGGCCTGATGCAATTCGCCTGAGGCCGTGGCGCCCATGGACCGACGCCTGCGCATCGACGCCTGGTTCGACCTGGTCTGCCCCTGGTGCTGGATCGGCAGCCGGCACCTGGCCGCCGCCCTGGGCCGCCTCGCCGCCGAGGCGCCGGGCGTGCAGGTCGAGGTGGCCTGGCACCCGGTGCGCCTGATCCCGGGCGTGCCGCCCGAGGGCTGGCCCTATGCCGCGTTCTACGAGCGCCGCCTCGGCGGCCCCGAGGCGGTGAAGGCGCGCCAGGCCCAGGTGCAGGCCGCCGCCGCCCGCGCCGGGTTGGCGATCCGCTTCGACCGCATGACGGTCTTCCCCGACACCGCGGCGGCCCACCGCCTGCTCACGGTGGCTGCGGGCCAGCTGCAGGCCCGGGCCCTCGACGCCCTGCGCGAGGCGCTGTTCGAGACCTACTTCGTGCACGGCGGCCACCTTGGCGACGCCGACACCCTGGCCGCGGTGGCCCGCGCGCACGGCGTCGACCTCGCGCGTGCGCCGTTGCCCGAGGCCCTGCCGGCAGCGTCCGACGCAGCGCCGGTCTCCGGCGTGCCGTACTTCATCTTCGACCACCGCTTCGCGCTCTCCGGCGCGCAGCCCCCCGAGCACCTGCTGGCCGCGATGCAGGCCTGCCTGCGCGAGCCGGAGCCGGCCGCGCCCTCCATGCCTTGAACCCCATGACCTGCGCCGACACCCCTACCGTCCTCATCGTCCCCGGCCTGCGTGACCACGTCGACGCGCACTGGCAGACCCTGCTTGCCAGGCGCCTGCCGCGCGTGCACGGCGTGCCGCCCATGGGCCGCGAGGACCTCGACTGCGCGGCCCGCGTCGCCGCGATCGAACGCGCGATGGACGCCACCGAGGGCCCGGTGGTCCTGGTCGCCCACAGCGGCGGCTGCGTGATGGTGGCGCACTGGGCCCGGGTGACGCGCCATGCGGCCCGCGTGCGCGGCTGCCTGCTGGCCACGCCGCCCGACTTCGACCGCCCCCTGCCCGAGGGCTACCCCACGCTGGCCATGCTGGACGCCGGCGGCTGGCTGCCGGTGCCGCGCGAGCGGCTGCCATTCCGCAGCCTGGTGGCCACCAGCCGCAACGACCCGCTGGGCGACCACGACCGCGTGGTGGTCCTGGCCCGTGACTGGGGCAGCGAGATCGAGGACCTCGGCGAGGTCGGCCACCTCAATCCCGCCTCCGGCTTCGGCGAATGGCCCGCGGCCGACGCCCTGATCGATCGCCTGTCCCACCCCACCGCCTGAACCCGACACCATGAGCTACGTCGCCCCCCTCAAGGACATCCTGTTCAACCTGCGCCACCTCGCCGGCCTCGACGACCTCGCCGCGAGCATCCCCGAGTTCGCCGATGCCGGCCTGGACACCGCGCAGGCGGTGCTGGAGGAATGCGCCCGCTTCGCCCAGGACGTGGTGGCCCCCCTGAACACCGTGGGCGACCGCAACCCGCCGCGCCTGGAAGGCGGCCGCGTCACCACCGCGCCGGGCTTCGTGCCCGCCTACCGCCAGATGGCCGAGGGCGGCTGGCAGGGCCTGGAGCATCCGGCCGAATTCGGCGGCCAGGCCCTGCCCAAGTCCATCGGCGGCGCCTGCCTGGAGATCTTCAACAGCGCCAACGTCGCCTTCGCCCAGTGCGCCTCGCTCACCGACGGCGCGATCGAGGCGCTGCTGGTGGCCGGCTCGCCCGAACTGAAGGCGCGCTACCTGCCGCGCATGGTGCGCGGCGAGTGGGTCGGCACCATGAACCTCACCGAGCCCCAGGCCGGCTCCGACCTGGCCCTGGTGCGCACCCGCGCCGAGCCCGCCGGCGACGGTACCTACCGGATCTTCGGCACCAAGATCTTCATCACCTTCGGCGACCACGACATGGCGGACAACATCGTCCACCTGGTGCTGGCCCGGGTGAAGGGCGCGCCCGAGGGCGTCAAGGGCATCAGCCTGTTCGTGGTGCCCAAGGTGCTGGTCAACGAGGACGGCAGCCTGGGCGCGCGCAATGACGTGCGCTGCGTCGGCCTGGAGCACAAGCTCGGCATGCATGGCAGCCCCACCGCGGTACTGCAGTACGGCGACGAGGGCGGCGCGGTCGGCTACCTGGTGGGCGAGGAGAACCGCGGCCTCGAGTACATGTTCGTGATGATGAATGCCGCGCGCTACCAGTGCGGCATGCAGGGCATCGCCCTGGGCGAGCGGGCCTACCAGAAGGCGGTGCAGCATGCGCGCGACCGCGTCCAGTCCCGCCCGGTCGACGGCTCCTCGGCGAATGCCGTGGCCATCATCCAGCACCCCGACGTGCGCCGCATGCTGATGACGATGCGCGCCCTGGTCGAGGGCTGCCGCGCCATGGCCAGCGTGGCCGCCGCGGCCTGCGACGCCGCCCGCCACCACCCGGACCCCGAGGTGCGCCGCGAGCAGCAGGCCTTCTACGAATTCCTGGTGCCGCTGGTGAAGGGCTACAGCTCCGAGACCGGCCTGGAGGTCACCTCGCTGGGCGTGCAGGTGCATGGCGGCATGGGCTTCATCGAGGAGACCGGCGCCGCGCAGTACTACCGCGACGCCCGCATCGTGCCGATCTACGAGGGCACGACCGCGATCCAGGCCAATGACCTGGTGGGCCGCAAGACCCAGCGCGATGGCGGCGCCTTCGCGAAGTCGGTGGCGCGCCGCATCGCGCAGACCGAGCAGGCGCTGCGCGAGTCCGGCGACGCCCAGGCCCTGGCCGTGGCCGCCCGGCTCACCGAGGCCCGGGGGCTGTTCGAGCGCGCCGTGGACCATGTGGCCGAACACGCCAAGGCCCGGCCCAACGAGGTCTACGCCGGCAGCGTTCCGTACCTGATGCTGGCGGGCAACCTGGTCGCTGGCTGGCAGCTGGCGCGCGCCCTGCTCGCGGCCCAGGCCGCCGCCGCGCGTGGCGAGGACACCGCCTTCATGCAGGCCAAGGTCCACACCGCCCGCGCCTATGCGGACCAGATCCTGCCCCGCACCCATGCCCTGCATGTGGCCCTGGTGGGCGGTCACGCGGGCGTGCTGGGCATGGCGCTCGACGCCTTCTGAGGCCTGCCCGCAACCGATTCGAGAGCGGCGCCCACGCCGCCACCCCTTTCTTCCCTCCCACACAGGAACCCTTCCCATGACCCGTGAAGTCGTCGTCGTCAGCGGTGTGCGCACCGCCATCGGAACCTTTGGCGGCAGCCTCAAGGACACGCCCCCCGCCGAGCTCGCCGCTCGGGTGGTGCGCGAGTCGCTGGCCCGCGCCGGCGTCGCCGGCGCCGATGTCGGCCATGTGGTGTTCGGCCACGTGATCAACACCGTGCCGCAGGACGCCTACCTCTCGCGCGTGGCCGCCCTCAACGCCGGCTGCCCCGAGGGCACGCCCGCCTACAACGTGAACCGCCTGTGCGGCTCGGGCCTGCAGGCCATCGTCTCGGCCAGCCAGTCCATCCTGCTGGGGGACTGCGATGTCGCCGTCGGCGGCGGCGCCGAGAACATGAGCCGCGCGCCCTACCTGAGCGTGAACACCCGCTGGGGCGCCCGCATGGGCGACACCACGCTGGTGGACATGATGATCGGCGCGCTGCACGACCCGTTCCACAGCATCCACATGGGCGTGACCGCCGAGAACGTGGCGCGCGAGTACGGCATCAGCCGCGAGGACCAGGACGCCCTGGCCCTGGAGAGTCACCGCCGCGCCGAGCGCGCCTGGGCCGAGGACCGCTTCCACGGCCAGATCGCCCCGGTGACGCTCAAGACCCGCAAGGGCGAGGTCGCCTTCGACAAGGACGAACACTTCCGCCCCGGCGCGAAGCTGGAGGACTTCCAGAAGATGAAGCCGGTCTTCGTCAAGGAGAACGGCACCGTCACCGCCGCCAACGCCTCCGGCATCAACGACGCCGCCGCCGCCGTGGTGCTGATGGAAGCCGGCGCGGCCCGCGCCCGCGGCGCCCAGCCGCTGGCCCGCCTGGTCGGCTATGCCCACACCGGGCTGGACCCCAAGCTCATGGGCGTGGGCCCGATCTCCGCCACCCGCGCGGTGCTGAAGAAGACCGGCCTCACGGTCAACGACCTCGACGTGATCGAGGCCAACGAGGCCTTCGCCGCCCAGGCCTGCGCGGTCACCCGCGGCCTGGAGCTGGACCCGGCCAAGGTCAACCCCAACGGCTCGGGCATCTCCCTGGGCCACCCGGTGGGCGCCACCGGCGCGCTGATCACGGTGAAGGCGCTGCACGAGCTGCAGCGCGTCCAGGGCCGCTACGCCCTGGTCACCATGTGCATCGGCGGCGGCCAGGGCATCGCCGCGATCTTCGAGCGGTGCTGAGCGCCGTGGCGGCGACGCTCGAGGCGGCCGGGCCCCTGCGGGCCGGCAACACCGCCGTCATCACCGGCGCGGGCTCGGGCCTCGGGCTCGAGCTGGCCCGCCTTGCCGCGCGCCATGGCCTGCGCCTGGTGCTGGCCGACGTCCAGCAGGACGCGCTGGACCGCTGCGCCGAGGCGATGCGCGCCGCGGGCTGCGAGGTGCTGGCGCGCCGGGTCGACGTCTCCGACGCGGCCGACATGCAGGCGCTGGCCGATGCCGCCTTCGAACGCTTCGGCGCGCCGAACCTGGTGTTCAACAACGCCGGCGTGGCCTTCAGCGGCCTGGTCTGGGAAGCCTCTGCGGCCGACTGGGAGTGGGTGCTGGGCGTCAACCTCCGGGGCGTGGTCCATGGCGTGCGCCTGTTCACGCCGATGATGCTGGCGGCCGCGCGGCGCGACCCGGCCTGGCGCGGGCGCATCGTCAACACCGCCAGCATGGCCGGCCTCGTGACACCGCCCAACCTGGGCCTGTACAACGTGAGCAAGCACGCGGTCGTGGCCCTGAGCGAGACGCTGCACCACGACCTGTCCCTGGTCACCGACCAGGTGCGCGCCAGCGTGCTGTGCCCCTACTTCTTCCCCACCGGCATCCACCAGAGCCAGCGCAATCGCGCTGACGCGCCCGCCGCGCCGCCCACGGCCAGCCAGCGCGTGGGCCAGGCCATGTTCGACAGCGCGGTCCAGGGCGGCCAGGTCTCGGCCGCCGAGGTGGCGCAGCGGGCCTTCGAGGCCGTGGCGCAGGACCGCTTCCACGTCTTCAGCCACCCCGGGCTGCTGCAGCCGGTAGCCGACCGCGCCGAGGCCCTGGTGGCCGGGCGCAACCCGCCCGACCCGTTCGCCGCGCGCCCCGAGGTCGGTGCGCGCCTGCGCGCCGCCCTGCGCGGCGCCGAGTAACCCCTTCACGGACGATCCATGGACTTCCAGCACTCCCCGCGCGTGCAGGCGCTGCAGCAGCAGCTCACCGCCTTCATGCAGGACCACGTCTACCCGAACGAGCACCTGTTCGCCGAGCAGCTCCAGCAGGAACGCTGGAAGACGCCGCCGATCATGGAGCGCCTCAAGGCCCTGGCCCGCGAGCAGGGCCTGTGGAACCTCTTCATGCCGGGCCGCGAGCATGGCGGCGCGGGCCTGAGCAACCTCGAGTACGCGCCCCTGGCCGAGATCATGGGCCGCGTGTTCTGGGCGCCCGAGGTGTTCAACTGCAGCGCCCCCGACACCGGCAACATGGAAGTCTTCGCCCGCTACGGCACGCCGGCGCAGCAGGAGCGCTGGCTGAAGCCGCTGCTGGCGGGCCGCATCCGCTCCGCCTACGTGATGACCGAGCCGGCCGTGGCCTCCAGCGACGCGACCAACGTGGAACTCTCCATCCGCGCCGAGGGCGACGAGTACGTCATCGACGGCCGCAAGTGGTTCGCCACCGGCTCCATGCGCGAGACCTGCGAGGTCTTCATCGTCATGGGCAAGACCGACCCGGACAACCCGAACCGCCACCTGCAGCAGTCGCAGGTGCTGGTGCCGCGCGGCACGCCCGGCCTGAGCATCGTGCGGCCCCTCAGCACCTTCGGCTACTGGGAGGAGCCGGGCGGCCACGCCGAGCTGGTGTTCGACCAGGTGCGCGTGCCGCGCGCCAACATCCTCCTGGGCGAGGGCCGGGGCTTCGAGATCGCCCAGGGCCGCCTCGGCCCGGGCCGCATCCACCACTGCATGCGCGTGGTCGGCGCGGCGCAGCGGGCGCTGGAACTGGCCTGCAAGCGGGTGGAGGGCCGGGTCGCCTTCGGCAGGAAGCTCAGCGAGCAGGGCTCGGTGCGCGAGAGCATCGCCGTCATGGCCTCGAAGGTGGAGATGTGCCGCCTGCTCACGCTGCGCGCCGCCGACAAGATGGACCGCGTCGGCAACAAGGCCGCCATGGACCTGATCGGCATGGCCAAGATCATGGTGCCGCAACTGGGCTCGGAAGTGCTCGACATGGCGATCCAGATGCATGGCGCGGGCGGCCTCACCGGCGACTACTTCATGGCCGAGGCCTTCAACTACGCCCGCTGGTGCCGCCTCGCCGACGGCCCGGACCAGGTCCACATGATGGCCCTGGGCAAGCAGGTGATCCGCGAGCTGTCGGCCGCGTGAGCCCGGGGCCCGAGACCCGCATGGCCCACGCACCGAGCGACCCCCACGCCCTGGACCTGCCGCGCCTGCAGGCCTGGCTGCAGGCGACGCTCCCGGGCTTCGGGGACATCCAGTCCTGCGAGAAGTTCGCGGGCGGGCAGTCCAACCCCACGTACCGGCTCCAGACCCGCGAGGCGCAGTACGTGCTGCGCCGCAAGCCGCCGGGGCAGCTGCTGAAGTCCGCCCACGCGGTGGACCGCGAGTACCGCGTGATGCAGGCCCTGGCCGGCAGCGGCGTGCCGGTGCCGCGCGTCCACGCGCTGTGCGAGGACGAAGCCGTCATCGGCTCCCCGTTCTTCCTGATGGCGTTCGTCGATGGCCGCATCTTCTGGGACGGCGCACTGCCCGGGCAGGACCCCGCCTTCCGGGCCCGGGCCTACGAGGCGATGGTGGAGGTGCTCGCCGCCCTGCACCGGGTGAATGTGGACGCCGCCGGCCTCGCCGACTACGGCCGCCCCGGCAACTACTTTGCGCGCCAGGTGGCCCGCTGGAGCGAGCAGTACCGCGCCAGCGAGACCGGCCCCAACCCCGCGATGGAGGCGCTGATCGACTGGCTGCCGCGCCACCTGCCCGCGGACGACGGACGCGTGGCCCTGATCCACGGCGACTACCGCATCGACAACCTGGTGTTCCACCCCGCCGAGCCTCGCGTCCTCGCGCTGCTCGATTGGGAGCTGTCCACCCTCGGTCACCCCTGGGCCGACCTGGCCTACCAGTGCATGCAGCTGCGCCTGCCGCACGACGCGGCGATCCCCGGCCTGGGCGGCCTGGACCGCGCGGCGCTGGGCATTCCTTCCGAGGAGGCCCATGTGCGCCGCTACTGCGAACTCACCGGGGTGGACGCCATCCCCGACTGGAATTTCTACCTCGTGTTCAGCTTCTTCCGGCTGGCCGCCATCCTGCAAGGCGTGAGGAAGCGGGCCCTCGCGGGCAACGCCTCCAGCCGCCAGGCGACCGCGTACGGCGAGCTGGCGCGCCCGGTCAGCGAGATGGCGCTGCCGCTGCTCTGAGCCCCCACTGCCTTTCCTGGAGCCATGCCATGACGACGAACGAATCCCCCGTGCCGCCCCTGGCGGCCTTCTCCCTCCACGGCCGCCGTGCCCTGGTCACCGGCGCCTCCAGCGGCCTGGGCGAGCACATGGCCCGCACCCTGGCCGCGGCCGGCGCCACGGTGGTCCTGGCGGCGCGCAGCACCGAGCGCCTGCAGCTGGTGCTGCGCCAGGTGCGCGAGGCCGGCGGCCAGGCCGAGGCCCTGGCCCTGGACGTGCGCGACGCCGACCAGGTGCAGGCCGCGATGGCCGACCTGCACGATCGCGTGGGCGCGCTGGACATCGTGATCAACAACGCCGGCGTCGCCCGTTACCGCCCGATGCTGGACCAGTCCCCGGACGACTGGGACAGCGTGCTCGACACCAACCTGCGCGGCGCCTGGCTGGTGGCCTGCGCCGCGGCCCGCGCCATGGTCGCCGCCGGCCGGGGCGGGGCGGTGGTGAACATCGCCTCCATCCTGGGCGAGCGCGTGGCCGCCGGCGTCGGCCCGTACGCGGCCTCCAAGGCCGGCCTGATCCAGCTCACGCGCGCCATGGCGCTGGAGTGGGCCCGCCACGGCATCCGCTGCAACGCCATCCTCCCGGGCTACTTCGCCACCGACATGAACCGCGACTTCCTGGCCGGCGAGGCCGGCGAGCGCATGCGCCTGCGCGTGCCTTCGCGCCGTTTCGGCGCGCCCCAGGACCTGGACGGCCCGCTGCTACTCCTGTGCTCCGACGCCGGCCGCCACATCAATGGCGCGGCGCTGCCCGTCGACGGCGGCCACCTGGCCAGCACCCTCTGACAACCCCCACCCGCACGGAAGAACGACATGACCGCACGCTATGAACTGAAACACGACGTGGCCGTGATCCACCTCGACAACCCGCCCATGAACGGCCTAGGCCTGGCCACGCGCCAGGGCGTCATGGCGGGCCTGCGCCGCGCGCTGGAAGACCCGGCGGTGCGCGCCCTCGTGCTGGCCGGGGACCACGGCGTCTTCTCCAGCGGCGCCGACATCAAGGAGTTCGGCTCGCCCAAGGCCTTCGAGGAGCCGTTCCTGGGCAGCGTGATCGCGGCGCTCGATGCCTCGCCCAAGCTGGTCGTCGCGGCGATGCAGGGCGTGGCCATGGGCGGCGGCCTGGAGCTGGCCCTGGGCTGCCACTACCGCCTGGCCGCCCCCGGCCTGCGCGTGGCCCTGCCCGAGGTGAAGCTGGGCCTGATCCCCGGCGCCGGCGGCACCCAGGCCCTGCCGCGCGTGATCGGCGTCGAGCGCGCGCTGGACATGATCCTGGACGGCGAGCCGGTCACCGCCGAGGCCCTGGCCGCCATCCCCGGCCAGCAGCTGTTCGAGCGCATCGCCTCCGCGCCGCAGTTCCTGCTGGAGGAAGCCATCGCCTTCGCCCGCGAGCGCGCCGCCCGCCATGCCGCCGACGGCAGCGCCTTCCCCCGTGTGCGCAACCTGACGTGCCCCTCGCCCGGCGAGGCCTTCTTCCAGCAGGCCCGCGAGCGCGCCGCCGCCGCCGGCCGGGGCCGGCCGCTGCCCGCGCCGCGCCAGTGCGTGGAGGCGGTGGAGCGCGCCACCACCCGGGCCTTCGACGACGGCGTGGCGCGAGAGCGCGCGGCCTTCGTCGGCCTCATGGACACGCCCGAGTGCCAGGCCCTGCGCCATGTCTTCATGGCCGAGCGCGCGGCCTCGCGCATCCCCGACGTGCCGGCCGGCACGCCGCGGCGCGAGGTGCGCGCGGTGGCCGTGGTCGGCGCCGGCACCATGGGCGGCGGCATCGCCATGAACTTCCTCAACGTCGGCCTGCCGGTGAAGCTGCTGGAGATGAAGCAGGAGGCGCTGGACCGCGGCCTGGCCACCATCCGCAGGAACTACGAGGCCCAGGTGAAGAAGGGCAAGCTCGCGCAGGAGGCCTGCGAGCGCCGCATGGCCCTGCTGTCCACCACCCTGGCCTACGAGGACCTGGGCGAGGCCGACCTCGTCATCGAGGCCGTGTTCGAGGACCTGGGCGTCAAGCAGCAGGTGTTCGAGGCGCTGGACGCGGTGATGAAGCCCGGCGCCATCCTGGCCACCAACACCTCCACGCTCGACGTGGACCGCATCGCCGCCTTCACGAAGCGACCGCAGGACGTGGTGGGCCTGCACTTCTTCAGCCCCGCCAACGTGATGAAGCTGCTGGAGGTAGTGCGCGGCGCGCAGACCGCGAAGGACGTGCTGGCCACCGTCATGGCCCTGGCCCGCACCATCCGCAAGACGGCGGTGGTCTCCGGCGTGTGCGACGGCTTCATCGGCAACCGGATGGTCGAACAGTACCTGCGCCAGGCCTTCTTCCTGCTGGACGAAGGCTGCACCCCGGCCCAGGTGGACCGGGCCATCGAGTCCTTCGGCTTCGCCATGGGCCCGTTCCGAATGAGCGACCTGGCGGGCAACGACATCGGCTGGGCGATCCGCAAGCGCCGCTATGTCGACTACCCCGGCATGAAGTACAGCCGCATCGGCGACCTTCTCTGCGAGCAGGGCCGCTTCGGCCAGAAGACCGGCGCAGGCTGGTACGACTACCAGCCCGGCCAGCGCGAGGCGCTGCCCAGCGAGGCGGTGGCCACGCTGCTCGCGCAGCACCGCGCCGCGCTGGGCATCACGCCCCGCGCGGTGCCCGACGAGGAGATCGTGCAGCGCCTGCTGTTCGCCCTGGTCAACGAAGGCGCGCGCATCCTCGAGGAAGGCATCGCCGGCAAGGCCGGCGACATCGACGTGGTCTACCTCACCGGCTACGGCTTCCCCGCCTGGCGCGGCGGCCCCATGCACCACGCCGACAGCGTGGGCCTGGCCCGCGTGGCGGAGGCGATGGAGCGCTTCGCCCGCAACCCGCTGGACGACGCGGCCTTCTGGCAGCCCGCGCCGCTGCTGGCTCGCCTGGCCGCTGAGCACGGAAGTTTCAACGCCTGAACGCCGCCTCGGTGCGTGGCGCATAAAGGCAAATGAATGTCGTGAATGGATAAGTCGCGCCACGGCCATTTCAGAAGAATCGCGCTGGCCACGAAGGCGCACGGGCGTGCGCCGGTGCAAGTGCATCAAGTCCAACGAGTGAAGTCGGACCCATCCAACAGGAGACAACAGATGAAGTTCAACCAGAAGGCCTGGGCGCTGTCCGCGATCGCCGCGGCCTGCCTGCAGGCGCAGGCGTACGAGGTGAAGCTGGACAACGGCGTGCAGGTGAAGGTCAATGGCCTGGTCACCCTGGGCACCCAGATCCGCGCCAACGATCCCAGCCCCGACGGCTATTCCGCCGCCGTGTCCCCGTTCGTGGCCGGCGTGCCGCGCGGCAACCTGGCGGGCCAGAACGGCGGCCCCAACCTGAACTTCTCCAAGGGCGACCAGATCTCCACCGTCCTCAAGGGCGTCGTCGACGTGGACGTCAAGAAGGACAACATCGGCCTGTTCGTGCGCGCCGCCGCCTGGAAGGACTTCGCGCTGGGCGAGAAGAACGTCGCCTATGGCAACTACGTCAACGGCTTCACCCAGGGCGCGCCCCTGGGCGACACCGGCTTCGCCTCCAGCAACCAGTTCAGCAATGCCGAACTGCGCGATGCCTTCGTCTACGGCTCCACCACGCTCGAGGGCGGCAAGACCCTGTCAGGCCGCTTCGGCCGCCAGGTCCTGGCCTGGGGCGGCTCGCAGCTGTTCGCGGGCGGCATCGGCTCGGCCACGAACCCGGCGGACTTCGCCTCGCAGCTGCGCCCCGGCGCCCAGCCCATCGACGGCAGGCTGCCCCTGGGCATGCTCAGCGCCCGCCTGGCCGCCGGCACCGCCTGGAGCCTGGAGGGCTTCGCCGCCTACGAGCACCGCAACAACGTGTACCCGGGCTGCGGCACCTATTTCGACGTGGCCTCCTTCATCGCCGATGGCTGCAACATGATCTCGTTCGCCGGCGCTTCCGAGGCGCAGCGCCTGGCCACCGACCAGTACGTGCACCGCACGCCCGACATCGCCCCCGGCGTGCCCAAGCACTACGGCCTGGCCTTCGGCTTCAAGGCCGACCCGCTGGACGCCGACGTGAAGCTGTACGCGATGAACACCACCGCCTTCGCGCCGACCTACCGCATGACGGTCAATTCGACCACCCCGGGCGTCGCCTCCAACAGCAACTACGGGATGATCTACCCGGACAACGTGCAGGTCTTCGGCGCCTCGTTCACGAAGAAGGTGAACCCGCAGCTCACCACCTTCGGCGAGCTGGCCCTGCGCCACGGGCAGCCCCTGTCCTTCAACGCCTCGGACCTGCTGGGCGCGTTCTTCGGCCGCAGCCCCAATTCGCTGCTGGCCCTGCGCAAGAACATCACGGCCATTCCCGCGGGCGGCACCTTCGACGCCTACGACCGTTTCGACGTCGTCACCGGCAGCCTCGGCGGCACCCAGGTGTTCACCAAGGCCCTGGGCGCCGACCGCATCGCGCTGACCGGCGAGGTGGGCTTCAGCCACATCAACGGCCTGCCCAGCGCGGAGATGATCCGCTTCGGCCGCGGCACCGCCTACGGCGCCGCCGCCTACGTGGGCGCCAACGGCGCGCTGACCGCCTGCGTGGACCAGGTCACGGGCAAGACCTGCACCACCGACGGCTACACCACCAGCAACGCCTGGGGCGTGCGCATGGTGGCCTCGGCCACCTACTCGGGCCTGCCCACCGGCGCCACGATCACGCCCTCGCTGGCGGTGTTCAAGGACGTCAAGGGCTTCTCGTACGACGGCACCTTCTCCGAGGGCCGCACCATGGTCAGGCCTGCCGTGCGCGCCGAGTGGCGGCAGAAGTACTTCGCCGACCTGCAGTACAACCGCTTCTCCGGCGGCCGCTACAACCTGCTGGTCGACCGCAGCTACTGGGCCCTGACGGCCGGCCTGCGCTTCTGACGGCGGCTTCGCCCATCGTGGAGACAACGCCATGAACCCGATCCTGGACAAGCGCCAGTTTCGCAAGGCCCTGTGCGCGGCCCTCCTGGGGCTCGCGCTGCCGGCGGCCTTTGCCTGGACGGACAAGCCCGTCAAGCTCGTGGTGCCGGCGCCCGCCGGCGGCACCATGGACGTGATTGCCCGCCTGGTGGGCGAGCAGCTCGCCGCCGACATCGGCCAGCCGGTGATCGTCGAGAACCGCCCCGGCGCGGGTGGCGGCATTGGCGTGCAGGCGCTGCGCGCCGCGCCCGCCGACGGCCAGACGCTGCTGGTCACCGCCAGCAACGTGCTGACCGAGATCCCCCATGTGCTGAAGTCCGGGTTCGACCCGCTCAAGGACGTCAGGCCGCTGGGGGTGGTCGGCCGCTCGAACCTGGTGCTGGTGGCCGCGCCGAACGTGCCGGCCAAGGACCTCAAGGCCTTCGTGGCCCATGCGCGCAGCAACCCGGGCAAGCTCAGTTTCGCCTCGTACAGCGCGGGCTCCGCTTCGCACTACGCGGGCATGATCCTGAACCAGAAGGCGGGCCTGGACCTGCAGCACGTGCCGTTCCCCGGCTCGCCGCCGGCGCTGGCCCAGGTGCTGGGGGGGCAGATCCCGCTGATGTTCGATGGCTACGTCACCTCCCGCGCCATGATCAGCGCGGGCAAGCTGCAGGCCTATGCGGTCGCCGGCAAGAGCCGCCTGACCCAGTTGCCCGACGTGCCCACCATGACCGAGCTGGGCTACCCGGACGTGAGCTTCTCCAACTGGGTCGGCGTGGTGGCCTCCGCCGCCGTGCCGAACGAGGTGGCGGAGAAGATCCACGACGCGGTGGCGAAGGTCGCCCGCAACCCGAAATTCCGCGGGCGCATGTTCGCCGTGGGCTTCGAGGCGGGCGAGGAGCTGTCGCTCGACCAGTTCGCGCAGTCGGTGCGCACGGAGTACGAGCGCAATGCGGGGATCGTCAGGCAGTTCAACATCCAGTTGAACTGAGGCGGAGGCGGGGTCAGGTCTTGCATCAACGCGGCAGTCGCGCCGCCCGACCGGCCCCGGCCGGGACGGGTGCGCTCAGTGGCCGCCGCCGCGATGCAGCCTGGGCAGGTGGGTCCGGTCGCGTTGATGCAAGACCTGACCCCGTGCCCCGTGCCCGCCACCGCTGCGGCGGCTCGCCGAACTGCGTGGTGAACCAGCGCGTGAACGCGCTGGGCGAGCTGTACCCGAGCATCTGCGAGACCCGAACCAGGGAGTTGCGCGGGTTCTCGATGTAGCGCTGCGCCAGTTCGCGGCGCACTTCATTGAGCATGTCGGTGAAGCTGGCGCCGGCCTCGTCGAGCCGGCGCTGCATGGTGCGCACGCTCAGGCCCAGGCCCTGGGCGACATAGGCGCTGCTGGCATTGCCGCTGGCGAGCATCAGGTAGATGGCCTTGCGCACCTCCTGCACCAGCGAGGCGTCGCCGGCCTGGGGCAGGGTGTCCACGAAGCGCTGCGCGTGGCGGGCCAGGGCGGGCGCGGCCGCGGGGTTGGGCGCGTCGAGGTCGCCGGCACGGCACACCAGGCCGTTGAACTCGCTGCCGAACTCCAGCCGGCAGTCGAACACGCGCTTGTGCAGCGCCAGGTCCCTCGGCGCCGCATGGGTGAAGTTCACGCTGTAGGGCCGCCAGCCGGCCCCCAGCACCGCGGAACACAGGCGCATCACCACACCCAGGGCCAGCTCGATCGACTGGCGCGAGGCCAGCCCCCCCACCAGCTCCGCACGCACGGTCACGAAGGCGCCGGCCTCCTCCAGGTCCAGGGCCAGTGAATCGTTGATCAGGTGGCGGTAGGCGATGGTGGCGCGCAGCGCCTCGCGCAGCGTGGGCTGGTGCGAGATCAGCAGGCTCACCGCGCCGAAGTCCGAGACCTGCCGCGACTGCGCCAGCCGCAGGCCGAACTGCGGGTCCCCGCTGGCCTGCGCGGCCAGCTCCAGCAGGCGGATGGCCGCCTCCGCGGGAATGCGCTGGTCCGGGTCCTCCAGCAGCGCCCGGCTCAGGCCCACCTGCCGCAGCAGCGGCACCGGATTGAGCCCGCGCGTGCGCGCCACCTCGAAGAAGTTGGTCAGGGATGCCGCGCGGACCGAAATGCTCATGGCATGAAATGGTAAGGGCCTGGCGTCAACGGGAAAGCGGGGAAAACCCGTCCTGCCTACATTGCCCCATCGGCCGCCCGTACCGGCGCGGCCCCATTCCAGGACGAAGAGACAAGCCATGGCCACAGTGATTCGCATGCACCGCACCGGCGGACCGGAGGTGCTCCAGGTCGAGACGATGGAGGTCGGCGCGCCCGGCCCCGGCCAGGTGCTGCTGCGGCATGCCGCGGTGGGCCTGAACTACGCCGACACCTACTTCCGCAACGGCACCTACCCCGTGCCCCTGCCTGCCGGCATGGGCGTGGAAGGCGCCGGCACCGTGCTGGCGGTGGGCGAGGGCGTGGACAACGTGGCGCCCGGCGACCGCGTCACCTACACCGGCTTCCTCAACACCCTGGGCGCCTACAGCACGGAGCGCCTGGTGCCCGCCGCTCCCCTGATCAAGCTGCCCGACGCCATCGGCTTCGAGACCGCCGCCGCCATGACCATGCGCGGCCTGACCTCGGCCTACCTGATGCGCCGCATCCACCCGTTCAAGGCCGGCGACACCGTGCTGCTGCACGCGGCGGCCGGCGGCGTGGGCCTGATCGTCTCGCAGTGGGCGAAGCTGCTGGGGATCACCGTGATCGGCACCGTCTCCACCGAGGAGAAGGCCGCCGTCGCCCGCGCCCACGGCTGCGCCCACACCATCAACTACAGCCACGAGGACGTGGCCCAGCGGGTGCGCGAGATCACCGGGGGCCGCGGCGTGGACGTGGTCTTCGACAGCGTCGGCAAGAGCACCTTCATGGCCTCGCTGGACTCGCTGCGCCGGCGCGGCCTGATGGTCAGCGTGGGCACGGCCAGCGGCACCATCGACGGCTTCAACCCCAACCTGCTGGCGCAAAAGGGCTCGCTGTACCTCACGCGCCCCGCGCTGGCCGACTACATCGCCGACCCGGCGGAGAAGGCCGAACTCGCGGCCGAGGTCTTCGGCCATGTCGCCGCCGGCCGCATCCGCATCGAGATCAACCAGCGCTACGCGCTGGAGGACGCTGCCCAGGCGCACCGCGACCTGGAGTCGCGCAAGACCACCGGCTCGTCGATCTTCGTGATCTGACGCGCGCCCCCCGACGAGAGAACGAGGAGACACCCGATGAAGATCGAGCAACTGACCTGCGCCATCGGCGCCGAGCTGGTGGGCGTGAGCCTGGCCGACGCCGCCCGCGACGACGGCCTGTTCCAGGAGATCAAGGCCGCCCTGCTGAAGCACAAGGTGCTGTTCCTGCGTGACCAGGACATCAGCCGCGCCGACCACGTGGCCTTCGCCCACCGCTTCGGCCAGCTCGAGGACCACCCGGTCGCCGGCAGCGACCCGGACCACCCCGGCCTGGTGCGCATCTACAAGAACCCCGACCAGCCCAACGACCGCTACGAGAACTCCTGGCACACCGACGCCACCTGGCGCGAGTCGCCCCCCATGGGCTGCGTGCTGCGCTGCGTGGAGTGCCCGCCGGTGGGCGGCGACACCATGTGGGCCAACATGGCCCTGGCCTACGAGAAGCTGCCGGCCCAGGTGAAGGCCCAGATCGACGGCCTGCGCGCGCGCCACAGCATCGAGGCCACCTTCGGCGCGGCGATGCCGACCGAGAAGCGCCTGGCGCTGAAGGCCCAGTACCCGGATGCCGAGCACCCGGTGGTGCGCACCCATCCCGAGACCGGCGAGAAGGTGCTGTTCGTCAACGGCTTCACCACCCACTTCACCAACTTCCACACGCCCGAGAACGTGCGCTATGGCCAGGACTTCACGCAGGGCAGCGCGGCGCTGCTGCAGTACCTGATCAACCAGGCCATGGTGCCCGAGTACCAGGTGCGCTGGCGCTGGAAGCCCAACTCCGTGGCGATCTGGGACAACCGCGCCACGCAGCACTACGCCGTGATGGACTACCCGCCCTGCC
This sequence comes from Ramlibacter sp. MAHUQ-53, assembly GCF_052600055.1. Taxonomy (NCBI): domain Bacteria; kingdom Pseudomonadati; phylum Pseudomonadota; class Betaproteobacteria; order Burkholderiales; family Comamonadaceae; genus Ramlibacter; species Ramlibacter sp. MAHUQ-53. Next base: position 238,738 of record NZ_JBQWTS010000002.1, read on the forward strand.
ACCGCAAGATGGAGCGCGCGGGAATCATCGGCGACAAGCCCTTCTGAAACCGAACGACCCCGAACCCGAAGCAAGCGATGAACTTCCTCGACGGCCACCTGTTCCCCGAGAACCAGCAACCCCTGATCATCACCGCGGCGCCCTACGCGCCCTCGTGGATGCCCTCCGACTTCCCGCAGGACATTCCGGTCACGATGGAGCAGCAGATCCAGAAGGCGGTGGACTGCTACAACGCCGGCGCCACCGTGCTGCACCTGCACGTGCGCGAGCTCGACGGCCGCGGCTCCAAGCGCCTGTCCAAGTTCAACGAGCTGATCGCCGGCGTGCGTGCCCGCGTGCCGGCGATGATCATCCAGGTCGGCGGCTCGATCAGCTTCGCCCCCGAGACCGACGGCGCCAAGGCCAAGTGGCTGTCCGACGACACCCGCCACATGCTCGCCGAGCTGGACCCCAAGCCGGACCAGGTCACGGTGACCATCAACACCTCGCAGATGAACATCCTGGAGCACATGGAGGACGGCGACCTCCAGGGCACCTCGATGGAGGACCCGGCGGTGTTCCAGGCCTACAAGGAGATGACGGTGCCGGCCCAGCCCGGGTGGGCCGAGGAGCACATTCGCCGACTCAGCGAGGCCGGCATCCAGAGCGCCTTCCAGTGCTACAACATCAACAGCTTCGAGTCGGTGGAGCGCCTGATGCGCCGCGGCGTCTACAAGGGCCCGCTGGTGATGAACTGGGTCGCCATCAGCGGTGGCATGGACGCCCCCAACCTGTACAACCTCTCCAACTTCGTGCGCGCCACGCCCGACGGCGCGGTGCTCACGGTGGAAAGCTCCATGCGCAACGTGCTGCCGATCAACATGATGGGCCTGGCCCTGGGCCTGCACGTGCGCTGCGGCATCGAGGACAACCTGTGGAACCAGGCCCGCGACGCCAAGATGTCCACGGTGGAACAGGTCGAGCAGCTGGTGCGCATGTCGCGCGAGTTCGGCCGCCCCATCGCCACCGCGAAGCAGGCGCGCGAGATCTGCAAGATCGGCGTGTTCTACGACACCGTCGAAGAGACCCTGGCCGCCAACGGCTTCGCCCCCAACCGCCCGGGCGCCAACCAGGGCTTCCTGCGCCGCACCGACAAGTCCATGGCCTGAGGCCCCCGAGGCGCGCCGCCGCCCGCGCACCCGCGTGAGGCGGCGCGCACCGGATCCGGGATTACCCGCACCCTATCCGGGCCGATTCCCGACAGGACATTCACGATTTCAAATGTCCTATTGACAGTACATTAAGACCGCGCCCATCATCCGCGGCCATGAAGTCCGCTCGCGCCGGGTTGCCGCTGCCGAAGTACCACCGGGTCTACCTGGTGCTGCGCCAGCACCTGGAGGAAGGCCGTTTCGCCGACGGCCTTCCGGGCGAGCACGCGCTGGTCGAGGAGTTCGGCGTGGCCCGCGTCACCGTGCGCCGCGCCCTGGAGCAGCTGGCGGCCGAGGGCCGCATCACCCGCCACCCGGGCCGCGCCACGCAGCCCACGCGGCCGACGGCGGCCGAGGCCGGGGCCGAGCCCCAGGCGGCTGCCCGCACCTCGCTGGGCGGCCTGTTCGAGAACCTCGTGAGCATGGGCCTGCGCACCTCGGTGCAGGTGGTGTCGCTGGCCACCCTGGCCGCGCCCGCGCCGGTGGCCGAGGCCCTGCGCCTGGCGCCCGGCGACAAGGTGCAGAAGGCGGTGCGCGTGCGCAGCACCGGCGAGGGGCCGCTCTCGTGCATCACCACCTGGGTGCCGACCGCGCTGGCCGGCCCCTTCACCAAGAAGGACCTGGCGAAGAAGCCGATCCTGGTGCTGCTCGAGGAGGCCGGGGTGAAGGTGGGCCGCGCCGAGCAGACCCTCACCGCGGTCCTGGCCGACGCCGAAGTCGCCGCCCGCCTGGACGTGCCGGTGGGCGCCGCGCTGCTCGCGGTGCGCCGCCTGATCCTCGACGCCGACGACCGCCCCGTGCAGTGGCTGCACGGCCTCTACCGGCCCGACCGCTATGAATACCAGATGCAGCTCTCGCGCGTGGGCGGCATCGACGCCAAGGTGTGGGTCAACAAGGAATTGTCCGCTCAGTTTCACTAAGGAGAACGCCATGAGCACTCGTCGCCACTTCATCTCCCAGACGGCCGCGGCCGCTTCCGCGATGGCCTTCCCGCTGGTGGGCGGGGCGCAGCCCAAGCCGATCAAGGTCGGTGTGCTGCACCCGGTCACCGGCGCGCTGGCGTACTCGGGCCAGCAGTGCCGCGAGGGCGCGCTGATGGCGATCGAGGACATCAACAAGGCCGGCGGCATCAAGTCGCTGGGCGGCGCCAAGATCGAGGCCCTGCTGGCCGACGCGCAGTCCACGCCGCAGGCCGGCGCCGCCGAGATCGAGAAGATCAACGAAGCCGGCGCCAGCGCCGTGGTGGGCGCCTTCGCCTCCGCCATCTGCCTGGCCACCACGCAGGCCGCCGCCAAGTACAACCTGCCGCACGTGGTGGACGTGGGCGTGGCCGACCAGATCGTCGAGCGCGGCCTGAAGAACACCTTCCGCTTCGGCCCCGGCTACCGCAAGTGCGCCGAGGTCGCGGTGGCCAACCTGCACGTGCTGAACACCGCCGCCGGCAAGCCCGCCAAGAGCGTGATGATCATCCACGAGGAGTCCCTCTTCGGCACCGGCACCGCCAACCTGCTCTCGCGCGAGCTGCCCGGGTACGGCTACGAGGTGAAGGAGGTGATCAAGCACGCCAACCCCACGCGCGACTTCAACAACATCGTGCTGCGCATGAAGTCCGTGAACCCGGACATCGTGATCCCCGCCAACTACTACAACGAGTACGCGCTGCTGGTGCGCACCATGCAGCAGCAGAAGGTGGTTCCCAAGGCGATCTACTCGGTGCTGGGCGGCGCGGCCTCCAGCTACAAGTTCGTCAAGGAGTTCCCGGACGCGGCCAACGGCATCATCGACTGCAACCACTGGTTCAACCCGAAGGACAAGCGAAGCGCCGAGCTGAAGAAGCGGGCCGAGGCCAAGGGCCTGTTCTTCTCATACGAGCTGTTCATGACGTACACCGCGATGCGCCTGCTGGCCGACGCGATCGAGCGCGCCAAGTCGTCCGACCGCGCCGCGATCATCGCGGCCCTCGAGTCGAGCACCTTCGCCGACCACATCATGCCGTACGGCCCCACCAAGTTCGTGAACGGCCAGAACACCGGCGCGCAGCCGCTGATGACGCAGGTGCACAAGAACGACATCAAGGTCATCATCCCGCGCGACTACCGCGAGGTCGACCCGATCTTCCCGCTGAAGGCCTGAGCGCCGGAGGACCGACCGCGCGATGTTCGACCTGTCCATCCTGTTCCCCGCCGTCCTGAACGGGCTGACCACGGGCGCGGTCTACGCGCTCGTGGCCCTGGGGCTCACCCTGATCTACGGGGTGCTCCACATCATCAACTTCGCGCACGGCGCGTGCCTGATGATGGCCCTGTACGGCGTCTACTTCCTCAAGCAGTCCCTGGGGGTGGACCCGTACCTGGCCCTGCCGGTCATGGTGCCCGCCATGTTCGCGGCGGGCTATGCGCTGCAGCGCGGCGTGGTGGAGCGCGCCAGCCATGGGAAGGACGAGAACATCCTGCTGGTCACCCTGGGCATCTCGATCGTCCTGGAGAACGTGGCGCTGCTCGCGTTCCGCTCCGACACCCGCACCATCGACACCGCCTACACCCTGGCCACGGTGGCGATCGGCCCGGCCATGATCTCGCTGCCCAAGGTGGTGGCCTTCTTCGGCGCCCTGGCCACCTCGGCGGCCCTGCTGTGGATCATGAAGCGCACCGACCTGGGCCGTGCGATCCGCGCGGTGGCCAAGGAGAAGCAGGGCGCCCGCCTCATGGGCATCAACGTCGAGCATGTCTACGCCATGAGCTTCGGCATTGGCCTGGCCTGCCTGGGCGCGGCGGCCTGCTTCCTGCTGCCGGCGTACTACGTGAACCCGCAGGTGGGCGGCGGCTTCGTGCTGGTGGCCTTCACCATCGTCGTCCTCGGCGGCATGGGCAGCTTCCCCGGTGCGCTGGTGGGCGGCCTCCTGATCGGGGTGGTCGAGTCGCTGGGCGGCCTGTGGTTCGGCGAGTCGCTGGGCCAGATCGGCATCTTCCTGATCTTCATCGCGGTGCTGCTGCTGCGGCCCCAGGGCCTGTTTGGAGCCAAGGCATGACGCTCGGCAAGGACCTCCTGTCGATCGCGGTGTTCGCGCTGGTGGTGGCGTGCATCCCGCTGGCCACGGCCTCCGGCGTGGCCCTCAACTTCGTGATGATGGTGCTGTTCGGCGCCCTCATGGCCCAGGCCTGGAACCTGCTGGGCGGCTTCGGCGGCCAGTTCTCCTTCGGCCACGCGCTGTTCTTCGGCACCGGCGCCTACGTGCAGGCCATCGCCCAGATGCGGTGGGGCCTGAACCCCTGGCCCGCCCTGGCCCTGGCGATGGCCGTGGCGGCGGGCGCCGGCCTGTTCTTCGGCGCGCTCTCCTTCCGCTACGGCCTCAAGGGCTCCTACTTCGCGCTGGTCACGCTGGCCTTCGCCGAGGTGCTGCGGGTGCTGGCGCTGTCGGTGGACTTCACCGGCGCCGGCGTCGGGCTGATGCTGCCGCTGCGCGAGGGCGCGGGCAACATGCAGTTCCCCACCCGCGCCGGCTACCTCTGGCTGGCCCTGGGCCTGCTGGTGGCGGCGCAGCTCGTGGCGGCCTGGCTGCGGCACTCGCGCTTCGGCGCCTGGCTGCAGGCCGTGCGTGACAACGAGGACGCGGCCCGCGCCATCGGCGTGGACCCGTTCCGGGTGAAGCTCGGCGCGATCGCCGTCTCGGGCGCGCTGATGGGCGCCGCCGGCGCGTTCTACGTGCAGGTGTTCCAGTACATCGACCCGGCCATCGCCTATGGCCCGCATGCCTCGGTGGAGGCCCTGGTGGCGGCCATCGTCGGCGGCCTGGGCACGCTGTGGGGGCCGCTGCTCGGCGCGGCCACGCTGCATCTGCTGTCCGACCTGACCCGCAACCTGTTCGGCAGCCTGCCGGGCATCAACATGATCATCTATGGCTGCGTGCTGGTGCTGATCGTCATGTTTGCGCCGCGCGGCGTGGCGGGCGTGGGGCGCTCCGTGATCTCGCTGTGGCGCTCGCAAGGAGAACGCAAATGACGACGGAGATGCTTCGCCTCGAAGGCGTCTCCAAGGCCTTCGGCGGCCTGCGCGCGGTGCAGGACGTGAGCCTGTCGCTGCCCGCCGGCCAGTTGAGCGCCCTCATCGGCCCCAACGGCGCGGGCAAGACCACGCTGTTCGCGCTGATGTCCGGCTTCCTGCGCCCCGACACCGGCCGCGTGTTCCTGGAGGGCGCCGACATCACCGGCCAGCCGCCGCACGCCAACGCGCGCCGCGGCATGACCCGCACCTTCCAGATCGTCCAGCCCTTCGCCGCGCAGACCGTGCGCGAGAACATCGCGGTGGGCGCGCACCTGCACTGCGCCAGCCGCTCCGAGGCGCTGGCGCAGGCCGAGGCGGTGGCGCAGCGCGTGGGCCTGGGGCCCCAGCTGGACAAGCCCGCCGGCGACCTCACCGTGGCCGGGCGCAAGCGCCTGGAGCTGGCGCGCGCGCTGGCCACCCGGCCGCGCCTGCTGCTGCTCGACGAGGTGCTGGCCGGACTGAACCCGCAGGAGGTGGCCGAGATGATTCCCGTGGTGCGCGGCATCGCCGGCGAGGGCGTGACCGTGCTGATGATCGAGCACGTGATGCAGGCGGTGATGAACCTGGCCTCGCACGTGTGGGTGCTGGCCCAGGGCCAGCTGATCGCCGAGGGCAGCCCGCAGCAGGTCACGCGCGATGCGCGGGTGATCGAGGCCTACCTGGGGCACGGCACCGCGAAGCGGCTGGCGGGGCAGGGGGCCGGGGCATGACGCAATTGCTGAAAGTCACTGGCCTGCGCAGCGGCTATGGCAGCGTGGAGATCCTGCGCGGCGTGGACCTCACGGTGAATGCCGGCGAGATCGTCGCCCTGCTCGGAAGCAACGGCGCCGGCAAGTCCACCTTCAACAACACGCTGTGCGGCATCGTCCCCGCGCGGGCCGGCGAGATCGGCTTCGACGGCCAGGCCATCGCGCACCGCCACTACCGCGACATCGTCGCCGCCGGCCTGGTCCAGGTGCCCGAGGGCCGGCGCATCTTCCCCAACCTCTCGGTGCTGGAGAACCTGGAGCTGGGCAGCTTCACCCGCGCGCGCGAGCGCCGGGCGCAGAACCTGGAGCGGGTGTTCGGCATCTTCCCGCGCCTGAAGGAGCGGCTGTCGCAGCTGGCCGGCACCATGAGCGGCGGCGAGCAGCAGATGCTGGCGATCGGCCGCGGGCTGATGGCCGAGCCGCGCCTCTTGATCCTCGACGAGCCTTCGCTGGGCCTGTCGCCCCTGCTGGTCGAGGAGATGTTCGGGCTGATCGGGCAGTTGAACCGGCAGGGCCTGTCCATCCTGCTGGTGGAACAGAACGTCGGGCAGTCGCTGGAGATCGCGCAGCGTGCCTACGTGATGGAGAACGGCGCGATCGAGTTCTCCGGCACCCCCGGCGAGCTGCTGGCGAGCGACCGCCTGCGCCGCGCCTACCTGGGCCTGTGAGGAAGGTCGTGACGCCATGAGCATCCGTTCCCCCTCCTTCTCGCGGCGAGATGCGGTGGTGCGCACCGCGCTCCTGGTGGCCGCGGCCCGGGCCCACGCGCAGGCCCAGCCGCCGGTGCGCATCCTGGTGGGCGCCCCCGCCGGCGGCACCAGCGACACGCTCGCCCGCATCCTCGCCACGGAGATGGCCAAGGCCCTAGGCCGCACCGTGGTGGTGGAGAACCGCCCGGGCGCCGGCGGGAACCTCGCCGCCGAGGCGGTGGCCCGCGCCGCGCCCGATGGCAACACGCTCCTCATGAGCTTCACCAGCCACGCGATCAACGCGTCGCTGTACCCCTCGCTGCCCTTCGACCCCGCGCGTGACTTCACCCCGCTCACGCTGGTGGCCACCTCGCCCGCGGTGCTGGTGGCGCACCCCTCGGTGCCGGTGGCCCATGCGGGCGACCTGATCCGGCTGGCCAAGGCGCAACCGGGCCGGCTGAACTTCGCCATCGGCGCCCTGGGCTCGTCGATCCACCTCGCCGGCGAGGCCTTCAAGATGATGGCGGGCGCCTACATCGTGAACATCCCCTACCGCGGTACCGCGCCGGCGGTGCAGGACGTGCTGGCCGGCCAGGTGGAGCTGATGTTCGCCAACATCGGCAACGTGCAGGCCCACATCCGCGCCGGCAAGCTCAAGGCGCTGGGCGTGACCAGCCCGAGGCGCCTGCCCGCCTTCCCGGAGGTGCCGGCGATCGCCGAGTTCCTCCCGGGCTATGAATCCAGCGCGTGGTTCGGCCTTTTCGGGCCGGCGCGCATGCCGCCCGAGCTGGCGCGCCGCGTCGCCGACGCCGCGCGCCAGGCGATCGCCACGCCCGAGGTGCGCCGGCGCATCGAGCTGGAGGGCGCCACGCCGGTGGGCAATGCGCCGCAGGAGTTCGCCCCCTTCGTCAGCGCCGAGATCGCGCGCTGGGCGAAGGTCGTCAAGTACTCGGGGGCGAAGCCGGAATGAGCCGGCCGCCCGCAATGACCTGGAGGGGCCGCACATGGCATCCGCACGCATGGCGATGACACTGGCGCAGAAGCTCGTGGCCCGCGCCGCCGGCCGCGACTTCGTGACCCCCGGCGAGGTGGTGACCTGCGAGGTCGACCTCGCCATGTTCCACGACTCCTCCGGCCCGCGCCGGCTCAAGCCGATGCTGGACCAGCTCGGCGCGAAGATCTGGGACCCGCAGAAGGTGGTGCTGGTGATGGACCACTACGTGCCCGAGCGCGACGACGAGGCGCGCCGCATCGTGCGCATCGCCCGCGACTGGGCGCGCGACGAGCGCCTGCCCCATGTCTACGACAGCCAGGGCATCTGCCACGTGGTGGTGCCGCAGCACGGGCACATCCGCCCCGGCATGTTCTGCGTGGGCGGCGACTCGCACTCGCCCACTGGCGGCGCCTTCGGCGCCTACATGTTCGGCGTCGGCAGCACCGAGATGCTGGGCGTGGTGGTCACCGGCGAGATCTGGCTGCAGGTGCCGCGCACCATCTCCATGGAGTGGTCGGGCCGGCTGCAGCCGGGCGTGACCGCCAAGGACATGATGCTGCACATGATCGGCCGCGTCGGCATGAATGGCGGCGCCTACCAGGCGGTGGAGTTTTCCGGCGATGCGGTGCGCGCGCTGTCGATGAACGAGCGCATGACCCTGTCCAACATGAGCGCCGAGATGGGGGCGCAGGCCGGCCTGGTGGCGCCCGACCAGGTCACCGTCGACTGGCTGCGCGCCGCCGGGGTGGACCCCGCGACGCTGGGCGACCTCTCGCACTGGCGCACCGACTCGGGCGCGCCGATCGAGCGCCATGCCTTTCACGCGCCGCTGCTGGCGCCGCAGGTGGCGGCGCCGCACAGCCCGGCCAACGCCGGCCCGGTGTCGAAGCACGAGGGCACGCCGGTGGACGTGGCCTACATCGGCGCCTGCACCGGCGCCAAGATCGACGACCTGCGCGCCGCCGCCTCGGTGCTGCGGGGGCGCCACGCGGCGCGGGGCGTGCGGCTGATCGTCGCTCCGGCCAGCATGCGCGACCAGCAGCAGGCCGAGCGCGAGGGCCTGATGCAGGTGCTGCGCGACGCCGGCGCCGAGGTGGCCGCCACCAGCTGCGGCGCCTGCGCCGGCTACGGCGACGCGCTGACCCACGCGAAGAACGTGATCTCCAGCACCGCCCGCAACTTCCGCGGCCGCATGGGCGCGGCCACGACCGATGTCTACCTGGCCTCGCCCTACACGGTGGCGGCCTCGGCGGTGACGGGCCGCATCCATGACCCGCGCGACATGCTCAAGGAGGTCGCATGACCACGACCCACCGCGTCTGGAAACTGGGCAAGGAGATCGACACCGATGCCCTGGCCCCCGGCGCCTACATGAAGCTGGGCCTCGAGGGCATCGCCCCGCACTGCCTGGAATCGGTGCGCCCGGGGTTCGCCGCGCAGGTGCGCCCGGGCGACGTGATCGCCGCCGGCCCCGGCTTCGGCATCGGCTCCTCGCGCGAGCAGGCCGCCGGCGTGCTCCGCCACCTGGGCGTGGCCGCGGTGATCGCGCCCTCGTACAGCGGCCTGTTCTTCCGCAACGCCTTCAACCTCGGCCTGCTGCTCCTGACCTGCCCCCTGGCCGACCGCCTCGCCGAGGGCGACACGGTCACCCTCGACCTGGAGCACCTGACCGTGGTCACCGCCAGCGGCCAGCGCCTGCCCTGCGAGCCCGTGCCCCATTTCCTGCTGGAGATGGTGCGCGCGGGCGGCCTCTTCCAGCTGCTCAAGCAGCGATTCGCACCCGACAAGACACCGGAGGACTCATGACCAAACCCATCTACGACCTGTTGATCAAGAACGTGCGCGTGGTGCGCCCGCACGGGAACACCGTGCATGAGGGCGACATCGCCATCCAGGGCGAGCGCATCGCCAAGGTGGCGCCCGGCATCGACGCGACGCTCGCCAGGAAGGTCTACGACGGCAAGGGCCGCCTGGCCTTCCCCGGCGTGGTCGACGCCCACATGCACTCCGGCATCTACTCGCCGCTGGCCGAGGACGCGGTGACCGAATCGAAGGCCGCGGCCATGGGCGGCGTGACCTCCAGCCTCAACTACTTCCGCACCGGCCAGTACTACCTGAACAAGGGCGGCCCGTATGCCAAGTTCTTCCCCGAGGTGCTGAAGATCTCGAAGAACCGCTTCCATGTGGACTACGGCTACCACCTGGCGCCGATGGACCGCAAGCACATCGAGGAGATCCCGATGCTGATCGAGAAGCATGGCGTGTCCAGCTTCAAGATCTTCATGTTCTACGGCTCGCACGGCCTGCACGGCGCCTCGAACACGCAGAAGGACTTCCTGATGATCGGGGAGGACGAGCGCTACGACCTGGCCCACTTCGAGTTCATCATGCGCGGCGTGCAGGCGGCGCGCGAGCGGTTCCCCGAGAAGGCCGACCAGATCTCGCTGTCGCTGCACTGCGAGACCGCCGAGATCATGACGGCCTACACGAAGATCGTGGAGAAGGACAAGTCGCTCAAGGGCCTGGCCGCCTACAGCGCCTCGCGCCCGCAGCACTCCGAGGGCCTGGCGGTGTTCATCGCCAGCTACCTGGCCAACGAGACCGCGCTGCCGAACATCAACCTGCTGCACCTCAGCTCGCGCAAGGCGGTGCAGGCCGCGATGATGATGGCCGACGTCTTCCCCCACATCAACTTCAAGCGCGAGGTGACCATCGGCCACCTGATGCTGGACATCACCTCCAAGGCCGCCGAGCAGGCCAAGGTGAACCCGCCGATCCGCCCGCGCGAGGACGTCGAGTTCCTGTGGGAGGCGCTGCTCGCCGGCGAGCTCGACTGGGTGGTGTCCGACCACGCCTGCTGCCGCCAGGAGCTGAAGATCCCCAAGCGCTACTTCGGCAACATCTGGATGGCCAAGAGCGGCTTCGGCGGCACCGAGTACCTGCTGCCCTCGCTGGTCTCCGAGGGCACGCGCCGCGGCATGAGCTACAACCACATGGCCCAGGTGCTGGCCTGGAACCCGGCGCAGCGCTACGGCCTGAACCACAAGGGCGACCTGGCCGAGGGCTTCGACGCCGACGTGGTGCTGGTCGACCCGAACCACACCTGGACCATCGCCGCCAAGGACTCGCCGTCGACCCAGGGCTACACCCCCTTCGAGGGCCTGGAGCTGTCGGCCCATGTGGACGCCACCTTCCTGCGCGGCGGCCTGATCTACGAAGACGGCAACCTGATCGGCAAGCCGCGCGGCCAGTACCTGCACCGTCCCACGGCGTGACCCACCTGAACGAGCCCGTCGTCCTGCCGGCCGAGCGGCTGGGGGCCGACGCGCCCGAAGTCCCGGTGGCCATCGTCGGCGGCGGCGCCTGCGGCCTGGTGGCGGCGATCGCGCTGCGCGACGCCGGCATCGACTGCGTGGTGCTCGAGCGCGACGAGCGCCCGAGCGGCTCCACCGCGCTGTCCTCGGGCTTCGTGCCCGCGGCCGGCACGCGGGCGCAGCGCGCCGCCGGCGTCACCGACGACTCGCCCGAGCGCTTCGCCGCCGACATCCAGGCCAAGGCCCGGGGCCGCGCCGCGCCGCACCTGGTACAGGCCTACACCGAGGCCATCGCCCCGGCGCTGGACCACCTCTCGGGCCACCACGGCATCACGCTGCAGGTACTGGAGGGCTTCCTGTACCCGGGCCACAGCGCGCTGCGCATGCACGCGGTGCCGGAGAAGACCGGCGCCGCCCTGATCTCGCAGCTGGAACGCGCGGCCGACGCGGCCGGCGTGATGCTGCTCACGCAGGCCACGGTGCGCGAGCTCTATGTGGACGAGGCGCGGCGCGTGCACGGCATCGGCTACCGCCGCCCCGACGGCCGCCTGGAGCAGCTTCGCTGCGGCGTGCTGGTGCTGGCGTGCAACGGCTTCGGCGGCAACCCGTCGATGGTGGAGGACCTGATTCCCGAGATGCGCGGCGCCACCTTCGGCGGCCACGTGGGCAACGACGGCAGCGCCATCCGCTGGGGCCGCCAGCTCGGCGCGCGCCTGGCCGACCTCACCGGCTACCAGGGCCACGGCTCCTGGGTGGTGCCGCAGGGCATCCTCATGACCTGGGCCGTCATGGCCGAGGGCGGCATCCAGCTGAACGCGCAGGGCCGGCGTTTCCATGACGAGACCGGCGGCTACTCCGAGGCCTCGGTGCACGTGCTGCAGCAGCCCGGGCAGGTCGCCTGGAACGTCTTCGACGACCGCCTGCTGGCGCTGGCCCGCACCTTCCCCGACTTCCGCGAGGCCGAGGCCGCGGGCGCGCTGCGCACCGCCGCCGACCGTGCCGGCCTGGCCCGGATCATCGGCTGCGACGAGGCCGGCCTCGACCCCGCGCTCGATCGCTTCACCGCGCCGTACCACGCGGTCAAGGTGACCGGCGCGCTGTTCCACACCCAGGGCGGCCTGGACATCGACGCGCGCTGCCGCGTGCTCGATGCCCAGGGCCGCCCCTTCCCCAACCTGCTCGCCGCCGGCGGCGCCGCGCGCGGCGTCTCGGGCGATGCGGTGTGGGGCTACCTCTCCGGCAACGGCCTGCTCAGTGCGGTGGCCGGCGGCTGGATCGCGGCGAAGACCGCAGCTTCCCTGGAGACAAGCCCCCCATGACCCCCGAGATCCCCGAGACCCTCCAGCAGCGGCTGGCCCGGCCCCAGGTGCTGCTGGCCCCCGGCGTGTACGACGCGCTCAGCGCCCTGGTCGCCGAGCAGGCCGGCTTCGAGGCGCTGTACCTCTCGGGCGCCTCGATCGCCTACACCCGCCTGGGCCGCAGCGACATCGGCCTGACCACCGCCAGCGAGGTGGCCGACACGCTGGCGCGCATCACCGAGCGGGTGGCCGTGCCGGTGATCGTCGATGCCGACACCGGCTTCGGCAACGCGCTGAACACGCAGCGCACGGTGCGCGAGTTCGAGCGCGCGGGCGCGGCCATGATCCAGCTCGAGGACCAGACCTTCCCCAAGCGTTGCGGCCACCTCGATGGCAAGGGCGTGGTGCCGGTGGCGGAGATGTGCGGCAAGCTGCGCGCGGCGCTGGATGCGCGCCGCAGCGAGCAGACCCTGGTCCTCGCCCGCACCGACGCGGTGGCGGTGGAGGGCTTCGACGCGGCCCTGGAGCGCGCCGAGCGTTACCTGGAGTGCGGGGTCGATGCGCTGTTCATCGAGGCGGTGCGCACGCCCGAGCAGATGGACGCCGCCTGCGGCCGCTTCGCCCACCGCATCCCGATGCTGGCCAACATGGTGGAGGGCGGCAAGACGCCGGTGCAGTCGGCCGGCGAGCTGGGTGCGCGGGGCTACCGCATCGTGATCTTCCCGGGCGGCACCGCGCGCGCGGTGGCCCACACCCTGCAGCAGTACTACGGCCGCCTGCAGGCCGACGGCACGACGGCGGCCCTGAAGGACCGGATGCTGGACTTCGACGGCCTCAATGCCGTCATCGGCACGCCGGAGCTGATCGCCCGGGGCAGGCGCTACGAGGGCTGAGGCCCTCGGCGCGTCACACGCTCACTCGGCGCCCAGCCCGATCGGCGCCGGGGCGGTGTTGGCGATGTGGGTCAGGAGCCTGTCCCACTCCGGCTTGCGGGCGCCGCCGGCCAGGGGGTCGAGGTCGTCGCGCAGGCGCGCGCCGATGCGGGACCAGTCGCTGGCGGTGAGGTGTTCCACCGCGGCGGGGAAGACCTGGGTTTCCTCGGTGTGCATGTGGTCCAGGTAGTGGCGCACATAGGTCTTGACCGCCTCGAGGAAGGCCTCGCGCCGGGACTCGCCCATGAACTCCCACGACATCAGCTGGTGCTGCAGCTGGTGCACCTTGCGCTCGCCGTAGCCATGCTCGCGCTCCAGCCGCTCGATCACCGGCCCCAGCGCCGGGGCGCGCTCGGCCACCAGCGGGAACAGCAGCTCGGACTCGTTGGGGTGGTGGCGCTTCTCCGGGAACTCGCCGATGTAGTAAAGCATCGCGCGCATCACATGGAAGAAGCGGTCCTCGTCGCCCTTGGGGCCGCGCTCGGCCAGGGCCACGACGGAGTGGAGCACGGCGCCCAGCGCCGAGTGCTCGTCGCGGATGTACTGGAGGGTGGGGTGGTTCTTCATGGCTTGGCTCCTGGGCCGCAGGATGGCCGAGCCCGGCGGCGCCGGCGTTGACATTCGTCAAGGCCCGGCGCACCCCCGCCTCAGACCCCGCACACCGCCCGGCTCGCCTCCAGGCAGCGCCGCGCCCATTCCACCGGCGAGGCCGTCTTCTCCCGCTCCAGGTGGATGATCTCCACGCTCACCGGCAGGTCCGCCGGCAGGGCCTGGAACAGGCCGGCCACGTCGATCGTGCCCTCGCCGGGCATCAGGCGCTCGCAGCGCGCGGTGTGGATCAACTGCTCGTTCGTGAACTGCGTGCCGGCCACCGCGTCGCAGGCCTGGGCATAGTGCAGCCACTCGCGCGGGATGGCGCGGATGTCGTCCAGCGTGGTGTCCGAGCGGCCGAAGTGGAGGGCGTCGATCAGGAGGCCGGCGTTGGCCGGCCGGCCCGCCTTCTCGATCACGCGCATCGCCGCCCGGGCGTCGCGCACCTCGGTCCAGGGCATGAACTCCAGGTCGGCCGTCAGGCCGAAGGGGCGCATCACCTCGCACAGGCGGGCGTAGCTGTCGGCCAGGCGCGACTCGTCCGGGTCGTCGGCCGCCACCAGCACCGAGCGGGCCTTCAGCGCGGCGCCGGCCTCGAACATCGCGTCCCAGGCATGCGGGTCGAACGCCGCGCCGATGCGCACGATCTCCAGGTCGAACACGCCCACGCCGGTGTCGCGCACCGCGGCCTGCGTCTCGCGCAGGGCCTGCGGGTCATCGACCAGCGCCTGCTTCGCGGCGCCCGCGCCATTGGGCCAGGGCCGCAGGCCGACGAACTCGTAGCCGGTCTCGGCCGCCAGCTGGATCGCCTCGGCGGCGGTGCAGCGGTGCGAGGTCAGGTAGGCCAGGGAGAAGGGACGAGCCATGGTCGCGACCTCATTTCATCGGGGAGACGGCGGTGGGCAGGGCGATGGTGGAGACCATGCGCGTGGTCAGGTTGGCCGGGCCGCCCTTGGGCGGCCAGATGCCCTGGGCCACCGCGTCGGCGCGGGCCTTGCTCCGGGCATTCAGGTCGGGGTAGGCCCAGATGTTGGTGAAGCGCGGCGCGCCGTCCAGGGCCACCATGGCCACCACGCAGGGCGAGAGCTTGTCGCGCGGGGGCAGGTACTCGGCCCACAGGTCGATGGTGGGCTGCACGCCGCCTGGCTTGATGCCGTAGGTGCGCACCTCGTACACCGGGCCGGTGACGCCGCTCTCGGCGCTCGGGCGGGCCGGCTTCATCCACGGGAAGCCCTGGTAGCTGTCGATCGTCAGGTCCTGGTACAGCTCGCCGCAGCCGTAGGGGCTGGCGCTGGCCTGGGTGCGGGCGCGCTCGGCCTGCAGCTGCTCCAGGGTCGCAAAGCCGCGCAGTACCAGCAGCTGGTTCAGCACGCCGATGTCGGTGAACCAGCAGGCCAGGAGTTCACCCTGGGCGCCCGGCTGCCTGCAGAAGGCGTCGACGTTCGTGGCGGCCTGCCCGGCGGTGCCGAAGGGCAGGGTCATGGTGGCGAGTTCGTAGTACATGCGTTCTTTCTTTCGGGGAGGGGTCAGTCGAGGTTCAGTCGGTGGCCAGGGCCCGGCCCGCCGCGTGGTGGGCCGCCAGGTAGCCGAAGGTCATGGCGGGGCCGAGGGTGATGCCGCCGCTGGGGTAATTGCCGCCCATCATGCTGCTCATGTCGTTGCCCGCGGCGTAGAGGCCGGCGATGGGTTCGCCCCGCGCATCGAGCACCTCGCCGTGCACGCCCACGCGCAGGCCGGCGAAGCTGCCCAGGCTGCCCATGACGAGCTTCACGGCGTAGAAGGGGCCGCGCTCCAGGGGCGCCATGCAGGGGTTGGGGTGGCGCGGCTCGGGCTCGCCCTGCACGCGGTTGTAGGGCGTGTCGCCCTTGCCGAAGTCGGCGTCGCGGCCCTCGCGGGCCATGGCGTTGTAGCGGTCCACCGTGGCCGCCAGCGCGCCGGCGTCGATGCCGCAGGCGGCGGCGAGCGCGGCCAGCGTGTCGGCGCGCTTCAGGTAGCCGCTGGCGAGCCACGGGCCCAGGGGCATCGGCGCGGGCTTCACCGCGCCCAGGCCGTAGCGGCGGATGAAGGCGTGGTCGCACACCAGCCAGGCCTCGGGCTTTTCGCCCGGCGGGGTGGCGCGCAGCAGGGCCTGCATGACGTCGTGGTACGAGTCGGCCTCGTTGCAGTAGCGCCTGCCGTCGCGGCGCACCGCGATCACGCCGGGCTTGGCGCGCTCGATCAGGTGCGGGAAGTGGCCGGTGCTGCCGTCGGCGCGCGGCACGAGCGAGACCGGCGCCAGGGCCATGGCCTGCACCAGGTCCTGCGCCACCTGGCCGCCGGCGGCCTCGCCCAGGCGCAGGCCGTCGCCGGTGTTGCCCCGGTTGGCGGCGGACCAGTGGCCGTGGCCCTCGCGCACATGCGGCACCAGCTGGCGCTGGCGGGTGGCGTCGTGCGGGAAGCCGCCGGTGGCCAGCACCACGCCGCGGCGCGCGCGCACCGTCACCTCGCCCTGCGGCGTGGACAGCACCGCGCCCTCGATGCGCTGACCGTGCCGCAGCAGGCGCTGCGCCGGGCTGGCGGTGAGGATCCGCACGCCGCGCTCCAGCGCCGAGGCGGCCAGGGCCGCGACCAGCGCGTTGCCGTTGACGACGCGGCTGGCGCGCCGGTGCGTCGCGTAGTCCCAGGCGTAGCGCATCACGCGCCGGGCCACGTACCAGAACGAGGCGGGCTTGCGCAGCGCGTTGAGGTAGTGCCGCAGCTCCGCGCCCGAGGCGATGCCCAGGCCCCACAGCGTGGTCTCGCGCAGCGGCGGCTTGAGGTCGTGCATGCGCGCGCCGAGGCGGCGGGCGTCGAACGGGGCGGCGCAGACCGAGCGTCCGCCCAGGGCAGCGCCGGGGCTGCGGCCATGGAAGTCGGGGATGGCGTTGCCGTCGATGAACTGCAGCGCGGTGTGGCGGCGGAAGAAGTCCACCATGCGCGGGCCGTGGGCCAGGAAGGCGTTGACGCGGGCCTCGTCGAACTGCGCGCCCAGCTCGTGGCGCAGGTAGGCGAGGGGGCCTTCGAGGTCCTCCTCGATGCCGGCCTCGCGCGCCAGGGGGTTGCGGGGGATCCACATCCAGCCGCCGGACCAGGCGGTGGTGCCGCCGAACTGCGGGTCCTTCTCGGCGACGATGACCTTCAGCCCGAGGTGGGCCGCGGTGGCGGCGGTGGCAAGGCCGCCGGCGCCGGAGCCGATGACCAGCAGGTCGCAATGGATCTCGTTCTTGCCCGCGGCGGTGGGGGAGGGCGTGGCCGTCATCAGTCTGCGTAGATGGGCTTGCGCTCGCCGGCGGCTTCGCCGGCGGCGTGCTGGCCCTGGTTGAAGAAGGGGGAGGAGCCGCTGGCCGCGGCGAGCTGCGCGGCGAAGTCCACCAGCTCAGGGCCCAGGGCCTCCATGCGCTCGCGGGTGAAGCGAACCGTGGGGCCGGCGATGGTCAGCACGCCCATGGCCGGCTGGCCGGCCAGGCGCACCGGCGCGGAGATCGCGCTCAGGCCGGCGGTGTAGGTGTCGACCGAGACGGAGAAGCCGCGCCGGCGGGTGTCCTGCAGGGCGGCCAGCACCTCGGCCAGGGTCTCGGGCGCGGCGGGGCCGAATTCGGCGCGCGGCCCCAGCCCCTGGCGGGCGACCAGGGCCAGCGCCTCGTCGTCGCCCAGGGTGCTGAGCCAGGCCCAGCCGGAAGAGGAGCAGGACAGGCGCGCGTCGCTGCCCATGTCCGGGTCGTAGCGCAGGCCCTGGCGGGCGCCCTGGGCGCGCGCGACCCAGGTGAGGCGCTCGCCGTCGACCACCGACAGCCGCACCAGCTCGCCCGAGCGCTCGGCCAGGCGGTTGAGCAGCGGCTGGGCGATGTCCACGATGCCGCTCTTGCTCAGGAACATCAGGCCGATCGAGACCAGCTTGGTGGTGAGGGTGTAGGCGCCATGGTCGCGCAACTGGCGCACGTAGCCGGCGGCGACGAGATCGGTCAGCAGCCGGTGCACCCCGCTGCGCGGGATGTTCAGGCGCTGCGCGATCTCGCCCAGCTCCAGGCCCTCGCCGTGCTGGGCGAGCAACTCGAGGATGCCGAGGGTGCGTTCCATCACGCCGCTCATGGGGTTCTTCTTTCCGGCTCGCGCCTGTGTTGGGGTCGGGATGACGGGGCAAGTATAGGGAAATATGGAACAACATTCAAAAGTTGAATGACATTCCACTTGTAGGTATCATCCGCCGCCATGCAAACGAACCCTGCCGCCGCCCTCGATGGCTCCACCCGCCTGCACTTCATCGTCGGCGACCCGATCGCCCAGGTGAAGTCGCCCGCCGGCGTGAGCCAGTCCTTCGCCGCCGCCGGCCTGAACGCCCTGTGCGTGCCGGCCCATGTGAGCCCCGCCCACCTCACGCAGTGGCTGCAGGGCGTCTCGCTGGCGCAGAACGTGGACGGGATCATCGTCACCGTTCCCCACAAGATCGACTGCCTGGCCCTGTGCGGCACCGCCACCGAGCGGGCCCGCTTCGTGGGCGCGGTCAACACCATGCGCCGCAACCCCGACGGCTCCTGGCACGGCGACATGTTCGACGGCGAGGGCTTCGTCCAGGCCCTGCGCGCCAAGGGCGGCGAGCTCCAGGGCCGCAGCGCCCTGCTGGTCGGCGCCGGCGGCGCGGGCTCGGCCATCGCCCATTCCTTCGTGCTGGCCGGCGTGAGCCGCCTGGCCATCCACGACCCCGACACCGCCCGCCGCGACGGGCTGATCGCGCGCCTCTCGGCCATGGGCCGGGGCCAGGTGGGGGTGGGCAGCCCCGACCCCACCGGATTCGACGTGGTGATCAACGCCACGCCCATGGGCATGCGCCCCACCGACCCCTTCCCGATCGAGGTGGACAAGCTGGCGGGCTCGCAGTTCGCCGGCTGCGTGATCACCGCGCCGCCGGTCTCGCCCTGGGTCGAGGCGGCCCGCGCCAAGGGCTGCAACAGCATGGTGGGCGCCGACATGTTCGCCCGCGTCCGCGACCTGATGGTCGATTTCCTCGTGGGCTCGCAGGAGCATTGAACATGGCACATCGCATGCAAATCCTCGCCAAGGGCGCCGTCCCGCAGGCCGAAGGCCGCAACTTCGACGTGGTGGTGGTCGGCGCCGGCGGCGCCGGCCTCGCCGCCGCCCTCTATGCCGCCCTCGACGGCGCCAGCGTGCTGCTGGTCGAGCGCACCGGCCTGGTCGGCGGCACCACCGCCTGGTCGGCCGCGACCACCTGGGTGCCCGGCACGCACCATGCCCAGGAGGTCAACCCCGGCGACACGCTGGCCGAGACCGCCCGGTACCTGGACCATGCGGTGGGCGAGCGCTCGCCGCGCGAGGTGCGCGACGCCTTCCTGCGCCATGGCGCCGCCGCGGTGAAGCACATCGAGTCCCGCAGCGAGGTGCAGTTCCGCCCCTACGCCAAGCACCCCGACTACATCAGCGACCTGCCCGGCTCCACGCTGTGCGGCCGCGCCCTCGAGCCGCTGCCGTTCGACGGCCGCCTGCTCGGCCCGCTGCTGCCCCTGGTGCGCCCGCCGATCCCGGAGTTCACCGTGCTGGGCGGCATGATGATCGACCGCTACGACATCCCCCACCTGCTGGCGATCACCCGCTCGTGGACCTCGTTCAAGCACTCGTTCAAGCTGATCGCCCGCTACGCGATGGACCGCCTCACGCACCCGCGCGGCACCCGCCTCGTCATGGGCAATGCGCTGGTGGGCCGCCTGCTGCACTCGCTCGCGCAGCAGCCCCACGTGACCCTGGCGCTGAACACCTCGCTGGCCTCGATCGAGCGCGACGACGGCGGCCGCGTGATCGGCGCGGTGCTGAAGTCGGACGCCGGCGAGGCCCGCGTCTCGGTGGGCAAGGCCCTGATGCTCGCCTCCGGCGGCTTCAACCGCGACCCGAAGCTGCGCGCCGAGCGCCTGCCCGGCATCTCCGAAGCCTGGTGCCCGGCGGCCCCCGGCCACACCGGCGAGGCCCAGGCCGCCGCGCGCCGCGCCGGCGCCACCGACGGCGAGGGCGCGATGAGCCCGGCCTTCTGGGCCCCGGTCTCGCTGCGCAAGCGCGCCGACGGCAGCGACGCCGTCTTCCCGCACTTCGTGCTCGATCGCGCCAAGCCCGGCATGCTCACCGTCAACCAGGCCGGCGAGCGCTTCGTCAACGAGAGCACCTCCTACCACCTGTTCGGCATCGCCATGCAGAAGGCCCACCAGGCCTCGCCCTCGATCCCGGCCTACCTCATCGCCGACGCCGCCGCCCTGCGCCGCTACGGCATGGGCATGGTGCGCCCGGGCGGCAAGGGCCTGGCGCCCTTCCTGGCCGACGGCTACCTCACCGAGGGCCGCACGCTCGACGAACTCGCCGGCAAGCTGGGCATCGATGCCGAGGGCCTCAAGCGCTCGGTGGCCCAGATCAACCAGTACGCCGCGACCGGGATCGACCCCGACTTCCACCGCGGCGAGACCGCCTACCAGCAGAACATCGGCGATGCCACGCTGGGCGGGCGCAACCCCAACCTCGGCGCGCTCACCGAGGCGCCGTTCTACGCGGTGCGCCTGTACCCCGGCGACATCGGCGCCTCCCAGGGCCTGCGCACCGACGAACACGCCAATGTGCTGGACGCCCGGGGCCAGCCGATCCCCGGCCTCTATGCGCTGGGCAACGACATGCATTCGATGATGGGCGGCACCTACCCGGCCCCGGGCATCACCGTGGGCCCCGGCCTGGTGTTCGCCTATGTCGCGACCCGGCACGCCCTCCAGCCGCAGGACCTGGTGCCCGCCTCCGGACAAACCCGGTATGCGTCTGATAATCGAACGAACCTGGGCGATCATCGAACTCAGGTCGCCGCCTGATTGGCGGCCCCGGCCCCACCCACCCCTACAGTCCGAAACCTTTCTTCCCCTCCCGAGGAACCCCCCATGAAGCACACCCTGAAGTCGATCGCCCTGGTCGCCGCCCTGGCCACCGCTGGTCTCGCCCAGGCCCAGGACATCAAGATCGCCAACATCGTCGAACTGTCCGGTCCCGGCACCACCGCCGGCACGCTGTTCAAGAACGGCGTGGAGCTGGCCATCAAGGAGATCAACGCCGCCGGCGGCATCCTGGGCCGCAAGGTCGCCTACACCACCGAGGACACGCAGACCAACCCGGGCGTGGCCAAGGGCCTGACCCAGAAGGCCGTGGACGCCGACGTCTTCGCCATCTTCGGCCCGGTGTATTCCGGCTCCATCATGGTCTCCATGGCCGAATCCAAGCGCGGCGAGGTGCCCAACTTCACCGGCGGCGAGGCCGCCGCCATCACCCAGCAGGGCAACCCCTACGTGTTCCGCACGGCCTTCGGCCAGAGCGTGTCCTTCCCCAAGCTGGCGCGCTTCATCAACTCGAAGGCCAAGACCCTGGCGGTGATCTACGTGAACAACGACTTCGGCAAGGGCGGCCGTGACACGCTGCAGAAGCTGCTGGAGGGCTCGCCCACCAAGATCGTGGCCGACATCTCCACCGACGCCGGCCAGGTGGACTTCTCCGCCGCCGTGCTGAAGGCCAAGCAGGCCAACGCGGACGCCATCTTCGTCTACACCAACGAGGAGGAGTCCGCCCGAGCCCTGCGCGAGCTGCGCAAGCAGGGTTGGACCAAGCCCGTGATCGGCGAGACCACGCTGACCGGCCAGAAGGTCATCGAGCTGGCCGGCGCGGCCGCCAACGGGGCCCAGGCCCACGTCGGCCTGACCGTCGACGCGCCCCAGCTCAAGGCCTTCGGCGCCAAGTACAAGGCCGAATACAAGGCCGACTCGGACCACAACGGCATCAAGGGCTACACCGGCGTCTACGTGCTGAAGGCCGCCATCGAGAAGGCCGGCAAGGTCGACCGCAAGGCCGCCGCCGCCGCCATCCGCAACAGCTGCTTCAGCGCCAAGCAGCACCCCGGCATCCTGCTGGACGTGTGCTTCGACGACAAGGGCGACCTGGACCGCGAAAGCTTCCTGGTGGAAGTGAAGAACGGCCGCCCCGAGGTGGTGGCGACGCTGCCCCCGGCCAACGCCAAGAAGTGACCCGAAGCCTGGCCGGCGCCAGGCGGCTGACCCCCGCCGCGCGCCGGCCGCGCAGCCCGCACCGGAAATGACCGCATCCCCATGACCGACTTCCTACAACTCCTCTTCAGTGGCATGGCCACGGGCAGCATCTATGCCCTGGCGGCCCTGGGCTTCACCCTGTTGTGGCAGGCCTCGGGCACCATCAACTTCGCCCAGGGCGAGTTCGTGATGCTGCCGGCCTTCATGATGGTGATCCTGCTCGCCTCGGGCATGCCGCTGATGCTGGCGTTCACCGCCAGCTGCCTGCTGTCGGTGCTCGTCCTGGGCTGGCTGTTCAAGCGCGGGCTGGTGGACCCCCTGTTCAAGTACGGCCTGATGCCGATCGTGGTGGCCACCATCGGCCTGTCGATCGCCATGCGCAACGGCGTGCGCGCCGGCTACAGCGCCGAGCCGCATCCGTTCCCGCAGGTCTTCCCCGACGAGGTCTACAACCTCATGGGCGTGACCGTCTCGGCCAGCGACATCGGCACCTTCGTCTTCGCGATGCTGCTGGTGCTGGGCGTGCAGTCGTTCCTGAACCGCACGGTCACCGGCCGCGCGATGCAGGCCGTGGCGCAGAACACCGAGAGCGCCTCGGTGCTGGGCATCAACGTGCCGCGCATGATCTTCTACACCTTCGCCATCAACGCCGTGCTGGCCGTGGCCGCCGCGCTGCTGGTGACGCCCACCTACCTCGCCAAGTTCGACATGGGCGAGTCCCTGGGCACCAAGGCCTTCTTCGCCGCGATCATCGGCGGCTTCAACAACTCCCGCGGCGCGCTCGTGGGCGGCCTGATCGTGGGCGTGTGCGAGAACCTCGCCGCCGCCTACATCTCGCCCGCCTACAAGGATGCCGTGGCCCTCCTGATCTTCATGATCGTGATCCTGTTCAAGCCCCAGGGCCTCCTGGGACGCAAGGAGGAGCGCAAGGTATGACGAAATCCAAGCTGCTCATGGGCGTGCTGCTGCTCGCGGCGCTCGCCGCGGTGCCCCCGTTCCTCAAGAACTACGGCATCCACATCTTCACCACCTGGCTGGTGTTCATCATCGCCACCATGGGCCTGAACCTCACCGTGGGCTACGCCGGCCAGAAGTCCCTGGGCCATGCGGCCTTCTTCGGCATCGGCGCCTACACCGTGGCGATCCTGCTCAAGGCCGGCATCAGCTTCTGGATCGGCCTGCCGGTCGCGGCGATCCTGTGCTTCGTCACCGGCCTGGTGCTGGGCTTCCCGGCGCTGCGCGTGCAGACCATCTACCTGGCCTTCGCCACCCTGGGCTTCAACACCGCCCTGTGGCTGGTGATGCGCAACGAGGAGTGGCTCACCGGCGGCACCTTCGGCATCAACAACATCGCCCGCCCCAGCGCCTTCGGCATCAGCTTCGACGGCAACCTGGCCTACTACTACCTGGTCTTCGGCTTCACCCTGGTGCTGGCCGCGCTGCTCTGGTACCTGCTGCGCTCTCCCTGGGGCAAGGCCTTCACCGCGCTGCGTGACAACCCGATCCGCGCCGAGAGCCTGGGCATCGACACCCGCAACTACACCCTCTTCAGCTTCGCCATCGGCGCGGTCTACGCGGGCATCGCCGGCGGCCTCTACGCCTCGCAGGTGCAGTTCATCGACCCCGCCCTGTTCACCGTGGGCCAGTCGATCATGATGTACCTGATGGTCGTCATGGGCGGCCCGGGCTACTTCCTCGGCCCGGTGCTCGGCTCCGCCGTCGGCGTGGTGCTGCCCGAGTGGCTGCGCTTCGCCCAGGCCTGGTACCTGTTCGTTTTCGGCACGGCGGTGGTGCTGCTCATGATCTGGCTGCCCGACGGCCTCCTGAGCCTGCCTGATCGCCTGAAGGCCCGCCGCCAGGCCCGCGAGGCCTCGGCCGCCCGCGCCGCGGCCGCCCAGGCCGCCCCCCAGAAAGGCATGGCATGACCCACGCGCATCACCACGACCGGCCCGCGGGCAGGCCCGTCCTCAAGGTCACCGACATCCGCAAGGCCTACGGCGCGATCCAGGCCGTCGGCGGCGTCTCCTTCGAGGTGCGCCCCGGCGAGATCTTTGGCGTGATCGGCCCCAACGGCTCGGGCAAGACCACCCTGTTCAACAGCATGCTGGGGCAGATCACGCCGGACAGCGGCAGCATCGAGCTCAATGGCGAGGACGTCACCCAGCTCGGCCCGCTGGAGCTCAATCGCCGCGGCGTCGGCCGCACCTTCCAGACCCTGCAGGTGTTCGGCAAGATGACCGTGCGCGACAACCTGATCGTCGCCGCGCAGGAACACCACGGCTCGATGTTCAGCCGCATGTTCGCGCCGTCCGACTCGGGCCTGGGCGCCAAGGCCGACGCGCTGATCGACCAGTTCCACATCCGCCACGTGGCCGACAAGAAGGCCGGCGAATTGAGCTACGGCCAGCAGAAGCTGGTGGACATCGCCATGGCCTTCATGAGCGACCCCGACCTGGTGCTGCTCGACGAGCCCTGCGCCGGCGTGAACCCCTCGCTGGTGGGCGGCATCAGCCGCCTGCTCAAGGAGTTGAACCAGTCGCGCCAGGGCAGCTTCGTGGTCATCGAGCACAACATGGAGTTCGTGATGGACCTGTGCCACCGCATCATGGTGATGGTGGAGGGCCAGGTGCTGGCCATCGGCACGCCCGACGAGATCCGCCGCAACAAGCAGGTGCTGGACGCCTACCTGGGGAACTGACATGACCGCCACGCCTTGCATCGAGTTCGACGACGTCGTCGCCGGCTACAAGGACTTCATGATCCTGAACAACCTGTCGTTCAGTGTCCGCCCCGGTTCCATCACGCTCCTGATTGGCCCCAACGGCGCGGGCAAGTCCACGGTCCTCAAGACCTTGTTCGGCCTGCTCAAGCCGCGCCAGGGGCGCGTGCGCCTGAATGGCGAGGACATCACCGGCGCCAGCCAGAAGGCGCTGCTGGCGCAGGGCATCGCCTTCGTGCCGCAGGGCCGCAACCTGTTCGGCCAGCTCTCGGTCTACGAGAACCTGGAGCTGGGCGGCATCACCCTGGGCATGAAGACCACGCACGAGCGTATTCCCGAGGTGCTGGAGTTCTTCCCGCGGGTGAAGGAGCGCATCCACTCGCGCGCCGCCTCGCTCTCGGGCGGCGAGCAGAAGCAGCTGGAGATCGGCCGCGCGCTGCTGCTGCGCCCGAAGGTGCTGCTGATCGACGAGCCCTCGATCGGCCTGTCGCCGATCGTGGTGCAGGACGTGTTCAAGCTGCTTCGCAAGCTGGCCGACCAGGGCACCACGGTGCTGATGGTCGAACAGAACGTCAAGAGCGCGCTGCGCTACTCGGACGACGCGATCGCGCTGGAGTCCGGCCGCCTGGTGCTGCACAAGCCGGCGGCGGAAATCCTGGCCGACCCGACGATGGAGCGTCTGTTCCTCGGCGGCGCGCACACCACCGGAGCCGCCGCGCCCGCCGCGGCCTGAGTCCCCGGCCTCGGCGCGTCTGCGTCGCGGGGACGCGCCCCGCGCCCCTCACAGCAGCGGGCGCAGGCTCTTGGCCGCCTCCTGGATCACCGGCAGCACGCGCCGCAGCGCGTGGTCGGTCTCCTCCTGGTTGATCGGCATGGTGATGCTGATGGCGGCATGCACCTGGTTGTGGCGATCCAGCAGCGGCACGCCGATGCCGCGGAAATTCAGCTCCAGCTGCTGCTCCGACAGCGAATACCCCACATGCCGGAAGCGCTCCAGCGCGGCGCGCAGCTCGGCCCGGGTGGCCAGCGTGTAGGAGGTGAAGGCGCGCGGCTCGCAGCCCGCGATCCAGGCGTCGGCCTCGGCCTCGGGCCGGCTGGCGAGGATGGCCAGGCCCACCGCCGTCACCTGCGCCGGCAGGCGCGTGCCCAGGGCGTAGCCGTGCGTGGGCTGGCGGGTGGCGCCGCTGCGGCCGATGAACACGGTGTCGGGGCCGTCCATCACGCCCAGGTAGGCGATCTCGCCCGTGCCCTCGTGAATCCGCTGCAGGAACGGCTGCACCAGCCGCGGCAGGCGGGCCGACTCCAGGTAGGCATGGCCCAGGCGCAGGATGCGGGGCATCAGCCAATAGAGCTTGCCGTCGGTGCCCACGTACCCCAGGTGGGCCAGGGTCTTGAGGTAGCGGCGCGCGGCGGTGCGCGTCATGCCGCAGCGCTCGCCGGCCTCGGTGGCGGTCAGGCGCGGGTGCTGGGCGTCGAAGGCCTCGATCACGGCGAGGCCCTTTTCGAGGCCGGCGATCCAGTCCTGGGGGGAGAGGGTCATGGGCGGTCGGTCGTCAGAGCAGGGTCCCGGCCACGACATTCACGGCCAGCGCGAGCAGGCTCGCGTTGAAGAAGAAGGCCACCACGCAGTGCAGCGTGCCGACGGGCCGCAGGGCGGGCCCCTGGAAGGCGATGTCGGCGGTCTGGGCGGAGGCGCCGTTCACGAAGGCGAAGTGGAAGAGGTCGGCGTAGGTCGGCTCCGGCGTGCCGGGGAATTCCAGCGGGTCGGGCTCGCCGCGGGTGCGGGCCGGGTAGAAGTCGTGCGCGTAGTGCAGGCCGAACACCACGTGCGTGAACAGCCACGAGGTCAGCACCGCGAGCGCCGCCAGCACCACCACCGTGAGGATGGCCGCGCGGTCCTCGTCCTGGCTCACCGCGTAGCGGCGGATCGCCTCGGCGCTGGTGGCGCGGGCCATGTGCCAGGTGAGGCCGAGCTTCACCAGCGCGCCCAGGTTCCAGGCGAGCAGGGTGGCGGCGGGCGCGGGGCGGGGGATACATGGGTGGGGCAGTCAGGGCGGACGGCAGTGGGATCATCCTACCTTCGCACAAAGACAACATGAATATTTATTTTCTTCGGTTTTAGATAACATATATGTTGTGTCTAAAGCCTCGCCTGTCATCGAAGCCCTCCCGTCTGCCGCCGCTGCCGCCCTGCGGCGGCTGGGGGGCGACCTGGGTACGGCGCGCAAGCGGCGCAAGCAATCGTTGAAGGACTGGGCCCTGCGCCTGGGGGTCTCCGTGCCCACCCTCTCGCGCATGGAAAAAGGGGACCCCTCGGTCTCGGCGGGCCTGTATGCCACCGCGCTGTGGATGATGGGACGGCACGAGGCATTGGGCGGCCTGGCTGACCCGGCGCAGGACCTCGCGGCCCTCGAGCATGAAGTGAACGAGGCGCGCGCGCGTTACCGCCGTGGCTAAGACCGAACCCGAGGCCTATGTCCCGCGCGAGGCGCTCCACCTGTGGTGGCTCGGCGATCCCGGGCAGCCGCGGCCGGTGGGCGAGATCCGGCTGGTGCAGGGCGGGCGCGGGGTGGGGCTGCGCTACGCGCCGGCCTGGCTGGCCGCGGGCTTTGCGTTGAGCGAAGACCTGCCCCTGGTCGACCAGTTGTTCCTCCCGGCCGAGCGCGACACCGCGGCCGGCTCGGTCGACGACGCACGCCCGGACCGCTGGGGCGAGCGCGTGATCCGGAAATTCGAGCGCACGCCTCGCCTGTCACTGCTGGAGTACTTGCTGTTTGCGGGCGGCGACCGCTATGGCGCGCTGGGCGTGAGCCTGGAGCCCGACGCCTGGGTGCCTTGGCGCAACCAGCCCACGCCGGAGTTCGAGCAATTGGGCGAAATGGCCGAGGCCGTGCGCAAGGTGCTGGCCAATGAGCCCGTGCCCGAGATGCAGCGGCGGCTGGTGAACCCGGGCGCTTCGTTGGGCGGGGCGCGGCCGAAGTCCCTGCTGCGGATGGAGGGGCGCCAGTGGCTGGTGAAGTTCAACGAGGACGACGAGTTCGACATGCCGCTGGTGGAGCATGCCTGCATGACGCTGGCCCGCGCCTGCGGCATCGAGACCGCAGCCACGCGCGCGCTGCGGCTGCCCCGTGGCCATGCCGTCGCCATCGAACGCTTCGACCGGATTGAGGGCGCCCGCCTGCACACGGTCTCGGCCCATGTGGCCCTGCGCGCGGCCGGTGAGTCCCTGGGCTACCCGGAGTTCGCGCAGTTGCTGCGCCGGTTTCTGCCAGCGCGCGAGATCGCTCGCCAGCAGGCGCAGTTGTTCCGCCGCATGGTGTTCAACATCCTCGTCGACAACACCGACGACCACGAAAAGAACCACGCCCTGCTGCGCCACCCCGACGGCAGCTACCACCTCGCCCCGGCATTCGACGTCCTGCCCACCGCGCAGGGCCTGGGCTACCAGCAGATGCGGGTGGGCGAGCAGGGCAGCGAGTCCACGCTGGGCAATGCCCTGTCCGCGAGCGCCCAGTTCGGCCTCAAGCCGAAGGCGGCCCGGGAGATCGTGTCCGAGGTCCGCACGGGGGTGGGGCAATGGGCCGCGCATTTCCGCGCCCACGGCGTGCGCCGACGCGACATCGACTACCTGGCGCGGTTCGTCGACCGCGATGCGCTGAAGGCGTAGGGGGCCCGCTTCAGGCGTGGAAGGCGTCGCGCCGTGCCAGCGAGGGAAACAGCTTCCACCAGGCCGCCACCACCAGCAGCGTGCCCACGCCGCCAGCGACGACCGAGCCCACCGGCCCGATCCACGCGGCCACCGCGCCGGACTCGAACTCGCCCAGCTGGTTGCTCGCGCCGATGAAGATCGAGTTGACCGCGCCCACCCGGCCGCGGATGTCGTCGGGCGTGTCCAGCAGCGCCAGGGTCTGGCGCACCACCACGCTGACCATGTCCAACGCCCCGGAGACCGCCAGCACGGCCAGCGACAGCACGAAGCTGGTCGACAGGCCGAACACCACCATGCACACGCCATAGGCGGCCACGCACCCGAACAGCCAGCGCCCCACGTGGCGCCGCAGCGGCTGGTGCGACAGCGCGATCGAGCAGGCCAGCGCGCCCACCGCCGGCGCGGCGCGCAGCGCGCCCAGGCCGGCCGGGCCCACGTGCAGGATGTCCTTGGCGAAGATCGGCAGCAGCGCGGTCGCACCCCCGAGCAGCACCGCCATCAGGTCCAGCGAGACGGCGCCGAGCAGCGTCTTGCTTTGCCAGACGAAGCGCACGCCCGCGAGCAGGGAGTGCAGCGTCACCGGCTCCTTCGAGGGCGGGATGCGCGGCGCGTGCATGCGCAGTGCCAGCGTGATCGAGACCAGCAGCAGGCCCAGGCAGGTGGCGTACACCGTGACGCCGCTGCCCATGTACAGCAGGCCGGCGAGGGCGGGGCCGCCGATCACCGCGACCTGGTTGCCGGCGGAACTCATGGCCGTGCCCCGCGAGAGCAGCCCGTGCGGCAGCAGCGCGCCGACCAGGGATTGCTGCGCGGGCATCTGGAAGGCGCGCGCCGCGCCCAGGGCCACCGAGACGCCGAAGATCAGTTCACGCGAGAGCGCCCCTTGCACGGTGGCGGCCAGCAGCAGGGCCGCGGCGAGCCATTGCAAGGCCATCGAGCCCGCGATGATGCGGCTGCGCGCATGGCGGTCGGCCACATGGCCCGCCAGCAGCGTGAACACCAGCACCGGCGCGAACTGGTACAGGCCCACCAGGCCCAGGTCCCAGGCGCTGCCGGTCAGGTCGTACATCTGCCAGGCAGCGGCCACCATCAGCATCTGGGTGGCCGAGCCGCCCATCACGCGCGCGCCGAGCAGGCGCAGGAAGTCGGGGTAGGGCGCGAAGGCGCGCAGGGCGGGGGGCAGGGAGGACATGCAGGAAATCGGCGGGCGTCCCGGGACGGCCGGGGCGCCCGATTGTCGCCGCTCGCAGGCCGGGCCGCTCAGGCCCCGGCGATCCCGAGCCAGTGCCGCGCGATCTCGTCGCGCCGCGCGAACCACACCTGCCCGCGTGCCTGCATGTGCGCCAGCATCTGCTCCAGCGCCCACATGCGCGCCGGCCGCCCCAGCATGCGCAGGTGCAGGCCCACCGACATCATGCGCGGCGCCGCCTCGCCCTCGCGCCAGAGCCAGTCGAAGGCGTCGTTCACGTAGCCGGAGAAGTCCTGCGCGCGCACGAAGCGGTGCGTGTGCTGGAACTGCATGTCGTTGGTGTCGAATGCGTAGGGCAGCACCACGTGGCGGCCGCCGCCCGGCGCGGGCAGCACATGGGGCAGGTCGTCGCCGTAGAAGTCGCTGTCGTAGAGGAAGCCGCCGTGCTCCATCAGCAGGCGGCGGGTGTTGAGCGTGCTGGCCGAGCGGGTGTGCCAGCCCACGGGCGCGATGCCGGTGGCCGCTTCGATGGCCCGCGCCGTGCGCGCGATGGCCTCGCGCTCCTCGGCCTCCCCCATGCGCGCATGGCTCTCCCAGCGCCAGCCGTGGGCCGAGACCTCGTGGCCGCGCGCCACCGCGTCCAGCGCCAGCTTCGGCGAGCGCTCCACGGCCAGGCCGCAGGCGCTCACGGTGCAGGGAACGCCGAAGCGCCCGAACACCTCCATGATCCGCCACCAGCCGGCGCGGGTGCCGTAGTCGAAGTGCGACTGCAGGCAGGGGTCGGGGATGCCCTCGAGCCGGTCGATCACCTCATAGACGGCCTCGTTGCGGTCGTCGCCCTCGGCGATGGCGAACTCCGCGCCCTCCTCGAAATTGAGCACGAAGGACACCGCTACCCGCGCCCCGCCGGGCCAGCGGGCATGGGGCGGGCGACCTGCATAACCGGCGAGGTCGCGCATTCAGTCCGCCTTCATGCCCGAGGCGCGGGCGACTTCGCCGAACCGGCGGATTTCGGAGGACACGAAGGCCTGCAGCTCCTGCGGCGTGCCATGGCCCGGCTCGGCGCCCATGGCGTGGTACTTGTCGCGCGTTTCGGGCAGGGCCATCACGCGCTGCACCTCGTCGTTCAGCTTCTTCAGAATCGGCGCCGGCAGGCCGCTGGGGGACAGCAGCAGGAACCAGGCGGAGAAGTCGTAGCCCGGCACGCCGGCCTCGGCCATCGTCGGCAGGTCCGGCGCGAGCGGCGAGCGCCTCGCGGTGCTGATCGCCAGCGCGCGCAGCTTGCCCGCCTTGATGTGCTGGGCAGAGGAGACCAGCGGGTCGATGATCATGTCGACCTGGCCGCCGATCAGGTCTGTGATGGCGGGTGCCGAACCCTTGTATGGCACGTGCACGAGGTTCAGCTTGCCCTGGCTCGCCAGCATCGCGCCGGCCACGTGGCTGGTGGTGGCGTTGCCGGAGGAGGCGTAGGTCAGCTTGCCGGGCTGGGCCTTGGCCAGCGCCAGCAGCTCGCCCACGTTGCGCGCCGGCACGTTCGGGTTGACCACCAGCACGCTGGGCAGGGTGGCGAGGCGGGCCACCGCCTGCAGGTCCTTCTCGGTGTCATACGGGAGCCTGGCGTGCAGGTGCGGGTTGACCGCGTGGCCCACCGTCACCACCAGCAGCGTGTATCCGTCGGCCGGCGCCTTGGCGGCGGCCTGGGTGGCCACGATGCCGCCGCCGCCCGGGCGGTTGTCGACCACCACGCTCTGGCTCCACGACTGCGAGAGCTTGTCGGCGACGAAGCGCGCGAAGGTGTCCGCAGCGCCGCCGGGCGGGAACGGCACGAGCAGGCGGATCGGCTTGCTCGGGTAGGCGGCGGCGGGCTCCTGCGCCTGCGCCGCGGGCGCCAGCGCGCCGAGTGCGAGCACCGTGGCCAGGGAGGCGGCGACGGCGATCCTGCGGCGCAGGCGCTGCGGGGAACGGGCGGGGGGCAACGGCTTCATCGGATCTCCTCGTGGGTGTGTCGGAGCCAGTCCTCTTGCAATCTCGATGCCAGGGCGGGTGGGGTCAGTAGGGCTTGCCCTCGGCCGCCCACAGCTCGCGCGCGGCCGCCTCGCCCTCGCGGCAGACGGCCTCCAGGTTCACCCGCGTGGGCAGGCCGCCCTCGACCAGCACCTCGCCGTCGACCAGCACCATCTCCACGTCGCGGCCCTGGCCGCAGTGCACCAGCGAACCCAGCGGGCTCACGTGCGGGCGCAGGTGCGGCCGGCGCGCGTCGAACACCACCAGGTCGGCCTTCTTGCCCAGGGCCAGGCTGCCGATCTCGGCGTCCTGCCCCAGCGCCATCGCGCCGCCCAGGGTGGCCATGTGGAACACGTGGTGCGGCTGCCAGTCGTCGGCGACGCCGCCTTCCTGCACCCGCGCGGTGGCCAGCGCCCAACGCATCAGCTCCACCATGTCGCCATGCTGGGTGTCGGTGGCCAGGGCGATGTTGACGCCGGCGCGCTTGAGGGCCGGCGTGGGCGCGAGCCGGCCCGAGGCGGCGTTGCACTTGGGGATGTGGACGGCATGCGCGCCGGCGCGCGCCAGCCGCTCGATGTCCGAGGGCGTGACGTAGATGCAGTGCCCGCCCATGAGGCGGTGATTGAGCAGGCCGGTCTCCTCCAGCACCTCGGTGGAGGTGCGGCCGGTGCGAGCCTTCACCCGCTCGACCTCGACCACGCTCTGGCCCAGGTGGGTGGAGACCACCAGGTCGTGCCGCGCCGCGGCCTGGGCCACCTCGCGCAGGAAGCCTTCGGAGCAGGTGTCGACCGCGTGCGCGGCGAGGTTCACCCGCACCCGGGGGTGGTCCTTCCAGCGTTCGAGAAGTTCCAGGCCGGCCTGCAGCGTGCGCGCGCCGATGGCGGGGTCGTGGTGCCAGTCGCCGTGGGCCACGCGGGCGAAGTCGACGTCGTGAATGCGCCAGCTCGGGCACAGGCGCACGCCGAGGTCCGCCATCGCCTCGGCGGTGATGTCGGCATGGACGAAGTTGTCGCCGATCACAGTGCTGCCGGCGAGCAGGGCCTCCAGCGCGCCGAGGCGGGCGAGGGCGCGGGCCTGCTCGGGGTTCACCTGGGTGCCCTTGGGGATGCCGGGCGTGTACGAAGGCGCGAAGCCCAGGTCGGCGGCGACGCCGCGCACCATGACCAGGATCGCGTGCAGGTGCGTGTTGACGAAGCCGGGGGTGACGATGCGGTCCTGCAGCGAGAGCGTGCGCCGGGCCTCGAAGCGCTCCGGCGGTTCGGCGGCCAGCCAGGTGATGCGGCCGCCCTGGATGCCGATGCAGCCGCCGCGCAGCAGGGGCTGGGCCGGGTCGGCGGTGAGGACCAGGGCGTCCCGCAGCAGCAGGTCGAACACCGGCAGGTCGGCGGGCAGGGGCGAGGCGGTCATGCGGATCCCGTTCATGGTGCTGGCGCACCACCCCGGGGCGAGTGGTGCACCAAATTGGATGACAAAGAAAACAATATTTGGTTAACCATTATTGCGACGGGATCGGCACAATGCAAACGACAATCGACGCCATGAGTCCCGCCACCCCTGCCCGCAAGACCCCCGCCGCCCGGGCGCGCCGGTCGACCGCCCCGGCCCCCGCGCCCGAAGCCGCCGCGCCGGCGCCGACCCGCGCCGCCGAGGAGGCCCTGCATGCCGCCATCACCCGCGCCCTGCTCGCCGGCCAGCTGCGTCCCGGCACGCCGCTGCGCGAGCGCTACCTGGCCGAGGAGTTCGGCGTGACCCGTGGGTTGGTGCGCAAGGTGCTGCTGCGCCTGGGCCAGGAGGGCAAGCTGGAGATGCATGCGAACCGCGGCGCCTTCGTGCCGCAGCCCACGCCGGAGCAGGTGCGCCAGGCCTATGGCGCGCGCCAGGCCGTGGAGGCCGGCCTGCTGGCGCTGCTGGGTCAGGACCTGAAGGCCGACCAGCTCGCCCGCCTGAAAGCCCACCTGAAGGCCGAGCGCGCCGCCAGCCGCCAGGCCCGGCGCGACGAATCCGTGCGCCTGGCCGGCGACTTCCACCTGCTGCTGGCGGACGTGGTGGGCAACCCCGAGCTGCGCGCCATCCTCGAGCGGCTGGTCGCCCGCACCCAGATGTTCGTGGCGCTGTTCGAGCCGGCGCAGTCCTCCGACTGCGCGCCCGAGGAGCATGCGCCCGTCGTCGAGGCGCTGGAGCGCGGCGACGCGCCCGGCGCGGTGGCGGCAATGCTGCGCCACCTGCGCCAGGTGGAGCACCGGGTGCTGGCCGCCATGCGCGCGCCCGAGGAGCCAGCGGTGGCCGAGATCCTGCGCGCCGCGCTCACCGGCGCGCGCTGACGACCTGTCGAAGGCCCTGGCATGAAGCTGCTGCTGGTCAATCCGAACACCTCCACCTTCGTCACCGAGCGCATGGCCGCCGCCGCGCGCGCCAGCCTCGGCGCGGCGGCCGAGGTGGTGGGCGTGACCGCCACCGAGGGCCCTTCCATCGTGGCGGACCGTGCAGGCAATGCCCGGGCCGCCCAATCCACCCTGGCGCTGGGCCTGGCCCAGGCCGAGGGCTTTGACGCTGTGATCGTGGGCATCTCCACCGACGCCGGCCTCGACGCGCTGCGTCCCGCGCTGCGGGTGCCGGTGGTGGGCATGCTGGAGGCCGCGCTGATCACCGCCTGCCAGCGCGGCGAGCGGGTCGGCCTGATGACGCTGGGGCCGCAGATGCTGCCCCTGTACCAGGAGCGAGCCGCCGCCCTGGGCTTCGGCGCGCGCATGGCGGGCTGGGCCGCGCCGGTGCTGCCGGCGGCCTATGGGCCGGCGCCGGACGACTCCGTCTACGAGGCCCTGGCGGACCATGCCGCCGCCCTGGTCGCCGAGTCCCGGCTCGACGTGCTGGTGCTGTGCGGGGCGGTGCTGGCTGGCAGCCGGCCCCGCATCGCGCGCCACCTGCGGGTGCCGGTGGTCGACGCGCTGGAGGCGGCCGCCTGGCAGGCCGTGGCGCTGGCGCGCCAGGCCTGAGGCGCCGACGTCAGGCCGTCTCGGTCGCCGGCGCCGGCGAGGCGGCCGGCGCGGCGTGCGGAGCCTGCGAGGCCGAGGCGGCGCCCAGCGCATCCTGCGGCCGCAGCAGCTGCAGGATGTGGCGCTTGTAGTCGTTGAAGCGCGGCGAGGTCGGGTCGCGCGGGCGCTCCAGGTCGATCGGCAGCAGCTCGCGGATGCGGCCCGGTCGGGCCGACATCACCGCCACGTGCGTGCCCAGGGCCAGCGCCTCGTCGATGCCATGGGTGACGAAGACGATGGTGCTCTGGCTCTCGCGCCAGATGCGTACCAGCTCGGCGTGCATGTCCATCTTGGTCTGCTCGTCGAGCGCGCCGAAGGGTTCGTCCATCAGGATCACCTCCGGGTTCATCAGCAGCGCCCGGGCGATGCCCACGCGCTGGTTCATGCCGCCCGAGAGCTCGCCGGGGAAGTGGTTCTCGAAGCCGCGCAGGCCCACCATGTCGATGAAGCGCTGCGCCCGCTCGCGGCGCTCGGCCTGCGGCGCGCCCACCATGGTCAGGTGGAAGGCCACGTTCTCCCACACCGGCAGCCAGGGCATCAGCGTGGGCTGCTGGAACACCACGCCGCGGTCGGCGCCGGGCGCGGTGACGACCTGCCCGCCCACGCTCACCGTGCCCGAGGTCGGGTGGTCGAAGCCGGCGATCATGTTCAGGAGGGTGGACTTGCCGCAGCCGCTGGGCCCGAGCAGGCACAGGAACTCGTTGCGGCCCACGCTGAGGCTCACGTCCTGCAGCGCGGTGACGGCCTGGCCCCGCTTGGGGTCCTGGTACAGGCGGGAGACGCGGTCGATCGTGATCAGGGTCATGGGGTCAGCCCTCCTGGGCCTGCAGGGTGGAGCCGCGCTGCCAGCGAAGCAGGTGGCTGGCGAGGGACTTGATGCCGTAGTCGCTGAGGAAGCCGAGCAGGCCGATGCTGGCCATGGCGGCGATCACCAGGTCGTAGCGCAGGAAGTAGTAGGAGTCCCACAGCACGTAGCCCACGCCGCTCTTGACGGCCACCATCTCGGCGGTGACGGTCACCATCCAGGCCGAGCCGATGGCGATGCGCAGGCCCGAGAAGATCGAGGGCAGGGCGGCGGGGAAGACGATGCGGCGCACCAGCGTGCCCGGCTTGCCGCCGGCCATGGCGCCGGCGCGCAGCAGGTTGCGGTCGCAGGTCTTCACGCCGTGGATGGTGGACAGCAGCACCGGGAAGAAGGAGCCGACGAACACCAGGAAGATCGCCGGCTTGTTGGCGATGCCGAACCAGA
This sequence comes from Ramlibacter sp. MAHUQ-53, assembly GCF_052600055.1. Classification (NCBI taxonomy): domain Bacteria; kingdom Pseudomonadati; phylum Pseudomonadota; class Betaproteobacteria; order Burkholderiales; family Comamonadaceae; genus Ramlibacter; species Ramlibacter sp. MAHUQ-53. Next base: position 274,525 of record NZ_JBQWTS010000002.1, read on the forward strand.
TGATGGCCAGCGGGATCCACGACACCGGCGGCACCGGCCGCAGGATCTGCAGCGTGGGCTCGACCAGCTTCTCGAAGCGCCGGGACCAGCCGATGGCCATGCCCAGCGCGATGCCCAGCGTGGTGGACAGGGCGAAGCCCGCCGCCACCCGGCTGGCGCTGGCGGCGACGTCGAACACCCAGTGGGCGGTGTAGGTCTGGGTGTTGCCGTCGGTGCCGAAGATCCAGTCGGCCCAGGCCACCATCACCTGCGAGGGCGCGGGCAGCAGCGCGGCGGGCAGCACGCCCGACCGCGAGAACAGTTCCCAGCCGGCCAGCACCAGCACCGGCACGAGGGCGCGGTCGATGCGGGCGAGGAGCGTGCGCAGTGCCTGCATGGCGTCAGTACCCGAGCTGGGCCTTGGGCTTGCCGGTGGCGGCCTCGAGGAAGCGGTAGTCCATGTTCTGCTGGATCTTGGCCGCCACGTCGCCGTTGATGTACTTCAGGTCGCGCATCATGTTGCCGATGGCCACGGCCTCGGCGCGGTGCATGGCGATGTCCGGGTACAGGTTCTCGATCGCGCCGGTGGCGATGGCCTTGTCCAGGCCGGTCACCTTGGAGATGGTGTCGACCCACAGCGGCTTGTTGGCGGCCACGGTGGCATTCACCTTGGCGATGGCGCGCACCACGCCTTCCAGGCCCTTGGGGTTGGAGGCGATCACGTCGGGGCGGGTGACGACCAGGTTGGTCAGCTTGCCGGCGGCCTGGTCGTACGGGAAGGCGAAGGGCTTGGCGGCCTTGGTCTGGCGGATCTGGGTGGCGAAGGGCTCCACCGTGCACACCAGCTCGATCTCGCCGCGGCGCAGGGCCTGCAGGTGGTCGGAGGGGTTGGGTATGTTGACGAACTGCACGTCCTTGTTCACGTCGATGCCGTGCTTCAGGAAGGCGCCGCGCATGTGGATGTCCTGCGCGTTGCCGCGGGAGGCGGCGACGCGGAACGGCTTGCCCTGGGCCTTGTAGTCGGCGATCAGCTTCTTCAGGCCGGCCCAGTCGTTCTCGGCCAGGGGCAGGTCATTGCCCACCACGATCTGCGAGCCGCCATTGATCTGGCCGGAGATGGCCACCATCTCGAAGCCCTTGTCCAGGGCGGTGGCGTAGTGCAGGTAGGTGACCTGGGCCACGTCCACGCTCTTGGACAGCAGCGCGGTCATGGCGTCGTTGCCGGTGTTGAAGGGGATGGCCTCCACCTTCACGCCCTGGGCGTACTCGGGCACCAGGGACAGGGGCACGCAGTGCGCGCACTTGGGAAACGCGAGCTTCACCGGTTCCTGGGCCGAGGTGGCCAGGGGCATCAGCGCCGCCGAGGCGAGCGCCAGCAGGGCAACGAGTTTCTTCATGGGTTCTCTCCGTCTAGTGATAGGCCACGGGGTGTGGCTCCGGGGAGAACGTCGCAACAAGCGTGCCTGATCCTGTATCCAATTTCAGCCGGTCTTGGAGCCAGGATGCACGGGGATCGCGCACCGGCCTCAGCCGCCTGCGCCGCGCTGGTGCCGTGCCTGGGCGAGCAGCGCCACGATCTCGGGCGTGAGGCCCTGGTGGGCCTTGGCCGGGGGCGGGGCGAAGCTGCCGGTGCGCGCCAGGCCGGCGTTCATCCTGACCAGGGTCTCGGCATGGCGCACCGCGCTGGACACGCCGTCCACCGCCGGCACCGGGATGCGGCCCTGGATGCTGCGCGCCAGGCCCGCCAGCGGCGCGCCGGCCAGCACGATCACGTCGGCGCCGTCCTCGCGCACGCAGCGCTCGGCTAGCTGCACCAGGCGCTCGCCCTGGTCGCCCTGCACGTTGCCGATGTCGGCCAGTGGCTCGTCCAGCCCGCGGATGCTGGCCAGGCGGGAGGCGAGGCCGTAGGCCTGCACCGTCTCGGCGTACCAGGCCCGAATGCGCTGCGAGATCGCGACGATCGAGAAGCGCTGCCCCAGCAGGCAGGCGCTGGCGAGCGCCGCCTCGGTCAGGCCGGTGACGGGGCAGGGCAGCACCTCGCGCAGCGCCATCAGGCCGGGGTCGCCGAAGGCGGCGACGATGACCGCGTCGGCCTGCGCATGGTGCTGGGCGGCGAGCTGGGCGGCGGCGTGCGCGCCCAGCATGGCCTCGAAGCGGGTTTCGATGTAGGCCACGCCGGCGGCGGCGGTGACCACCTGCACCTCGGTGCCGGGGGAGGCGCTGCGCTGCGCCTCCTCGCGAATCAGCTGCGAGACGCTGTCGGAGATGTTGGGGTTGATCAGGAGCAGTTTCATTGGGCGTGACGGTGGCGGGCGGGTGGCGGGCAGTTGGCGCTCAGGCCTCGGTCCAGAGGGCGGGGCGGGATTGCGGGCCGGCCAGGCGCTCGAGGTGGGCGGCCATGGCCAGCACGCCGGCGTCGTCGTAGCGGCGGCCCACCACCTGCAGGCCCACCGGCAGGCTGCGCGCGAGGCCGGCCGGCACCGAGCAGGCCGGGGCCTGGGCGTAGTTGAACAAGGGCGTGTACACCGCATGCCCGCGCGGGCCGGCGGGCTGGCCGCCGATCTCGGCGGGGCCGAGCTGGTCCACCGGCCACGACACGGTGGGCGTGGTGGGGCACAGCAGCAGGTCGTAGCGGGTGAAGAAATCGGCGTAGGCGGCGTAGATGTGCTCGCGCAGGGTCAGGACCTGGGCGATGTCCACCGCGCTGTGCTGGCGGCCCAGGCGCACCTGGGCGGCGATGTCGGGGTCGAGGAGGTCCGGGTCGGCGTCCAGCGCCGCGCCGTGCAGGGCGGCGAGGCCGGCCTGCTGCAGCTTCAGCAGCGGGTACTCGCGCACGCCGGCGGGCCAGGCGGGTGCGGCCTCGTCGATGGCGTAGCCGTCGGCCTCGAGGCGGCGCACCAGCGCCTCCAGGGTGGCGTGCACGTCGGCGTCGATGGCGAAGCCGCAGCCCAGGTCGGGGCTCCAGGCGATGCGCAGGGTGCGCGGGGGCGGGGCCTCCAGGGCGGGGCGCGCGGCGCGCGCCGCCTGCGAGCCCCAGTCGCCGTGCGAGTAGCCCTGGAGCTGCTCCCACATCAGCGCGACGTCGGCGACGTCGCGGCCGATCTGGCCCATGACCGAGAGGCCGAAGTTCGGCTCGTCGAAACCCGGGCCGCAGGGGATCAGGCCGAAGCTGGGCTTCATGCCCACCAGCCCGGTGTGGGCGGCGGGGCGCCGGGTGGAGCCGCCGGCATCGGTGGCCAGGGCCAGCGCGCCGATGCCGGCAGCCGTGGCGCTGACCGCTCCGCCGGAGGAGCCGCCAGGGGTGAGCCGCAGGTCCCAGGGCGAGCGGGTGATGCCGTGGACCTTGTTGTTGGAGACGCCCTTGCAGGCGAACTCCGAGCAGTTGGTGATGCCGACGATGACCGCGCCCAGCGAGGCCAGGCGCTCCACCGACCAGGCGTCGCGCGGGGCGATGAAGTCCTTGAAGGCGAGCGAGCCCTGGGTGATGCGGCGCCCGCCGACCCAGATGTTGTCCTTCACCGTGACCGGCACGCCGGCCAGGGGCAGCATCTCGCCGGCGGCGAGGCGGCGGTCCACGGCCTGCGCCTGGGCCAGGGTCCAGGCGGCGTCATGGCCGATGACGGCGTTGAGCCGGGGGTTCACCGCGTCCAGCCGCTGCAGCACGCTGCGCGCGACCTCCTCGGCGCCCAGCTCGCGCCGGGACACGGCCCGCGCGATCGCGCGGGCGGGCAGCTGCCAGGGTTGCGTCATCGCCTCGCTCCCGTCACGTGGGTTGCCACAGCGGGCCGCGGTGGCCGCGCCCGCGCACCTGCGCGGGGGCCGGGCGGTCGCAGGCCAGGAACTGGCCATGGCCCTCGCGGCCCAGGTACTGGCCGTCCTTCCAGACCACGGCGCCGCGCGACATCGTCAGCGCCGGCCAGGCCTTGACCTCGATGCCCTCGTAGGGCGTGTAGTCGACCGCGTGGTGCAGCTGCTCGTTGCGGATTTCACGCGGGCTGTCCATGTCCCAGATCACCAGGTCGGCGTCCGAGCCGACGGCGATCGTGCCCTTGCGCGGGAACAGGCCGTAGATCTTGGCGGCGTTGGTGGCGGTGAGGGCGACGAAGCTGTGGATGTCGATGCGGCCGTCGATCACGCCGTGCGACATCAGCAGCGGCATGCGCGTCTCCAGCCCGGGGATGCCATTGGGCACCTCGCTGAAGGGGGCGTCCTTGCCGTGGACCTGCTTGCCGTTCGGGCCGGCGAAGGCGAAGGGCGCGTGGTCGGAGGAGAACACCTGGAAGGTGCCGTTCTCCAGGCCGCGCCAGATCACTTCCTGGTTGGCCTTGTCGCGGGGCGGCGGGCTGCAGATGCACTTGGCGCCCTCGAAGCCTTCGAGGTCGAGGTTCTCCGCGGTGAGGAACAGGTACTGCGGGCAGGTCTCGCCGTAGACCTTGAGGCCCAGGCCCTGCGCGGCGCGGATCTGCTCCACCGCCTCGCGGCCGGAGACGTGGACGATCAGCACCGGCACATCGGCCAGTTCGGCCAGGGCGATGGCGCGGTGCGTGGCCTCGCGTTCCACCAGCATCGGGCGGGCATGGGCGTGGTAGCGCGGCGCGGTGAGGCCGGCGTCCAGCATCTGCTCGGTGAGCCAGGCGATGCAGTCGCTGTTCTCGGCGTGGATCATGACCATCGCGCCCTCGCGCCGGGCCACCGCCAGCAGGTTCAGGATCTGGCGGTCGCCGAGCTTCATGTCGTCATAGGTCATGTAGACCTTGAACGAGGTGTAGCCCTCGCCCACGAGCCGCGGCAGTTCCTCCTTCAGCACCGCGGGCGTGGGGTCGCTCACGATCAGGTGGAAGGCGTAGTCGATGGCGGCCTTGCCCTCGGCGCGGGCGTGGTAGTCGTCGACCGCGGCCTGCAGGCTCTGGCCCTTGAACTGGCAGGCGAAGGGGATGAGGGTGGTGGTGCCGCCGCAGGCCGCCGAGCGTGTGCCGGTGAGGAAGTCGTCGGCCATCTTCGAGCCGTCGGACATGGGCTGGTCCAGGTGGCAGTGGGCGTCCACGCCGCCGGGGGTGACGAGGCGGCCCGCGGCGTCCAGCGTCTCGCGGCCCGGGCCCAGGTCCTGGCCGATGGTGACGATGCGCCCGCCGCGGATGCCGATGTCGGCCAGGTAGCGGTCGGTGGCGGTGGCGATCTCCGCGCGGCGGATCACGGTATCGAATTCGGTGTTCACGTGACTTCCTTGAAAAGGCGGCCCCAGGCCTGGATGCGGCGGGTGTCGATGCCCGCGAGCTGCAGCGCCTTCCACACCACGGTGGCCACGCTGTCGTAGACGGGGATGCCGAGTTCGGCCTCGAGCTCGGGTACCAGCGGGCCGCCGCGCAGGTTGGTGCACAGGATGGCGATGGCGTCGGGCCGGGCCTGCGCCACCTCTTGGCACATGGCGCGCAGCTGGCCGGCGGTGACCTCGCTGAAGGAGAAGTTGTCCTCCAAGCCCAGATGGCGCTCGGCCACCACCTCGATGCCGGCGGCGGCGTAGTTGGCGATGATCTTCGCCTGCACGTCGTCCAGGTAGGGCGTGACCAGGGCCAGGCGGCGCGCGCCGGTGCGCGCCAGGATCTCGTTGAGCGCCAGCACCGAGGTGCAGCCCCTGGCGCCGGTCTCGGCCTCGATCGCCTGCACCAGGCGCTCGTCGGCGTCGAACCCGAGCCAGGAGGAGGAGGTGCCGCTCCACCCGATCACCTGGCAGTGCGCGTGCGAGAGCAGGGTGGCCGCCTGCATCACGCCCGGGGAGGCGAACTGGGCGAGGGCGCCCTCGCTCAGGGCGATGCGGGTGACGGCGAAGCGGCCGAAGTGCGCGCTGGCCTCGGGCACTTCCCGCAGCATGTCGCAGGTGACCGGCTCCAGCACCGTGTTGGACGAGGGGGTGAGCATGCCCAGCAAGGTGCGGGTCATGAAACGTCTCCTTGAAATGTGGGCTGTCTTCTCGCAATCTTCGAGCCAGCGCGTCTTCGGGCGCCGTCCCGCCCCCAAGGCACGGAGTTGGTGCGGACGCCCTGGATTGGGGACATTCCTTGGTGCATTTTGGACGCAAGCCACTTTAAATCTTGTATCCAAAATCTGCAAACCCTGTATCCTGCCTGCAGCGGCGCCGGAACACGGGGTCCGGTTGCCTGGCATGCGAGTTGCAAGAGAGGAACCATGGGATCCACCCGAACCGAATCCGCTGAACGACCGGCCGCACGCGCCGAGGGGGGCGATGTCGCCGCCCGCACCCAGCGCATGTATGACCAGATCGTCTCTGGCCTGACCGAGCACCGCATCGCGCCCGGCACCCGCCTGCGCGAGGAAAAGCTGGCCGGCCTGTTCGACGTGAGCCGCACCCAGGTGCGCAAGGTGCTCCTGCGCCTGGAGCACGAGGGCCTGGTCGAGCGCCAGCCCCATCGCGGCGTGACCGTGGTCGCGCCCGACATGGACGAGACCCGCGAGATCTTCGAGGCGCGCCGCCTGATCGAGCCCTGGGTCGTCGCCCGCCTGTGCTCCCACTGCACGAAGAAGGGCGCGCTGGGCCTGCGCCGCATCGTGCGCGAGGAGCAGAAGGCCCACGAGGCCGGCGACCGCCGCACCGCGGTGCGCCTGTCCGGGGAGTTCCACCGGGCGCTGGCGCAGGCTGCGGGCAACCGCGCCATCGCCAAGTCCATGGACGAACTGACCCTGCGCACCTGCCTGGCCATCCTGGCCAACCAGGCGCCCACGCCCGCCACCTGTCGCGACGACGAGCATGACCGGATCATCGAGGCCATCGAGCAGGGCGATGCGAAGCTCGCCGCCCGCCTGATGGTCAGCCACCTGGAGCACATCGAGTCCTCGCTCGAGGCGCCGATGGAATCCGCCGCCGGCGACAGCCTCGATGCGCTGTTCGCCGAACTCTCCACCCCCGCCCCGCGCAAGCGTCCCGCCAGGAAGCAGCCATGAACGCGCCCGACAAGCTCCAGACCGCCGCCTACGACCTCACGCTGGATGGCATCGTCCAGCGCTATCGTGGCGCGCCGGTCGCCGCCGTCGACGGCGTCACCCTGGAAATCAAGGCCGGCGAGCTGGTCGCCCTGCTCGGTCCCTCGGGCTGCGGCAAGACCACGCTGCTGCGGATCATCGCCGGCTTCGTCGAGCAGACCGAGGGCCGCGTCGTGGTTGGCGGCCGCGCCATCGACGACCTGCCGCCCAGCGCGCGCGAGGTCGGCGTGGTGTTCCAGAACTACGCGCTGTTCCCGCACATGACCGCGCTGGACAACGTGGCCTACGGCCTGGCCTGCCGCGGCGAGCCGCGCGCCAAGCAGGTGGCCCGCGCCAGGGAGATGCTGGAGATGGTGCAGATGTCGCACCTGGCCGAGCGCCTGCCGCGCGAGATGTCCGGCGGGCAGCAGCAGCGCGTGGCGCTGGCCCGCGCGCTGGCGGTGAGCCCGCGCATCCTGCTGCTGGACGAGCCCTTCGCCGCCCTGGACAAGAGCCTGCGGCTGGACATGCAGATCGAGGTCAAGCGCATCCAGCGCATGGCCGGCATCACCTGCATCATGGTCACGCACGACCAGGAGGAGGCCCTGTCCATGGCCGACCGTGTGGCCGTGATCAACAAGGGCCGCCTGGAGCAGTGCGCCCCGCCCAACACCGTCTACGACGAGCCGGCCTCCCTGTTCGTGAACCAGTTCGTGGGCACGGCCAACAGCCTGGCCGGCCGCGTGGCCGGCCCCGGCGAGGTGGAGGTGGGCGGCACCCGGCTGCCAGCGCGCCTGGTCACGCCGGGCCTGAAGGCCGGCGACGCCGTCACCGTCTGCATCCGGCCCGAGCACCTGGCCCTGGTGGCCGACGGCGCCGGCCTGCCCGGCGAGCTCGAACTGAGCCTGCCCCAGGGCGCCCACATCATCCAGGACGTGCGACTGGCCGGCGGCGACGCGGTCAAGGTCGTGCAATCGCGCAGCGCCGGCGCGCCGGCCCTCGAGCCGGGCGCGCGGGTGCGCGCGCAGCTGTGCCCCGGCGCCCTGGTCAACGCGTTCGCGGCCTGACGACCGCAGACATTCCCCTCGTCCTCAAGGAGCCTCCCATGACCTCACGTCGTCAACTACTCCAGGCCAGCCTGACGCTGGGCGCCATGCACCTGTTCCCGGGCATGAGCCACGCGCAGGCCAAGCGCCTGGTCTTCGCCACCTTCACCGGCAGCTGGGAGGAGGCGCACAAGGCCGTCCTCGTGCCGGCGTTCCGCGCCGCCACCAAGGCCGACATCACGCTGGACCCGATGCTCTCGGTGGACCAGATCGCCAAGGTCAGCGCCGCGCGCAACAACCCGCCGATCGACGTGATGCTGCATGACCCGGGCCCGGCCCTCACCGCCATCGGCCAGGGCCTGACCGAGGACTTCCCGGTGGCCCAGAGCCGCAACTACAAGGACCTGATCCCCGAGGCGCAGGAGGCCACCGGCCCGGCCATCTTCTTCCAGGTGGTGGGCCTGACCTACAACCCCGAGAAGATCAAGACCGCGCCCACTTCCTGGCGCGACCTGTGGAAGCCCGAGTTCAAGGGCCGCGTGGGCATCACCAACCTGAACTCCACCCTCGGCACCGGCTTCCTGGTGGAGATCGCCCGCATGTTCGGCGGCAACGAGGGCAACGTGGAGCCCGGCTTCAAGGCGCTGAACGACCTCAAGCCGAACCTGGCCGCCGTCGCCGCCAACCCGGGCGCCCTGGCGACGCTGTTCCAGCAGGGCCAGATCGACATCTCCCCTGGCAACTTCAACGCCATCCAGATCCTCAAGGCGCGCGGCGTGCCGGTGGAATTCGTCACGCCCAAGGAAGGCGCCATCGCCTTCAAGACCACCATCCACGTGGTCAAGAACGCGCCGAACCGCGACCTGGCCGTGGCCCTGATCGAGGCCGCCATCTCGCCCGAGGTGCAGGCCAAGCTGATGGACAGCCCCTTCCTCATCGTGCCGACCAACTCCAAGGTCAAGATGGCCGGCGAGATCGCCAAGGTGCTGGCCAAGGACCAGGCCGACATGAAGAAGCGCTTCGTCTTCCAGGACTGGAAGAAGATCAACGAGCACCGCGCCCAGTGGATCGAGCGTTTCAACCGCGAAGTCAAGGTCTGACGAAAAGGTGAGCCCCATGCTGCGTCGACTGCCCGTCACCGCCTACTCCCTCTGGCTCGCCTCGCCGCTGGCCGTGGGCATGATGCTGTTCTTCCTGGCGCCCCTGGGCATGCTCGGGGTGGTCAGCTTCTACGGCGACGCGGCGATGACGCAGTGGGGCTCGCTCGCCCAGTGGTCCAAGATGTTCGACGCGTTCGGCCTGCTGGTGCTGGCCGACACGCTGTGGCTCGGGATCCAGGTCACGCTCCTGAGCCTGGTGCTGGGGTACGCGCTGGCCTGGGTGTTCGTGCGCATGCCGGCGCGGCTGCAGCCGGTGGTGATCTTCATCATCATGCTGCCGCTGCTCACGAGCGTGGTGGTGCGCACCTTCGCCTGGATCGTGATCCTGGGCCGCCAGGGCATCGTCAACGGCGTGCTGATGAACCTCGGCTGGATCGAGGAGCCGCTGAAGATGCTCTACACCCGCGGCGGCCTGGTGGTCGCCCTGGCCAACGTGCAGCTGCCCCTGATGGTGCTGCCCCTGATCAACGCGCTGCAGAAGGTGGACGTCAACCTCGCCGACGCCTCCGCCTCGCTGGGCGCCAGCGAGTGGCAGACCTTCCGCAAGGTGACCCTGCCGCTGTCCCTGCCCGGCATCGTGGCCGGCTCGCTGCTCACGTTCGCGGCGGCGATCACCGCCTTCATCTCGCAGTCGCTGATCGGCGGCGGCCAGATGCTGTTCATGCCGATGTACCTGTACCAGCAGGCCTCGGCGCTCTCGAATTACCCGTTCGCCGCCGCCATCGCGCTGACCTTCCTGGCCACCGTGATCGTCTGCGTCAGCGCCTTCAACATGCTGGGCCGCGCCTCCCGCGTGCCGACGAACTGAGGAGGGGACCATGGCCCGCCGAATGACCCTGTCCACCGTCATCTTCCGCGGCTCGCTGGGCCTGCTGGCGCTGGTGACGCTGCTGCTGCTGGTGGCGCCCACCCTGGTGGTGGTCACCGTCTCCTTCACCGACAGCTACTCGCTCAAGTTCCCGCCCCCGGGCTACTCGCTGCGCTGGTATGCCGAGCTGCTGGAGTCCGAGCAGCTGCACTTCGCCGCCTGGAACAGCCTGAAGGTGGGCGTGGCCACCACCGTGCTCTCGGTGGTGCTGGGCGTGGCGGCCTCGCTGTCCATCGCCCGCTCGCCCACGCGCAGGGCGCGGGTGCTCGACTCGCTGTTCATGTCGCCGCTGGTGCTGCCGGCGCTGGCCTTCGGCATCGCCGCCCTCATGGCCTTCAGCGCCGCGGGCCTGCCGGTGTCCACCGCCACCCTGGTGATCGGCCACACCGCCGTCTGCGTGCCCTACGTGATCCGCACCACCACCGCCGCCCTGGCGCAGATGGATCCCTCGCTGCTGGAAAGCTCGGCCAGCCTGGGCGCCTCGCGCTGGTACGGCTTTCGCCGCGTCACGCTGCCCCTGATCCGGCCGGGCGTGCTGGCGGGCGCCTTCATCGCCTTCATGTCCTCGTTCGACAACGTGCCGGTGTCCCTGTTCCTGCGCGACGCCCGCACCGACATGCTCCCGATCCGCATGTGGCAGGACCTGGAGGGCAAGCTCGACGTGACCATCGCCGCGCTCTCGGGCGTGACCATCCTGGTCACCCTGGTGATGATGATCGTGATGGAGCGGGCCACCGGCCTCTCGCGCCGCCTGCGGGGCTGAGCGGGGTCCGCCCGTGAGCCACGCCGGCCGCTCCAGCCTGCCCGTGGCCGCCTGGCTCGGCGCGGTGCTGGCCGCCTGCTCGCTGTCCCTCATGGGCGTGGCGGCGCTGGCGCCGCGCATCGCCGCCGACACCGGCCTGTCTCGCGAGGCGGTGGGCCTGTTCTCCGGCCTGGTCTGGAGCTCGGCCCTGCTCGCCTCGCTGGCCACCGGCGCGCTGGTGCAGCGGGTCGGCCCCTGGGCGGTGGCCCGGTTCGCGCTGGCCGGCTGCGCGCTGGGCCTGGTCGCGATCGCGGCGGGCGAGCCGGCGCTGTTCTGGGGGGCGGCGGTGTGCATCGGCATCGGCCATGGCTTCGAGGCGCCGCCGGCCTCGCAGCTCCTGGGGCACCATGTGCCGACCGAGCGCCGCCCCTTCTACTTCTCCCTCAAGCAGACCGGCGTGCAGGTCGGCGCGGTGACGGCCTCGCTGCTGCTGCCGGCGCTGGCGCTGTGGGGCGGCTGGCGGGCGGCGGTGCTGGGCGTGGCCGGCCTGCTGGCGCTGCTGGCCCTCGCCCTGGCCGGGCCCTCGCGCCGGCATGCGATGCCGGTGGCCGCGCCGCCTGCGGGCGCGGGCGCGGCGCATCCGCTGCTGTCGTGGGTCTCGGTGCTGCGCGGGCGTGCCGACCTGCAGCGCCTGGCCCTGGCCGCCGCCGCCTTCGGCGCCACGCAGGTGTGCATGAACACCTTCCTCGTGACCTGGATGGTGGCGGTGCGCGACGTGCCCCTCACCACCGCCGGCGCGCTCGCCGCCACCGCGCAGGGCGCGGGCCTGGTGGGCCGGCCGCTCTGGGGCTGGGTGGCGAGCCGCTCGGGCGGCGCGATCCGGGTGCTGCGGGGCCTGGGCGCGCTCATGGCCGTGTGCGCGCTGGCGCTGGGGCTCACCGGGGCCAGCCTGCCGGGGCCGGCCCTGGCGCTGCTCGCGGCGGCCTTCGGCCTGAGCGCCAGCGGCTGGAACGGCGTCTTCCTGTCCGAGGTCGCCACGCGCAGCGGCGGCGAGGGCATCGCCGCGGCGACGGCGGCGGCCATGGTGCCGATGTACCTGGGGCTGGTGGCTGGCCCGGTGGCCTTCGCGGCGATCAGCCGCGGGCTGGACCTGTCGGCCGGGTTCGTGGTGCTGTCGGCGGCGGCGGCCGTGGGCGCGCTGCTGGTGCCGGCGGCGCGCCGGTGAATTCAACTTCGAGGAGCGAAGCGATGGCGGGTGGCATTTCCCTTCACGCGGTCGATGTGGCCGCAGGCGTTCCGGCGGCCGGCATGCGGGTGCGCCTGCTGCGGCTGGAGGCGGGGTCCTCCCGCTGCATCGCCGAGGGCGCATTGGGCGCGGGCGGGGCGCTGGACCATCCCGTCACCACCGGGGCCGGCGTCGAGGCCGGCACCTACGAGGCGCACTTCCACCTCGGCGACTGGTGGCGCGAGCGCGAGGCCACCCAGGAGCGCTTCTTCCAGGAGGTGGCGGTGTTCCGCTTCGAGGTGCTGGACGTGGCGCAGCACTACCACCTGCCGGTGAAGTTCACGCGCTGGGGGCTGGCGCTGTTCCGCGGGGCGTGAGGGGATGGGGTCAGGTCTTGCATCAACGCGACCATACCGACATTACAGGCGCCTCTCGGCGCCGCAGGTCAACTGCCGCGTTGATGCAAGACCTGACCCCTTGCCCTTGCCCGCTTCGCCTTCGCCGCCTTCGCGGGGTACTGCTGTCGGGCCCGCTCCAGCCACTGCAGCGACTCCACCTGCGCGAGGAAACGGCGCAGGTAATCGGGCGAGAGGGCCCGCATCACGGCGAGCGACTGCAGCACCAGCGCGTGCGAGTTCAGCGGGCCGGCATTGGCCGGCTTGCGGGCCACGGCCTGTTCCACGCGCTCGAGGCTGCGCTGGCTGGTCCAGGTGCGCCGGAAACGACGCACGCTGGCCAGCTCGTCGCGGCGCGCCGGCTCGCCCGTCGCCTGCGCCTCGCGCAGGGAGGGCGAGGCCTCGCGCAGCCAGGCATTGAGCTGCGCCAGCGGCTCGCAGCCCGCGGGCTGCGCCGCACGGGCCGCGAGGCGGCGCACGCCGTGCACGTCCCCGGTGGCCTGCAGGCGGCGCAGCTCGCGGGCCAGCGCCGGCTGCTTCGCCGCCACGCGCGCGGCCTCCTCGCCGGATTGCCGGCGGGCCTGCGCGAAGCGCTGCGCGTAGTCGTCCACCCCCGCCAGCAGGCGCGCCAGCAGCGCGGCCTGCACCGCCTCGGGTTGCGCCGGCAGGCGGCGGGCCAGCGCCTCCAGGTAGCCGAAGCGTGACGGGTCGAGCCGCCAGGCGCCGTCGCGGCGCAGGTCGGCCAGGCGCGCCTGGGCGGCGGCGGCGTCCTGCAGTGCGGCAGCTTCGGTGCCGGCGGCGTCGGGAGCGGTCATGGCCTGGCGGCCGCCCCGGCGGCGCGCGGCACGGGCGCGATCTCCACGCGCCGGTTCTTCGCGCGGCCGCCCTCGCTGTCGTTCGGGGCCACCGGCTGCTCCGCGCCGAAGGCGGCGGCAAAGACCTGCGAGGCCGGCAGGCCCTCGGCGATCAGCGCGCGGGTCACGGTGAGGGCCCGCTGCGCGGACAGCTCGAGGTTGTCGTCGAAGCGGCGGTTGCCGCCCTGGATCGGCTTGTCGTCGGTGAAGCCGCTGACCATCAGCACCTCGCCGCGCTCGCCCAGGTACACCTGCAGCGGCTGCACCAGGCTTTTCAGCAGCTGCCGGCCCTCGGGCCGCAGCTGGTCGGAGTTGAGGGCGAACAGCACGCTGCCGCTGATGCCGATGCGGCCGTTGGCCAGCGTCACCCGGCCCGAGGCCAGCGGGATCGCCAGCGCCTTCTCCAGCGCCATGCGGCGCTGCTCCTCGACGCGGCGCTTCTCCACTTCGGACTTGAGGCTGGCCACCAGGTCCATCTGCACCACCAGCACGCCGGCCAGCACCAGGACGAAGGCGCCGAGCAGGCCCGCCATCAGGTCGCCGAAGACGGCCCAGACCGGGGCGACCTGTCCCCCGTCGTCGTCGCCGTCCGCGAACTCCGGGCCTGTCATGCCCGCGCCCCTTCCGCCAGCGCCGGCTGCAGCTGCCGCAGGTTCTCCACCAGGCCCTGCTGCGAGGCGATGCTCAGGTCGATGACCTCGCGCGCCTGCGCCACGTAGTAGGCGAGCTGCTCGTCGCTGCGCGCGCTGGACTGGGTGATGGAGGCCTCCAGCCGCTCGAGGCTGTCGACCAGGCGGTCGTTGGTGGCCTGGAAGGCCTGCACGCCCTGGCCGAAGGCCTCGGCCAGGCTGGCGAGTTCGACCGCGCTGGCGCCCACCTGGGTGGACACGCCGGCGGTGTGCTCGGCCTGCGCCTGCAGCGCCTGCGCGAAGCGCTCGCCCGCCTCACCCAGCACCGAGGCGGCCGAAGCCACCAGGGTCTCGATGGCGGCGCGCTGCTCGCCGGTCGCGGCCTGCACCGACTGCAGCAGCTGCGCCAGCTGCGAGAGCAGGGCGGTGCGCTCGTCCAGCGCCGCGTTGTCCCGCTCGGACATCCTCGCCATTTCCTCGCGCAGCTGGGTGATCACGCCGGCCGCGGCCTGCGGCACCTCGGCGGCGGAGGCCAGCAGGCGCGACAGCGGCGCCTCGAGCGCCGCGCCCAGTGTGGCCAGGTGCTGGCCGACGGCCGACTCGAGCTGGCCCAGGCGCTCGACGGCGGCCTGGCCGCGCGCGGCTTCCTCGCCGCGCAGGGCGGACAGCTCGCTGCGCCAGAGGCCGGCGAGTTCGTCCATGCGCCGGCCCTGGTCCTCGGTCCAGCGGGCTTCGGATTCGACCCGCGAGCGGACCAGTTCCTCGCTGCGCGCCACGAGCTGCGCGGCGTCTTCCAGCGTGCGGCCGGCCTGCGCGCCGACGCGGGCGGTGATGTCGTCGGCAGCCTGTTGCAGCGACTGGCCGATGGCCTGCTGCTGCGCGAGGGCCAGTTCGCCGGCCTGCTGCCACCGGGCCTGCAGGTCGGCGGCCAGGGCCTGCAGCGCGCCGGTCCAGGCCTGCAGGCGCTGTTCGTCGGCGCCGGCCTGGGCGCTGGCGCGGGCCGCGGCCTGGTCGGCCACCTGCTGCAGCGACTGGCCGATGGCCTGCTGCTGCGCGAGGGCCTGCTCGCCGGCCTGACGCCACTGCGCGTGGACGTCGGCGGCCAGGGCCTGCAGCGCGCCGGTCCAGGCCTGCAGGCGCTGTTCGTCGGCGCCGGCCTGCGCGCTGGCGCGGGCCGCCATCTGGTCGGCCAGCTGCTGCAGCGACTGGCCGATGGCCTGCTGCTGCGCGCGGGCGAGTTCGCCGGCGCGTTGCCACTGCGCCTGCAAGTCGGCGGCCAGGGCCTGCAGCGCGCCCGTCCAGGCCTGCAGGCGCTGCTGCTCGCTGTCGGCATGCAGCGCCTGCGAGCGGGCCATGCTGTCGTTCACCGCGGCGACCAGCGCCGTGCCGCGCTGCTCGAAGCCTGCGCTGAAGCCGGCCAGGGCCTGTTGCAGGTCGGCGGCCAGCGCCTGGCTGGTGCGGGCATGCGCCTGCAGCGCGGACTGCCAGCCGGTGGCCACCTCGCGCGCCGAGCCCTCCAGCCGCTGTGCCAGGGCATCGGCCTGCGCCTTCGCGGCGTCGCCCAGGCGGGCATGCAGGCCCTGCGTGTCCTGCGCGATGCGGGCCATCGCGGCCTCCACCACCGGGGTGATGCTCTCGCCCGCGGCGCGCGCGCCGGCGGCCAGGCTGTCCCGCAGCGACGCGCCCACCGACTGCGCCAGCTCGCCGTAGGCGCGGGAGGCGCCCTCCTGGAAGCGGGCCTGCCGATCGAGCAGCTGTTCGTCGAGCTGCTGGCTGCGCTGCTCGATGCGGTCCATCAGCGCCTCGAGCCGGCGGGCCACCTCGGGCAGGGCGCCGGCCTGGGCCTGCAGCGCGCGCAGGGCCTCCTCGCGCTGCGAGGTGGCGGAGAAGGCGCGCAGCGCGCCGGCGGTGCGGCCGTCGAGGGCGCGGCCCGCCTCCATGCGCTCGCGCCGGCAGATCGCCGACATCAGGCCCAGCATGGCCGAGGCGGCCACGCCGGCCACCGAGGTGCCGAATGACAGGCCCAGGCCCCGGATCGGCTCGGCCAGCGCCGAACGCATGGCCTGCAGGTCGCCCGAGCCTTCGAGCGCGAAGACGGTGCCCTTGAAGGTGACCACCATGCCCAGGAAGGTGCCCAGCATCCCCAGCATGACCAGCAGGCCGACCAGGTAGGGGGTGAGGGCCGGCGCGGGCAGCGCGACGCGCTCGCCCTCGACGCGCAGGCGCACCGCGTGGCGCAGCGAGGCCGGCACGCGATCGAGCCAGTCCGACAGCCGCTCCAGCGGTTGGGGGATGTCGTCGAGCGCGCCGGCCAGGGCGGCGGTGGCGGCGCGGTACTGCCGCAGCTCCCAGGCGCCCGCCAGGTAGGCGCCGCCGATCACGAGGGTGATGGCCAGGGCCAGCCCGTTGTTGCCGGCGAAGCCCAGGCCCACCCAGGCCACGGCCGCCAGGCCGGCCGCGAAGGCGGCGATGAAGGATCGCTTGTTCATGCTTGTTGCTTCGATGCGTTGTCCAGGGCCTCGACCAGGCCCTTCACGGGTTCCAGGCGCAGGTCCACCTCGGCGAGCAGGGCTTCGCGCCACTGCGGCTCGAAGGCGGCCAGCCAGCCGCCGGGCGCGCGCCAGCGGGCCGGGTCGTCCGGCGCGCCCGCGGCGTCGAGGGCCTGGCGGTGCGCCTGGCGGAGTTGTTCGAACCGCCGCTGCAGCAGGCCGGCCGTGGTGGGCATCAGCGCCTGCTCGCGCGCGGCGAGGGTCTGCTCCAGGGCGGCGTCCAGCGCGGCGAGCTGGCGCAGCGCGGTGGAGGCCCGGGAGATGGCCTGGCGGACGTGGTCACGCAGGCCGGAAATCAGTTGCTCCATCTGGCGCTGCAAGGCCAGGTGGCGGTGGTGGTAGGGCTGGAAGCTGCCGTCCTCGGCCTCGGCCAGGTCCAGCGGGCTGGGCGACTGCGCGATGGCATGGGCCAGCGCGCCGCGCACGCGCTGCACGTCCGCCGCCAGGTCGGCGGCGGTGGGCGCGCGCCCGCTGCGGGGGCGCGCCGGCGCGGGCGCGTCGATCGCGCGGATCGCCTGGTGCGCGGCTTGCAGGCCGATGGCGTCGAAGGCGTTGAGCCACAGGCTCAGGCGCTCGGCGAAGTCCATCGCCGACGCGTCCGCCTCCACGGGCGTCCAGTCGCCGAGCAGGCGAACGAGCGTCGAACTGCCGAAATCGCTGCGCAAGAAAACTTCCTTCGCACCGCGCGGGTGCTGGCCAGGGTGGAGGGGCGGGACGGGGAGCGGTTCGCACCCGCGGGGGGCCGCGGAACGGGCCGCGGACGGTGCGCCGGGCGGGCCGCAGGCCGAAAGGCGGCGCCGCGGCCTGCGGCACGACCCGCTATTTTAAGAAGGCCCGGCCGCCCGCCCCGAAGTTACCCACGGCGCCTGTGGGCGAGGCTGTGGATAGAAGTGGGGGCAACTCGCGCAAGCCGCGCCCCGCCTGGGTTTGCGGGCGATGCCTAAAAAACGGGCAGGCTCCGGGCGGCCCGACGTTCACGATCGGGAAACATCGGATTTCGCCGGCGAACCCTGGCGCCCGGAGGGCGACTTCCATAATCGCCGGCCATGCCCAGCCGCCCTTGCCTGCCTGTTCCCCGCACCGTCGACGGCTGCTTCAGCGTCGAGGACCTGCGCAGGCTGGCCCGCCGGCGCCTGCCGCGCGCCATCTTCGATTTCTATGACGGCGCCGCCGAGGACGAGCGCACCCTCGCCGCCAACCGCGAGGCCTACGCGCACCACCGCTTCGCCCCGCACGTGCTGGTGGACGTGAGCGCCCCGCGCCTGGGCACCACCCTGTTCGGCCGGCCGATGGGCCTGCCCCTGGCCATCGCCCCCACCGGCGCGGCCGCCTTCGGCTGGCGCGACGCCGACCTGCACCTGGCGCGCGCCGCTGCGAAGCATGGCGTGCCCTTCACCCTCTCGAGCAGCGGCACCGCCTCGATCGAGGCGGTGGCCCGCGAGGCGCCGGGGCGCCTGTGGTTCCAGGCCTATGTGCTGAAGAACCAGGACTTCTTCTGGAACATGATCGCGCGCGCCCAGGCCGCCGACTACGAGGCGCTGGTGATCACCGTGGACCTCGCGGTGGGCGGCAAGCGCGAGCGCGATTTCCACAACCGCTTCTCGGTGCCGTTCCGCCTGACGGCCCGCAGTGCGCTCGACTTCGCGCTGCACCCGCGCTGGACGCTGGACCTGCTGCGCCGCGGCATCCCCGCCTTCGAGAACCTGCGCGGGCTGGAGCTGGCCGCCAAGAGCGCCACCGCCATCGCCTCCTCGGTGGGCCGCAATTACGACCCGGCCTTCGACTGGGACCGGCTGGCCCGGGTGCGTGAGCGCTGGTCGCGCCGCCTCATCGTCAAGGGCGTCTGCCGCGGCGACGACGCGCGCCGGCTGGTGGCGCTGGGCGCGGACGCGATCGTGGTCTCCAACCACGGCGGCCGCCAGCTCGATGGCGCGGTGGCCACGCTCGACGCGCTGCCCGAGGTGCTGGAGGCGGTGGGCGGGCGCGTGCCGGTGCTGCTCGATGGCGGCATCCGCCGCGGCGGCGACATCGCCAAGGCCCTGGCCCTGGGCGCGGCCGGCGTGCTCACGGGCCGCGCCACGCTGTATGGCGCGGTGGCCGGCGGCGGGCCCGGCGCGCTGCGCGCGCTCGACATCCTGCGCGACGAATTCCAGCGCACCCTGCAACTGTGCGGGGTGCCCGGTGCCGAGGGGTTGCGGACCGACCTGCTGCGACCGGTCAGGTAGCGGCAGACGACAGATCGACAACAGACAGACAACATTCCAGGAGACAAGACATGAACCGCATCCATCGCGCCGTGAAGGCGCTCGTCGTCGCGGGCGCCGCACTCGCCGGCCCCCTGGCCATGGCGCAGGACGCCTTCCCGAGCAGGCCGGTCAAGCTGGTCGTGGGCTACGCCGCCGGCGGCCCCACCGACGTGATCGCCCGCGTCGTCGGCCAGGACATGAGCGCCACGCTGGGCCAGCCGGTGGTGGTGGAGAACCGCGCCGGCGCCAACGGCAACATCGCCACCGAGGGCGTGGCGCGCGCGCCGGCCGACGGCTACACCGTGATCGTGAACACGCTCTCGCACAACGTGAACGCGCTCCTCAGCCCGGACAAGGTCAAGTACGACCCGGTGAAGAACTTCGCCCCGGTGAGCCTGGCCGTGGTGCTGCCGCAGCTTTTGGTGGTGGGCTACAACTCGCCTTACCAGACGCTGGGCGACCTGGTGAAGGCCGCGAAGGCCGCCCCGGACTCGGTGAGCTACGGCTCCGCGGGGACCGGCGGGTCCGCCCACCTGGCCGCCGAGCTGCTGGCGCAGCGCGCCAGCGCGAAGATGACCCACGTGCCGTACCGCGGCAACGCGCCCGCGATGACCGAGGTGATGGCGGGCCGCGTGAGCTTCATGTTCTATCCCATGATCGGCGTCAACGCCTTCGTGGCCGACAAGAAGGTCCGCATCCTGGCCGTGACCACCGCGGCGCGCCACCCGGACTACCCCACGGTGCCCACCATGGCCGAAGCCGGCTACCCCGGCTTCGAGGCCTATGTCGGCCCGGTGGGCTTCATGGCCCCCGCCGGCACGCCGCCCGCCGCGGTGCAGAAGCTGGCCGGCGCGATCCGCACCGCCCTGGCCAAGCCGGCGATCCGCGACCAGCTGGTGAACCTGGGCGGCGTGGTCGTGGGCTCCACCCCCGACGAGTACCGCGACTGGCTGCGCGGCGACGCCGAGCGCTGGGCCCAGTTGATCAAGGCCGCCGGCATCAAGGGCGAGTGATTCAGGGCTGGGTCGCCCCCGCGGGCGCCCAGGCCGGCGGCCGGGCCGCCCAGTCCTTGAGGAACTCCAGCAGCGCCCGCACCCGGGTGGGCATGTTGCGGCGGGTCGAGAAGACCACGCTGATGTCCAGCTGCTGCGGGCGGTACCCGGGCAGCACCACCGCCAGCGCGCCGCTGCGAAGCTCCTCGGAGACCATGTAGTACGGGTGCAGCGCGATGCCCGCACCCAGGAGCGCGCCCTTCTTCAGGACCTCGCCGATGTTGGAGCGCAGCGTGCCGCGCACCCGCACGTCGCGCGGCGTGTCGCCCTCGAAGTGCCAGATGTTCCCTGACGACTTGATGGTGTGGACCAGGCAGTTGTGCCGGCGCAGGTCCTCCACCGAGCGCGGCGTGCCGGCGCGCGCCAGGTAGGCCGGCGAGGCCACCAGCACCTGCGGCGCCTTCATCAGCGGGATGGCGATGAAGCTGGCATCGTCCAGCTGCGGCGCGATGCGGATCGAGAGGTCCAGCGCGTCGCCCGCGGCCGGCGTGCGGCCGTCGTCCAGGACCACCGTGACCTCGATGTCCGGGAAGCGCTCGGTGAACTGCGCCACCACCGGCGAGAGGTGGTGGATGCCGAAGGCCGGCGGCGTGCCCACGCGGATGCTGCCGCGGGGAAGGTTCACCGAATCGCGAACGTCGGACTCCAGGCGTTCGTAGCGCTCCAGCATCTCCTGGGCGCCCTCCAGCACCCGCGCGCCCGCCTCGGTCAGGGTCACCTGCTTGCTGTTGCGATTGAGCAGCTGGGAGCCCATGTTCTCCTCGAGCCAGGCGATGTGCTTGGTCACCGTGCCCTTGGACAGCGAGAGCTGCCAGGCCGCGCGCACGAAGCTGCGGCAGCGCGCAACCTCCGAGAAGATCTGCAGGCAGCGCAGGCGGTCCATGGGGGTCTCCGGTTTCTTGTTTGGAAACCTCGGATTATCGATCGGCGTGTCCCGCCCGCGCCGCGCGTTCCTACACTGCCCGCCATGACCACGACCCTGGTGACTGCCTCCTGCGCGGGCGAACTCACCCAAGCCCTCCACGCCTTCATCAGCCACCTCGACGAGCGCCGCTACGACGAGCTCCTCGCCGCCTTCGCCCCGCAGGGCCGCTGGCTGCGCCAGGGCCGCTGGCTCGAGGGCCGCGACGCCATCCTGCAGGCGCTGCAGGCCCGCCCCGCAGGCATGCGCGTGCGCCACGTCATGAGCAATGCCTGGGCCTGGCACGGCGAGGGCGGGGTGGTGCACCAGGAGGCCTACATGACGGCCTTCCGCCAGCTCGAGGGCGAAGCCGTGGCCTCGCTGTTCCGGATCAACCGCGTCACCAGCGTGTGGCGCCGTCGCGGCGAGGGCTGGGAACTGCTCGAGCAGCAGCTCCTTCCCGACCTGGAGTTCGGCGCATGAGTGACGCCGCTTCGACCCCGCGCGTGGCCCCCTTCGTCCAGCGACTGCCGCTGATGCGCGTGATCCTGCGCGAGGGCGCCGTCGACGCGCTGGGCGCCGAGCTGGCCCTGCTGCGTGCCAGCCGGCCCCTGCTGGTGTGCAGCGGCAGCGCCCGCCGCAGTGCCACCTTCGCCCGTGTGCAGCGCCAGCTCGAGGGCCTGGCGGTGCTGGCCGGCGACGACGTGCCGCCGCACTCCGCCACCGACCTCGTCACCGGCCTGGCCGGGCGCGCCGCGCAGCATGGCGTGGACTGCATCGTCGCCTTCGGCGGCGGCAGCGCCTCCGACACCGCCAAGGCGGTGGCGATCCTGCTGGGGGAGGGCGGCCGCCTGGAGGACCACGCGGCCCGCTTCACGCCGCCAGCCACGCTGCACGTGCCCTCGCTGACGAAGCCCAAGGTCCCCATCGTCACCATTCCCTGCACCGCCTCGGGCGCCGAGGTCTCGGCCGGCCTGGGCGTGCGCACGCCCGAGGGCCACAAGCTGCTGTTCACCGATTTCCAGGTGGCCAGCCGCGTGGTGCTGCTGGACCCGGTGGCCAACCTCGAGGTGCCGGCCGGCGTGATGCTCTCCACCGGTATGAACGGCCTGGCGCATTGCCTGGAGGGCCTGTACTCGCTGGAGCGCGCGCCGCTGGGCGAGACCATGGCGCTCGACGCGATGGCCCGCTTCGCCCGCGCCCTGCCCGCGGTGCGCCGCGACCCGCAGGACGTGGCCGCCCGCGCCGACCTGCTCTACGCCGCCCACCTCTCGGGGCTGGTGATGATCAATGCCCGCACCGCGCTGCATCACGCCATCTGCCATGTGATCGGCTCGGTCACCGGCGTGCCGCACGGCGAGGCCAATGCGGTGATGCTGCCCTACGCGCTGGAATTCAACCGGCCCGTGGTCGCCCCGGCGCTGGAGCGCGCCGCGCTGGCCCTGGGCGCCGCGAGCGCCGACGCCGTCGCCTGCATCGAGGCCGTGCGCGGCCTGGGCCGCTCGCTGGGCGTGCCGCAGCGGCTGCGCGACATCGGCGTGCCGCGCGAGGCCCTGGCCCGCATCGCCGAGAAGGCCATGGGCGAGCGCGGGCTGTACTTCAACCCGCGCCGTGTGGCCGGCCCGCACGAGATCCTGGCGCTACTCGAGCAGGCGTACTGAGAGGCGCGTCGAGCGCCGCCCCCTTCCCCTTCCACGGAGAGACACCATGACCTTCCAGATCATCCCGAACGACGCCACGCTGGGCGCCCGCGTCGAGGGCCTCGACCTGTCGCAGCCGCTGTCCGACGCCGACCTGGCCACCCTGATCGAGGCCCTGGGCCGCCACGGCGTGCTCAAGTACCCCAAGCAACAGCTCACCGCGCGCCAGCTGCGCGACTTCTCGGCCCGCTTCGGCGAGCTGGAGGTCAACGTGGCCAATGCCTACCAGGAGCCGGGCCTGCCGGAGGTGATGATCCTCTCGAACATGGTGGAGAACGGCAAGCCGCTGGGCCTGTCCGACGCCGGCCAGGACTGGCACACCGACATGTCCTACAGCCGCATGATCGCCTTCACCAACGTGCTGTATGGCACCGTCATCCCGCACCGTGACGGCAAGTCCCTGGGCAACACCGAGTTCTGCAACATGCATGCCGCCTACGAGGCCCTGCCCCAGGCCTGGAAGGACCGCCTCGAGGGCTGCACCGCCACCCACGACTTCAACAAGTTCTGGGAGATGATGCGCCGCGAGCGGGGCAGCTCTCGCCCGCCGCTCACCGAGGCCCAGCGCGCGGCCAAGCCGCCGGTCTCGCACCCCGTGTTCCTGACCCACCCCATCACCGGCAAGAAGGTGCTCTACGCCAACCCGGGCTATGCCATGCACATCGACGGCTGGTCCCAGGAGGAGAGCGACGAGGCCCTGGCCTTCCTGTTCGCGCACCAGCTGCGTCCCGAATTCCGCTACGCCAACAACTGGGAGGTGGGCGACGTGCTGATGTGGGACAACATGGGCACCATCCACAACGCCGTGGCCGACTACCTGCCGCACGAGCACCGCTACATCAAGCGCTGCCAGGTCGCCGCCACCCGCTTCTTCCACGCCGACGGCAGCCCGCGCGAGCGCGCGGCGGCCCTGGCCTGAGCCTTTCCTCCATGAAGCTGCTTCAATTCGAGATCCCCGGCCACGACACGGGCCGCCGCGCCGGCGTGCTGCACGAGGGCCGCATCGTCGACATCACCGACCTGCTCGCCGGGCTGGCCCTGCCCACCGAGGCCGCGCAAGCCCTGCGCGTCCGCGGCATCGAGCCCGCGGCCGGCGGCCTGGTGCGCTGGCTGCAGGCTGGCCCGGCCGCCCGCGCCGCGCTGGCGCCGCAGATCGCGCAGCGCCTGGCCTCGCCGCAGGCCGTGCGCCACGACCCGGCCGCCGTGACCTTGCGCGCGCCGGTGGCGCGCCCCGGCAAGGTGGTGGCCATCGGCCGCAACTACGCGGACCATGCCAAGGAGACCGGCGTCCAGCCGTTCGAGAAGCCGCGCATCATCTCCAAGCTGCCCTCCTCGGTGACCGACCCGGGCACCGTGGTGCGCAAGCCGCCGCCCGTGACCAAGTTCGACTTCGAGGGCGAGCTGGGCGTGGTGATCGGCAGCTTCGCCCACGCGGTGGACGAGGCCCGCGCCCTGGACCACGTGGCCGGCTACACGCTGCTCAATGACCTGAGCGCGCGCGAGTTCCAGTTCGACATCAGCCCGGCGCAGACCACCTTCGCCAAGAGCATGGACGGCTTCTGCCCGCTGGGCCCGGTGCTGGTTTCGGCCGACGCCATCCCCGACCCGCAGGCGCTGGACCTGAGCACCCGCGTCAACGGGGTGGAGGTGCAGCACGCCACCACTGCGGACATGCTGTTCCCGGTGCGCACGCTGATCGCCTACATCAGCCAGTACATGACGCTGGAGCCGGGCGACGTGATCGCCACCGGCACGCCGGCGGGCATCGGCGCCTTCCGCACGCCGCCGGTGTGGCTGGCGGCGGGCGACCGCATCGAGGTCACGATTCCCCAGATCGGCACGCTGGAGACCCGCATCGGCTGACGCGGGTCGGGTGGAGGTTCAGTCCACCCGCAGCAGCACCTTGCCGGTGACGCGCCCGCTCTCCACCTGCTCGTGGGCGGCGGCGATCTCCGCCAGCGGCAGGCGCGCCGCCACCTGGTGCTGCAGGCGGCCGCGTGCCAGCATTTGCGCCAGCACGCCCTCGGCGCGCTCGCGGTCGGCCGGCGCGAGGTTGTAGACCACGAAGAACTTCAGCTGGATGTTCTTCTGGATCAGGGGGAAGAAGGGCAGCGGCATCGGCGTGGCGCCGCTGCCATAGACCACGCATTCGCCGCCGGTGCGCAGCATCTCTAGGTTGGCGGCGGCGTTGGCCGCCATGTCCACCTCGATGATGCGGTCCACGCCGCGCCCGCCCGTGAGTTCGGCCACGCGCCGGGCCAGGGGCTCGGTCTTGTAGTCCACCACGTCGTCCGCGCCGGCCTCGCGGGCCAGGGCGGCCTTGGCCTCGCTGCTGGTGGTGGCGATCACGCGCGCCGCGCCGAGCTGGCTCGCCATCTGCACCGCGTAATGGCCCACCGCGCCCGCGCCGCCCGAGACCAGCACCGTCTTGCCGGCGACGCCGCCATCCATCAGCACCGCGTGCAGCGCGGTCAGCGCCGGCACGCCCAGGCAGGCGCCGACCTCGTCGTCCACCGCGTCGGGCAGGAGGACGGCCTGCGCCTGCGGCACGCACACGCGCTCGCAGGCCGTGCCGTGCGCGCGCTTGAAGGCGGTGTTCCACAGCCACACGCGCTGGCCGATGCGCGCGGCCGGCACGCCGTCGCCCACGGCATCGACCACGCCCATGCCGTCGCTGTGCGGGATCACGCGCGGGAAGGGCATGACGGGGTTGCGCAGGCCCACGCGGGACTTCACGTCGGAGGGGTTCACGCCCGACCATCGAATGCGCACGCGCACCTCGCCCGGGGCGGGCACGGGATCGGGCAGGTCGGCGATTTGCAGCACCTCGCGCGCGGGGCCGAGGCGGTCGTAGAAGGCGGCTTTCATGCGGGCCAGTCTATCGGCCGACGCCGCGGGCCGCAGTCACGGACGGGTCTTCCCGTCCGCGCCGCCTCACTCGGCCTTCGCGCCGGAGTAGCGGATCGGCCCCGCGCGCGAGGCCAGCTCCTGGCGGATGTGGCGCGCCAGCTCCTGCGGCGTGCCGGCCACCAGGTCGTAGCCCTTGGCATCGACCTCGCGCTCCTTGAAGCCGGGCTCGCGCAGCACCGCCGTCACGTCGCGGTGGATGCGGTCCACCGCGGCGGCCGGCATGGCCTTGGGCGCGAACAGGCCCACCCACACGTTGGCATCCACCTCGGGGAAGCCGAGCTCGCCGACGGTGGGCACGTCCGGCAGCGCGGGGTGGCGCACCTTGCCGCCATAGGCCAGCGCCTTGATGCGGCGGGTCTGCAGGTGCGGGCGGGCGGAGGGGATGCCGGCCCACGTG
The DNA here is from genome assembly GCF_052600055.1 of Ramlibacter sp. MAHUQ-53. Lineage (NCBI taxonomy): Bacteria > Pseudomonadati > Pseudomonadota > Betaproteobacteria > Burkholderiales > Comamonadaceae > Ramlibacter > Ramlibacter sp. MAHUQ-53. Next base: position 300,153 of record NZ_JBQWTS010000002.1, read on the forward strand.
AGCTGCACCTCGCCCGAGACCACCGCCGTCACCGCCTGCGGGATGCCGCGGTACGGGATATGGACGATGTAGAGGCGCGCCTTCTGCTTCAGCGTCTCGGTGGCGAGCTGCGGCTGGCTGCCCGGGCCGTAGGAGGCATAGGCCAGCTGGCCGGGCGACTTGCGGGCCAGGGCCACCAGCTCGGGCAGGGTGGAGGCCGGCAGCGAGGCGGGCGCGACCAGCAGCTGGCTGAAAGACACCATCCGCGTCACCGGCGCGAAGTCGCGCTCCAGGTCGTAGGGCAGCTTCGCGTACAGGTGCGGGTTGATGGTGAAGGTGGCGTCGGTCGTGAACAGCAGGCTGTGGCCGTCGCCGGCGCGGGCCGCGGCTTCTGTGCCGACCACCGTGTTGGCGCCGGGGCGGTTGTCCACCGTCACCGGCTGCTGCCAGGTCTCCTGCAGGCGCTGGGCGAGGGCGCGCGCCAGCACGTCGACGCCGCCGCCGGCGGGGTACGGTACGATCAACCGCACCGGGCGCGTGGGCCAGTCCGCCGCGTGCGCGGCGGCCGGAAGGCCCAGGCCCGCGACGAGCAACGACAGCAGCAGGCCCTGGATCCGACCCCGATGTTTCACTCCATGCTCCTCGTGTATTGAGTCGCGGGGATTCTATGCACGCCGAACCGACCGCTTTCCGCGTCCCTCCCGCGTGGCCCGCGCTGCCCGAGCTGCAGCTGGCCCGCATTCCCACCTCCGCCGCATCGCGCTACCTCGGGGATCGCTGGTCCTTCCTCGAGGCCGGCCCCGCCGATGCGCCCTGCCTGCTGATGCTGCATGGCATCGGCGCTTGCGCCGACTACTACCGTTTCCAGCTCGCGGGGCTGTCCGGGCGCTGGCGCGTGGTCGCCTGGAACGCGCCCGGCTACGGCCTCAGCGACGCGCTGCGCACCGAGTCGCCCGGCTGGACGGACTACGCCCAGGCGGTGGCCGATTTCCTCGACGCGCTCGCCATCCCTCGCTGCGTGGTGGTGGGCAACTCCTTCGGGTCCGCCGTGGCCCAGGCCTTCGCGATCGCCCACCCGGCGCGCGCCGCCGGCCTCGTGCTCACGGGGACCGGCATCGGCCAGCGCGCGCTGGAGCCCGCCCGGCGCGAGGCCTATGAGGACCGCATCCGGCGCATCCGCCTGGGCGGCTACCAGTACGGCGACCGCGGCTCGGACCACCTGGTGGGCGAGGGCGCTTCGCCCGCGCTGCGCGCCTGGCTGACCCGGATCTCGCGCAGCCTGCGCGCCGAGGGCGTCGAGCGCGCCGCGGCCTTCCGCACCAGCGATTTCTTCAGCCCCGACCACGCGGACCGCCTGCGCCTGCCGGTGCTGATGGTGCAGGGCGACCGGGACCGCGTGAACCCGCGCGAGCAGAACGCCGACCTCCTGCGCGAGGCGCTGCCGCACGCGCGCCTCGAGGCCTGGCCCGGCATCGGCCACCTGCCCGACGTGGAGGACCCGGCCCGCTTCAACCAGGCCTTGTCGGACTTCGCGCAAGGCCTGGAGGGCTTCGGCCCATGACGGTCGACGCCAGCGCCACCGGGGTCTGGCAGGGCCTGGACCAGGCGGCCCTGGACCGCGCCTACGACCAGGCCGCCTGGGCGCCGAACATGCACGCGGTGCTGGCCCGCTATGCGCAGCGCAGCCAGGCCGCCCGGGAGCGCCTGGGCGAGCCCCGGCGCATCGCCTATGGCGCCGGGGTGAACGAGGCGCTGGATTTCTTTTCCTGCGGCGGCCAGGGCGCACCCCTGGTGGCCTTCATCCACGGCGGCGCGTGGCGCAGCGGCAAGGCCCGCGACTACGCCTTCGTGGCCGAGCCCCTCGTGCGCCGTGGCGCGCACGTGGCGATCCCGGACTTCGACTGGGTGCAGGACCGCGACGGCGATCTCGCTGTGCTGGCCGACCAGGTGGTGCGTGCCCTCGCCGCGCTGCTCGGACAGGCGCATGTCCTCGGCATCGACCCGGCCCGCGTCCACCTCGTGGGCCACTCCTCCGGCGCACACCTGGCCGCGCTGGCGGCCACGCGCGCGGGCGAGCCGGGCCTGCCGGCCGGGGCGGTGCGCAGCCTCGTGTGCTGCAGCGGCCTGTACGAGCTGGAGCCGGTGCGGCGCTCGGCGCGCAGCCGCTACCTGCGCCTGGACGATGCCGCGGTGGAGGCGCTGAGCCCGCTGCGCCGCACGCACCGGCTGCAGGCTGCGGTGCGGGGGGTGTGCGGCGCGCTGGAGAGCCCGCAGTTCCTCTGGCAGGCGCAGGCCTGGGCGCAGGCCGTGCAGGCCGCCGGGCTGCCCGTGACGCACGAGGTGGCCGCGGGGCTGAACCACTTCGAGGTGCTGGAGGCGCTGGTGGATGCGGCGCATCCGCTCGGCGCGCGGCTGCCCGGGTGGCTGGGGCTGCCGGCCTGACGCCTGCGCGTCACCGGCCGCGGGTCACCCGAACCGCGCCGGCGCGTACGGCGCCGGGTCGACCACCGTCGCCTCGCCCTCGATCAGCTCCGACAGCAGCCGCCCGCTCACCGGACCCAGCGTGAAGCCCTGGTGCGCGTGGCCGAAGTTGAACCACAGGCCGCGGTGCCGCGGCGCGGCGCCGATCACCGGCAGCATGTCGCCGGTGCAGGGCCGGGCGCCGAGCCAGGGCCGGGCCTCCACCGGCTCGGGCAGCTCGAACAGCTGGCGCGCCAGCACCTGCGCGCGATCGAGCTGCACCGGCGTGGGCGGCGCGTCGATCAGGGCGAACTCGGCGCCGGTGGTCAGGCGCACGCCCTGGACCATGGGCGCCAGCACGTAGCCGGCGTCGGCATCGAGCAGGGGCAGGCGCGGCGCGACGCCGCCGCGGTAATGGCGGTGGTAGCCGCGCTTGACGAACAGGGGGTAGCGGTAGCCCAGGGACCGCAGCAGCGCGTCGGACCAGGGACCCAGCGCGATCACCGCATGCTCGGCCTCCACCTCGCCCGCCTCGGTGCGCACGCGCCAGCCCGCGCCGGCCGGCCGCAGCGTCGCGGCATCCCCTGCCAGGAAGCGGCCGCCCTCGCGGGTGAAGAGGCCGGCGTAGCGCCCGCCCACCAGCTCGCCGGGGTCGCTCACCGTCCAGGGATCCAGCCAGTGCAGTCCGCCCGGCAGGCGCAGGCGCAGGCCGGGCTCGGCGTGCGCCAGGGCGTCGGCGTCCAGCACCGCAAGGCGCAGCCCGTGCAGGTCGGCCAGCGCCTGCGCGTGGGCCACGGCGTCGCGCATCGTGGCAGCCTCGCGGAAGACGAAGCGGAAGCCCTCCCGGCGCACCAGGTCGTCGGCGCCGGCGCGGGCCACCAGCGCCTGGTGCTCGGTGAGCGCATGCGCGATGAGGCAGGCGTAGGCCCGGGAGATCGCGGCATGGCGCTGCGGCCGCGAGTTGACCCAGTAGCGGGCGAGGGCGCGGGCCTGCGGCAGCAGCGCGCCCAGGTGGTAGCTCACCGCGGCGCCGCGCTTGAACGCCGCGCGAGCGACCTGGGCCCACGCCTGCGGGAAGGGGTAGGGCTCCACCGCCTCGCGCTGGATGATGCCGGCGTTGCCGTAGGAGGTTTCGCGCCCCGGCTCGCGGCGGTCCACCAGCGTGACCGCATGCCCGCGCAGCGCCAGGTGCAGCGCGGTGCAGGTGCCCACCATGCCCGCGCCGAGCACGATCACGCTGCGGGAACGGGCGGGTGCGTCGCCTGCGATCATGGCGCGGCTCCCGGCGCCGCGGCCGCCCGCGTGCCTGCCAGCACCTGGGCCGCCATGGCGCGGGCCAGTGCGGTCTCGCCCACCAGCACGGTGGCGCCGGTGTCGCGGGCCAGCTGCTGCGCCTCCTCCTCGTTGTGGCTGCGGAGGATCACCGCGACCCCGGGGTTCAGCGCCCGCGCGGTGTCCACCATGCGGCGCATGTCGGCGGCCCGCTGCGTGGCGACCACCAGCAGGCGGGCCCGCGCGATGTGGGCCTGCACCAGCGTCTCGGGCTGGGCTGCGTCGCCGAACACGGCGGCCTGCCCGTCGCGGCGCAGGGCCTCGACCTGCTCGCGGTTGTCGTCCACCACAACGAAGGGCAGACCCTGCTCGCGCAGCACCTGCGCAATGACGCGGCCCACGCGCCCATGGCCCACCAGGACCACCTGGCCGGCGAGGAAGCGCTCGTCGGTGGACATCGGCAGTTCCGCCAGCGGGTCGGCGCGGCGCTCCAGGTCCCGCGCCAGCTGCGAGCGTTCACCGAGCCAGCGCTGCGCCGGCCCGATGGCGGAGAACAGCAGCGGGTTCAGCGCCATCGAGATCAGCGCGCCCGCCAGCACCAGGCTGTGGCCCGCCTCGGGCAGCAGGCCCAGGCCCATCCCCAGGCCGGCGAGGATGAACGAGAACTCGCCGATCTGCGCCAGGCTGGCGCTCACCACCAGGGCGGTATTGAGCGGGTACTTCATCAGCAGCACCAGGGCCGCCGCGGCGAGCGACTTGCCCACCACGATGATGGCCACCACCAGCAGCACCCGCAGCGGCTCGTCGACCAGCACCATCGGGTTGAACAGCATGCCCACCGAGACGAAGAACAGCACCGCGAACGCGTCGCGCAGCGGCAGGCTCTCCTCGGCGGCGCGGTGGCTGAACTGCGACTCGCGCAGCACCATGCCGGCGAAGAACGCGCCCAGCGCGAAGGACACGCCGAACAGGTGGGCCGAGGCGAAGGCGATGCTCACCGCCGCGGCGACCACGCACAGCGTGAACAGCTCGCGCGAGCCGGTGCGCGCCACCTGCCACAGCAGCCAGGGGAAGACGCGCCGGCCCACGCCGAGCATGAGGGCGATGAAGCCCGCCACGGCCAGCACGGTGGTGCCCAGCGAGGCCCACAGCGACCGCCCTGGCTCGGCGGCGGCGTGGCCGCCGAGCACGCCGGCCAGGGGCGGCAGCAGCACGAGCACCAGCACCATGGCGAGGTCCTCCACCACCAGCCAGCCGACGGCGATGCGGCCGTTGCCGGTCTCGAGCGCGCCGCGCGCCTCCAGCGCCTTGAGCAGGACCACGGTGCTGGCCACCGACAGCGCCAGCCCGAACACCACCGACTCGCCCGGCGACCAGCCCCAGGCCAGGCCGGCGGCCAGGCCCATCGCGGTGGCGGCGCCGATCTGCAGCAGCGCGCCGGGCACGGCGATGCGCCGCACCGCCATCAGGTCGGCCAGCGAGAAGTGCAGGCCCACGCCGAACATCAGCAGCATCACGCCGATCTCGGCGAGCTCGGAGGCGACCTGCATGTCGGCCACGAAGCCGGGCGTGGCCGGGCCGATCACGATGCCGGCCAGCAGGTAGCCCACCAGCGCCGGCAGCTTCAGCCGGACGGCGACGAAACCGAGGGCGAGCGCCAGCGCGAACGCGGCGGCCAGGGTGGTGATGAGGGGAATGGCGTGGGGCATCGACGCCCTAGCGTAACCGCAACGGGCATCGGCGTGAGGTCATGCCCGGCGGCGCGCGAGGGCTTGGGCGCGGGCATGAAAAAGGCCCGCCACGCGAGGATGGCGGGCCTTGGAGGCCGGCGGACTGCGGCGCCGGCGCGGGGCTCAGGACTTGGGCGCGGAAGCGGCCTGCTTGGCCTCGCCCTTGGACGTCTTCTTGTCCTTGCCCTTGGCCTCCTTGGTCTCCTTGGCCTTGCCCTTGGCATCGCCGTCCTTCTTGGCGTCGGCCTTCATGTCGGCCTTGGCGGAAGCGGCGGCGGCGGGAGTGGCAGGCGTTGCCGGCGTGGCCGGTGCCGCCGCCGTGGCGGGAGCCGCCGGGGTGGCGGGCTTGGCAGGGGTGGCCGGCGTGGCCTGTGCGAATGCGCCCGCAGCGAAGAGGCCGGCGATCAGGGCGGAGAGGAGCTTGTTCATGGTCGAGCCTTTCAGGATAGTCGAGGTTTCTGGATCTCGTGATCGCTGCGCAGCGGCACGCTCCTATAACTGCCCATCCATGAACTCGGTTGACACGCAGCCCCCCTGGAAATTTGTGTCAAGGTGCGTCGCCGGGCGGGCCCCGCCGGCCCGGCCAGTGTTGTGGCATCGCGGCAACGTCACGCTGCTGCCAATTGATTGTCAATGTAAGATTGATATTCGGATTGACCATTAATTGAAGACCACAGACTGGAGAAACGCATGAAGAAGAAACTCTCGGTGATCCTGGTTGCCCTGGCCGGGTTCGGCTCGGCCCACGCGCAGCAGGCCTCGTCTCCCTGGTACGGCGAGCTCGGCTACACCGCCACCACGATCAAGGCCGAAGGCTACAAGCTCAAGCCCGGGATGCTCCGCGGCATCATCGGCTACGACGCCCACCCGAACGTGGCCATCGAGGGCATGGTCGGCGTCGGCGTGAAGGACGATTCCATCAACATCCCCATGTTCGGCACCACGGTGAACCTGAACGGCGAGATCAAGCACGCCTACGGCCTCTTCGTGAAGCCGAAGGTCGCGGTCTCCCCGGCCCTGGAATTGTTCGCCCGCCTCGGCTACACGGAAACCAAGGTCAAGGCCACGGCGAGTGCGCTGGGCGTCAGCCAGTCCGAGTCCGACAGCGATGGTGACGTGTCGTACGGCGTCGGCGCGGCGTACAAGTTCTCCAAGGCCGGCTTCGCCACCCTCGATTACATGAACTACTACAAGAAGGACGGGGTCAAGGCCTCCGGCATCACGCTGGGCGTCGGCATGCGCTTCTAAGCTGCCGGTACGCTGGATCTACCGCCAAGGGGGCGCGGCCATCCGGGATGGTCGCGCCCCCTTGTCACGTCCAGGCCCGTGGACTCGGGGCACCGCCTGCCGCGGGGCCGGCAAGGCAGGCGACCGGAGCGATCGTTCACGCAGACGGCATGGACCCCGGGCCAGGGAAGCCCTGCGGGTAAGTCCCGAACCCTTGGTCAGGTTGCTCATGGAAGATGTCGGCTCCCGATCCCCGCCCCCAAGGAGTCCGCCGCATGCGCAAGCGCCCCTTCCTCCAGGCCCTCGGTTCCAGCCTGCTGCTGTCCGCCCTGCCTGCCGCCGTGCGCGCGCAGGCCAGGCCCGTGGTGGTGGGCAGCACCCTCTCGCTGACCGGCCCGCTGGCCGGCACGGCGGTGATGCACCGGCTCGCCGGGGAGATCTACCTGGAACAGGTCAATCGCCGGGGCGGCTGGCTCGGGCGCCCGGTCGAATGGCGGATCAAGGACGACCAGTCCAAGCCGGACATGGCGCGCACGCTGTACGAGCAGATCGTCACCGCCGACAAGGCCGACCTGCTGATGGGACCCTACGCCACCGCCAACAGCCTGGCCGCCATGGGCGTGGCCCAGCGCTATGGCAAGGTGCTGGTGACCAACTCCTTCGGCATCCCCTCGCTGGCCAAGTACGAGATGCACTTCCCGGCCTACGTGATGGGCGCCGACCCGGGAACGACCGCGCCCAACACCCTCCTCGACGCGCTGCAGGCCGGCGGCGCCCGGCCCCAGACCGTGGCCCTGGTGACCAGCAAATTCCCCTCGGTGCACTTCATGTCGCTGGGCGCGCGCGAGGTGTTCCGCAAGCGCGGCCTGCGCGAGTCGCTCTGGCTCGAGTGGGAGTTCGGCAACCGCGACTTCGGCCCCATCGCCTCGCGCCTGAAGGATGCCAACGCCGACTTCCTCTGGCTCGGGACCATCGGCCCGGAGAGCCTGCAGCTGCTCGACGCGATGAACAAGATCGACTACCGGCCCAAGCTGCACTTCCACCTCTACCCCACGCCCGGGCCGCTGGCGCAGTCGCCGCTGGCCGCGAACGCGCTGTCGCTCACCACCTTCGAGCAGCATGCGCCGTTCACGAACAACCCGGTCCACGCAGAACTGATCAAGACCTACAACCAGCGCGCGACCGCGGCCAACTTCCCCGACCCGGCCTTCGAGCTGCAGGCGGCCAATGCAGTGGCCGGCTGGCAGATCCTGGAGGCCGGCATCGTCGGCTCGGGCAGCTTCGAGGACAAGAAGATCGCCGACTGGCTCAGGAAGAACCGCGTCGACACCCTGGTCGGCAAGGTGCGCTTCGACGGCCCCAACAACTATGGGGACGACTTCAACCGCGTCAAGCAGCTGCAGGGGGGCAAGTGGGTGGTGATCCACCCCAGGGACATGGCCCTGCCCGGCAGCCGCATGGCCCTCTGACAACACCAACGAACGGATCCAGGAGACTTCATGACACGCAATCCCGTCGAGCATGTCTACGACGCCAGTGACCTCATCACCCAGGAGGTGCTCAAACGCTACGAGAGCACGCCCGACCCGCGCCTGCGCGAGATCATGCTCTCGTTCATCCGGCACATGCACAGCTTCGTGCGGGACATCAAGCTCACGCCTGACGAGTGGATGGCCGCCATGAACCTGCTGCAGGAGACCGGCAAGTGGTGCGGCCCGGGGCGCAACGAGTTCATCATCTTCTCCGACGCGATGGGCATTTCCATGCTCACCATCACGCAGGACTACCAGCGCCCGGCCCACGCCACCGAGCCCACGCTGATCGGCCCCTTCCACCTCGAGGATTCGCCGAAGTTCGAGATGGGCGCCGACATCAGCGCCGGCGCGCAGGGCACGCCGATGTACGCGTGCGGCCGGGTCCTGGACCTGGACGGCAAGCCGCTGGCCAACGCGGTGATCGATGTCTGGCACAGCGACGACCGCGGCCTGTACGACGTGCAGGAGGACCTGGCCACCAAGGGCCCCTGGGCGCGCGGCACCCTGACCACGGGGCCCGATGGCGGCTACAGCTTCTGGTCGGTTCTGCCGGTGGACTACCCGGTGCCGCAGGACGGCACGGCGGTGACCATGCTGCGGGCCACCACGGGCCGCGGCTGGCGGCCGGCGCACCTGCATTTCCGCATCCAGGCGCCGGGCCAGCGCGAGCTGGTCACGCACATCTTCGACCGCAACAGCAAGAACCTGGACGCGGACGCCGTGTTCGGCGTGCGGCCCTCGCTGGTCGGCGACTTCGTGCGCCACGAGGCCGGCACTGCCCCCGACGGGCGCGAAATGAAGCAGCCGTTCTACACGCTGGACTACGACTTCGTGATGGTGCCGCCCAGGGATTGAGGCGCGGGAGGTCCAAAGAAAAAGCCCGCTATGAATTCCATAGCGGGCTTTCCTTTATCGGGTTGGTGCCGGTGAGATGAATCGAACACCCGACCTTCTCATTACGAATGAGCTGCTCTACCGACTGAGCTACACCGGCAACCGAAGCCTCGCATTATAGCGGGGCTTCAGGGCTCATTTACCGAGGTGGTAGCCGGTGACCCGTTCGACCTCGTTTTTCGACCCCAGGATCACGCTCACGCGCTCGTGCAGCTGGGTGGGCTGGATGTCGAGGATGCGCTGCTTGCCGTTGGTGGCCGCGCCGCCGGCCTGCTCGACCAGCCAGCCCATGGGGTTGGCCTCGTACATCAGGCGCAGCTTGCCGGGCTTGTTCGGCTCGCGCTTGTCCCAGGGGTACATGAAGATGCCGCCGCGGGTCAGGATGCGGTGCACGTCGGCCACCATGGAGGCGATCCAGCGCATGTTGAAGTCCTTGCCGCGCGGGCCTTCCTTGCCGGCCAGGCACTCGTCGACATAGCGCTTCACCGGGGCGTCCCAGTGCCGCATGTTCGACATGTTGATGGCGAACTCCTTGGTGTCGGCGGGGATCTGAACGTGCTCCTGCACCAGCACGAAGGAGCCCTGCTCGCGGTCCAGGGTGAACATGGCCACGCCGTCGCCCACGGTCAGCACCAGGGTGGTCTGCGGGCCGTAGATGCAGTAGCCGGCGGCCACCTGCCTGTTGCCAGGCTGCAGGAAGTCCTGCTCGCTCACGCCGGGGTGCTCGTCGGACTTCTTCAGCACCGAGAAGATGGTGCCGATGGAGACGTTGACGTCGATGTTGGAGGAGCCGTCCAGGGGATCGAACAGCAGCAGGTACTCGCCCTGCGGGTAGCGGTTCGGGACCATGTAGATCCCGTCCATCTCCTCGGACGCCATGGCCGCCAGGTGGCCGCCCCATTCGTTGGCCTCGATCAGCACCTCGTTGGCGATGATGTCCAGCTTCTTCTGGACCTCGCCCTGCACGTTCTCGCTGCCGGCCGAGCCCAGCACGCCACCCAGGGCGCCCTTGTTCACGGCGTGGCTGATGCTCTTGCAGGCGCGGGCCACCACCTCCAGCAGCAGGCGCAGCTGCGAGGGAATGTGGCCCTGCTCGCGCTGCTGCTCGACGAGGTAGCGGGAAAGGGAAATCTTGTTCGACATCGTGGGTTCCTTCAGTCGGGGCCTCAGTCGGCCAGCGCGCGGGTGACGACCTCGCGCACGTCGTTGGACAGGTCGGGCTTGGCGGCGACGCGGGCGATGGCCTCGCGGGCGGCGCTGCGCAGGGCGGGCACCAGCTTCTTCCAGCGGTCCAGTGCGCGGGCCAGGCGCGCGGCGACCTGCGGGTTGATCGCGTCCAGCTCGATCACGCGCTCGCTCCAGTACACGTAGCCGGCGGCGTCGGTGCGGTGGAAGGCGCCCGGGTTGGCGCTGCAATAGCTGAAGATCAGGCTGCGCGCGCGGTTCGGGTTGCGGATGTTGAAGTCGGGGTGCGCCATCAGCTGGCGCACCACCGGCAGCACGTCGCCGCCGCGGTCCGGCGCGCCGGCCTGCAGGGCGAACCACTTGTCCAGGACCAGGGCCTCGTCCTTGAACAGCGCATGGAACCGCTCCAGCGCCGGCGCCGCCAGCTCATGGCCGCTGACCACCAGGGCCGACAGCGCGTTGAAGCGGTCGGTCATGTTGCCGGCATCCTTGAAGCGCTGGTAGGCGCGGCCCGGCCAGACCGGGTCGCCGCTGTTGCGGGCGGCCAGGCACAACTGGGTGAGCGCCAGGCCGGCCAGGGCGCGGCGGCCGCTGGAGACCGCGTCGGGCCGGTAGCCGCCGTTGTCCTTGTGCTGCTCGAAGGCCCACTCCCAGTCGTGGCGCAGGGCAGCGGCCAGCTGCTGGCGCATGGCCTCGCGCACCGCGTGGATACGCTGCGGGTCCACCTCGTCGAGCTGCTCGGCGATGTAGGTCTCCGAGGGCAGGGTGAGCACCAGCTCCTTGAAGGCGGCATCGAGCTGCGGGTGGCGCAGCACGCCGCGCATGGCTTCGATGAAGGGCGCGTCGAGTTCGACCACGGCGCCGTTCTTCACATAGTGCAGGGCGCGGTGCATCGCCAGGCGCTGCGCCGCCTCCCAGCGGTTGAACGGGTCGGTGTCGTGCGCCAGCAGGATCAGGAGCTCGGTGTCCTGGTAGTCGTACTCCAGCACCACCGGCGCGCTGAAGCCGCGCAGGATCGAGGGCACCGGCTCGCCGGCCAGGCCGCTGAAGGTGACGGTCTCGCTGGCCTGCGTGAGCACGTGCAGGCCCTCGCTGACCTGCGCGCCATTGGCGTCCAGCAGGCCCAGGCGCACCGGGATCACGAAGGGCTCCTTGGTCGGCTGGCCCGGCGTGGCGGGGCAGGACTGGCGCAGGGTGAGGCTGTAGGTGCCGGTGGCCGCGTCCCAGTGCGAGCTGGCGTGCAGGCGCGGCGTGCCGGCCTGGCTGTACCAGCGCTTGAACTGCGGCAGCAGGGCGGCCAGCGGAGAGCCGGGGTTGGCGTCGGCGATGGCCTGGGCGAAGTCGTCGCAGGTCACGGCCTGGCCGTCATGGCGCTGGAAGTAGAGCGCCATCCCCTTGGCGAAGCCCTCGCGCCCCAGGGGATCGGACTCACTTGCGGTGAGGGTCTGCATCATCCGCACGACCTCCGCACCCTTCTCGTAGATCGTGACGGTGTAGAAGTTGTTGATCTCGAGGTACTGGTCGGGCCGCACCGGGTGCGCCATCGGGCCGGCATCCTCGGGGAACTGGGCGGTGCGCAGCACGCGCACGTCCTCGATGCGCTTGACGGCCCGGGCCGATATGCCGGGGGAAGGGGCCCCGGCATGGCCGGGTCCTTCACCCGCCAGGTCCTGCGAGAACTCCTGGTCGCGGAAGACGGTGAGGCCCTCCTTGAGCGAGAGCTGGAACCAGTCGCGGCAGGTGACCCGGTTGCCCGTCCAGTTGTGGAAGTACTCGTGGCCGACCACGCTCTCGATGTTGGCGTAGTCGGTGTCGGTGGCGGTGGCCTGGCTGGCGAGGACGTACTTCGTGTTGAAGATGTTCAGGCCCTTGTTCTCCATCGCGCCCATGTTGAAGTCGCTGGTGGCGACGATCATGAAGCGCTCCAGGTCCAGCGGCAGGCCGAAGCGCGCCTCGTCCCAGGCCACGGAGGCGATGAGGGAGTTCATCGCGTGCTCGGTCTTGTCCAGGTCGCCCGGGCGCACGTAGACCTGCAGCAGGTGCTCGCCGCCGCTGCGCGCCTTGATGCGCTGCTCGCGCGCCACCAGCTTGCCGGCCACCAGCGCGAACAGGTAGCAGGGCTTGCGGTGCGGGTCCACCCAGCGGGCGAAGTGGCGGCCGTCGTCCAGCGTGCCTTCCTCGACCAGGTTGCCGTTGGACAGCAGCACCGGGTACTTCGCCTTGTCGGCGCGCAGCGTGACGGTGTAGCTGGCCATCACGTCAGGACGGTCCAGGAAGTAGGTGATGCGCCGGAAGCCCTCGGCCTCGCACTGCGTGAAGAACGACTCGTTGCTCACGTACAGGCCCATGAGCTTGGTGTTCTTCGCCGGCGCACAGGTGGTGAAGATCTCCAGGTCGAAGGGCTCGTGGCCCTCGGGCAGGTTCTCCAGCACCAGCTGGCTGCCCTCGAGCTTGAACGAGGTGCCCTGGCCGTTGACCATCACGCGGGCGAGGTTCAGCTCCTCGCCATCGAGCTTGAGGGGCTGGGCCGGCACGTCCGGGTTGCGGCGCAGGCGCATGCGATTGAGCACGCGGGTCTTGGCCGGGTCCAGGTCGAAGGTGAGGTCGACGCTGTCGATCCAGAAGGCCGGGGCCTGGTAGTCCGCGCGGTGGATCACCGCGTTCTGTCCTTCACGCATGATGACTCCCTTGCTTGTTGTTGGATGCCTCAGACGCCCTGCTTGAGCGAGGCCTCGATGAACGCATCGAGGTCGCCGTCCAGGACCTTCTGGGTGTTGGAGATTTCGACGCTGGTGCGCAGGTCCTTGATGCGGCTCTGGTCCAGCACGTACGAGCGGATCTGGTGGCCCCAGCCCACGTCGGTCTTGGTCTCTTCCAGCTTCTGCTGTTCTTCCATGCGCTTGCGCATCTCGTGGTCGTACAGGCGCGAGCGCAGGCGCTGCCAGGCCACGTCGCGGTTGGAGTGCTGGCTGCGGCTGTCCTGGCACTGCACCACGATGCCGGTGGGGATGTGGGTCAGGCGGACCGCCGAGTCCGTCTTGTTGATGTGCTGGCCGCCGGCGCCGGAGGCGCGGTAGGTGTCGGTGCGCACGTCGGCGGGGTTGATGTTGATCTCCACCGAGTCGTCGATCTCGGGGTAGACGAACACCGAGGCGAAGCTGGTGTGGCGGCCGCCCGAGGAGTCGAACGGCGACTTGCGCACCAGGCGGTGAACGCCGGTCTCGGTGCGCAGCAGGCCGTAGGCGTACTCGCCCTCGATGCGGATGGTGGCGCTCTTGATGCCGGCCACGTCGCCGGGGGTCTCGTCCTCGACGTTGGCCTTGAAGCCCTTGCGCTCGGCGTACTTCAGGTACTGGCGCAGCAGCATGCTGGCCCAGTCGCAGGCCTCGGTACCGCCGGCGCCGGCCTGGATGTCCAGGAAGGCGTTCATCGGGTCGGCCGGCTTGTCGAACATGCGGCGGAACTCCAGCGCCTCGACGTCCTTGGTCAGGCGGGCCGCGTCTTCCTCGATCGTGAGCAGGCCGGCCTCGTCACCGTCCTCCTTGCTCATGTCATAGAGCTCGAGGTTGTCGGCGAGGTCGCGGTCCAGGTTCTGGATGGTGACGACGATGTCGTCCAGCTGCTTCTTTTCCTTGCCCAGTTCCTGGGCTTTCTTCGGGTCGTTCCACACCGCCGGGTCTTCCAGCGATGCGTTCACCGTCCTCAGTCGTTCAGCTTTTGCATCGTAGTCAAAGATACCTCCGTAGGTCCGCGGTGCGAACCTGGAGGTCGGAGAGGGTGCTGCCGATGGCGTTGATGCGTTCTGCGTCCATGTCTGTGCTCGGTGTCTGGGGTGTCAACCTTGCATTTTCGCACGGGGCCGCTCGCCGGCAGCCCCGGCCTCAGCGCATGCCCGCCAGCCGCGCCTGGGCGTTGCGGTGCCCCGCGCCGGCCGCCTGCTCGAACCAGCGGATCGCCCGCGCCCGGTCGGGCGCCGGGGCCGTCACGCCCTCCAGCCAGGCCACGCCCAGGAAGTAGCTCATTTCGCCGCGCCCCTGGCGCACGCCGTCGTCGGTGGACTTGCCCGAGCGCCGCACGATGGCGGGCACGTCGCCCCGGCCGCTGGCGTAGGCGTCCATCTGGTCCAGCGTCGCGGCGAAGAAGCGGTCGCGGGCCGCCGTGGCCGCCGCCCGGGCCGGCTCGGGCTCGGCAGCGACGAGCTCGTCGGCCAGCACCGGCAGCGCCTCGAACGGGGTCATGCCCCCGCGCATGCGCGGGGAGTACCAGGCCCGCAGCATCACCCGGTCCAGGGGCAGCAGGGCATCGACCCGGGTCGGGAAGTAGCTCAGGACCGTGCGCCCGCCGGGATGCCCCCGCACCCCCATCACGTGCATGGCCTCGTGGTGGGCGCAGCGCCAGACGTCGCGCCCGCGCATCTGCATGCGGGCCGAGTCGATCCGCGTTTCCCGGCGGAACTCGAGCATCGTCACGCAGGGCTGGCTGTCCTCCAGGGCGGTGTCGGGGGTGATCTCCACGTCCAGGTTGGCGGGCTGGCCGGGCTGATCGGTCACGTCGACCAGGCGCACGCCGGCCTCCTGGGTCACCGCGCGCATGGCCTTGAGCACCGACTCGCGGTGCGCCGCCAGGTTCACCCCGCGCACCCGCACCTGGATGTCGCCCTCCCAGCGCACCACCCGGGTCGGCACGCCGCTCTGGTGCCACAGCACCTCCCACAGGGTGGCCAGGCCGTCCTCCACCTCGTCCCCGGCCCGGGCCGGTCCCGCGCCCAGAACCCCGAGCGTCCCCAGCGCGAGCAGGGCGCACACCATTCGCTTGTTCACTGCGATCACCTCAGCATTCGGAGGCCGCAGCGTACGGGTAGGAGCGCTCCTACGGGGCGCCATTCCCGCTTCCTACGTGAAGCTCAGCGCGTTTCCGAGAAGAAAGTCTCGATCGCGTGGGCCACGGCGGCCGGCTGGTCGTGGTGCAGCATGTGGCCGGCGTCCTCGACGCGGCGGCGCCGGAGGTTCGGCACGGCGTTCAGGCGCAGTTCGACCTCGGCCTGGACGGCCGGGGCCTTCCACCAGCGGGAGCCCGCGTCACCCTCGTCGCCGCTGGCCTGCACCCACAGCACCGGGGCGGTGATCTGGCGGTACACCTCCATCACCTCGTCCGCCCGGAACAGGTGGGCGCTGACGATCTTGTGCGCGGGCTGGCCGAGGATGTGCCAGGCGCCGTCCCGCTCGCGGGCCCAGTGGCGGGCCAGCCACTGGGCCTTGTCCTCGGGCAGGCGGCGGTTGTTCTTCATGAGGCGGTGCGCCACCGCCTCGGCCGAGGGGTAGGGGCGCAGGCCGCCCTCGCCGCGGTGCAGGGCGCGCACCTCGTCGAGCCAGCGGGCGTAGCGGCCGGGGGCCTGGGCCGGCCGGGTGGGCGGCATGCCGAAGCCCTCCAGGTTCACCAGCCGGCGGATGCGGTCCGGGCGCACGCCCGCGTACTGCATGGAGGCGATGCCGCCCATGCTGTGGCCCACCAGGTCCACCGGGGTGTCGGGCAGGTAGTGATCGAGCAGGGCGTCGAGGTCGGCCAGGTAATCGGGGAACCAGAAGCTGTCGGCGCCGGGCACCTCGGTCAGGCCGAAGCCGCGCCAGTCGGGGGCGATCACGTGCCGGTCCCGGGCCATCGCATCGACCACGAACTGCCACGAGGCCGACACGTCCATCCAGCCATGCACCAGGACCAGCGATGGTTGCGCGGGCGACGGCGTGCCCCAGGTGCGCACGTGGTAGGTCAGGTTGCGAATGGGGACAAATTCGGAGTGGGATTCGCGCCGGGGTTGATACATTCGGCTGATCATAAGGAGACGCCCGATGGTCGCCCGTCACGCGAAGGACAAGCCCCAGGACGCCAACGCCATGGACCCCGCCCCCCTGCAGGACCGCCACGCGGCGATGCACGCCGGCTTCGGCTGGGAGGTGCCACCGGACTTCAACATCGCCCAGGCCTGCTGCGCGCGCTGGGCCCAGGCCCCCGACGCCGCCACGCGCACCGCCGTCATCGCCCACGGCACGCCGGCGCCGCAGCAGCGGCTGTCCTACCGCGAGCTGCAGGCGCGGGCCAATCGCCTGTCCAACCTGCTGGCGGCGCTGGGCGTGCGCCGCGGCGACCGCGTCGCCATCGTCCTGCCCCAGCGCTTCGAGACCGCGGTGGCCTACATGGCGGTGCTGCAGATGGGGGCGGTGGCCATGCCGCTGTCCATCCTGTTCGGGCCCGAGGCGCTGCAGTACCGGCTGCAGGATTCCGAGGCGGTGGTGGCGATCTGCGACGAGAACGCGGTGGGCGCCCTGGTCTCGGTGCGCGCCACCTGCAGCCACCTGCGCTCCCTGGTCGGCGTGGGCGCCGCCGCCCTGCGCGCCGACCTGGATTACGAGGTCGGCCTGTCGGCCCAGAGCGACCGCTTCCCGCTCGTGTCCACCACCGCGGACGACCCCGCCGTCCTGATCTACACCAGCGGCACCACCGGCGCGCCCAAGGGGGCGCTGGTGCCGCACCGCGCCCTGGTGGGCAACCTGCCGGGGTTCGTGTGCAGCCAGAACTGGTTCGGGTTCGACCCCGCTGGCGGTGCCCGGACTCCCTCCCCCGTGAGGGGGAGGGCTGGGGTGGGGGCGGGCCCAGGACGGGCAGGGCCCAGCGCCGGGGGCCAGAACACGCCAGTGTTCTGGTCCCCGGCGGACTGGGCCTGGACCGGCGGGCTGATGGACGCCCTGCTGCCCACCCTCTACTTCGGCCGCCCCATCGTCGCCTTCAACGGCCGCTTCTCCCCCGAGCTGGCCTTCACGCTGATGCAGCAGCACGGGGTGACCCACACCTTCCTGTTCCCCACCGCGCTCAAGGCCATGATGAAGGCCTTTCCCTCGCCGCGACGCCAGTTCCGCCTGAAGCTGCAGGCGATCATGAGCGCGGGCGAGGCGGTGGGCGACGCGGTCTTCGGCTGGTGCCGCGACGAGCTGGGCGTCATAGTCAACGAGATGTTCGGCCAGACCGAGATCAACTACATCGTCGGCAACTGCGCGATGAACCACCGCGCGGCCCCGGTCGGCTGGCCCGCGCGCCCCGGCAGCATGGGACGGCCCTACCCGGGCCACCGCGTCGCGGTGATCGACGACGAGGGCAACGAGTGCCCGCCCGGCGTGGCCGGTGACGTCGCGCTGCACCGCTTCGACGTGCACGGCCGGCCCGACCCGGTCTTCTTTCTCGGCTACTGGAAGCGCGACGAGGCCACCGCCGCCAAGTTCACCGGCGACTGGTGCCGCACCGGAGACCTGGCGGTGCGCGACGCCGACGGCTACCTCTGGTACCAGGGCCGCGCGGACGACGTCTTCAAGGCGGCGGGCTACCGCATCGGCCCGGGCGAGGTCGAGAACTGCCTGGTCAAGCACCCCGCCGTGGCCAACGCCGCCGTGGTGCCCAAGCCCGACGCCGAGCGCGGCGCGGTCGTCAAGGCCTACGTGGTGCTCGCGCCCGACGCGCTGACCCAGCGCGCCCGCGAGGCCGACGCCGCAGCCTGGGACGCCCGGCTGGTGGCCCAGCTCCAGGCCCATGTGAAGGGGCGGCTGGCGCCCTACGAGTACCCCAAGGACATCGAGTTCATCGAGCAGTTGCCCATGACCACCACCGGCAAGGTGCAGCGCCGCGTGCTGCGCCTGCAGGAAGAGGCGCGGGCCCGGGAGGGCCCGCGGGAAAGAGCCGCCGCATGACCCACGCCGCCCCCGCCTTCACCCCGGCCACCGGCCGCGCGCTCCTGCGAGACCTGTTCGATGCCGCCCTGCGCGCGGTCGACCCGCTGTTCTCGGTGCCGCGCCACCTGCCGCCGCGGCCGCGAGGGCGCACCGTGGTGGTGGGGGCGGGCAAGGCGGCGGCACGCATGGCGCTGGCGCTGGAGCAGGCCTGGGACGGCCCGCTGTCCGGCCTGGTCGTCACGCACCGCGGCCACGGCGAGCCGTGCCGGCGCATCGAGGTCCTGGAGGCCGACCACCCGGTGCCCGACGAGGCCGGCGTGCAGGCCGCGCACCGCATCCTCACGCAGGTGCAGGGGCTGGGGCCCGACGACCTCGTGATCGCCCTGGTCTCCGGCGGCGGCTCGGCCCTGCTCGCCGCACCGGCCGAGGGACTGACCCTGGCGGACAAGCGCCGGGTCACCAGCGCGCTGCTGCAGTCCGGCGCCACCATCGCCGAGATGGACTGCGTGCGCCGGCACCTGTCCGCGGTCAAGGGCGGCAAGCTGGCCCAGGCCTGCGGCCCGGCCATGGTCTGGACGCTGGTGCTGTCCGACGTGCCCGGCGACGACGCCCGCACGGTGGCGGCCGGCCCCACGCTGGCCGACGGCTCCACGCCGGCCGACGCGCTCGACGTGCTGGCGCGCCATGGCATCGCGCTGCCGCCCGCGGTGGCCCGGGCGCTGCAGGCGCCCCCGGCGGCGGCCTATGCCGGCCCCGTGGGCGAGCGCCACTGGCGCGTGATCGGCACCGCCCAGGGCGCCCTGGAGGCCGCCGCGGCCCTGGCGGCCGCCCGCGGGCTGCGCGCGCTGATCCTGGGCAACGCCATCGACGGCGAGGCCCGCCATGTCGGCCGGGTGCAGGCCGGCATCGCGCGGCAGGTGGCGCGCCACGGCCAGCCGGCGCCGGCGCCCTGCCTGCTGCTGTCGGGGGGGGCGACCACCGTCACCGTCACCGGCCCCGGGCGCGGCGGGCGCAACGCGGAGTTCCTGCTGGGGCACCTGGTCGGCGTCTGCGAGCCGGGCGCGAACGCGCACCGGTTCTGGGGGCTGGCGGCTGACACCGATGGCGTCGACGGCAGCGAATCCAACGCCGGCGCCGTCTTCGGGCCGGACAGCTGGCAGCGCGCCCAGGCCCTGGGCCTGTCGGCGCAGGACATGCTGGCGCGCAACGACGCGTTCAGCTTTTTCGAGGCGCTGGGCGACCTGGTGGTCACCGGCCCCACGCGCACCAGCGTCAACGACTTCCGCGCCACCCTGGTCGCCTGAGTCGCCGCCCCCGCGGCCGTAAACTCCCGGCCCATGAAACCCGTCCGCCTCGGCCAGTCCGACCTCCACGTCAGCCCCATCTGCCTGGGCACCATGACCTTCGGCGAGCAGGTCGCCGAGCCCCTGGCCCATTCCATCCTCGACCGCGCCGTGGAGCGCGGCATCGACTTCATCGACACCGCCGAGATGTACTCGGTGCCGGCCCGCGAGGCCACCTACGGCGCCACCGAGACCTTCATCGGCAACTGGTTCGCCAGGAATCCCGCCGCCCGGTCCAAGGTGACCCTGGCCACCAAGGTCGCCGGCCCCTCGCGCGGCATGCCGTGGATCCGCGAGGGCGCGGGCATGACGGCGCAGGACATCGTGCGCTCCTGCGAGGCTTCGCTGCGCCGCCTGCAGACCGACGTGATCGACCTGTACCAGATCCACTGGCCCGAGCGCCACGTGCCGATGTTCGGCAACCTCTACTACGACCCGGCCAAGGAAACCAGCCGCACCCCCATCTTCGAGCAGCTCGAGGCGCTGGACCGGCTGGTGCGCGACGGCAAGGTGCGCGCCATCGGCCTGTCCAACGAGACGCCCTATGGCGTGCACGAGTTCGTGCGCCTGGCCGAACAGCATGGCCTGGCCCGCGTGGCCACCGTGCAGAACGTCTACTGCCTGATCAGCCGCCACCTGGAAAACGGGCTGGACGAGACGATGCACCGCCTCGGCGTGTCCCTGCTGGCGTACTCGCCGCTGGGCTTCGGCCTGCTCACGGGCAAGTACGACGCCAGCGGCACCCAGGGTCCCGGCGCGCCGCAGGATGCGCGCATCGCGAAGTTCGAGTCGGTGCGCGCCCAGCGCTGGGGCCGCCCCGACTCGCTGGCCGCGGCCCGCCGCTACAACCAGCTGGCCCGCGACCACGGCCTCACGCCCACGCGCCTGGCCCTGGCCTTCTGCTACACCAAGTGGCAGGTCGCCAGCACCATCATCGGCGTGACCTCGCTGGCGCAGCTGGACGAGGACATCGACGCCTGGGGCACCACGCTGTCGCCCGAGCTCCTGGCCGAGATCGACAAGATCCGCTGGGAGATGCGCGACCTCGCCAACTGACGCGCCGGCCCGCACCGCGCCGATGGCGAAGAAGCCCCACGTCAGCGAGACCCCGGCCACCGCCTTCCTCAGGGCGAACGGGGTCGCGTTCACCGAGCACCCCTACGAGTGGCTGGAGCATGGCGGCGCGCAGCACAGCGCGCAGGTGCTGGGGCTGGACCCGTTCACCGTGGTCAAGACCCTGGTGATGGAGGACGAGAAGGCCCGGCCCCTGATCATCCTGATGCACGGCAACCGTACCGTCTCCACCAAGAACCTGGCGCGCCAGATCGGCGCCAAGTCGGTGGCGCCGTGCAAGCCCGAGGTGGCCAGCCGCCACAGCGGCTACCTGGTGGGCGGCACCTCGCCTTTCGGCACCCGGCGCGAGATGCCGGTGTACGTGGAGGAGGCCATCCTGTCGCTGCCCCGCATCGTGCTCAATGGCGGCCGGCGCGGCTACCTCGTGGGCATCGACCCGCAGGTGCTGGTGCGGCTGCTCGATGCCAGGCCGGTGAACTGCGCGCTGGCCGAGTGAGCCGGCGCTGACGGCCCGGTGAACGCCCGGTGGCGGGGCAGGTCCTTGGGGCAGAATCCCGGCCCATGCAGAACGCCTTTCCCCTCCTGGCCGCCGCCGGCGCCTACCTCCTGGGCTCGCTGGCCTTCGCGGTGATCGTCAGCCGCCTCATGGGCCTGTCCGACCCGCGCACCTTCGGCAGCGGCAACCCCGGCGCGACCAACGTGCTGCGCTCGGGCAGCAAGGCGGCTGCCCTGGTCACGCTGCTGCTGGATGCCTGCAAGGGCCTGGTGCCGGTGCTGCTGGTGCGCGCCTACGGCGGGCCGCTGGGCCTGGGCGAGGGTACGGTGGCGATGGTCGCCCTGGCGGCCTTCCTGGGCCACCTGTACCCGGTGTTCTTCCGGTTCCGCGGCGGCAAGGGCGTGGCCACCTTCATCGGCGCCGTCTTCGGCATCCACCCGCTGCTGGGCCTGGCCACCGGCGCGACCTGGCTGATCATCGCGTACTTCTTCCGCTACTCCTCGCTGGCCTCGCTGGTCTCGGCGGTCTTCGCGCCGGCCTACTTCCTGCTCGGCGACCGCATCGCCTGGCAGGCCGAGGCGCCGGTGGTGATGGCGCTGGCGGTGATGGCCATGCTGCTGGCGTGGCGGCACCGCGAGAACATCGCCCGGTTGGTGGCGGGCACGGAATCGAGGCTGGGGTCGAAGAAGAAGGCCTGAGCGCCGGCCGGCCCGGCGCGTCAGTCCTGTTCGATCACGTAGCGCGTCACCCGGGGCGGCTCCTCGCCCAGGTGGAAGGACATGCGGCGGTCACGCAGCTGCGCGTCGTCGGCGCTGATGCGGTCGAACCGGCGCAGGTGCTCGGTCCAGGACTCGTCGATGATCTGCTCCACGTAGCGGCCCGGCTCGGCCACGTCGTGCAGCAGCTGCCAGGCCAGCGCGCCCTGGCGCAGGCGGCTGCTGCGGCTGTCGTTCATCAGCGCCATGAAGTCCTCGGCGCGGGCCGGGTCGATGCGGTACTCCACCCGCGTGAGGATGCGGCCCGATCCCGGGCGCACCGGCACTTCGGGCAGCACCAGGCGCTTGGCGGGGCTGAGGTCCTCCTCGGTGCCGCGGTCGGGGGTGAGGCGCTGGGCCGTCACCATGAGCACCACCGACGTGACCGCCGCGATCTCCAGCGCCGCGGTGATTCCCAGCCAGGTCGCCACCTGGCCCCAGAGCGCCGCGCCGAGCGCGGTCGAGCCCATGATGGCCATCTGGTACATCGACATGCCGCGCGCGCGCACCCAATCCGGCAGCGCCATCTGGGCGGCCACCGTGTTGGTGTTGGCCACCGAGATCCAGGCGACGCCGCAGACGAACATGCCCACCGCCGCCACCGCGGCATGGGGCGACCACGCCACGGCCACCGCGCTGAGCGACTGCACCACGGTGCCGGTGATCACCAGGCGGTCCCCCGGCAGCGCCTGGCGCAGGCGCGGCATGAACAGCACGGCGACGATCGCGCCCGAGCCCATGGAGGCGAGCAGCAGGGTGAAGGTGCCGGCGTCACCGCCCGGCAGGCCCTTGGCCACCAGGGGCAGCAGCGCCAGCAGCGCGGTGCAGTGCAGGAAGAACAGCGAGATGCGCGCCAGCACGCCGCGCATGCGGTGGGACTCGCGAACGAACTGCAGGCCCACACGGATCGCGCTGCCCAGGGGCTCGCGGCCCAGCGGGCTCTCCTTGTGCTCGCGGTGCCAGCGCATCACGCCATAGGCCGCCATCAGCGACAGGAGGGTGTTCAGGACGAACACCCAGGCACTGCCCAGGCTGGCGATGATCGCGCCGGCCACCAGCGGGCCGATGATGCGCGCGCCATTCATGCTGATGCCGTTCAGGGCCAGGCCCTGCGCCAGCAGCGGCCGCGGCAGCACCTCGGGCATGATCGCGGCGAATACCGGCCAGCGCAGCGCCAGGCCGATGCCGTTGAGGAAGGTCAGGGCCAGCAGCAGGGGGGCGGTCATCCACCCCAGGAGCACCGTGGTGCAGGTGATGGCGGCGATGGCCGCGAGCCACAGCTGGGTCGCCAGCAGGAAGCGGCGCCGGTCCACGATGTCGGCCAGCGCGCCGCTGGGAAGCCCGAGGAAGAACACCGGCAGCGTGGAAGCCGCCTGCACCAGCGCCACCCACAGCGGGGAGGGCGCCAGCGAGGTCATGAGCCAGGCGCCCGCCACGTCGTTCATCCACATCGTGGTGTTCGCGGCGAACCACGTGAGCCACAGCAGCCGGAACACCGGCAGCTGCAAGGGAGCGAGTGCGGTCGGGAGCGTGGCCAAGGGCGGCGGCGTCAGTCGCGGAAGTTGTTGAACGACAGCGGCAGGTCGGAGATGTCCTTGCGGATCAGGGCCATGGCGGCCTGCAGGTCGTCGCGCTTGGCGCCGGTGACGCGCACCGCGTCACCCTGGATGGCGGCCTGCACCTTGAGCTTGCTGTCCTTGACGATGCGCTGGATCTTCTTGGCGGCCTCGCTCTCGATGCCGTTGCGCACCTTCACCACCTGCTTGACCTTGTCGCCGCCGACCTTCTGCACGTCGCCGGTGTCGAGGAAGCGCACGTCGACGTTGCGCTTGGTCAGCTTGTTCACCAGGATGTCCATCACCTGCTGCAGCTGGAAGTCGGCGTCGCCGAACAGGGTGATCTCCTTGTCCTTGATCTCGATCGCGGCCGAGGTGCCCTTGAAGTCGAATCGGGTGCCGATCTCCTTGGCGGCGTTGTCGACGGCGTTCTTGACCTCGACGAGGTTGGGTTCGCAGACGGTGTCGAAAGAAGGCATGGATGGATCTCCCGGGGAGGCGCCTGGGGCGCAAGGTGTTGGTCTCGAATGCGACAATTCTCCCATGATCGTCGAGCACAACGTGCCCCTGCAGGCCCACAACACCTTCGGCATTGTCGCGAAGGCGCGGGAGTTGGTGCGCGTGCGCTGCGACGACGACCTGCGCGCCGTGCTGTCCGACCCGCAGCGAGCCGGCGCGCCCAAGTTCGTGCTCGGGGGCGGCAGCAACATCGTGCTGACCGGCGACGTCAAGCCGCTGGTCCTCAAGATGGAGATCCCGGGCATCCGGGTGCTGGAGGACGGCCCCAGGGCCACTGTCGTCGAGGCTGGCGCCGGCGTGCCCTGGCACGACTTCGTCACCTGGACGCTGGATCACGACCTGCCCGGGCTGGAGAACCTGGCCCTGATCCCCGGCAGCGTGGGCGCCTCGCCGGTGCAGAACGTGGGCGCCTACGGGGTGGAGGTGCAGGACCGCTTCGAGTCGCTCGACGCGATGGACCTGGCCACCGGCCGCATCTTCACGCTGGACGCCGCCCAGTGCGCCTTCGGCTACCGCGACTCGGTGTTCAAGCACGCCCCGGCGCAGGAGGGCGACTTCGGCCTGGCCGGCCGCGCCGTGATCCTGCGGGTGCGCTTTCGCCTGCCCCGGCCCTGGAAGCCGGAACTGGGCTACCTCGACCTGCAGCGGCGGATGGAGGAGGCGAGGGTCTCGCAGCCCACGGCGCGCCAGGTCTACGACTGGGTCTGTGCCATCCGCCGCGCCAAGCTGCCCGACCCGCGCGTGATCGGCAACGCCGGCAGCTTCTTCAAGAACCCCACGGTTACGCCGGAGCAGTGCAGCGACATCATCGCCCGCGAGCCGAACATCGTGCACTACCCCATGCCCGATGGCAGCGTGAAGCTGGCCGCGGGCTGGCTGATCGACGCCTGCGGCTGGAAAGGCAAGACGGTGGGCCATGCCGGCGTCTACGAGAAGCAGGCGCTGGTGCTGGTGAACCGGGGGGGCGCCACGGGGGGCGAGGTGGTCACGCTGGCCCGGGCGATCCAGACCAGCGTGTACGAGCGCTTCGGCATCCGGCTGGAGCCGGAGCCGGTGGTGGTCTGAGCCACCACGGGGCGCGGGCCGTTGCGGCCCGCGCGCGGGGACCGGGTTACTCCTTGGTGCCGGTCAGGCGCAGCAGGTGCGCGCCGTCGCCGGCGGCCAGCAGGCCGGTGCTGCTGTAGACGCCCAGCTTCTCGCGGGTGTCCACGATGTCCAGGTTGCGCATGGTCAGCTGGCCGATGCGGTCACGCGGCGAGAACATCGACTCGCCCTTTTCCATCGTCAGGCGCTCGGGCTTGTACGTGAGGTTGGGGGACTCGGTGTTCAGCAGGCTGTAGTCGTTGCCGCGGCGCAGCTCCAGGGTCACCTCGCCGGTGATGGCGCGGGCCACCCAGCGCTGGGCGGTCTCGCGCAGCATCAGGGCCTGCGGGTCGAACCAGCGGCCCTGGTACAGCAGGCGGCCCAGCTTGCGGCCGTTCTCGCGGTACTGCTCGATGGTGTCCTCGTTGTGGATGCCGGTGACCAGGCGCTCGTAGGCGATGTGCAGCAGCGCCAGGCCGGGGGCCTCGTAGATGCCGCGGCTCTTGGCCTCGATGATGCGGTTCTCGATCTGGTCGCTCATGCCCAGGCCGTGGCGGCCGCCGATGCGGTTGGCCTCCAGAATGAGTTCGACCGGGTCGGCGTACTCGCGGCCATTGAGGGCGACGGGCACGCCTTCCTCGAAGCGCACGGACACTTCCTCGGCCTTCACGACCACGTCGTCCTTCCAGAAGGCCACGCCCATGATCGGGTTCACGATGCGGATGCCGGAGTTCAGGTGCTCCAGGTCCTTGGCCTCGTGGGTGGCGCCCAGCATGTTGGAGTCGGTGCTGTAGGCCTTCTCCACGGACATCTTGTAGTCGAAGCCGTTGGCGATGAGGAACTCGCTCATCTCGGTGCGGCCGCCCAGCTCGTT
The DNA here is from genome assembly GCF_052600055.1 of Ramlibacter sp. MAHUQ-53. Taxonomy (NCBI): domain Bacteria; kingdom Pseudomonadati; phylum Pseudomonadota; class Betaproteobacteria; order Burkholderiales; family Comamonadaceae; genus Ramlibacter; species Ramlibacter sp. MAHUQ-53. The sequence goes on from NZ_JBQWTS010000002.1 coordinate 325,850, forward strand.
GATGAAGGTCTGGTCCAGCCAGGGCTTGTAGATCTTCAGCGAGGGGTTGGTCAGCAGGCCGTAGCGGTAGAAGCGCTCGATGTCGTTGCCCTTGAAGGTGCTGCCGTCGCCCCAGATGTGGACGTCGTCCTCCTTCATCGCGGCCACCAGCATCGTGCCGGTGACGGCGCGGCCCAGGGGCGTGGTGTTGAAGTAGGTCACGCCCGCGGTGGAGATGTGGAAGGCGCCCGATTGCAGGGCGGCGAAGCCTTCCTGGGCCAGCTGGCGGCGGCAGTCGATCAGGCGGGCGAGCTCGGCGCCGTAGGCCGAGGCCTTGCGCGGGATCTCGTCGTAATCGGGCTCGTCGGGCTGGCCGAGGTTGGCGGTGTAGGCGTAGGGCAGGGCGCCCTTCTTCTTCATCCACAGCAGGGCCGCGGAGGTGTCCAGGCCGCCGGAGAAGGCGATGCCGACCTTCTGGCCGACGGGGACGTTTTCGAGGATGGTGCTCATCGCGGGCTCCGCGGGATCAGCCGAAGTGGCAGATGTAGTGGTAGGCCTCGGTCACGCGGATCTCGAACTTCGAGTTGCCGGGAACCGAGAACTTCTCGCCGGGGCCGGACTTCTGCCAGGCCTCGGTGCCGGCCATGCGCCACTCGCACGAGCCCGCCACGCACTCCATGATCTCGGGCGCGCCCGTGCCGAAGGTGAGGGTGGAGGGCAGGATGACGCCGACGGACTTCTTCGTGCCGTCGGCCAGCGTGATGCCATGGCTCACGCACTTGCCGTCGAAATAGACGTTGGCCTGGGTGTTGACGGAAACGCCGTCGAATTTTTCGGTGGTCATGTCGATGTCCGGTTGGGCGCGCGCGTCCGGCGAAGGCGGCGCGGTGGAAAACCGGACATTTTAGGCGGTGGCGGGCGGGCCGCCGCCCGGGCGTTCAGCGCCAGTGCCCGTGGACGTGGCCGCCGTGGCTCCAGCCGCGGTGGTGCGAGGCGCCGATGAAGCCGGGCGCCACCACCGGGTAGCCGGCGGGCGGGCCGTAGAAGACGGGCGCGGCGGCCACCACCACGGCGGGCGCCTGGCTCACCGGGCGCACCGGCAGGGGCGAGGGGATCACGGCCGGCTGCGGCGTGGCGGCCGGCAGCACCGGGGTGACCTGCACGCGGATCGTCGGGCCCGGGTCGCTGGGCGTCTGCACCTGGTACTGCCTGCCGGCGTACTCGTAGGTCACGTTGTAGCCCACGGTGCGGTTCTCGTAGACGGTCTGGGTGGTGCAGGTGGTCTGTTCCTGCATGCGGGCGGCGGGCTGGCCCTCGATGTTGTTGCCCAGCATGGCGCCGCCGATGACACCGGCCATGGTGGCGACGGCGCGGCCCGAGCCGCCGCCGATCTGGTTGCCCACGGCGCCGCCGGCCACCGCGCCGAGCAAGGCGCCGGCGCCGGACCGGGGCTGTTCGACCATCACCTGCTGGGTGGTGCAGACCTGGCGGGGCACGCCCACCTGCTGGATCATGGGGATGCTGGAGACGACGCGGGCCACTTCCTGCGCGTGCAGGGAGGGGGCGGCGAGGGCGAGGGCGGCGACGCCGCCGGCGATCAGGGATTGCTTCATGGGACCTCCGTTGAGGTTAACGGTGCCATTGTCCGCCACGTTGACGCGGCGGCCGGGGCGAAAAAGTAAACCAGCCGTAAAGGGTCAGGCCCGCGCGGCGCGGGCTTCCCAGGCGGCCGGGTCGAACCCCACGGTGATGCCGTCGTCCCACTCCACCACCGGGCGCTTGATCACGCTGGGCTCGCGCAGCATCAGCGCCTGCGCGCTGGCGTCGTCCTGCACCGCGGCCTGGTCCGCGGGGGCGAGCTTGCGCCAGGTCGTGCCCTTGCGATTGACCAGGGTGCCCCAGCCCGCCGCGGCCAGCCAGGCGGGCAGCCGCCCGGCGTGCACGCCCTCCTTCTTGAAGTCATGGAAACGGTGCTCGACGCCGCGTTCGGCCAGCCAGGCGCGGGCCTTCTTCACCGTGTCGCAGTTGGGGATGCCATACACAACGATCATGGTCCGATGGTAAGGCCCGACAATCACGCCCGATGAACGCCGACAACATGACCCTGCAGGACTGGCTGGCCCACTGCGAGCGCCTGCACCCCAAGACCATCGACATGGGCCTGGACCGCGTGCGCGAGGTCGCCGGCCGCATGGCGCTGCGCTTCGATTGCCCCGTCATCACCGTGGCGGGCACCAACGGAAAGGGCTCGACCTGCGCCATGCTGGAGGCCATCGCCCTCGAGTCGGGCTGGCGCACCGGCGTCTACACCTCGCCGCACCTGGTGCACTTCGAGGAGCGCTGCCGCCTGCACGGCGAGATCTGCGAGCCCGGCGAGCTGGTGCCGCACTTCGCGCGGGTCGAGAAGGCCCGCCAGGACGTGCCGCTGACCTACTTCGAATTCACCACGCTGGCCATCCTGAGCCTGATGGCCACCGCCGGCTTGGACGTGGCCATCCTCGAGGTGGGCCTGGGCGGGCGGCTGGACGCGGTCAACGTGGTCGACGCCGACTGCGCCATCATCACCAGCGTGGACCTGGACCACATGGAATTCCTCGGCCCGGACCGGGAAACCATCGGGCGGGAAAAGGCCGGCATCCTGCGCGCCGGCCGCCCGGCCGTGGTGAGCGACCCGGTGCCGCCGCAAAGCGTGATCGACCGCGCCAACGAGCTGGGCTGTGACCTGTGGCTGCTGGGGCGCGACTTCAACTTCTCCGGCGACAAGCAGCAGTGGGCCTGGGCCGGCCGCGGCCGGCGCTACGCGGGCCTGGCGTACCCGGCGCTGCGCGGTGCGAACCAATTGCTCAATGCCTCGGGCGTGCTGGCGGCCCTCACCGCCCTGCGCGAGCGCCTGCCGGTGACGGCGCAGGCGGTGCGCAACGGTCTGGCGCTGGTCGAACTGCCCGGGCGCTTCCAGCTCGTGCCCGGCCAGCCCGCCCTGGTGCTGGACGTGGCCCACAACCCGCACGCGGTGGGCGCCCTGGTGGCGAACCTGGATGCCATGGGCTTCTACCCCACCACCCACTTCGTCTTCGGTGCCATGGCCGACAAGGACCTGGACGCCATGTTCCGGCGCCTGGCCCCGCTGGCCGATCGCTGGTACTTCTGCGACCTGCCCACCGCGCGCGCCGAGACCGGCGCCGGCCTGCTGGCGCGCTGGCAGGCGGTGGCGTCCTCGCTGCCCCCGCGCGAGGTGGCCGCCAGCGTGCATGCCAGCCCGCGCGCGGCCCTGGAGGCGGCCGCGGCCGCTGCCGACCCCGCTGATAGAATCGTGGTCTTTGGTTCGTTCTTCACGGTGGGCGGCATTCTCGAGGGCGGTGTGCCCCGTCTGCAGGCCCAGCACCTGCGCCCCGGGGCCTGACCCGGACGCACCTGAATCCACCGGGCACGACGCAGTTCCATGGCCTTCTTCAAGTTCCGCAAGGGTGGCGAGGATCCCTCCGCCCCGTCCCCCCAGTCCGGCCAGCCCGAGAGCGTGGAGGCGATGCGCCGCCGCGCGCGCCAGCGCCTGATCGGCGCGGCCGTCCTGGTGCTTGCGGGCGTGATCGGCTTCCCGCTGGTGTTCGACACCCAGCCCCGCCCGATCGCGGTGGACATCCCCATCGACATCCCCGACCGCGCCAAGTCCAAGCCGGCCGGCGCCGCCGCGCCCGCGGCCACGCCCGCTGCCGGCCTGGTCGAGGCCGCGCCGCCGGTGCCCGCCAAGGCCGAAGCTGCCGTGCCCGCGCCTGCCGCGCCTGCCGCGCCTGCGGCGGCCGTCGCGCCCGTGGTACCGGCGGTGTCCCCCGCTGCGTCGGCGCCTGCCGCGGCGCCCGTCGCCAAGGCGGCCTCGAAGGCCGAGGCACGCGTGGACCCCAAGGACCACAAGGATCCCAAGGCCGATGCCGCCCACAAGCCGTCCGGCGACGGCGATCGCGCCAAGGCACTGCTCGAGGGCAAGCCGGCCGCCGCCGCGCCCGCCGCCGCGGCCTCCGCCGCGGACGCCCGCTTCGTCGTCCAGGTCGGCGCCTTCGCCGACCCCGCCAAGGCCGCTGCCGCGCGCAGCAAGCTGGAAAAGGCCGGGCTCAAGACCTATACCCACGTGGCCGAAACCAAGGAAGGCAAGCGCACCCGCGTGCGGGTCGGCCCGTTCGGCACGCGCACCGAAGCCGACAAGGCCGCTGCCAAGGTCAAGGGCCTGGAATTGCCGGCCTCGGTCCTCACCCTGTAAGCTGAGGCCGCGTGATGACGCTGGCCCCGCTGGACTGGGTCTTCCTTGCCGTGCTGGCGCTGTCGATGGCGCTGGGCGCCTGGCGCGGCCTGGTGTACGAGGTGCTGTCGGTGGCGGGCTGGGTGGCCGCCTTCGTGCTGGCCCAGTGGCTGGCGCCCGACATGGCGGCCTGGCTGCCGATGGGGCAGTCGACTTCCGAAGTGCTGCGGTATGCCGCGGGCTTCGTGGTGGTGTTCGTGGGTGCGCTGTTCGCGGCGGGCCTGCTGGCCTGGCTGGCCAAGAAGGTCATCGAGGCCGTCGGCCTGCGGCCGGTGGACCGCGTCCTGGGTGCGGCATTTGGCCTGGTTCGCGGCGTGGTGATCGCGCTGGCCGCCACAGTGGTGGTCCAGATGACGCCGCTGAAGGACACTGCGGCATGGAACGAGTCGGCCGGCGCGGGCATCGCGTCCCGGCTGCTCAAGGGATTGAAACCGATACTGCCCGAGCGATTCGGCCAGTATCTACCGGGGTAACAGGGAATGTGTGGAATCGTCGGCGTCGTCAGCAACGCCCCCGTCAACCAGCTGATTTATGACGCGCTGCTGCTCCTGCAGCACCGCGGCCAGGATGCGGCCGGCATCGTGACCCAGCAGGGGCACAAGTTCTTCATGCACAAGGCCAAGGGCATGGTGCGTGACGTGTTCCGTACCCGCAACATGCGCGCCCTGCCGGGCAGCGTGGGCCTGGGCCAGGTGCGCTACCCCACCGCCGGCAACGCGTACAGCGAGGAAGAGGCGCAGCCCTTCTACGTGAACGCGCCCTTCGGCATCGTGCTGGTGCACAACGGCAACCTCACGAACGCGCAGGCGCTCAAGGCCGAACTGTTTTCCACCGACCACCGCCACATCAACACCGAGAGCGACTCCGAGGTGCTGCTGAACGTGTTCGCGCACGAGCTCGATCGCGCCACCCGCGGCGTGCCGCTCAAGCCCGAGGACATCTTCACCGCCGTGGGCAACGTCCACAAGCGCGTGCGCGGCTCCTACGCCGTGATCGCGCTGGTCGCCGGCTACGGCGTGGTCGCCTTCCGCGACCCCTACGGCATCCGCCCGCTGTCGCTCGGCCGCGGCAAGGACGGCACCGTGATGGTGGCCAGCGAGTCGGTCACGCTCGAGGGCACCGGCCACCAGCTCGAGCGCCACGTGGCGCCGGGCGAGGCGGTGTTCATCGACCTGCAGGGCCAGGTCCATGCCCGCCAGTGCGCCGAGAACCCGAAGCTCATGCCCTGCATCTTCGAGTACGTGTACCTGGCCCGCCCGGACTCGGTGCTCGATGGCATCTCCGTCTACCAGGCCCGCCTGAACCTCGGCGAGACGCTGGCCAAGCGCGTGGTCTCCACCGTGCCGCCCAGCGAGATCGACGTGGTCATCCCCATTCCCGAGTCCAGCCGCCCCAGCGCCACGCAGCTGGCGCACCTGCTCGGCATCCCGTACCGCGAGGGCTTCGTCAAGAACCGCTACGTGGGCCGCACCTTCATCATGCCGGGCCAGGGCGTGCGCAAGAAGTCGGTGCGCCAGAAGCTCAACGTGATCGGCAGCGAGTTCAAGGGCCGCAATGTGCTGCTGGTCGACGACTCCATCGTCCGTGGCACCACCAGCCGCGAGATCGTGCAGATGGCGCGCGACGCGGGCGCCCGCAAGGTCTACATGGCCAGCGCCGCGCCGCCGGTACGCTTCCCCAACGTCTACGGCATCGACATGCCCACCTCGAAGGAACTGGTCGCCTATGGCCGCACCCTCGAGGAGGTGCGCGAGATCATCGGCTGCGACGCCCTGATCTACCAGGACGTCGATGCGATGAAGCGCGCCGTCAGCAGCCTCAACCCGTCGCTGGACGGCTTCGACGCTTCCTGCTTCGACGGCGTCTACGTCACCGGCGACGTCAGCCCCGAGGACATCACGCGCCTGAACGAGGGCCGCGTGGGCCAGGAAGAGGCCGAGTCCGACACCTCCCGCCTGGCGCTGCCCAACGCCCAGGAGGCCTGAGTCCCATGACCCGCAAGCTGCCCGAGGGCCTGCACCTCGACACCCTGGCGGTGCGCGCCGCCGTCGACAAGAGCCAGTACGGCGAGAACGCCGAGGCCCTGTACCTCACGTCCTCCTTCACCCAGCCCGATTGCGAGACGGCCGCGCGCCGCTTCGCCGGCGAGGAGGAGGGCTTCATCTACTCGCGCTTCACCAACCCGACGGTGGCCAGCATGGAGATGCGCCTGGCCGCCCTCGAGGGCACCGAGGCCTGCGTCGCCACGGCCAGCGGCATGGGCGCGATCCTGCTGCTTTGCATGGGGCTGCTGAAGGCGGGTGACCATGTGGTGTGCTCGCGCTCGGTGTTCGGCTCCACGATCAAGCTGATCGCCTCCGAGTTCGGCAAGTTCGGCGTACAGAGCACCTTCGTCTCGCAGACCGACCTCGCCGAGTGGCAGGCCGCGGTCAAGCCGAACACGAAGCTGTTCTTCGCCGAGACGCCGACCAACCCGCTCACCGAGGTCTGCGACATCCGCGCCCTGGCCGACATCGCCCACGCCGCCGGCGCGCTGCTGGCAGTGGACAACTGCTTCTGCACCCCGGCGCTGCAGCGCCCGGCGGACCTGGGCGCCGACATCATCATCCACTCGGGCACCAAGTACCTCGACGGCCAGGGCCGCGTCATCGCCGGCGCGCTGTGCGCCAGCAAGGCGCTGGTCAAGGACAAGTTCATTCCCGTCATGCGCAGCGCCGGCATCACGCTGTCGGCCTTCAACGCCTGGGTGGTGCTCAAGGGCCTGGAGACGCTGGGCATCCGCATGGAGGCGCAGTCGGCCCGCGCGCTGGAGCTGGCCCGCTGGCTCGAGGCGCACCCGAAGGTCGAACGCGTCTACTACCCCGGCCTGGAGAGCCACCCGCAGCACGCGCTGGCCATGAAGCAGCAGCGCGGCCTGGGCGGCGCGGTGCTGTCGTTCGACGTCAAGGGCGACACGCCCGAGGCCGCGCGGCGCAACGCCTTCACGGTGATCGACTCCACGCTGCTGATGTCCGTCACCGCCAACCTGGGCGACGTGAAGACCATCATCACCCAGCCCGCCAGCACCTCGCACGGCCGCCTCACCGAGGAACAGCGCCAGGCCGCCGGCATCCGCCAGAACCTGGTCCGCGTCGCCGTGGGCCTGGAACACCTCGATGACCTCAAGGCCGACCTCTCGCGCGGCCTGGACCTGCTCTGATCCCCACGTGAAAGTCCGCACCCGCTTTGCCCCGTCGCCGACGGGCTTCATCCACCTGGGCAACATCCGCTCGGCGCTGTACCCCTGGGCCTTCGCGCGCTCGCAGGGCGGCGACTTCATCCTGCGCATCGAGGACACCGACCTGGAGCGTTCCTCGCAGGCCGCGGTCGACGTGATCCTCGAGGGCATGTCCTGGCTGGGCCTGGACCACGACGAGGGCCCGTTCTACCAGATGCAGCGCATGGACCGTTACCGCGAGGTGCTGGCCCAGATGAAGGCGCAGGGCCTGGTCTACCCCTGCTACATGTCGGTCGCCGAGCTCGACGCGCTGCGCGAGCGCCAGATGGCCAGCAAGGAGAAGCCCCGCTACGACGGCACCTGGCGCCCCGAGGAGGGCAAGGTCCTGCCGCCGGTGCCCGAGGGCGTGCAGCCGGTGCTGCGTTTCCGCAACCCGAAGGAGGGCGTGGTCGCCTGGGACGACAAGGTCAAGGGCCGCATCGAGATCGCCAATGCCGAACTCGACGACCTCGTGATCGCCCGTCCCGACGGCACGCCCACCTACAACTTCTGCGTGGTCGTCGATGACATCGACATGGCCATCACCCACGTGATCCGAGGCGATGACCACGTGAACAACACGCCGCGGCAGATCAACATCTTCCGCGCCCTCGGCAAGGAGCCGCCGGTGTACGCGCACCTGCCCACCGTGCTGAACGAGCAGGGCGAGAAGATGTCCAAGCGCAATGGCGCCAAGCCCGTGACGCAGTTCCGCGACGAGGGCTTCCTGGCCGACGCCGTGGTGAACTACCTCGCGCGCCTGGGCTGGTCCCATGGCGACGACGAGATCTTCTCGCGCGAGCAGTTCCTGCAGTGGTTCGACCTGGACCACCTGGGCCGCAGCGCCGCGCAGTTCGACGAGGCCAAGCTGCGCTGGGTGAACGCCCAGCACATGAAGGCCGCGAGCGACGGGTCGCTCGCGCAGCTGGTGGAGGCGCAACTCGCCGCGCGCGGCATCGCCGCCGACGCGCGCCTGCCCGCCATCTGCGGCCTGTTCAAGGATCGCTGTGACACCACCGTGATCCTGGCCGACTGGGCCGCGAAGTTCTACCGCGAGGTCCGGCCCGACGCCGATGAACTGGCCAAGCATGTGACCGAGGGCGTGCGTCCCGCGATCTCCATGCTTGCGAAGATGCTCGAGACCTGCGAGTGGGACAAGGCGGCGATCAGCGAGGCCATCAAGGAGACGCTGCGCGCCACCGGCCTGAAGATGCCGCAGCTGGCCATGCCGGTGCGGGTGCTGGTCATGGGCACCGCGCAGACGCCGTCGCTCGATGCGGTGCTCGCACTCGTCCCGCGAAAAGAAGTTTTGGATCGGTTGTCGAGCAGCCAAAAAACGTTGTAGAATCTCGTTCTCGACACCGGACGGGGGTATAGCTCAGCTGGGAGAGCGCTTGCATGGCATGCAAGAGGTCATCGGTTCGATCCCGTTTACCTCCACCATCCACTGTGTCGACGGATGAAAATCCAAGGTTTTGACCCTATCGTCTAGAGGCCTAGGACATTACCCTTTCACGGTAAGTACCGGGGTTCGAATCCCCGTAGGGTCGCCAGAGTTTGGTTGCACTTGATTCCTGCATCTGCAGGGCGAAGCAACCCCGACGCGGAGTGGTAGTTCAGTCGGTTAGAATACCGGCCTGTCACGCCGGGGGTCGCGGGTTCGAGTCCCGTCCACTCCGCCAAGAGTTTGACAAAGGTTTGCTTCAGGGCAGGCCTTCGTTGAAGCAGAACACCCGGGGGGTATAGCTCAGCTGGGAGAGCGCTTGCATGGCATGCAAGAGGTCATCGGTTCGATCCCGTTTACCTCCACCACGTGTTCTGGTTCAACAGTCCGTCCAGGTTTGACCCTATCGTCTAGAGGCCTAGGACATTACCCTTTCACGGTAAGTACCGGGGTTCGAATCCCCGTAGGGTCGCCAGAGTTTGGTTGCACTCGATTCCTGCATCTGCAGGGCGAAGCAACTCCGACGCGGAGTGGTAGTTCAGTCGGTTAGAATACCGGCCTGTCACGCCGGGGGTCGCGGGTTCGAGTCCCGTCCACTCCGCCAACGAATTTCAAAGGCCTCCTTCGGGAGGCCTTGTCGTTTTCCCCTGTTCCCTTCTTTGCTAAGACGGCTAAGATCGCCCATCTTTTTTTGAACGTATGTGCAGGAAGGTGGCAGCGGTGATGGCAGTAACGACCGGGTGCGGGCTTTGCTTGGCCCTTCAGGTAGCGGATCTTTGAGCCGCTGGATGCACCATGTCGAAACGTCTTGCACAGACTTCTCCTTCCGTTGCCTACCTGCGATTCCTGAGCCAGCTCAGCGCGGCGAAAGGTGGTGATCGCCTGCCGGACCTCGTGCCGGACGAGCGGGAAATCATCGAGGTGCTGGCCACCTACTGGCTCAACCAGCAGAACATCACCGTGGTCGGCCTGATGCGCCACCCGGCCCTGTCCCGCTCCGCGAGCACGGTACACCGCCGGGTCAAGGGCTTGATCGAGCGCGAGATGATCGCGCTGCAGACCTCCACCGCCGATTCCCGGGTGAAGTTCGTCATGCCGACCAAGAAGGCCTTGCGCTACCTCGACCAGCTGGGCCGCTGCCTGCTTGCGAGCGTCGGCGCCAGCGAGCTCGAGGCGTCCTGACGGGGCGGAGCGGGCATCCCCGAGGTGCCCGCGTGTCGCGCATGCGACACTTCGGCGATTCCACGGGGCTTGTCGCCCGTCGGTGATCCGAAGACAATGGTCAAATCGCTTAACATTTCCATTAAGCGATAAGCGTCAACGCCGACCTGGACGGACCACCTCCCATGCAGACCCGCTGCAGCCCTGGCTCTCTTGCCCTGGTGATCGCCGAGCATCCTGGATGCGAGGGCAACATCGGCCGGGTCGTCGAGGTTCTCGGGCCGCTGGAGTCCGATGACGGCCGGCCCTGCTGGCACATCCAGCCGTCGCAATCCGCCCCCTGGCTGATCCTCGAACGCGATGGCACCGTTTCCTGCGAGCGGGTGACCTGGGCCTCGGGGGTGATCCATCCGGATGCCTGGCTCACGCCGCTGGGCGAGGCCGATGAAGCCGTCGAGGCGGCGGCCGCCGGCGCGGCGCGCCCGGCCCGCGCGGACGCCCAGGCCTCGGGCGCCACCGCTCCGCGCTGACCCGCTCGCTTCCCCAACGAATTCACTACCCGCCGCGGTGCCCTCGTGACAGCGGGTGGCACGCGGATTGCGATATGGTTGCGCCATGAACGCACCGATCCCTTCCTCCGCCCTGCGAAGCGCGCGCGCCGCCGACCTCGCGGCGCTTCCCCTGATCGAGCAATGGGTGGCCTTCGCCTCCGTCTCGCGTGACAGCAACCTGCCCCTGATCGACTGGACCGAGGCACGCCTGCGCGCCCTCGGCCTCGAGTGCCGCCGCACCTACGATGACAGCGGCAAGAAGTGCAACCTCTGGTGCACCATCCCCGCCGCCGACGGCGAGACGAAGGTGGGCGGCATCGTCCTGTCCGGCCACACCGACGTGGTGCCGGTCGACGGCCAGCCCTGGGACACCGACCCGTTCAAGGCCCAGGTGATTGGCAACAAGCTGGTCGGCCGTGGCGTCACCGACATGAAGGGCTTCGGCGCCACCGCCCTGTGGCTGGTCCCCGAACTGGTGCGCCGCCGGCTCAAGCGCCCGGTGCACCTGGCCTTCAGCTACGACGAGGAGGTGGGCTGCATCGGCGTGCGCCGCCTCATTGCCGACATGGTGGAACAGGGCTACCAGCCCGCCGGCTGCATCGTGGGCGAGCCCACCGGCATGCAGGTCGTGATCGCCCACAAGGGCAAGCACGCCTTCAAGACCACGGTCCAGGGCTTCGAGGCGCACTCCTCGCTCACGCCGCTGGGCGTGAACGCGGTGGAGATCGCCTGCGAGTTCGTCGCCAAGCTCAAGTCGATGCACCGCCGGCTCGCGGCCGACGGCCCGTTCGATCCGGTGTACGACGTGCCCCACACCAGCGTGCACACCGGCGTGATCCAGGGGGGCACTGCGCTGAACATCATCCCGCGCCTGTGCGAGGTGACCTGGGAGATCCGCCACCACCACCTGGACGACCCGCAGGTGTTGTTCGCCGAGGCCCGGGCCTTCGCCGACAGCCTGGTCCCCGCGATGCGGGCCGTCGCGCCCGACACCGGCATCACGCATGAAGTGAAGTCGGTCCTGCCCGGCTTCGCCACCGCCCCCGACAGCGAGATCGCGCAGCTGTGCTTCCACTGCGCCGAGCTCGACCCGGCCAGCGGCGCGGGCAAGGTGTCCTTCGGCACCGAGGCGGCGCTGTTCCACCAGGCCGGCGTGCCCACCATCGTCTGCGGCCCCGGCCACATCGCGCAGGCCCACCAGCCCAATGAATGGGTGGCCCTGGAGCAGCTCGCCTGGTGCGAGCGCTTCATGCGCCGCCTCGCCGACCAGATCTGCATCGACTGACTCCAGGAAGGAAGCAAGCTCCCATGATCCAACGCCGACAGCTCCTGGCCACCGGCCTCGCCGCCGCCGTCCTCCCCGCCGTGGCGCAGGTGCCCTCGGGCAAACCCATTCGCATCATCGTGCCCTTCGCCGCAGGGGGCGTGCAGGACATCCTGGCGCGCTCGCTGTCCACCGAACTCGGGCAGGCCCTGGGCCAGACGGTGATCGTCGAGAACCGCGCCGGCGCGGGCGGCACCATCGGCACCGGCTTCGTGGCCAAGGCCGAGGCCGACGGCACGGTGATGGTCATGGCCGCGGCCAGCCACAACATCGCGGCCCACCTTTACAACAAGCTGCCCTACGACCCGCAGAAGGACTTCACGCCCTACGCCCATGTGGGCCACGCCAGCTATGTGATGATGGTCCACCCCGACGTGCCGGCGAAGACGGCCGCCGAGTTCATCCGCCATGCCAAGGCCAACCCCGGCAAGATGAACTACGCCTCGGCCGGCATCGGCAGCGCCACGCACCTGGCCATGGCCTCGTTCTGCGGCAAGGCCGGCATCGACATGGTGCATGTGCCGCTCAAGGCCACGGGCGAGGCGATCAACGAGGTGATCTCGGGCCGCGCCCAGGCCGTGATCGCCGCCAGCATCGGCGCGCTGGCCTTCGCCAAGGACAGCCGCCTGCGCCTGCTCGGCGTGACCTCGCCCAAGCGCAGCAAGCACATCCCCGAGCTGCCGACGCTGTCGGAGACGGGGCTGCCCGGCTACGAGTTCGATTCCTGGTTCGGCCTGCTCGGCCCGGCCGGCACGCCGGCGGCCGCCGCCAACCGCATCAACGCCGCGATGGCGAAGCTGCTGGTGGATCCGGTGATCCTCGAGCGCCTGGACAAGCAGGGGATCGAGCCGCACGCCGTCAGCAACGGCGACTTCGCCAAGCTGCTGGCCGCCGACTACCAGCGCATGGCCGGCGTGGTGAAGGCCGCGGGCACCAAGCTCGACGCCTGACCCCCAAGGGGGCGGCTGCCCCCGGCGCCGGCCCGCGCCTGTGCCCGACGTGACAGCCTGCGGGTAAGCCCGGTGCCGGCGGCGGCGCCCGGCTTCCTAAGCTCGCGGCAACCCACGTTGCCCGCGAGCCTTCCTTGAACGCCTCCCCCGCCCGCAGCGGCGCCCACCACTTCCTCGAGGGCCTCGCCGACCTCGACATCCAGTACGTCTTCGCCAACCTCGGCACCGACCATGTGTCGCTGATCGAGGAGCTCGCGCGGCGCGACCGTGAGGGCCTGCCGCATCCGCAGCTGGTGCTGTGCCCGCACGAGAACGTGGCCATGCACATGGCCGCCGGCTATGCGGCCGTCACCGGGCGCGGGCAGGCGGTGATGGTGCATGTGGATGCCGGCACCGCGAATGCGGCCATGGGCATGCACAACCTGTTCCGCGGCCGGTTGCCGGTGATGCTGGTGGCGGGCAAGGCACCCTACACCCTGCGTGGCGAGATGCCCGGCTCGCGCGACAACTACGTGCACTTCGTGCAGGACCCGTTCGACATCGGCAGCCTGGTGCGGCCCTATGTGAAGTGGGAGTACACCCTGCCCACCGGCCGCATCGCGCCCGAGGTGCTGCGGCGCGCGCACTCGGTGATGCACAGCGACCCGCCCGGTCCGGTCTACCTCACGCTGCCGCGCGAGGTGCTGGCCGAGGACATCGACGCACCGGTGCAGGCCTTCGGCGCGCCGCGCTACGGCCCGGTGGCCGCCGGCGGCCTGGACGCGCAACGCGTGGACGAACTGGCGCAGCGCCTTCTGCAGGCCGAGTCGCCCGTGGTCGTCACCTCCTACCTGGGCCGCAAGGCCGAGGCGGTGAAGGCGCTGGAGGACCTCGCGCTCCTGTGCGGCCTGCGTGTCGTGGAGTTCATGCCGAGCCACCTCGCGATCTCGCGGGAGCACCCGTGCTTCGCCGGCTTCGACCCGGCCAAGGGCCTCGAGGGCGCCGACCTCGGCCTGCTGCTCGATGTCGACGTGCCCTGGCTGCCCAAGTTCGTGCAGCCGTCGCCCCAGACCTGGTGGGCGCAGGTCGACGTGGACCCGATCAAGCAGGACTTCCCGATGTGGGGCTTTGCCACCGACTGGCGCGCCCAGGCCGACTGCGCCACCGCGCTGCGGCAGGTGGCGGCGCGCGTGCGCGAACTTGCCGACGACGCCTTCCATGCGCGCGTGGTCGCGCGCATCGCCGGCTGGGGCGAGACCCGCACCGCGCGGCGCAAGGCGGTCGCCGCGGCGGCCGCGGAGGCCGGGCGGCGTGGCGCGGTCTCCGCCGCCCATGTGTGCGCTGCGCTGGGCCGCGCCATCGATGCCAAGGACATCGTGATCAACGAGGCGATCCGCAACTCGCCCGCGGTGCTCACGCAGATCCCGCGCAGCGAGCCGCTCACGCTCCTGTGCGGCGCGGGCGGCGGACTGGGCTTCGGCGGCGGCATGGCCCTGGGGGCGCGCCTGGCCTGCCCGGACCGGCGCGTGGTCCATGTGGTGGGCGACGGCAGCTTCCACTTCTCCACCCCGACGTCGGTGTACGCCACGGCGCAGCGCTACGGCCTGCCGGTGTTCACCGTGGTCCTGGACAACGGCGGCTGGCAGGCGGTGAAGGAAGCGGTGCTGCGCGTCTATCCCGACGGCGAGGCGGCCAAGGCCAATGAATTCCAGGCCCGCCTGCAGGGGCAGGAGCGCCGCTTCGAGAAGGTGGCCGAGGCCTTCGGCGCGCATGGCGAGTATGTGGACGACCCCTCGCAGCTCGAGGGCGCGATCGCGCGCTGCCTGCGGGCCGTCGATGCCGGCCGCAGCGCGGTGATGAACGTGCAGGTCGGCCTGCAGTGACGACAACCAGACCAAGGAGACGACGATGAACGCAAGACGACGACTTCACCTCCTGCTGGCCGCCGCGGGCACGCTGGCCGCCGGCGCGATGCCGCTGGCCGCGAGCGCCCAGGCCTGGCCCTCGAAGCCGGTCACGATCGTGGTCGGCTATGCCGCCGGTGGCGGCGTGGATGCGACCGCGCGCATCGTCGCCGAGAAGCTGCCAGCCCTGATCGGCCAGCCCGTGGTCGTGGAGAACCGCCCCAGCGTGGGTGCGGTGGTCGGCTCGGCCTACGTGGCCAAGGCCAGGCCCGATGGCTACACGCTGATGATGGGCGCGCCCGGGCCTGTGATCTTCAACCACGCCCTGGGCGGCAACCTGCCGTACGGCCCGAACGACTTCACCCCGATCTCCTGGGTCAGCAACTCGCCGCTGGTGCTGCTGGTGAACGCCAACAACCCGGCGAAGACCGTGCAGGAGCTCGCGGCCCAGGCCAAGGCCAACCCGGACAAGGCCAACTACGCGGCGAGCTCGGCCTCGTTCCAGCTCATTACCGAGCTGTTCAACCGCAAGGTCGGCGCGAAGTTCGCGCACATCCCCTACAAGGGCGCCAACGAGTCGGTGATGGCCGTCATGACCGGCGACGTCACCATGGCCCTGGCCGATGCCGGCCCGGCCTCGGTGGGCCTGCAAAGCGGCCGGGTGAAGGCGCTGGCCGTCACCACCGCGGAGCGCCTCAAGCAGCTGCCCAACGTGCCCACGCTGGCCGAGCAGGGCATCGACCTCAAGGTCTCGCTGTGGATCGGCCTGCTCGCGCCCGCCGGCACGCCGGCGGACATCGTGAAGAAGCTCGAGGACGCGGTGGCGAAGATCGTCGCCATGCCGGACGTGCGCGCGAAGCTGGAGGGCATGTCCGTCATCCCGCAGGCCACCACCTCGCAGGACTTCGCCCGCCTGATCGCCGCCGAGATCCCGATGTGGCGGCAGGTGGCGCAGGACAACAACATCAAGGCCAACTGACGCTGCGGTCCTGTCCGCAGGGTCAGACCAGCACGATGCGGCCCTTGGCGCGGCCCTCGTTCAGCATGTAGACGGCCTCATTGGCGCGGTCCTTCTCCATGCGGGTGATCGGCAGCGCCTTGAGCTTGCCGCTGCGGGCCAGCTCGGCGACATCGCGCAGGTCCTGCGGGTTGCCGGTCATGCTGCCCATGACCGTGCGGGGCCGGAAGATCATGCCGGCCAGCGACACCATCAGCTCGCCGCCGCCCACGCCCACCAGCACCAGCCGGCCGGACTTGCCGAGGATCTCCAGGCCGACGGTGGCCGTGGAGGAGATGTTCACGAAGTCCATCGCCGCCATCACCGGCCCGCCGGTGACGGCATGGATCGCGGCCACCAGGTCCGGCGCGTTGCCGTCGACGACGGCGGTAGCGCCCATCTCCAGGGCGGCCTCGCGCTTGTCCGCGCCGATGTCCACCGAGACGATGCGACGGTGCCCCAGGGCCTGCAGCATGCAGATCGCCGCCAGGCCCAGGCCGCCGGCGCCGAACAGGACCACCGGCGTGTCGGGGTCCATGGGCATCAGCTTGCGGATCGCGGAGTACACGGTGATGCCGGAGCAGGCGAGGGTGGCGGCGAAGGCCGGGTCGATGTCGCCGAAGTCCACCAGGAAGCGCGGATGCGGCACCTTCACCTCCTTGCCGTAGCCGCCGTCCTGGCGCACGCCAAGGGCGCAGGGCTGGTTGCACAGGTTGTCCTGTCCCGCGCGGCACACCTCGCACTGTCCGCAGCCAAGCCAGGGAAACACAATGCGGTGGTCACCCACCTTCACGCCCTGCGCGTCGGGGCCGACGCGCACCACCCGGCCCACGATCTCGTGGCCCGGCACGCGCGGCAGCGTCACGCCGCGGTCGGCCAGCATCATCCGCTTGCCGCCGCCCATGTTGTAGTAGCCGTGCCAGAGATGGAGGTCGGAATGGCAGACGCCGGCATGCGTGACCTCCAGCACCACCTCGCAGCCCTGCGCCTGCAGCGGCGCCTGTTCGATCGGTTGCAGTGGTTCGTTGTTGGCAACGATGGCCCAGGCGCTCATGGGATGTCTCCTTCTCGGTGGGGGATGGGGAATGGATTTTTTACGTAGCCATTCATATGATATGGTAGCGAACTAACTTGATGCAATCCCTGGAGAAACCATGAGTGCGACCCCCCTGGCCGGCCTGAAGGTGCTGGACATGTCGAAGGTGCTGGCCGGCCCGCTGTGCGCCCAGTACCTCGGCGACATGGGCGCCGAGGTGATCAAGGTGGAACCGATCGAGGGCGGGGACGACACCCGCCAGTGGCCGCCCCTGCGCAAGGTGGACGATGCCGCCCCGACCGGCGCCATCTTCCTGAGCGCCAACCGCAACAAGCGCAGCATCGCGCTGGACCTGCGCAGCCCCCATGGCCGCGAGGTGGTCGACCGCCTGATCAAGCAGGCCGACGTGATCATCGAGAGCTTCGGCCCCGGCGTGGCCGAGCGCCTCGGTGTCGGCGCGCAGCGCCTGGCCGAACTCAACCCGCGCGCGGTGTGCTGCAGCATCAGCGGCTTCGGCAGCGTCGGCCCGATGAAGGAGGGCAAGGGCTACGACGTGATCCTGCAGGCCTACTGCGGCATGCTGTCCATCACCGGCGAGCGCGGCGGCAAGGCGGTGCGCAGCCCCTTCTCGCCGGTGGACCAGGCCACCGGCCTGCATGCCCTGATCGGCATCCAGGCGGCCCTGCTGGAGCGCGAGCGCACCGGCCTGGGCGGCCGCGTGGAGGCCTCGCTGTTCGACACCGCCACCGGCTTCCTCGGCTACTTCCTCCAGAGCTTCTGGGAGCGCGGCACCGAGCCCGAGCGCCCGGGCTCGGGGCACGAGTCGCTGTGCCCCTACGAGGCCTTCGAGACGCAGGACCGGCCCCTGATCCTGGGCGTGGCCAACGAAACCCTGTGGCGCGCCTTCTGCGAGGTCGCCGGCCTGCAGGACATGGTGGATGACCCGCGCTTTCGGACCAACCCCGACCGCGTGGCGCACCGCGCCGAGACCGTGGGCCGCGTGCAGGAGGTGCTGCGCACCCGCCCGCGCGACACCTGGATCGAGCAGCTCTCGGCCAAGGGCATTCCGTGCTCGCCGCTGCACTCGCTGGGGGAGCTGTCCGCCAACCCGCACACCGAGGCCAGCGGCATGGTGTACGGCTACCAGCACCCGCAGCTGGGTGCGCTGCGCTCGGTGGCGCAGCCGGTGCGCCTGGACGGCGAGCGCACGAAGCTGCGCCGCCCGCCGCCGATGCTGGGCCAGCACTCGGCGGAGATCCTGCGCGAGCTGGGCTTCGGCGAGGCCGAAGTCCAGGCGATGGCGCAGGCCGGGTCAGTACGACTTGGGTAGGCCCAGCGCCTTCTCCGCGATGTTGCACAGGATCAACTGCGGGGAAATCGGCGCGATGCGCGGGAGCATGGCCTCGCGCAGGTAGCGCTCCACGTGGTATTCCTTGGCGTAGCCGAAGCCGCCGTGCGTGAGCACCGCGGTCTCGCAGGCGGTGAAGCCGGCCTCGGCGCACAGGTACTTGGCGGCGTTGGACTCGGGGCCGCAGGGCTGGCCCTGGTCGTACAGCCAGGCGGCGCGCTGGTACATCAGGCGGCCCGCTTCCAGCTCCACCCAGCGCTGCGCCAGCGGGTGCTGCACGCCCTGGTTCTTGCCGATGGGGCGGTCGAACACCACGCGCTCGTTGGCGTAGCGGGTGGCGCGGCGCAGCGCCGCCACGCCCAGGCCGATGGCCTCGGCGGCGAGCAGCACGCGCTCCGGGTTCAGGCCGTGCAGGATGTAGTCGAAGCCGCGGCCCTCTTCGCCGATGCGGTCCTCCACCGGGATCTCCAGGCCGTCGATGAACAGCTCGTTGGAGTCCACCGCCTTGCGGCCCATCTTCTCGATCTCGCGCACCTGCACCTTGGTGCGGTCCAGGTCGGTGTAGAACAGGCTCAGGCCATGCCGCGGGTTCTTCACGTCCTCGATCTTCGTGGTGCGCGCCAGCAGCAGGATCTTGTGCGCCACCTGCGCGGTGGAGATCCAGATCTTCTGGCCCTTGACCACATAGCGGTCGCCGCGGCGCTCGGCGAAGGTCTTGAGCTTGAGGGTGTTCAGGCCGGTGTTGGGCTCGGTCACGCCGAAGCAGGCCTGCACCTCGCCGCGGATGATGGGCGGCAGCCAGCGCTTCTTCTGTTCCTCGGTGCCGTACACCACCACCGGGTGCAGCCCGAACACGTTCATGTGGATCGCGGACGCGCCCGACATGCCCGCGCCCGAGCCCGAGACGGCCTCCATCATCATGCAGGCCTCGAGGATGCCCAGGCCCGCGCCGCCGTACTCCTGCGGCATGGCGATGCCGAGCCAGCCGGCGCCGGCCATGGCGCGGTAGAAGTCCATCGGGAAGCCGCCTTCGCGGTCACGCTCCAGCCAGTAGTCGTCGGTAAAGGTCTTGCAGATGTCTTCGACCGCGGTGCGGATCGCGGTCTGGTCTTCGGTCTCAGCGAAATTCATGGGTACGGTGAATGGGGTTGCAGGGAAATCAGTCCGCCTCGGGCACGGTGGACAGGGCGAAGCCGGCATAGCCGTCGCGGGCGATCTCGTCGCACTTGCGGCGGAACACGCCGACGCCGCCCATGTAGGGCATGAACACCCGGGGCTTGCCCGGGATGTTGGCGCCGACATACCAGGAGGCGGTGTCCGGCAGCAGCGACCGGCTGGCCAGCTCGTCGACATGCCGGCCCCAGTCCTCCTGCGCCTGCGCGGTCGCCTCGATCCGGTTGATGCCTCGGGCCTTCAGGTTCTCAAGGCAGTCGGCGATCCAGTCCACATGCTGCTCGATCGAGACCACCACGTTGCTCAGGACGGAGGGGCTGCCCGGGCCGGTCACCATGAACAGGTTCGGCAGGCCGGCGGTCATCAGGCCCAGGTAGGCGCGCGGGCCCTGGGCCCAGGCGCTGCGCAGGTCGCCGCCGCCCTTGACCCGCATGTTCACCGAGAGCAGGGCGCCGGTGATGGCGTCGAAGCCGGTGGCGAAGATGATCGCGTCCAGGTCGTGGTGCGCGTCCTTCGTGCGGAGGCCGGTGGGCGTGATGGCCTCGATCGGGTCGGCCTTGAGGTCGACCAGGGTGACGTTGTCGCGGTTGTAGGTCTCGAAGTAGCCGGTGTCGCCGCACAGGCGCTTGGTGCCGATCGGGTAGGTGGGCGTGAGCTTCGCGCGCAGCGCCGGGTCGCGCACCGGCGCGAGCATGCGCGGGACCACGAACTCGCGGGCGATGCGGTTGGCCTCCTCCTTGAACAGCACGTCGTTGAAGGTGCGGGTGAAGCCGATGCCGCCGAAATCCCAGCGGGCCTGGAAGGCCTTCTCCACCTCCTCGGGCGGCGTCTCCAGCACGCCGCGGGTGGGGACGGTGAAGCCGGCCACGCCCGAGGGGCTGGTGCGGGCCTGCTGCCGCACCTCGGCGTAGCGGCGCTTGACGGCCTGGTCGGCCTCGTCGGTCAGCGGGCCGTTGCGCAGGGGAATGCTGTAGTTCGCCGTGCGCTGGAACACGGTCAGGTGCGCGGCCTGCCTGGCCACGATCGGGATCACCTGGATGCCGGTGGAGCCGGTGCCGACGATGCCCACGCGCTGGCCGGTGAAGTCCACGCCCTCCTTCGGCCAGAAGCCGGTGTGGAACCAGCGGCCCTGGAAGCTGTCCAGGCCGGGGAACTTCGGCACCTGGGCGTTGGACAGGCAGCCGGTGGCCATGACGCAGAAGCGCGCCTGCAGCACCTGGCCGTTGCCGGTGGTGACGGTCCAGCGGTTCGCGGCGGGGTCGAACTCGGCGTCGGTGACGCGGGTCTCCAGGCGGATGTCGCGGCGCAGGTCGAAGCGGTCGGCCACATGGTTGATGTAGCGAAGGATCTCGGGCTGGGCGGCGTAGCGCTCGCTCCAGCGCCACTCCTGCTGCAGCGCCTCGTCGAAGGAGTAGGAGTACTCCAGGCTCTCGACATCGCAGCGCGCGCCGGGGTAGCGGTTCCAGTACCAGGTGCCGCCGACGTTGTCGCCGGCCTCCAGCACGGCCACCTTCAGGCCCTGCTTGCGCAGGCGGTGCAGCAGGTACAGGCCGGCGAAGCCGGCGCCCACGACCACGACGTCGAAGCGCTCGGTCCGGGGTGCATTCATGGGGGTCTCCTCGTGTTGTCGGTCGGTCTGTCGGTCAGGGGGCGGCGCAGCGGCGGCGGATCTCGGCGGCGGCCCGGGTCACCACGGCGTCGGCCTCGGGAATCAGGTTCAGCATGCGGGCGAAGCCGTGCGGCAGGCCGTCCGCGCGCTCCAGGGTGACGGGCACGCCCGCGGCGCGCAGGCGTTCGGCATAGGCCACGGCTTCGTCGTGGAGCACGTCGTACTCGGCGACCGCGATCCAGGCCGGGGGATGGCCCGCGAGGTCGTCGCGGCGCACCGGGGCGATGTCGGGGTGCTGCCAGAGCGACGGCGGCGCGTAGTGGCGGAAGAACCAGTCCATGTCGGCATCCGTCAGGGGCATGCCCTGGCTGTGCGCGCGGTAGCTCGGGCGGGTGAAGTCGCTGTCGGCCACGGGGTAGAAGAGGCACTGCAGGGCCACCTGCGCGCGCCCGGCCAGGCGGGCCACGGCCACGGTGGCCAGGTTGCCGCCCGCGCTGTCGCCGGCCACGGCCAGGCGGCCAGGGCCGCCGATCAGGCTGGCGAGGTGGTCGTGGGCCCAGGCGATCGCGTCCTGCGCATCCTCCAGGCCGGCGGGGAAGGGGTGCTCCGGCGCGAGGCGGTAGTCCACCGACAGCACGGCGCAGCCCGACTTGTCGACCAGCGCGCGGGTCAGGACATCGAAGTCGTCCACCGAGCCGCAGACCCAGCCGCCGCCGTGGAGGTAGACCACCAGCCCGGGCTCGGACCCGCCGGCGGCCCGGTACAGGCGCGCCGGCACCTCGCCGGCGCGGGTGGGAATGCGCAGGTCTCGCACCTCGCCGACCTGGGGCCCGGCGCCCAGCGCGGCGCGGGTGGTGGCGACCAGCTCTCGCGACTGCTGCGGCGTGCCGGCCGACAGCGCCGGGCGGCCGGCGGCGCGCGCCGCCTCCAGCATCTTCTGCACGAAGGGATGTAGTGCCATGGGGGACTCCGCGTGGCGGCGCCGGGGCACGGTCGCCCGGCAAGCCGATGGGGTGGGATGCTATCGACAAACTCGTATGCATGTCAACGATATGCATGTGGTCTAAATCAGGGATAACACCTGATAGGCCGTATTGAAGCAGACGATATGCTTCGCCAAAATTCAACCCGCCCCTCAGGAGACACCCATGAACGCAAGAGACGCCCAGGCCTACCCCGTGGTCCGGCAGTACATCGCCGGCGCCTGGCGCGCGGGCGGGCAGGGCGTCGCCGGCGAGGTCCGCAACCCGGCCACTGGCGAGGTGCTGGCCGAGGTGCCGCGCGCCAGCGCGCAGGACCTGGACGATGCCCTGGCCGCGGCCGCGGCGGGCTTCGAGCTGTGGCGGCTGAAGTCGCCGCAGGAGCGCGCCGCGGTGCTGATGCGGACCGCCGCCCTGGTGCGCGAGCGGGTCGAGGACATGGCCCGCCTGATGACCCTGGAGCAGGGCAAGACCCTGGCCGAGTCGCGCCTGGAGTTCACCCTCAGTGCCGAGACCTTCGAGTGGTACGCGCAGGAGGCGCTGCGCTCCTATGGCCGGGTGATCCCGGCGCGGGTGCGGGGCACCCGGCAGCTGGTGATCCCGCAGCCGCTGGGCCCGGTGGCGGCCTTCACGCCCTGGAACTTCCCCGCCATCCTGCCGGCGCGCAAGATCGCGCCGGCGCTGGCCGCCGGCTGCAGCGTCGTCATCAAGCCCTCGGAGGAGACGCCGCAGTCGACGATGGTGCTGGCGCAGGCCCTGGCCGACGCCGGCCTGCCCGCCGGCGTGCTGAACGTGGTGTTCGGCGTGCCCGCCGAGGTCTCGTCCCACCTGATCACGTCGCCCGTGATCCGCAAGGTCACCTTCACCGGCTCCACCGGCGTGGGCCGCGAGCTGGCCCGCCTGGCGGCGGTGGGGCCCAAGCCCTGCACGCTGGAACTGGGCGGCCATGCGCCGGTGCTGGTCTTCGACGACGCCGACCTCGAGCGCACCGTGGCCACCTGCGTGCAGGGCAAGAGCCGCAATGCCGGCCAGGTCTGCACCTCGCCCACCCGCTTCCTGGTGCAGGAGGGCATCCACGACGCCTTCGTCGCCCGCTACGCGCAGGCGCTGGACGCGCTCAAGGTCGGCCCCGGTCTGGACCCCGCCAACCAGATGGGCGCGCTGGCGAACACGCGCCGGGTCGAGGCGATCGAAGGCCTGCTGGCCGACGCCGTGGCCGGCGGCGGCCGCGTGGTGGCCGGCGGCAGCCGGGTCGGCGACCGCGGCAACTTCTTCCGTCCCACCCTGGTGGCCGACACGCCCGAGTCCGCGCAGGCCCTGCGCATCGAGCCCTTCGGCCCGCTGGCCCTGGTGCGCCGCTTCTCCACGCTGGAGGAGGGCCTGGCCCGCGCCAACGATACGCCCTACGGCCTGGCCGCCTACGCCTTCACCCAGTCCGCCGCCACCGCGGTGGCGGTGGGCGACGAGCTGCAGGCCGGCGGCATCGGCATCAACACCTTCTCGGTCTCCGCCATCGAGGCGCCCTTCGGCGGCCTCAAGGACAGCGGCTATGGCCAGGAAGGCGGCCCCGAGGGCCTGGAGAGTTACCTGCACAGGAAGTACGTGCACCACGCCTGAGGCCCCACCCGCAGCCGACCGCGAACGTTCACCCCCGAGTTCCCACCCGCGTCACGGAGACATGACCATGAAGAAGACCCCGACCACTGCCCTGGGCCGCGCCTCGCGCCGCTTCACCCTCGCGGCCTGCGCCGCCGCCTCGCTGGCCCTGGCCGCCCCCGGCGCCTGGGCCCAGGCCGCCAACCCGCTGAAGATCGGCATCCTGACCGACATGTCGGGCTTCGTGGCCGACCTCTCCGGCCCGGGCTCGGCGGTGGCCGCCAAGATGGCGATCGAGGACTTCGGCGGCCGCGTGCTGAATCGCCCCATCGAGCTGCTGGAGGGCGACCACCTGAACAAGCCCGACACCGGCCTGACCATCGCCCGCCAGTGGTACGACTCCGGCGTGCGTGCCATCTTCGACATCGGCATCACCACCGTGGCCCTGGGCGTGCAGGACCTGGCCAAGGAGAAGAACCGCATCGCCATCTTCAACAGCTCGGCCAGCTCCGACATCACCGGCAAGAACTGCTCGCCCAACGGCATCCACTGGACCTACAACTCCTACTCCCAGAGCCTGGGCGCGGTGAAGGCCACCCTCGATGCGGGCGGCAAGACCTGGTACTTCGTCACGATCGACTACACCTATGGCAAGAACGTGCAGCGTGACACCACCGGCATGATCGAGGCCGGCGGCGGCAAGGTGGTGGGCTCGACCACCCACCCGGTCAACTCCTTCGAGTTCTCCTCGCAGCTGCTGCAGGCCCAGGCCTCCAAGGCCGACGTGATCGCGATGGCCACCACCACCTCCCACGCCGCCGCCATGATCAAGCAGGCCGAGGAGTTCGGCCTGCGCAAGCGCGGCCAGCGCCTGGCCGCCCTGAGCCTGACCCTGCACGACGTCAAGGCCCTGGGCCTGAACAACGCGCAGGACCTGTTCGTGACCGAGCCCTATTACTGGGACCAGAACGACCAGACCCGCGCCTTCGCCAACCGCTACAAGGCCCGCTTCGGCAAGATGCCCAACTTCGTGCAGGCCTCGGTCTATGGCTCGGTGCAGCACTACCTGAAGGCCGTGGCCGCCGCCGGCACCGACGACACCGCCGCGGTGCTGGCCAGGATGAAGTCCACCCCCATCAACGACATGATGACCAAGAACGGCTTCATCCGCGAGGACGGCCGCGTGATCCGCGAGGGCTACGTGTTCCGCGTGAAGAAGCCCGCCGAGTCCAAGAACGAGTGGGACCTGTACACCCTGGCCGCCACCATCCCGGCGGCCCAGGCCTTCGCGCCGGCCGACAAGACGGTCTGCCCGCTGGTGAAGTGAGGACCGGGTGACGGCGAGCGTTTCCAGCGCCGACACCCTGGTGGAAGTGCGCGGGCTGCGAAAGCAGTTCGCGGGCTTCACCGCGGTCAACGGCGTCGACCTGAGCGTCAGGCGCGGGCACATCCACGCGCTGATCGGACCCAACGGCGCAGGCAAGACCACCTGCTTCAACCTGCTGACGAAGATGCTCGAGCCCACCTCGGGCAGCATCACCTTCAAGGGGCGTGACATCACGCGCCTGCCGCCGGCGAGGGTGGCGCAGCTGGGGATGGTGCGCAGCTTCCAGATCTCGGCCATCTTCCCCACGCTCACCGTCCTGGACAACGTGCGCGTGGCGCTGCAACGCAAGCAGGGCGGCTCGATGCAGTTCTGGCGCTCGGACAAGTCGCTGGCCGGGCTGGAGGCGCCGGCGATGGCGCTGCTCGCCGATGTCGGCCTGCAGGACGCGGCGCAGGCCGTGGCCGGCGACCTGTCGTACGGCCGCAAGCGCGCGCTGGAGATCGCCACCACCCTGGCGCTCGATCCCGAGATGCTGCTGCTGGACGAACCCACCTCCGGCATGGGCCTGGAGGACGTGAGCGCCACGGCGGCCCTGATCCGCCGGGTCTCGAAGACCCGCACCATCCTGATGGTGGAACACAACCTCGGCGTGGTCGCCGACCTGGCCGACCGCATCACCGTGCTGGCCGCCGGCGAGGTGCTGACCGAGGGCAGCTACGACGAGGTCTCCCGCGACGAGCGCGTGATGGCGGCCTATATCGGCCGGAAGGCGACTGCATGACCGCGAACCCACCCACCGTCCAGGTCAAGCCCGCCCTCGAGGTGCGCGACCTGCACGGGCACTACGGCCCCTCCCACGTGCTGCATGGCATGGACTTCAGCGTGCCCACCGGCCAGGTGGTGACCCTGCTGGGGCGCAACGGCGCCGGCAAGACCACCACGCTGCGCGCCATCATGGGCCTGCTGCGCCAGCGCACCGGCTCCATCCGCGTCAACGGCACCGAGACCGTGGGCCTGCCGCCCGAGCGCATCGCGCCCCTGGGCATCGCCTACTGCCCCGAGGAGCGCGGCATCTTCCCCTCGCTCAGCGTGCGCGAGAACCTGATGCTGCCGCCGGTGCTGGCGCCCGGGGGCTTCACCACCGAGGAAGTGTTGGCGCTGTTCCCGCGCCTGGCCGAGCGCCATGCCAGCCCGGGCACCAAGCTCTCGGGCGGCGAGCAGCAGATGCTGGCCATCGCCCGCATCCTGCGCACCGGCTGCCGCATCCTGCTGCTGGACGAGCCCACCGAGGGCCTGGCCCCGGTGATCGTGCAGCACATCGGCCAGGTGCTGCAGGAACTGAAGCGGCGCGGCTACACCGTGCTGCTGGTGGAACAGAGCCTGGACTTCGCGATGTCGGTGGCCGACCACCACTACGTGGTCGAACACGGGCGCGTGGTCGACCAGCTCTCCAACGACGACCTGCGCGCCGCGCCGGATCGCCTGCAGAACTACCTGGGCGTGTAATGACCGACATCTTCGGAATCCCGCTGCCCGCCCTGATGGGGCAGCTGACCCTCGGCCTGATCAACGGGGCGTTCTACGCCGTCCTGAGCCTGGGCCTCACGGTGATCTTCGGCATGCTGCGGGTGATCAACTTCACCCATGGCGCGCAGTTCACGCTCGGCGCGTTCGGCTCCTGGATGCTCCTGAACTACCTGAAAGTGCCGTACTGGGCCAGCCTGCTGCTGGTGCCGGCGGCGATGGCGCTCCTGGGCGCGCTGGTGGAGCGCGCGCTCCTCAAGCGCCTGTACGAGATGAACCACCTGTTCCAGCTGCTGCTCACGTTCGGCCTGGCGCAGATGATCGAGGGCACGCTGTCCGTGATCTACGGCTCCTCCGGCAAGCCCTACGACAACCCCATGCCCGGCGGCATGGACCTGGGCTTCATGTTCCTGCCGTACTACCGCGGCTGGGTGGTCGCCGCCTCGCTGGCGGTGTGCCTGGGCACCTGGTGGGCGATCGAGCGTACGCGCCTAGGCGCCTACCTGCGGGCGGCCACCGACAACCCGGACCTGGTGCGCACCTTCGGCATCCCGGTGCCGCGGCTGATGACGCTGACCTATGCCTTCGGCGTGGGGCTGGCGGCGCTGGCCGGCGTGCTGGCCGGGCCGATCGACCAGGTCAAGCCCTCGATGGGCTCGGGCCTGATCATCACCGTGTTCGCGGTGGTGGTGATCGGGGGCATGGGCTCGATCCTGGGCTCCATCGTCACCGGCTTCGCGCTGGGGCTGCTGGAGTCGCTGACCAAGGTCTACTACCCGCCCGCCTCCAGCGTGGTCATCTTCCTGGTGATGGCCGCCGTGATCCTGGTCAAGCCGGCCGGCCTGTTCGGTCGCCAGGCCTGAGCGCCGCATCCTTCCACGAGGCTCTTCCATGCGTCATCGTTCCAAGACGGTCTTCCTGGTGCTGGCAGCGGTGCTCGCCGTCGCGCCGCTCGTGATCTACCCGATCTTCGCGACCAAGCTCCTGTGCTTCGCGCTGTTCGCGGCGGCGTTCAACCTGCTGTTCGGGCAGGCGGGGCTGCTGTCCTTCGGCCATGCGCTGTTCTTCGGCGGCGCCGCCTACCTGACCGGCCATGCGCTCAAGGCCTGGGGCTGGCACACCGAGTGGGCGGTGCTCCTGGGCGTGGTGTTCGCCACGCTGTCGGGGCTGGTGGTGGGCCTGGTCTCCATCCGCCGCCAGGGCATCTACTTCGCCATGATCACGCTGGCGCTGGCGCAGATGTTCTTCTTCTTCTGCGTCAATGCCCCCTTCACCGGCGGCGACGACGGCATCTCGGCGATCCCGCGCCGGCCGGTGTTCGGCGTGATCGACATCACCGACGACCGCACGCTGTACTACGTGGTGGCGGTGGTCTTCTTCCTGGCCTTCGCGCTGATCTTCCGCATCATCCACTCGCCCTTCGGGCAGGTGCTGCGCGCCATCCGCGACAACGAGCCGCGCGCGATCTCGCTGGGCTACGCGGTGGACCGCTACAAGCTCGCCGCCTTCGTGATGTCGGCCAGCCTCGCCGGCCTGGCCGGCGCGCTCAAGGTGCTGGTGTTCCGCCTGGCCTCGCTGGTGGACGTGGGCTGGGGCGCCTCGGGCGAGGTGATCCTGATGACGCTGGTGGGCGGCATCGGCACCGTGTTCGGGCCGCTGGTGGGCGCGGGCTTCATCCTCACCATGCAAAGCTACCTGCAGGGGTATGCGCAGTGGGTGCCGGTGATCCAGGGCCTGGTGTTCGTGGTGATGGTGATGCTGCTGCCGCGGGGCGTGGTGGGCGAGTTCATGGCCCGCGTCTTCAAGGTGCAGCCGGCCGCCGTGAAGTGAGCCCGGCATGAGCGAAGCGCGCGAATTCGACGGTCGCATCGCCTGGATCTCGGGCGCGGCCTCCGGCATCGGCCTGGCGACCGCCCGCCTGCTGGCCCGCGGCGGCGCGCGGCTGGCGCTGGTGGACATCAACGGCGAGGGCGTGGAGCGCGTGGCCGGCGAGCTGCGCGCCGGCGGCGCCGAGGCCCGTGCCTGGCAGGCCGACCTCACCGACGCCGCGTCGGTGGAGCGCACGGTGGATGCGGTGGCGGCGGCCTTCGGCGGGCTGCACCTGGCGGTGAACAACGCCGGCGTGAGCGGCGCCCGGGTGCCGCTGGCGCAACAGCCCATGGACGACTGGCACCGCGTCATCGACACCAACCTGCACGCGGTGTTCTACGCCATGAAGTTCCAGATCCCGCACCTGCTGCAGGCGCAGGGGGGCGGCGCCATGGTCAACCTGGCCTCGGTGCTGTCGCAGGTGGCCTCCGCGCAGTCGCCGGCCTACACGGCGGCCAAGCACGCGGTGGTGGGCATGACCCGCAGCGCCGCCATCGCCTACGCGCCCCAGGGCCTGCGGATCAACGCCGTGGGGCCGGGCTACATCGACACGCCGCTGCTGCAGGTGCTCACGCCGGGCGAGCGCGAGGCGATCACCGCCGCCCACCCGGCGGCCCGCCTCGGGCAGGCCGAGGAGATCGCGCAGGCCATTGCCTTCCTGCTGTCGCCGCGCGCGAGCTTCTCGTTCGGCGCGGTGCTGATGGCGGATGGCGGCTTCACCATCCGCTGAGCCTCAGCCGCCCTGGGCCAGGGCGGCTTCGCGCTTCGCCGCGTAGTCGGCGTACCAGGCGAAGGCGCCCGGGTTGGCGCAGGCGTCCGGGTTCACCACCTCGCGCAGCGCGCGCCCGAGCATCAGCTTCTTCACCGGCAGCTCCTGCTTCTTGCCGGTGAGCGTGCGCGGGATCTCCTGCACCTGCACGATCTCGTCGGGCACGAAGCGCGGCGAGAGGTCGGCCCGCACCCGCTGGCGGATGCGGTCACGCAGGGGCTCGTCCAGCACCAGGCCGGGGCGCAGCACCACGAACAGCGGCATCCAGCTGGCGCGGCCCAGGTATTCCAGGTCCACCACCAGGCTGTCCATGACCTCGGGCAGGTCCTCCACCACGCGATACAGCTCGCTGGTGCCGAGGCGGTGGCCGTGGCGGTTCAGGGTGGCGTCGCTGCGGCCGTAGACCACGGTGCTGCCGGTGGGCGTGATCTTGAGCCAGTCGCCCTGGCGCCAGGTGCCGGGGTAGGTGTCGAAGTAGCTGTCGGTGTAGCGGCGCATGCCCTCGTCGCCCCAGAAGTACAGCGGCATCGAGGGCATGGGCTGCACGCACACCAGCTCGCCCACCTCGCCCAGCAAGGGGCGGCCGGCCTCGTCCCAGGCCTGGATGTCGGCGCCCAGGGCGCGTGACTGCATCTCGCCATGCACCGTGGGCAGCTCCGGCGTGCCGGCGAGGAAGGCGCTGGCCAGGTCGGTGCCGCCGCAGACCACGCACCACCAGAGGCCGTCGCGCACCGCCTCCTCGCCCCAGGCATAGGCCTGCGGCGAGAGCGGCGAGCCGGTGGAGCCCAGCGAGCGCAGGTGGCGCAGGGCCAGGGTGTCGCGCGGGCGCAGGCCGGCCTTCAGGCAGCTGGCGTAGTACGCCGCGCCGGCGCCCACGAAGCTGAGGCCGACCTCGTCGGCGAGCCGCCACAGGGTGTCCGGCTGCGGGTAGGAGGGGTGGCCGTCGTAGACGCACACGGTGGTGCCCAGGAGCAGGGCGCTGGTCGAGAGGTTCCACATCACCCAGCCCGAGCTGGAGTACCAGAGGAAGCGCTCGTCCCCCGTGTCCCGCTCGGCGCTGGGGTGCAGGTCCAGGTGGAAGGCGTGGAGCTTGAGCATCTCCAGCATCACGCCGCCATGGCCATGCACGATGGGCTTGGGCAGGCCGGTGGTGCCGCTGGAGTAGAGGATCCACAGCGGGTGGTCGAAGGGCAGGGGCTCGGGCGCCACCGGCGCGGCATGGGCCACGGCGTCGGCCCAGCGCACGCGGCGGCCGCCCCAGCCGGCGGGGGCGAGGTCGCCGCCGCCTTCGGGCGCGCCGGCCTCGCGCAGGTAGTCCACCTGCACCAGCACCTGCAGCGTGGGCAGGGTCTCCAGCAGCTCGCCCACCAGGGCGCGGCGGTCGGCCACCTTGCCGCCGTAGACCGAGCCGTCGCAGGCGATCAGGGCCTTGGGGTCGATCTGGCGGAAGCGGTCCCGCACCGTGCCCACGCCCATGTCGGGCGCGCACAGGCTCCACACCGCGCCCAGGCTGGCGCAGGCCAGCAGGCCCACCACCGCCTGCGGGATGTTGGGCAGGTAGGCGGCGACGCGGTCGCCGCGGCCCACGCCGTGGTCACGCAGTGTGGCGGCCAGGGCGCCGGCCTGGCGCGCGAGCTCGGCCCAGGTCCAGGCCTCG
Source organism: Ramlibacter sp. MAHUQ-53 (assembly GCF_052600055.1). NCBI lineage: Bacteria > Pseudomonadati > Pseudomonadota > Betaproteobacteria > Burkholderiales > Comamonadaceae > Ramlibacter > Ramlibacter sp. MAHUQ-53. The sequence continues at coordinate 356,571 of NZ_JBQWTS010000002.1, forward strand.
GTGCGGCCCTCGGCCTGCAGGCGCTCGTTGCGGAACACCAGGGCCGGCGCGCCGGCGGCGTCGCTGGCGGCCAGGTGCTGGAAGACATGGCTGGCGTAATTGACCTGCGCGCCCTCGAACCACCGCGCGCCGGGCATGCGCGCCTCGGACAGCACCCGGGCATGCGGGGTGGGCGACTGCACGCCGAAGCGGTCCCACACGGCCTGCCAGAAGTCCTCGACATGGTCGACGGACCATTGCCGCAGGGCTTCGTAGTCGCCCAGCGACAGGCCGTGGCGGGCGTTGATCCACTCGCGGAAGGCGACGGTATTCGGGGTGGGGCGGGAGCGGGAGTTTGTAGATGGTTGCATATCGTACGCAGGCATACCATAATCCCCATCGCAGCTTCACGTCAAGCCACAAGGGGGTTCCGAATGACTCTACCCGCGACCGGACGGCGCGTGGTCCTCGCCTCGCGCCCGGTGGGCATTCCGCAGGCCGATCATTTCCGCATCGAGACCGTGCCGGTGCCCGAACCCGGGCCGGGCGAGTTCCTGGTGCGCAATGAATACCTCTCGGTCGAGCCCGCCATGCGGGGCTGGGTGAATGCCGCGGCCAACTACTCGGCGGCGGTGGGCATCGGCGAGGTGATGCGCAGCTTCGCCGCCGGCCGCGTGGTGGCCTCGCGCCATCCCGCTTACCGCGAGGGCGACGCCGTCATGGGCATGCTCGGGTGGCAGGAGTACGCGCTGAGCGACGGCCACGGCATCCGCCGCAAGGTGCGCGAGGACGACCTGCCGCTCTCGCTCTCGCTGGGCGTGCTGGGCATCAACGGCGTCACCGCCTACTTCTCGTTCAAGGAGATCGCCCGCGCCATGCCGGGCGACACCGTGGTCGTGTCCACCGCTGCCGGCGGCGTGGGATCGGCCGTGGGCCAGATCGCCAAGCTCGCGGGCTGCCGCACGGTGGGCATCGCCGGCGGGCCCGCCAAGTGCGCGCAGTGCGTGGACGAATTCGGCTTCGATGCCGCCGTCGACTACAAGGCGCCCGACTTCGCGCAGCGCCTGGCGCAGGCCTGCCCCGAGGGCGTGGACGTGTACCACGACAACACCAGCGGCGCGATCACCGACGCGGTGATGCGCCTCCTGAACAAGAACGCCCGCGTGGTGGTGTGCGGCACCGCCTCGGTGGCGAACTGGGACGACTGGCCGCAAGGCCCGCGGGTGGAGCGCCACCTCCTGAACAAGTCCGCCTCGATGCAGGGCTTCCTGGTCTGGGACTACGAGCACCGCTACGAGGAGGCGGTGGCGCGCCTGGCCGCCTGGGTGCGCCAGGGCCGGCTGAAGTACCGCGAGGACATCGTCGAGGGCATCGAACGCGCGCCCGGCTCCATCGCCGACCTCTACGCCGGCAGCAACTCGGGCAAGCGCCTGGTCCGGCTGGCCTCCCCCGGCGGCGCGGCGTGAAGGCGCTGGTCTGCGAGCGCTGGGACGGCTGGCGCGGCCTGCGCCTGGCCGACGTCGAGCGGCCGGCGCTGCGTCCCGGCTGCGTGCGCATCGCGGTGGCCTATTGCACCGTGGGCTTCGCGCTCACGCTGGTCACCGCGGGCCGCTACCAGCGCAAGCCGCCGCTGCCCTTCGTGCCGGGTACGGAGGTGAGCGGCGTGGTGCTCGAAGTCGCCCCCGGCGTCACCCGTTTCAAGCCCGGTGACCGGGTCGCGGCGGCCCTCGACTGGGGCGGGTTCGGCGAGGAGGCGATCGCCACCGCCGAGACGGTGTGGCATGTGCCCGAGGGCGTGCCGCTGGACAGGGCCTCGATCGTCCCCACGACCTATGGCACCGCGCATGCCGCGCTGCACTGGCGCGCCGGCATCCGGCCCGGGCAGACCGTGGTGGTGCTGGGCGCGGCGGGCGGTGTCGGCATCCCCGGGATCGAGATCGCCCGCGAGGCCGGGGCCACCGTGATCGCGGTGGCGCGAACGCCCGAGCGCTGCGCGCTCGCGATGGCCCATGGCGCGCACCACGCCATCGCCTGCGGCAACGACGACGTGGACACGCTGGCCGAGCGTATCAAGGCGCTCACTGGCGGCGAAGGCGTCGACCTGGTGTTCGACCCCGTGGGCGGCGCCCAGTTCGACCAGGCCTTGCGCTTCGTCGCGCCCGAGGGCTGCATCCTGCTGATCGGGTTCGCCAGCGGCCAGGTGCCGCAGATCCCGGCCAACCTGCTGCTGGTGAAGAACATCGAGGTGGTGGGCTTCAACTTCGGCTGGTACCTGGGCTGGAGCCCGGTCGATGCGCGCAGGCGCTACGAGCAGCCGCTGCGCGAGATGATGGACACCCTGTTCGCCCAGGTGCTCGCGGGCACGCTGCGGCCCGAACCGGGCGCCTGCCACACGCTGGACGACTATGCCGCGGCGTTCGAGGCGGTGGAGGAGCGCCGCTCGACGCGGCGGGTGATCGTCCGTGTCGCGGAGGTGGCCTGAGCCTTGCCATTCCCGGTAAGCCAGCATCTAATATCCATGCATACGAGTTCGAGAAGAACCGCATCCCGCCTGAAGGCGGTATCCCCGGACCAAGGAGACAAGCAATGAAGTTCAAGCGGATCGCGGCCACCCTGGCCTGGATGTTGGCGGCCTGTGCCGCCCCGGTGTCGGCGCAGGCGCAGGCCTGGCCGGCCAAGCCGGTGAAGATCGTCACCGCCTTCGGCGCCGGCAGCGCCAGCGACATCGTGGCGCGCATGATCGCGGAGGACCTGCAGGCCGCGTTCAAGCAGCCCTTCGTGGTGGACAACAAGCCCGGCGCTTCGGGCATCCTGGCCGCCGAGATGGTGGCCAAGTCCGCGCCCGACGGCTACACGCTGTTCCTCACCACCAACACCGCGCACTCGGTCAATCCCTTCCTGTTCAAGACCCTGCCCTACGACCCGATCAAGGACTTCACCCCGATCGCGCGCGTGTGCTACTTCCCCTTCGTGCTGGCGGTGAACGGGCAGGGGCCGGTGAAGACCATCCCCGAGCTGCTCGCCTACGCGAGGAACCCGGCGAACAAGACCAGCTATGCCTATGGCAACAGCACGGGCCAGATCGCCGGCGCGGCCTTCACCAACCTCACCCGGATCGGGTCGGTCGCCGTCCCCTACAAGAGCACGCCGCAGGCCCTCACCGATCTCATTGGCGGGCAGGTCACCTTCCTGTTCGTGGACCTGGCCTCCAGCCGCCCGCACCTGCAATCGGGCCGCATCCGCGCGCTGGGCGTGACGGTGGAACAGAAGGGGGCGCTCACGCAGGACCTGCCCTCGGTGGCTTCCGCCGCGCAGCTGCCCGGCTTCGACCTGGCGGCCTGGGTGGGTGTGGTGGGCCCGGCGGGCGTGCCGCCGGCTATCGTGAACCAGGTGAGCGAACGCATCAACCAGATGCTGGCGCGCAAGGAGGTGGTGGAGAAGCTCACTGCCCTCGGCGCCGACGTGGCGCCGGGCAACGCCGCCGAACTGGGCGGCTACATGAAGTCGCAGCTGGAGCTGTGGGGCCGCAAGGTGCGCGAGGCCGGCATCCAGCCTGAGTGAGGCGGGCCGGGCGGGCCTGGCGCCCGCCCGCGGAGCCGGTCACTCCTCGTCGTCGTCAGCCGCCGCGGCGGACTGGCCGCGGATCGCCACCAGGTTGCGCTTCACGAGCATCAGCATGTCCGCCAGGCGATAGCGGTCCTCGGTGGACAGGCCCTCGAGGATGCGCTCGCTCATGTCGTGGTTGTGCCTGACCATTTCCTTGACCAGGTGCGCGCCGCTGTTGGACAGGAAGATGCGCTTGACCCGGCGATCGAGCTCGTCGGAGCGGCGCATGATGAAGCCGCCGGCCTCCAGCCGGTCGATCAGGCCGCCGAGAGCGGCCTTGCCCAGCTCCAGCACGTTGGCCAGGTCGCTCTGGATCATGCCGTCGTGGCGCGAGAGGTAGGCCAGCACCCACCACTGGGAGCGGGTCACGCCCAGGGGCTTCATGAACTCGTCGAACACGCTGCGGCGCAGGCGCGAGACGTCGTGCATCAGGAAGCCCAGGCGGGCATCCCAGTTCTCCTCCTCGGCGGCGCGGGCCTTGGCGGAGCGGGTGTTCTTGCTGGTGGCGGATTGCGTCATCGGATGCGGTTTCCCTCAGGAGGGCGCTCGGGCCTGTCGGCCGAATGCGCTCGGAACATCGATTTTATCTCTCCTGACCGTAGAATACCGTATGGTATGCTACCGTATCAATAAACCTGCCTCATGCCGATGCTCCGATCCCTCCTCTTCGTTCCCGGCGACAGCGACAAGAAACTGGCCAAGGCCGAGACCTCGGCTGCCGATGCCCTGATCCTCGACCTGGAGGACGCGGTCGCCATCGACCGCCTGCCGGTGGCGCGCGGCATGGTGCAGGACTACCTTCGCGCCCGCGGCGACCGCAGTCGCCAGCAGCTGTGGGTGCGCATCAACCCGCTGGCCACGCCGCTGTCGCTGCCGGACCTGGTGGCCATCCTGCCGGGCCGGCCCGACGGGATCCTGCTCCCCAAGTCCACGCCGGCCGATGTGGCGCAACTGGACCACTTCCTCACCGCGCTCGAGGCCCGCGAGGGCCTGTCGGTGGGCAGCACGCGCATCATGTCGGTGTCCACCGAGACCCCGGGCGCGGTGTTCGCGCTGCAAGGCTTCGCCGGCTGCAGCCCGCGCCTGGCGGGCCTGACCTGGGGCGCGGAGGACCTGTCCACCGCGATCGGCGCCTCCACCAACCGCGACGAGTCCGGCGAGTTCGACCTCACCTTCCGCATGGCCCGCTCGCTGTGCTTGCTGGCGGCTGCCAACGCCGGCGTGCAGGCCATCGACACGCTCACCGCCGACTTCCGCGACGACGACGTGCTGGCCCGCGAGGTGCGCCGCGCGCGCCGCGCCGGCTTCACCGGCAAGATCGCCATCCACCCGGCGCAGGTGGACGGCATCAATGCCGGCTTCACGCCCGACGAGGCCGAGCTCGCGCATGCGCAGCGGATCGTCGACGCCTTCGCCGCTGCGGGCGGCGCGGGCGCGGTGCAGGTGGACGGGAAGATGGTGGACAAGCCCCACCTCACGCAAGCAATCAACGTGCTGGCCGCCGCGCGCGCCGGCCGCAAGGGAGACTGAGATGGCCGGACTGTATTTCGAGGAATTCACCGTGGGCCAGGTGTTCCAGCACGCCATCCGCCGCACCGTGACCGAGATGGACAACGTGCTGTTCTCCGCGATGACCCACAACCCCGCGGCGCTGCACATCGACGAGGAGTACTGCCGCGAGCACACCGAGTTCGGCCAGCGCATCGTGAACAGCGCATTCACGCTGGGCCTGGTGGTGGGCATCTCGGTGGGCGACACCACCCTGGGCACCACGGTGGGCAACCTGGGCTGGGACGAGGTGCGCTTTCCCAAGCCGGTCTTCCACGGCGACACGGTCCGGGTGGAGTCCGAGGTGCTGGAGATCCGCGCCAGCAAGTCCCGCCCGGACAACGGCATCGTCATCTTCGCGCACCGCGGCTACAACCAGCGCGGCGAGCTGGTGGCCACCTGCAAGCGCTCGGCGCTGATGATGCGCAAGCCGGGCTGAGGGAGCGGGGTCAGGTCTTGCATTGACGCGGCCGTGCGCGCCTTCTCCGGCAAGGTTCGCGGCGCGGGGCCGGCAGGTGGGCTCCTCCCGGGGGCCTGGTGCACTCCCGTGCACGGGCCCACGGGTCCCTCCGCCCACCCGCCAGCCCCACGCCGCTCACGCTGCAAAGGTGAAGGCTTCGCGCCGGAAAGGTGCGCTCCGTCTTCTCCGGCCCAAGTGACCGAGTCGAGTACGACTTCGAGCGAGTGTCGGCCGCTTCTCTGAGCGAGCGTTCGTGCGAAAAATGACGCGTGATCTTTCCGGCGCGAAGCCTTCACGTGTTCGTGCGCGATGCGCGGGTGGGGGCGGCAGGCGGAGGGACCCGTGGGGCCGTGCGCGGGAGCGCACCAGCCCCCCGGGAGGAGCCTGCTGCCCCCGCCCGTGCAGCGCGCCCGGCCGGACGAAGCCGGGGGAGGCCGAGATAACCAGTCGCGTTGACGTAAGACCTCGCCCCCCGGCCCCCACCTAGGGAAAACGCCGGTTCTTCGCCGCCGTCATGTTCAGTATGCTGATTCACGTTCCGTTCACTGAATGTGGATCGGGCATCGCACACCCAGAAAGACACCGGAGACCTCCATGACCTCTCGCCGCACCGTGCTGGCCGCCGCCGCGCTCGCCGCCGCCCTCAGCCCCGCCGCCTTCGCGCAGGACGCCGCCTTCAAGGTCGGCCTCATCCTGCCCATGACCGGCCCCTTCGCCTCCACCGGCCGCCAGATCGATGCCGCGGTGAAGCTCTGGCAGGCGCAGAACGGCACCACGGTCGCCGGCCGCAAGGTGGAAGTGATCCTCAAGGACGATGGCGGCCAGCCCGAGAACACCCGCCGCATCGCCCAGGAACTCGTGGTCAACGAGAAGGTGGGCGTGCTCGCCGGCTTCGGCCTCACGCCCCTGGCCCTCACCGTGGGGCCGCTGGTGACGCAGGCCAAGGTGCCGGCGGTGATCATGGCCGCCGCCACCTCCAGCATCGTCGCCACCTCGCCGTACTTCGTGCGCACCAGCTACACGCTGCCCCAGACCTCGGCCACCATGGCCGAATGGGCAGCCCGCAACGGCATGAAGAAGGTGGTCACCCTGGTCACCGACTACGGCCCCGGCATCGACGCCGAGAAGAGCTTCAAGGAGGCCTTCACCGCCAAGGGCGGCCAGGTCGCCGCCGAGCTGCGCGTGCCGCTGCGCGACCCGGACTTCGCCCCCTTCCTGCAGCGCGTGCGCGATGCCAGCCCCGAAGCCCTGTTCGTCTTCGTGCCCTCGGGCCCCGGCGCGGCGCTGATGAAGCAGTTCCGCGAGCGCGGCCTGGACAAGGCCGGCATCCGCATCATCGGCGACGGCGGCATCACCGACGACGACATCCTCAACGAGATGGGCGACACCGCCCTGGGCGCGGTCACCGCCTTCCACTACGCCACCGCCCACCCCTCGGCCCTGAACAAGCGCTTCGTCGACGGCTTCAAGGCCGCCAACAAGGGCATGCGCCCCAACTTCATGGCCGTGGGCGGCTACGACGGCATGCGCGTGATCTACAAGGCGCTGGAAACCACCAAGGGCGCCGGCGGCGGCGACGCGCTGCTGGCCGCGATGCGCGGGCAGTCGTTCGAGAGCCCGCGCGGCCCCATCGCCATCGACGCCCAGACCCGCGACATCGTGCAGGACATCTACATCCGCCGCGTCGAACGCCGTGACGGCGAACTGCACAACGTGGAGTTCGACACCTTCAAGGCGGTGAAGGACCCGGGCGCCAAGCCCTGACCCTTGCCGGCTGAACGCGCCATGCCCCGCGCCGCAGCGGCCCGAAGGAAGGCCGACGACGAACTGCTGATGGACCTGTACGACCAGCCGGGACACCTGATCCGGCGGGCGCAGCAGATCGCGGTGTCCATGTTCCACGAGGTCATGGGCACCCAGGTCACGCCCACGCAGTACGCGGTGCTGCGCATGCTGCAGGAGGCGCCGGGCATCGACCAGCTCACGCTGGCCGGCCTGGTGGCCCTGGACACCTCCACCACCGCCGACATGTGCGTGCGGCTGGAGGCCAAGGGCTGGATCCACCGCGAGCTGATGGCGCGCCGCCAGCGCCGGCTCACCCTCACGCCCGAGGGCGAGAAGGTGCTGGCCACGCTGGTGCCCGCGGTCCACGAGCTGCGCCACCGCATGCTGGACCCGCTCACCCCCGCCGAGCGCGCCGAGTTCGCCCGGCTCCTCACGAAATTCGTCCACTTGAACAACGAGCAGAGCCGCGCGCCCCTGCAACCCCGACAAGGAAAAGACGCATGAACACCGTTGCCGCCCCCGCCGCCGTGATGGCGCGCGCCAACCCGTTTCCCCTGGACCGCTGGTACGTGGCCGGCTTCTCCTGGGAGCTGAAGGACCAGCCGGTGGCCCGCACCCTGCTTTCGCGGCCCATGGTGCTGTTTCGCACCGAAGACGGCGTCGCCGCGCTGGAGGACCGCTGCTGCCACCGGGAGCTGCCGCTGTCGTGCGGCACGCTGGAGGGCGGGCGCCTGCGCTGCGGCTACCACGGCCTGCTGTTCGACGGCTGCGGCGTGTGCGTGGAGATCCCGGGGCAGGACCGCATCCCCTCCAAGGCACGCGTCAGGTCCTACCCCCTGCGCGAACGCGACCAGATCCTGTGGGTGTGGGTCGGCAGCACGCCCGACTCGCAGCCCGATCGCGACCCGCCCGCCTACCGCTGGCACCAGGACCCGGCCTACAAGTTCGGCGGCGACGTCTTCCACTACGACGCGCCCTGGCAGTTGATCCACGACAACCTGCTGGACCTGAGCCACCTCGGCTACGTGCACCTCAAGACCATCGGCGGCAACGCGAAGATCCACATGAACGCCAAGTTGACCGTCACCGCCGACGAGGAGACGGTGAAGGTGGTGCGCCTCATGCCCGAGTCCGACCCGCCGCCCACCTACTCGGCGGCCTGGCCCTTCAAGGGCAAGATCGACCGCTGGCAGGAGGTGGTCTGGCACACCTCGCACTGCGAGATCTGGACCGGGGGCATGGACACGGGCACCGGCTCCTACGACGACCCCGACCGCCACGGCTTCCACATGCGCGGCTTCCACGGCGTGACGCCGGAGACCGAGACCACCTGCCATTACTTCTGGACCATCGCGACCAACCCGCAGCCGGGGCAGCAGGACATCACGCCCCTGGTGGTGCAGCAGACCGCCGCCACCTTCATGGAGGACAAGGTGGTGATCGAGGCGCAGTTCAACAACCAGGTGCGCTTCCCGGTGCCGCAGCAGATCGACATCCATGTCGACGTCGGCCCCAACCGTGCACGGCGCATCCTGCAGAAGCTGTGCGAGCGCCAGCCGGCCTGACGCATGCCCCCAAGAAGAACACGAGGAGACACCCCATGAAGATTGCCCGCACCCTGAAGCTCGCAGCGCTGTCCCTGGCGCTGGGCCTCACCGCCCTCGCGCCGGCGCAGGCGCAGGACAAGGTCACCCGCCTGGTCGTTCCGTTCAGCGCTGGCGGCGGCGTCGACGCGCTGGCCCGCCTGCTGGCGCGCAAGCTGCAGGCCGACCTGGGCGAGACCGTGCTGGTGGAGAACAAGCCGGGCGCCGGCGGCAACCTGGGCCTGGACTTCGTGGCCGCAGCCGCGCCCGATGGCCGCACCCTGGCCATCATCACCAACAGCCTGGTGATCAACCCCATCCTCACGCCCGGCACCAAGTACGACCCGCACAAGAGCTTCGCCCCGGTCTCCATGCTGGCCTACTCGCCGGTGGTGCTGGTGGCCAAGAACGACCTGCCGGTGAACACGCTGCCCGAGCTGCTGAAGTACGCGAAGTCGCGCCCGGGCAAGCTGGCCTACGGCTCCTGCGGCAACGGCGGCATCCACCACCTGGCCGCGGAGATGATGAAGGCCATGGCCAATGTGCACATCGTCCACGTGCCCTACAAGGGTTGCAGCGGCGCCTCCACCGACGTGGCCGGCGGCCAGATCGACCTGGCCATGATGTCGGTGAACTCGGTGGCCGGCTTCATCGACAGCAAGCGGGTGAAGGCCCTGGGCGTGACCAGCGAGAAGCCCTCGACCCTGCTGCCCGCCGTGCCCACCATCGCCTCGGCCGGCCTCAAGGGCTACGGCCTGGAGGGCTGGTACGCCGCCTTCGCCCCGGCCGGCACGCCCCCGCCGGTGGTGGAGCGGCTCAACGCCGCCTTCGCCCGAGCCCTGAACGACCCCGAGGTGCGCAAGGCGCTGACCACCGGCTACTTCGAACCCCAGGCCAGCACGCCCGCCGCCCTGGGCGAGTTCATCGCCCGCGAGACCGCCAACTACCGCAAGCTCGTCACCGCCCAGGGCATCAAGGGCGACTGAGGTGGCGTTTCTGCGCAACTGCTGGTACGCGGCCGGCTTCAGCCACGAGGTGGGTGAGGGCCTGCTGGCCCGCACGATCCTCGGCGAGGCCGTGCTGCTGTATCGCACCGGGGCCGGCCAGCCGGTGGCCATGCAGGACCGCTGCCCGCACCGCGGCGTGCCGCTGTCCATGGGCCGGCGCATCGGCGACCTGGTGCGTTGCGCGTACCACGGCCTGCGCATCGACCCGCAGGGCCAGTGCCGCGAGATCCCGTGCCAGGAGCGCATCCCCGCCCAGGCGAAGGTGCGCACCTGGCCGCTGGCCGAGCGCCATGCCATGGTCTGGATCTGGATGGGGGACCCCGCGCTCGCCGACCCGGCGCTGGTGCCCGACGTGCACTGGTTCGACGACCCCGCGTGGGCCGCCTGCACCGGCTACCACCGCATCGAGGCCCACTACCAGCTGCTCACGGACAACCTGCTCGATCTCTCGCACGAGTCCTACCTGCACGAGCACACCATCGGCAACGAGGCGGTGGCCCGCGCGCCGGTGACCACCACGGTGGAGGGCGGCACGGTGCGGGTGCACCGCGACATCCTGAATTGCGACCCGCCGCCGTTCTACGTGAAGGCCACCGGCTTCACCACGAAGATCCACCGCTGGCACACCACCATCTTCCGGCCGCCCGCGTTCAACCTGATCGAGAACGGCTCGTACCCCGTGGACAAGGATCGCTCCGAGGCGCTGGAGCGCCGCGTGATCCACATCGCCACGCCCGAGACCCCGGGCAGCACGCATTACTTCTGGGGCATCGCCCGCCAGTACCAGCGTGACGACGCCGGGCTCACCGAATTCATCCGCGTGCAGTCCGCGCGCACCTTCGACGAGGACAAGGTGATGCTGGAGGCGCAGCAGCGCGCGCTGGGCGAGGAGGGCGGTTCGGCCTTCCCGGTGGCCCTGGTGACCGATGCCGGCCCGATCCAGGCGCGCCGCCTCCTGCAACGACTCATCGACCAAGAACAGAAATGAAACTCCCCCTGACCATTGCCTGCTGGGACTACGACCGCACCGCCCGCCTCATGAACGGCGAGGTGCCCATCGAAGGCTGCGACCCCAACTTCCTCAACCTGCCGGTGGAGGAGACCTTCTTCCGCGCGCTGCGCGGCACCGAGTTCGACGTGGCCGAGCTCTCCATGAGCAGCTACACCATGCTGCTCTCGAAGGGCGCCAGCCCCTACGTGGCGCTGCCGGTCTTCCTCTCGCGCGCCTTCCGCCACTCCGCGATCTACGTGCGCGAAGGCAGCGACATCAAGACCCCGCAGGACCTGGTGGGCCGCCAGGTCGGCGTGCCCGAGTACCAGCTCACCGCGCCGGTGTGGGTGCGCGGCATCCTGGAGGACGAATACGGCGTGCGCCCGCGCGACATCCGCTGGCGCACCGGCGGCGTGGAGGCTCCGGGCCGCCACGAGAAGGTGGACCTGAGCCTGCCCGCCGAGATCGACCTGCAGCCCATTGCCGAGGGCCGCACGCTGAACGAGATGCTGCTGTCCGGGGAGATCGACGCCCTGGTGGCGCCGCGCGCGCCGAGCAGCTTCCACCTGCCGGGGCGGCCGGTGAAGCGGCTGTTCGAGGACTTCCGCTCGGTGGAGAGCGCCTACTTCGCCAAGACCGGCATCTTCCCGATCATGCATGTGGTGGGCGTGCGCCGCAGCCTGGTGGAGGCCAACCCCTGGCTGCCCATGAGCCTGCTCAAGGCCTTCACCCGCGCCAAGGACCTGGCCCTGGCCGAACTCGGCGAGGTGGCCGCCCTCAAGATCAGCCTGCCCTGGGCCCCGGCCGAACACGAGCAGACCGTGGCCGCCATGGGCGAGGACTTCTGGAGCTACGGCGTGGGGCCGAACGAGAAGGTGCTGGACACCTTCCTGCGCTATCACCACGAGCAGGGGCTGTCGAAGCGGCGGGTGACGGTGGACGAGATGTTCGCGGCGGGGACGCGGGAGAAGTTCGTGATCTGACGGTTGCTGAACCGTAAACGTCGGCCTGTTACGAAGCTCCGGGCGGGCCATGTCCGCCGGGGGACGACTTTCATGATCCATGGCGCGACGTTCAAGGTCCAGGAGCTGGTGTCCCAGCATGTCCAGACCGACTTCAAGGACAGCCCCGTCGGGCGGTTCGGCGAGCACTCGATCGCCCAGGCACCGGCCGCGGCCCCGCGTGCCACGGGCTTCAGCCTGTCGGCGCTGGCGTCGGCCATCAAGCGGTTGTTCTCTTCCGCCCCTGCGCCCGTGCCCCGAGCGGAGGCGTCGGCGCGGGCGACGGCGATGGAGGCCAGTCGGCATGCCGGTGACCTGCTCGGAGCGATCTCGCGCACCGATACGGTCGCCGTGCAAGGGATCCCCGCCTCGGTCGGCGCACTGATGGATGCCTGCGCGAAGCTCGGTGGTGGCGGGACATCGCCCTCTGCCGAGCCCTCGCCCGGGCTGGCCTTGGGCATCGCGGCGCAGCGCATTGGCATCCATGTGCGCAACATGTCCAGTGAGCAGCTCGACTCGCTCATGCTGGGGCTCAGTCGCCACTTGGCCGCGCCCGATCCATCGCCCGAAATCGCGGCCGTGATGGCGCAAGTGCGCCAGGAGGCCACCGACCGGGTGGCGAGCAGCGCCTACAAGACCCTGGCTTCATTGCCTGCCTCGCCGGGACCGGAACGCAATACCCAGCTGGCCCGCCTCGGCGCTGACCTGGGCCGCCTGGTCCGGGTCCCGACCGAGGGTGCGTCGGTCCCTCGCTTCAACCTTCCAGCCATGAGTCCCGCGGACCTTGCCCACGTGGCGCGCGGGATGGGCCCGGGCCTGCCTGCGCTGGCTTCACGTGCCGACGTCTTGCCCGCCAACCTGCAATTGGCCTGTAGTGCCCAAGCACTTGTCGAAGCGCTGAGTCCCGTCCAGGGGCATGCTCCCAAAAACGCCGCCGTCAGTGCGGCGGCCAGCCGGCTGGGTGAACTGGCACCGATGTCCACAGGAGAGGGGGGGGCGGCTGATGCGATATCGACAATCAATGCCCGCTTGGGCATTCAAATCGCCGCGTTGACGATGCGGGAGGCGAGGACCTTGCACATGGGCCTGTCCGGGTGGTCGGCCTCTGCCGACACCACACCGACGATACAGAATACCGTTGATCTGGCTCGGATCAGCCTGCGCGAACAGGTTCAGGGGAAAGCGGAGGCTGCCACGCAGGCTTGGCAAGCAGCCAAGGACGCCGGCGGCGCGCGGGCGAAAGATGCCGCGACGCGTGAGCTCGGGCAGTGCCTGGCCTTGCAGGCGATGGTAGATCCTGGGGCGACATTGGATGCAGGCGTGGCCGCTCGCATGGACCTCTCAGACGTCGGAGCGCTTGCTGAAGGAGGCGATAAGGAGCTGTTTGCGCTTGGATCCATAACGCAGGTGATCCTGGAAAAGATCGATACCGAGGCCAGCGAATGCAGCCTATTGACCACAGAACGATTCGCCGAGGCCTTGCAGGCTAACGTGGACAACACCACGTCCGAGGAGCTGGTGCCAAATCAACTCGGCCTTGCGTCTGGGCGCACTGACGGTGCCATCCTGCCGATTACAGTCGCGATGGCCAAGGACTGCCAACGCAGCCAAGTCTTTGGACGCGGGGCAGACGGAGCCCGTTTCAAGCTGGACTTCAAGACCGACATGGAGGCTGCGTGCGAGTCCCTGTTGACCCGTGTCGCTCAAGGCAATCGCGAACTCGCGTTGGCGGCGTCGAAGCTGACCTACCAGGGGGTGTTTGCCTTGCTGGGTGCCGACTTGCCAGACGAGGGGGCGGGGGCGCAGGCCATCCCCCGCGAAGACAGCCCCTTCGCCTATGACGGGGGCTTTGCCCTACTGGGTAGTCCTGTGGCGCCCTGCGATTTTGAAATCGCGAGCGACGGGGCTGGCGGGGTCACTGTCCGTGGGCGCCTCGCCATCCTTGTAGCCAAGAGTGCTACCGTCATGGCAGTCAGGGATGACGGCGGTGGCAGCCGCAAATTCGATCAAGATGCGACCAAAGCCTTGGTCGGGCTCGATCCATTGACCTCCAGGTCTTACCAGTCATTCGAGGCCCGTTTGACGCCCCGCGAAGGCGGCGGCTTCACGGTGGCTGTCACGACGCCCCCGAAAGCCTCGCTACGTGTGGCCTTTCCCGAATAAGGCTTCCCGCCTCACTCCGGCTTGATATTCGCCGACTTCGCCAGCTGCGCGTACCTCGCCAGGTCCGCCCGAATCAGCTTCGTGAGGTCGTCCGCGCCCCCGGACAGCGGCTCCACCCCCGCCGCCGACAGGGCCTCGCGCACGGGGGCCTCGGCCAGCACCTTGCGCACGTCGGCCTGCACCTTGGCCACCACGTCGGCCGGCATCTTCGCCGGGCCCATGAGGGCGTACCAGATCGAGAAATCGAGCGGCTTCAGGCCCTGCTCCTCGAAGGTCGGCACGTCGGGCATCAGCGCGTAGCGGCCGGCGGTGGACACGCCCACCGCCTTGAGCTTGCCGGTCTTCGCGTGCGGCGCGATCAGGTTGGCGCTGACGATGGCCAGCGGGATCTGCCCGCCCAGGACATCGGCCACGCCCGGCGAGCAGCCCTTGTAGCCCACGTGCGTGGCGTCCACGCCGGCGCGCTGCTTGACCAGCTCCATCACGAAGTGCTGCGGCGTGCCGATGCCGCAGGAGCCATAGCTCAGGGGCTTGGCCTTGGCCTGCGCCACCAGCTCCTTCACGTTGGAAATGTTCGCCGACGGGTGCGCCGCCAGGCCGATGGGGGTGAGCCCCAGCAGCATGATGGGCGTGAGGTCCTTCTCGGGGTCGTAGTTCAGTTTCGTGCCCAGCGCCGGCACCACCACCATGGTGCTGTTTTGCAGCAGCAGGGTGTAGCCGTCGGCGGGCGAGCGCACCACCGCCTCGGTGCCGATGTTGCCGGAGGCGCCGGCGCGGTTGTCCACCACCACGCCCTGGCCCCACAGCTGCTGCAGGCGGGCGCCGACCTGGCGCGCCAGGATGTCCGAGCCGCCGCCGGTGGCGTACGGCACGATGATGCGCACCGGCTTGCTCGGGTAGTTGTCGGCCCGGGCCGGGGCCGAGCCGAAGGCGGCGCACGCGAGGGCGGCGGCGAGGAGGGTGAGGCGGCGGGTCATTCGCATGGCAGGTTCTCTCCAGGGGGGGTCACTCGATGGCGCCCACGCGCTGGGCCCACAGGTTCCAGGAGCGCGGGATCTGCGTGTCGTTGGTGTCGGAGCCCAGCTGCGCCTCCTGCGGGGTGAGGAACTGCACCTCGCCCAGCGAGTGGGCCTGCAGCTGCAGGTTGGCATTCACCTCGGCGTAGATGGCGCGGAACACCACCTGTTCGACCGAGACGCCAACCGTGGTGGAGCCGTGCCCCCGCATCAGCACGCAGGTGTGGCGGCCCAGGCACTCGGCCAGCGAGCGGCCCAGCTCCGGGCTGCGAATCAGCATGTCGGTCTCGCCGTGCTTCTCGCGGATGTCGAACAGCGCCGAGCCCTCGCCCAGGAAGCCGGACATGTGGAAGATCGGCCGCAGCTGCCGGCGCGCCGCGCCGAAGGGGATGACGCTGGGCGAGTGGCTGTGGACCACGGCCATCACGTCGGGCCGGGCGCGGTAGATCTCGCCGTGGATGAAGCGCTCCAGGTAGGGGCGCTCGCTCGTGTCGGAGACGGTGTTGCCGTCGAAGTCGTAGCAGGTGATGTCGGCGCGCTTGACCATCGCCGGCGCGCGGTTGCACGAGAGCAGGAACACCCCCGGCTCGGTGGGATGGCGCGCGCTCACATGGCCCAGCCCGTCGACCACGCCCTGGTCGTAGAGGATGCGGTTGGCGAGCACGAGCTTGTCCACCAGGTCGGCGGGCGGGGTGAGAAGGCGCTGGGCCACGGTGGTTCTCCTGGAGACGGTCAATATTCTTTGGTGCATAAGGATACGGCGCTTGCCCGGGACCGGGCGGCGGGGTTTTCCCCCGGGGCGGGGCGCCGCCGAGCCACCTTTGTTTCAGTTCCGGTACACCTGCGCGAGGGACCGTTTCCTAGGATGCGCCTTCGTGGCGTCGCCATGCCCTCATCCTCCCGGAGGCCCGATGGAAACGACGGAGAAACCCCTGCGCTACACCCGGGCCGAGTACGCCCGGATCGTCGCGGCCCAGAAGGAGGTGCAGCGCGCCGAGGCCGACTACCAGCGCTTTCGCGCGGCCTACCTCGAGCTGGCGCGTGACGAGCCGGGCCACGAGGTGGCGCTGGCCATGGTCGGCGCCGACATGGACCGCGCCCACGCGCGGCTGCAGTCCCTGATCGGCCTGCCGCGGCTGCCCTTCACCCACGAACCGAGCACCGTCATGCGGCGCGAGGCCCGGCGCATCGCCGAGGAAAACACCTGACATGCCGGGAGCGGATCCGCCGTGCCCATTCCCTACGCGATCGATCCGAGCCTGCACCACGGGCCGCCGGTATGCAGCGGCGTCGGTGACGGCTTCTCGCCCCCGCCACGGCCAGCGCGCGGGGGATGGCGCGCCGCCACGATCCCCATCGAACCCGAGCCGCCGCAGCCCATGCCCGACGACGCCGAGCCCAACACCTCGCGGCTGCCGGTGGAGCCGGAGTTCGCGCCGGAGTGGCGCCCGGCCGAGCCGGAGGACCCGGGCGCGAAGCCGCGGCTGCCATGACCGCACCACCGTCCGGCGACCTGCCCGTGCCGCCCCGGGGCCAGCCCTGGAGCCCAGGCCTCGAGCACGAGGAACCGGAATTGGCCTACGAGGCCGACCTGCCCGAGTCCGAGCCGTCGCACGACGACCTCGGCGCGCCGCCGGCAGCGGAACCAGCACCAGCACCAGCACCAGCACCAGCACCAGCACCAGCACCAGCACCAGCACCAGCACCACAGCCGCAGCCGCAGCCGCAGCCGAAGCCGCAGCCGCAGCCGCAGCCGAAGCCGCAGCCGCAGCCGCAGCCGCAGCCGCAGCCGCAGCCGCCCGGTCCGGGCGATCAGCCGCCGTCGTCGAGCGGCACCAGCACGCCCTGAGCCTCGGCCTGCCCCGGCAGTTCCAGCGGCGTGGCCTTGGCCAGCGCCATCCACACCGTGAAGGGCAGGCCGCTGCGCGGATGCGGCGTCGCCGGGCGGGCCACCTGGAGGCGGTCGCCGGTGGCCATGATCACGCCGCACTCGGCGGGCACCTCGTCGGGCTCGCCGATGGGGCGACCCTTGGCATCCTGCCCCAGCACGTACCAGCACTCGCCCAGGTGCAGGTAGGCCGCGCGCTTGGCCGGCCGGCGCAGGTCGCCGAGCAGGTCGGCGCGGCGCACCTTGACCTCGTGGACCACCGGCTCGACGTACTCGGCCACCGAGGTGTTGCGGATCGAGAAGACGTCCGGCTTGGCGAGGACCCACTTCAGCGCGTCGGGCGCGTCGCCCGGCACCTGCGCGCGCAGCTTCAGGCCGCGCCAGGCGATGCGGCCGGCCCGTGCCGCCTGCTGCGCCACCCGCTCCACCAGGGCCTCGTGCGCGTCGAAAGCGGCGCGGTTGCTCGCCATCTGCCGGGCCACCAGGGCAATGCCTTCGTCGGTCAGGCGCAGGGTCTCGTGGCCACCGTCGCTGCGCACCCGCTGCAAGAGGCCGGCCGCCAGCAGCTCCAGCTCGACGCCGTCCTGGCAGGGCCAGCCCGCCGAGCGATAGACCTCGCGCAGGCGCTGCGCATGGACCTTGCCGATCACGGGCGGGGCGGGGCGGTCGGAGTCGGTCACGGCGGGGGCGGCAGGCGCGGGGGACGGGGCAGGGGGGCGCCAGTGTACGCCGCGGGCCGCGGCCTGCGCGGCAATGGCTGCGCCAGCCGCCGACACCTGGCCGAAGCGGGCGCCTACAGGGGCGCGCTGTCCGGCTCGCGCAGCATCCGTCCCCAGTCGCCGACCACCGCCCGCCCCGCCATGCACCCGCCCGCCGCCCCCACCGATGCCGATGCCGATGCCGACCCCTCGCAGTTCCTGCACGTGGCCTCGCTCGGCGCGGGCCTGGCCTCGCACGAGGCGCTGTGGCGGTGGCTGGCCGGGCCGGTCCAGGGCCTGCTGCCGCACGAGCTGATGCTGGCCGCCTGGGGCGACTTCCGCTGCGGCGTGCTGCAGGTCGACCTGGTCTCCAGCCTGCCCGGCCTGCGCACGCAGGACGGCCTGGGCCCGCGGCTGCGCCCGCTGGTGCACTACCTGCGCGATTGCTGGGTGGCGGCGCGCCAGGCGCCCTGCTGCGTCGACGTGCAGGGCTGCCTGCGCCTGTGCGGCGAGGGCGGTGCGGCGCCCGCGGCCCTGGGCTGGATGCGCAGCGCCGTCGTCCACGCCACGCCCGACACCGGCCAGGGCGGCGAGCGCCTGTTCGCCCTGCTCTCGGGCCGGCCGCGTCCCGGCGAGGCCGAGCCGGCGCTGCTGCGGCTGCTCGCGCCCTTCATCGACACCGCGCTGCGGCGCCTGCCGCTGCTGCGCCACCCGCTCGCGCCGGCGGGCGACGCGGTGGCCTCGCTGGTGGCGCCGGTGGGCGTCCTCAGCGGCCGTGAGCGGCAGATCATGGCCTGGGTCGCGCTGGGCAAGACCAACCCCGAGATCGGCTGCATCCTGCGAATCAGCGAGTTCACGGTGAAGAACCACATGAAAAGCATCTTCAGCAAGCTCGACGTGACCAACCGCGCCCAGGCCGTGGCCCGGCTGACCCGCCTGGCGGCCCATGCCTGACGCCGCTTCGCCGCGCCAGCCCGCCGCCCTGCTGCCCGCGCCCCCGGGCAGCGACAGCGGCCTGGTGCGACTGCTGGAAGCCTGGCTCGAACCGCTCGCGGCGGTGCTCTCGCTGTGGGCGCTGGCGGCCTGGCGCGAGGGCGCGCTCACGCTGCCCTGGGCCTTCACCGGCGTGCTGGCGTTCGCGCTGGCCTATCCCGCGCCGCCGCGCCTGCGCCAGCCCTGGCGGCAGGCCCTGGGCGGGCTGCTGGGGGGCTGGCTGCTGGCGAGCGGCTTGCTGCTGTTTGCGGCCGCGGCCACCGGCGAGATCCACCGCCTGGCCCCGGGCGTGCTGCTGCCGTGGCTGGCGCTCGCGCCCGTGCTGCAGGTGGCGGCGCACCTGGCGCTGCGCCGCGCCGCGCCGCGCCTGGCGCGCCTGGAGGGGCCGCCGCTGCGCGCGGTGGTGGTGGGCCTGAACCCGCAGGGCCGCGCCCTCGCCGAGCGCCTGGCGCGCACGCGGGACGCCGGCGTCACGCTCGTGGGCTGGTTCGACGACCGCGCCGGCGAGCGCGTGCCCACCCGGCCCGGCTACCTCGGCCGGCTCGACGACGTCGCGGCGGTGGTGACGGCCCGGCGCGTGCACCTGATCTACCTGTCGCTTCCCATGGCGTCGCAGCCGCGCGTGCGGGCCTTGCTCGAGGCGCTGGAGGACACCACGGCCTCGGTGTATTTCGTGCCGGACCTGTTCGTGACCGACCTGATCCAGGGCCGTGCCGACACCATCTGCGGCCTGCCCGTCATCAGCGTCTGCGAGACGCCGTTCCGCGGCGCGGCCGGCGCCCTCAAGCGCGCCAGCGACCTGGTGCTGGCCTCGCTGATCCTGCTGCTGCTCGCGCCGCTGATGCTGGCGGTGGCCGCCGCGATCCGCTGCACCTCGCGCGGGCCGGTGATCTTCCGCCAGCGCCGCTACGGGCTGGGGGGCGAGGAGATCGTGGTGTGGAAGTTCCGCAGCATGACGGTGGCCGAGGACGGCCCGCAGATCGCGCAGGCCCGGCGCGGCGACGCGCGCATCACGCCCCTGGGCGCCTTCCTGCGTCGCACCTCGCTGGACGAACTGCCGCAGTTCTTCAACGTGCTGCAGGGGCGAATGAGCATCGTCGGCCCGCGACCTCACGCGGTGGCGCACAACGAGCTGTACCGCGCCCGCATCCGTGCCTACATGGTGCGGCACAAGGTGCGGCCGGGCATCACGGGCTGGGCGCAGGTCAACGGCTTTCGCGGCGAGACCGACTCGCTGGACAAGATGGAGGGCCGCATCCGGCTGGACCTGGAGTACCTGCGGCGCTGGTCGCTGGGGCTGGACCTGCTGATCATCCTGCGCACCATCCGGCTGGTGTTCTTCGACCGCGCGGCGTATTGAGCACGCGCGCGCCCCGACCCCCCCGAACGAGCCATTGCCTCGGCACGCTCGCCAACCCGACCATCGTTCCCCCTGGTCCCCGAGGAGCCTGCGTGAACCCCTGTTGCCGTCCGCCGACCGCCTTGGCCCCAGCCGTCACTGCGGCCACCCCGGCCACCCCGGCCCTCATTGCCGCCACGGCCCTGGCCGTCCTCGCTACGGCCACTGCCGCGCGCGCGCAGGACGAGCCGGCCGGCCCGGTGCTGCAGTGGCGCGCCTCGGCCGGCCTGGAGCGTGACTCCAACGTGCTGCGCGCCCCGCAGGCCACCGCCGACGAGGCCGCGGTGCTGGCCGCCGGACTGCACCTGGACAAGCGCTGGAGCCTGCAACGGCTCACGCTCGACGCCGAGGCCCGCCGCTGGCACTACCGCGACTTCGCCAACCTCGACTACCGCACCCTGGCCTACGAGGCGGCGTGGAACTTCCGCGTCACGCCGCGGCTGGAGGGCGTGCTCAGCGCGCAGCGCCGCCAGTACCGCGACATCACCGACGCCACCCCCGGCGCCGGCAGCGTGTTCCGCCGCACCGAGCGCGACGAGCTGGCCCAGGCCACCTGGCTGGGCGCCGGCGGCTGGCGCGCGCTGGCCGGCCTGTCGCGCCGCAGCAGCCGCAGCGACGACCCGCGCGCGCTGGAGTCCAGCCCGCGGGTGGACAGCGCCCGGCTCGGCGGGGGCTACGAGTTCGCCTCGGGCGCGCGCGTGCTGGCCTGGCTGCGGCGCGGCGACGGGCACTACGAGGACCGCGTCGCGCCCGATTTCCGCGAGACCGAGCCCACCGTCTCCCTGCACTGGCCCGCGACCGAGGGCACCACGCTGGACCTGCGCGTGGGCCGCCTGCGGCGCGCGCACGACGCCGAGCCGGGGCGCGACTTCGAGGGCACGGTGGGCAGCCTGGAGGCCGGCTGGCGCTACTCGCCCAAGACGCGGGTCGACCTCGGCCTGGCGCGCGACCTGGGCAGCTACGAGTTCGCCGGCGGCGGCCACGTGCGCGGCTGGCGCGCGCATGTCTCGCCCACCTGGCACGCCACCGCCAAGCTCACCCTGCGCCTGCGGCTGGCGCGCGAGAAGCGCGCCTGGCAGGTGGCCGCGGCGGCCTCGCCCGACGCCGGCCGTGACGACCGCCTGCGCCAGGTCTCGCTGGGCCTCGACTGGGACGTGATGCGCGCCCTGCGCGTCTCGGCCTCGGTGCGGCGCGAATGGCGCGACTCGAGCCTGCCGTCCCACGACTTCCGCGCGCGGCTGGTGTCGCTGGCCGCGCGCCTGGCCTTCTGAACGACCCTGCGGAGCCTGCCATGTCCCCTGTGCTGAACCTCGTGCCGATCCTCCTGCGCGCCATCGCCCTCCTGGCCTGCGCGTTGCCCGCGCTCCCGTTCGCCGCGGGCGAGTACCGCCTCGGCCCCGGCGATGCGATCCGCGTGCAGGTGTTCCAGAACCCCGACCTCAGCGTCGAGGCCCGCGTCTCCGAGGCGGGCGCCATCAGCTACCCGCTGGTGGGCAGCGTGCAGGTGGGCGGGCTGTCGCTGGGCGAGGCCGAGCGCCGCATCGCCGACGCGCTGCGGCAGGGGCGCTTCCTCAAGTCGCCGCAGGTGAACATCAACCTCGTGCAGGTGCGCGGCAGCCAGGTCGCGGTGCTCGGGCAGGTGGCGCGGCCCGGCCGCTTCCCGCTGGAGACGGCCAACGTGCGCGCCAGCGAGATGCTGGCCTCGGCCGGCGGCGTCACCCCGCTGGGGGACGACGTGCTGGTGGTCACCGGCACGCGCGGCGGCCAGCCCCTGCGCCGCGTGATCGACATCCCCTCGCTGTTCTCCGGCGCCGCTGCGCAGGACGACCTGGTGCTGGCCGCCGGCGACGCGCTGTACGTGCCGCGCGCGCCGGTCTTCTACATCTACGGCGAGGCGCAGAAGCCCGGGCCCTACCGCGTCGAGCGGCAGATGACCGTGATGCAGGCGCTGGCCGCCGGCGGCGGCCCCACCGCGCGCGGCAGCCAGCGCCGGCTGCGCCTGCACCGCGCGGGACCCGACGGCAAGGTGGCCGAGTCCAGCCCCGAGCTGACCGACCTGGTGCAGCCGGGTGACGTGATCTACGTGCGCGAGAGCCTGTTCTGAGGCCGCCGCGATCGAGCCGGGGAGGGCGCCATGACGCTGATGCAGTTCCTGTCCATCCTGCGGGCCCGCTGGGCCTGCGCGGGCCTGATCGTGCTGGCCACGCTGGCGGCGGCCCTGGCCTGGGTGCTCCTGCGGCCGGCCTGGTGGAGCGCGCGCGCGCCGGTGCTGGTCGACGTGCAGGCCAGCGACGTGGGCGGCGGCTACTCGCCCGCGCTGCTGGCCAGCTACATGGCCACGCAGATCGACGTGGCGCGCAGCGACCGCGTCGCCGAGCGCGCGCTGGACCAGATCGTCGCCGACGAGGTGCGCCGCAACCCCGACGCGCCGCCCCTGGGCGAGGCCCGCCGGCGCGAGCGGCTGCAGGCCCTCAAGGCCGGCCTGGAGGTGAAGCCGGCGCGCGAGAGCAACATCATCCACATCGGCTGGACCGGCCGCAGCCCCGGCGAGGCGGCGCGCGTGGCCAATGCGTTCGCGCGCGGCTTCGTCGAGGTGAGCCTGGACCTGCGCACCGGCCCGGCCAAGCAGGACGCCACCTGGTTCGACGAGCAGGTGCGCCTGTCGCGGCGCAAGCTGGAGGAGGCGCAGCTGCGGCTCTCGGAGTTCCAGCAGCGCGCCGGCCTGGTCAGCGAGGGCCAGGCCGACCACGAGATGGCGCGCCTCAACGCGCTGGCCACCCAGCTCGCCGCGGTGCAGGCGCAGACGACGGACCCGCAAAGCAAGCGCGGCGCGGCGCGCGAGACGGTGGCGGAGGTGATGCTCAGTCCCCTGGTCAACGGCCTGAAGGCCGACATCGCCCGCACCGAGGCGCGGCTGCAGGAGGCCTCGGCCACGCTGGGGCCGCGCCACCCGCAGATGCAGCGGCTGCAGGCCGAGCATGACGCGCTGCAGGCGCGGCTGGCGGGCGAGACGGCCCGCATCGGGCGCAGCCTGGAGGCCAGCTACGAGGCCGGCAAGGCGCGCGAGCGGGACCTGGGCGCGGCGCTGGCGGCGCAGCGCACGCGGGTGCTGGACCTGAACCGGGACCGCGCCCACCTCGCGCTCCTCAAGCAGGACGTGGACGCGGCGCAGCGCGCCTTCGAGGGCGTGAGCACCAATGCTTCCAAGACCCGGCTGCAGAGCCTGACCACGCAGACCAACCTGCTGCTGCTGGCGCCCGCGCTCGAGCCGCAGCAGCCGGCCGGCCCGAGCACGCGGCAGGCGCTGGCGGTCGCGGTGCTGGCGGGCCTGGTCCTGGGGGTGGTCGGCGCGCTGGGCCTGGAGCTGGCGCGCCGGCGCGTGCGCTCGGCGGACGACATCGTGCTGGGGGCGGACCTGCCGCTGCTCGCCAGCGTCCCGCCGGCGCTGCCCGCGCCGTCGCGGCCGGCGCGGCGGATGCTGTCGCTGGCGCCCGGAGGTGCCGCATGACCTCCCGTGTCCTGCCGATGCCGCGTGACGGCGACAACCCGCTGGCGCTGGCCTCGCGCCAGGCCGGCCTGCCGATGGGGGCGCTGCTGGTCGACCTGGGCCGCCTGGCGCCGCCCGACGCGCAGCGGATCCACGAGCACCAGGCCCGCTCGGGCCAGCTCTATGGCGAGGCCGGCATGGCGCTGGGCCTGCTGACGCCGCAGGACGTTCGCGCCGCGCTGAGCCTGCAGTTCGGCCACGTGAGCCCGCCGCGCGACGCCGGCCTCGGCCCCGAGCTGGTGGCGGCGTGGCAGCCGGAGAACGAGGCCGTGGAGCACCTGCGCTCGCTGCGCAGCCAGTTGATGCTGCGGTGGTTCGAGAACGATGC
This sequence comes from Ramlibacter sp. MAHUQ-53, assembly GCF_052600055.1. Lineage (NCBI taxonomy): Bacteria > Pseudomonadati > Pseudomonadota > Betaproteobacteria > Burkholderiales > Comamonadaceae > Ramlibacter > Ramlibacter sp. MAHUQ-53. The sequence goes on from NZ_JBQWTS010000002.1 coordinate 380,563, forward strand.
GCGTCATGCCGCGCTGGCTGTGGTCAGCCCCGGTCGGCGGGAGGGCCGCAGCTATGTCACGGCCAACCTGGCGGTGCTGTTCTCGCAACTGGGCAAGCGCACCCTGGTGATCGATGCCGACCTGCGCCACCCGCGCCAGCACCGGTTGTTCGGCGTGGCCGGGCGGCAGGGGCTGTCGGGGGTGCTGGCGGGCCGCCTGGGCACCGACGCGGTGGTCGACATCCCGGCGCTGCCCGGGCTGTCCCTGCTGCCCGCGGGCACCGCGCCGCCGAACCCGCAGGAGCTGCTGGCGCGTGGCGCCTTCACGCGGCTGCTGTCGTCGCTGCGTTCGAGTTACGAGGTGATCCTGGTCGACACGCCGGCCTTCGGCGGCTGCGCGGACGCCGGCACCGTGGCCGTGCGCGCCGGCGCCGCGCTGGTGCTGGCCTGCCGCGACGCCAGCTCGCTGCCGGGGCTGGCGGGCCTGGCCGGCTCGCTGCGGGAGTTCGGCGTGACGGTGGTCGGCGCGGTCCTCAACGCCACGGGCCGCGCGTGAGTGAGCCGCCCTGGCACGGGCGCTGGCTGCGCCTGGTGCGCGCGCTGTCGGTGGTGCATGGCGAGGCGGGGTGCGGGCAGCTGCTGGAGTGGCTGGACCGGCCGGCGGGCCCGCACGTGCTGGCCTTTGCCAACGCCCACGCGCTGAACCTCGCCGCGCGCGACGCCGCGTTCGCGCGCGACCTGCTCGTGGCCGACACGCTGCTGCGCGACGGGGTGGGCGTGGGGCTGTTCATGGCGCTGGCCAATCGCGCGCCGGGCCTGAACCTGAACGGTACCGACCTGATCCCGCGGCTGCTGCGTCGCCACGCGGGGGCTTCCATCGCGTTGCTTGGCACGCGCGAGCCGTGGCTGTCGCGGGCGCGGGCGGTGGTGGAGGGCGAATGGGCGCCGGGCGCGCGCTGCGTGGTGGCGCACGGGTTCCTGCCGGTGAACGACTATGTCCGCCTCGTGCGTGAGCACCGCCCGCGGCTGGTGGTGCTGGCCATGGGCATGCCGCGCCAGGAGGCGGTGGCGCGGGCGCTGCGCGACGCACTGCGGCACCCCTGCCTGGTGGTGTGCGGCGGCGCCATCCTCGACTTCCTCGCGGGCCGGACGGTGCGCGCGCCACGGCCGCTGCGGGCCGCGGGCCTGGAGTGGGCCTGGCGCCTGGCCTGCGAACCACGTCGGCTGTTCGGGCGCTACGTGGTGGGCAATCCGGTCTTCCTGGCACGCGCGCTGGGCTGTGCGTGGCGGGACTGGCGGGGGGCAGGGGGTCAGGTCTTGCATTAACGCGACAGTTTGTTTGTCGATCGGGTTTGCGTGGCGCTGTTGCCTGTCTTTCTCCGGCGAGGTTCGCGTCGCCAAGTTGAAGGCTTCGCGCCGGAGAGATCACCTCCGTCTTGTCCGGCCGAGGTATTTCGGAGGGGCGGCTGCAAGCGAGCGAGGGGCGACTTCGAACGCGCATTGCTCACGCGTGCGAGCGGACCGTGGCGTGAAAAACGACCCGTGTTCCTTCCGGCGCGAAGCCTTCGCGTGTTCGTGCGTGATGCGCGGGCGGGGGCGGCAGGCGGAGGGACCCGTGGGGCCGTGCGCGGGAGCGCACCAGCCCCCCGGGAGGAGCCTGCTGCCCCCGCCCGTGCAGCGCGCTTAGCCGGGGGAAGCCCGGGGAGACCGAGACAACCCGTCGCGTTGCTGCAAGACCTGACCCCAGCCCCCTTACGCCACCCACCCCGCCCGGGTAGGCGCCGCCCGCTGCGCCAGCCACCAGGCCGCGCCCTGGTGCAGCGACGTCGGGTAGGCGGTCCAGGTGAGGCCGAGCTGGCGGGTGGCGGCGGTCGCGTCCAGCCGCAGCTGGCGGGCGAACAGCGCCGGCAGGCCCGGCGACACCGGCCAGGGGCCGCGACCGCGCAGGCGCCGCAGCGCGTGCAGCGGCGCGCCCGCCAGCCAGGCATCCAGCCTCAGCCTCGACGCGGGGACGCGGCGCAGCGGCGTCGCGCCGATGGCCAGCGCCAGGTCGCAGAACCAGGCGTTCCAGCGCGGGCTGTCCGGCGCCGCGAGGTTGTAGACACGGGACCGCGCCGCGCGGCCGCTGCTGCTGGCATCGGCGTCGGCATCGGCATCGGCCCGCAGCGCCGCGAGCGCTGCGCGGGCCACGTCGTCCACATGCACGCCGTTGCTCCAGCCATCGCCACCCGCGCCCAGGTCGCCCAGGCGGCCCGCCACCAGCAGGCCGGCGATGCGCTCCACCCAGAGCCGGCTGCCAGGCCCCCACACACAGCCCGGGCGCAGCACGGTGACGGCGGTGCCTGCCTGCGCCAGCGGCAGCAGCGCCGCCTCGGCCTGGCGCTTGGCCCGCGCGTACCACCCGGTGGCCGGCGCCGACAGCGGCGCGGACTCGTCCACCTCGCCCTCGAGGTCGCCATACACCGCCAGGCTGCTCACATGCACCAGCTGCCGCAGGCCCACCGACCGCGCGGCCCGCGCGAGCGAGGCCGCGCCGGCAGCGATCGCGCCCGGCCCGCCGGCGACGCAGTTGACCACGGCGTCCACCCGCCGCAGCGAGGCGCGCAGCGCCGCCTCGTCGCGGATGTCCAGCCCCAGCGTGCGGCCGCCGGCGCGGCGCCCCGCCGCCACCGGCGCGTGGCCCGCGTCCGCGAGCAGGGCGCACAGGCGTGCGCCGATGAAGCCCGTGCCTCCGAGCACCAGCACTCTCATGTCATGACCTCCAGGTGAGGGGGACGCCGCGGCGCGAGCGCCTGCGCCAGGTGCCGGCCCAGGCGCAGCGACAGCGCCACCAGGGTCAGCGTGGGGTTGGCCTGGCCCGAGGTGGGGAACACCGCGCTGCCGGCCACGTACAGGTTGGCCACGCCGTGCACGCGGCACTGCGCGTCGACCACGCTGGTGCGCGGGTCGCGCCCCATGCGGGTGGTGCCGATGTGGTGGCCGCCGTACGCGCCATAGCGCATCAGGTCCTCGGCCAGGGTCTCGCGCCGGTAGCGGAAGCGACCCGCGCCGCTGCGCGCGAACTCGGCGGCGAAGGCGTCCAGCGTGCGGCCGGCGGACTCGATGTCGGCCTCGCCGTGGCGCCAGTCCACCCGCACGCGGCGCAGGCCCAGCGGGTCCACCGCATCGGCCAGCATCACCCGGCTGTCCGGCCGAGGCTCCTGCTCGCCCTGCACCTCCAGGCTGAAGCGGTTGCCGCGCGGGCGCAGGATCACCGAGGGGAACTTGCGCGCCGCCAGCGTGCGCCGCGCCAGCCAGTGCGCCAGGAAGGCGGTGGCGGCCGGCGCGTCGCGCGCCAGGTTGGCCAGGTGCCGCAGGTGCAGCGCCAGCGTCGGCGGTGTCTCGTCATGCAGGCGCCGGCCGTACTCGTAGGAGACGAGCCGGCGCGCCAGGTACAGCCCCGAGAGCACGCCGCTGCCATGCGCCGGGTCGCTGATGCGCGGGAAGTGCAGCCGAGCCACCGCGTTGAGGACGCCCAGCTCGCGCTGGCGCTGCGCGGGCAGCGAGAGGCGGCGGCGGCAGTAGACGCCGTCGGGCGACACCTCGTAGCCGTGTCGCACCTCGCCGGCCCCCGCCTGCACCTGCAGCTCGCCCACGCTGCCGGCGATGTGGCACATGTAGTAGCGCCCCACCACGCCGTGGCGGTTGCCCACGCCGGCGGGCTGCACGTCGTCCGAGGCGAGCAGCAGGCGCGGCGTCTCCAGCCCGCCGCAGGCCAGCACGTAGGCGCGTGCGCGCACCCGCAGCGGATGCCCCGAGAGCGTGGCCACGTCGAGGCGCTCCACCGCCGCGCCCTGCGGCGCCAGCCGCACCCCGGTGCACACCGCCCCCTGCAGCACGCGCAGGTCGCGCGCCAGCTCGAGGCGGCGGCGGTAGCGGCGGCCGAAGTCGGTGGGGCAGGAGAAGCGCTCCAGCGAGTCGGTGCGCAGAGCCTGCGGGTCCACGCCCGCCACCAGCGGCGCCAGGCCGGGGAACACCTCGCGCGAGGAGTAGGCGAACTCGCCGGCCTCGCACAGCGCATTGGCCTCGCGGTAATGCGGCAGCAGCTCCTCCCACGCGAGCGGCCAGCCGGAGTGCGGCACCCAGGCGCGCGCCTCCAGGTCGATCGGGTCCAGCGGCATGCAGCGCCCGCCCCAGATCGCGCTGGAGCCGCCGAGCCCGCGCAGGCGGTAGCGGTCGGGCGGGCTGTGCCCGCCATTGGCCAGCTCGCCCGCGTAGAGCGCCTGGGCCTGCGGGTCGGCACTGTGGCGGCCGGCCTCCAGCAGCAGCACCTGCAGCCCGCGGCCGGCCAGCGACAGCGCCAGGGCGATACCGGCCGGCCCGCCGCCGACGATGCACAGGTCGGCCCGCAGGACGCTGCCGGCCGGCACGCGATCGGCGTCGCCGATCATGCGGGCTGCTCCCGGCGCACCGCGCCCGAGGTCGGCCGCGCGCCCGACGGCCCCGGCACCGGCCCGGCGCCCGGGACGGCGAGGGCCGCGGCGACGCCGAAGTGGCGGCGGTGCACATCGGCCACCTGGGCGAAGAAGCGCGGCATGGAAAAGGCCCGCAGGTACAGCGCCCGGCCGCGGGCGCGCAGCGCCTCGCGCAGCGCCGCGTCGCCCAGCACCCGGGCCAGCCCGCGGGCCAGGGCCGCCGGGTCGCCCGGCGGCACGAACCAGGCCTCGCGCCCGTCGGCCAGCGCCAGCGGGATCTCGCCCACCGGGGTGCACACCACGGGCACGCCGCGCGCCAGCGCCTCGAGCACCGCCAGCGGCAGGCCCTCGTCGTGCGAGGGCAGGACCAGCGCGTCGGCCCCGGCGAGCAGGCGGGCCACTTCGTCCTGCGCCGCCCAGCCGGCGAAGCGCACCCGCGGGCCCAGGCCCAGCGCCCGCGCCATCGCCTGGTAGCGCGAGGCGTCGCCGCCGCCGGCCAAGGTGAGTTCCACCGCCATCGAGGCCAGCTCGGGCCGCGCCATCGCCTGCAGCAGCTCGGGCACGCCCTTGCGGTCCGACAGGTTGCCCACGAACAGCAGGCGCAGCGGCCCGCTGGCGGCGGGCCGGGGGCGGGCCGGCGCGGGCCCCGGCTCGGGCACGCCATTGGTGACCACCTCCACCCGCGACGCCGGCACGCCGAGCTCGCCGGCCACGAAGGCGGCGGCGTTGTGGCCCAGGACCACGCAGCAGCGCGGCAGGGCGAACACGCGGCGCACCAGCGCCTGCGCCGGCGCCGGCAGCCGGGGCCAGCCGCGATGCAGCTGCGCGGCGTGCAGGTGCAGCACCACCGGCACGCCCAGGCGGTGGCAGGCCACCACCAGCAGGCACTTGCGCACCAGGCTGAGGCGCTCGGCCAGGTTCACGTGCACGCCGGCCAGGCCCTCGTGGCGGGCGCGCGTGACCTGGGCGACGGCGCGCGCCAGCACGCCGAGCGAGGCCGCGGCATGGCCCGCGCCGCGGGTGTCCAGCGGGCGCAGGCGCGCATGGCCCGGCGGCGGCGGGTCGGCCTGCGCCTGGATCAGGTAGTCGGCGACCTTGAACATGCCGCCGCCCACGGGCGACCAGGGGCAGGCGACGAGGATGGTGGGCGGGGTGTCCATGTCGGGGGGCGTCCTCACGAGCGGTGCATCCAGGGCGGGCGGGGGCGGGCGGGCGCGACCGGGGCGATGCCGTCGATGCAGGCGCCGCCCTGCGGCTCGCGCAGCACCCGGCTGGCGATGCGCGCCTGCGGCGGCCGGCGCGGCCTCAGCAGGCCGCGCGCCAGGCCCGCCGCGTTCACGCACCACGAGGCCAGCGCATAGCCGCCGCGCGCCAGCGAGCGCTTGCGCGCCGACACCGCCAGCAGCGGCCCCGCGGCGAGAGCCGCCAGGCCGGCCTGCGCCGGCGCCTGCCAGGCGGCCGGCCAGGGCGCGGCCGCCACCGCCGCCATCGCGCCCCACCAGGCCCACACGCCGGCGTACAGCCGCAGCTCGCCCAGATCGTGCAGCACCAGCCGCAGCCAGGGCCGGCCCAGCGCGGCGCGCAGCACCTCGCCGCTGCCGCAGGCGTAGCCGGTGGTCCAGCGCCGCCACAGCAGGCGCAGGGCGGGCGTGCGGTGGCCCTCGTGGCTCACCGCATCGACCGGCAGCCGCCACAGCTTCCAGCCGCGCACGCGCAGGCGCGCCGCGAGGTCCAGCTCCTCGTAGCTGTGGAGGTTGCGGTCGGAGAGGTAGCCCACCTCGCGGATGGCGCGGCGGCGGTACAGGGCGCCGCCGTCGAGGCGGTCGACCGCGCCGGGCTGGCGGTGCGCCTCCTGCGCCTGCATGCGGCGGGTGCGCTCGCGGTACTCCAGGTTCTGCTGGTTGCGCTCCACCACCCGCCCGCCCACGCCGGCCACCTCGGGATGCTGCGCCAGGAAGGCCAGCGCCTGCTCGAGGAAGCCGGGGGCCAGGCGCATGTCGCCGTCCATGAGGTAGACGTACTCGCCGCGCGCGTGCTGCAGCCCCAGCTGCGGGCCGATGCCGCAGCAGCGCTCGCGCGGGTCCAGCAGCTGCACGATGCGCACCGGGTAGGCGGCGGCGACCGGTACGGTGCGGTCGCGGCTGCACGAGTCGGCCAGCACCACCTCGCCGCCGCCGGCGGCCTCCACCGCGAGCAGCGCGCTGCGGATGGCGCCGGCCACATGGGCCTCCTCGTCCAGCGCCTTGATGATCACGGAGAGCAGGCAGGGGGTGTCCGTCATGGCGCGCACTCCTCGCCGATGTACAGGTCGGCCTCGGCGTTGCGCACCCGCCACCGCTGCCAGCGACCGGCCAGGCCGGGGGGCAGGCACAGCGCCATCGCCAAGGTCAGGAGCCAGCGCCGGTGGGTGCAGCCGTGCCGCGCCTCGAGCAGCCAGCGCAGGGCCAGGCCGCGGCGGCCGGCGGCCAGGGCCTGGCGCGCCAGCGTCACCTGCTGCTGCGCCACGAACCACAGCGCCGAGTCGCGGTGGTGCGCGGGGATGGTGCCGTCCAGCGCCTGCGCGCGCATGCGCACCAGGAACGGCGGGAGGCCGCGCCGCTCGCGCTCGCCGCGCTCGCTGAGGCTGCCCGGTACCCCGCCGCGGATGGTGGCGTACGGCGCGTCCACCACCGCCACCGGCGCCAGGTCGCCGAGGCGGAACCACATGTCCAGGTCCTCGCCGTAGGACTCGCCCTCGGCGAAGCAGGCGTCCAGGGCGTGCAGGCGGGCGGCGCGCACCGCGGCGCTGCTGCTGCACAGGGGGGTGTTGCGCATCCAGCGCTGGCGCAGGTCGTCGATCACCTCCACCTCGCGGAAGCTGGCCGGCACGCGCCAGGCGGGCAGGGGGCCGCCGCCGGCGTCGTTCACCGTGCGAAAGCGGGTGCCCAGGAGGTCGGCGCGCGGGCAGGCGGCATGGGCCCGCGCCAGCGCGGCGAGCATGCCGGGGTGCCAGGCGTCGTCGGCGTCGAGGAAGGCGATCCAGTCGCCGCGCGCCAGCGCGATGCCGCGGTTGCGGGCGGCCGAGACGCCGGCATTGGCCTGGCGCACCAGCCGCAGGCGCGTGTCGCGCAGGGCGCTGACGGCGGCGGCGCTGCCGTCGGTGGAGCCGTCGTCGACGACGATCACCTCCAGCGGCGGCAGCGACTGCGCCAGCGCCGAGGCCACCGTGGCCGGGGCGAAGCGCGCCTTGTTGTACAGGGGGATGACCACCGAGAACTTCATGCCGCAACTCCTGGTCGCAGGGACAGGGGCGCCCGTGCCGCGCGGGCCCGTGCGCCGGGGCCGGCCGCCGCCAGCGTCGCCAGCAGCAGCAGGTGCGTGAACAGCTCGGTGTCGGTGCTTCGCAGCAGCAGCGGCACCTCGCTCACCGAGCGCAGTGCGATCGCCAGGAACAGCGCCAGCGACAGGCCCTGCGTGGCGCGGGCCCGGCGCACCGAGAGCACGGCGAGCACCAGGCCGTAGGCCACGAGGGCGAGCGCGCCCACGCTGCCGGCGCGCGCGGCGTCGTCCATGAACTGGTTGTGGGCGTGGGTGGCGTTGGGCAGGCCGATGCCGGCGCGGTACGCCGGGTCCCACAGCGACAGGCCGTAGCCGAACACCGGGTGCGCGCGCCACTCCTGCGCCGCGGCGGCCCAGATGCGGTCGCGGCCGGTGAGCGAGACCAGCTGCGCGCCCTGCTCGCTCTCCAGGAGGTCCTCCAGGCGCGCGCCGGCCTCGCCGGAGAGCACCCACAGGGCGGTGGCGGCGGCGAGCGTGGCGAGCGCGGCGCACACCGCCACGCCGAAACCCTGGCGGCGCGGGTCGGACAGGCGCCGCCAGAACATGCCGCCGAGGCGCACGCCGGCCATGGCCAGGCTGCACACGAGGAAGGCGACCCAGGCGGTCTTGGACTGCGCGATCACCAGCACCCCCAGCGCCAGCGCCCAGGCCGCCTGGCGCACCCGGCGGCGGGCCGGCGGGCAGGCCCACAGCAGCAGCAGCGCCACCAGCGCCAGCAGGCCCTGCGTGACCGGGTGCGACGCCAGCCCGGCGAAGCGCGGCACGCCGGGCAGCAGGCCGTCGGCGTAGCTCAGGTCCATCACCAGGACGGGGCGCAGCGGCGCCAGCAGCAGGCCGGCGGCCATCAGGGCCAGCAGCGTGTCGCGGGACAGGCGCAGCAGGCGGTCCTTCTCCGCGGGGCTGGCCAGGCAGGTGGCGATGCCGGCCGCCGGTGCGTACAGCAGCTCGTGGCCCACCTGCGGGTGCGCGCCGAACACCGCCGGCGCGGCGATGGTGGCGAGCCAGTAGCCGATGAAGGCCGCCAGCAGCCCGCGCGAGCGCGCCGGCACGCGCAGCGCGAAGTGGTTGGCGACCTGCTCGATCGCGGCGAGCAGCAGCAGCAGCGAGACCACGCGCTGCGCCCAGGCCGCCAGCGGCGGGCGCGGGGCGGGCGCGGCGGCCTGCAGCTGCGCGAAGTGCTCGGCGAGGTCGCGGCCGCCGGCCAGCACGTCCAGCGCGCCGACCAGCAGCATCGCCGGGAAGACCCAGGGCAGCAGCCCCAGCGAGCGCCGCGGCGCCGTCATGGACTGCCTCCGGGCGCGGGCTGCGGCCGCAGGGGGCGCAGCTGGCGCAGCGCCGTGCGCGCCTCCTCGCCGAGCAGGGCCGGGCGCAGGCCGACGAGGCCGGCGGCCGCCGCCAGCGCGCCCAGTCCCCCCAGGGCCAGCGAGGCGGCGGCCTGGACGGCGCCTCCTGCGGCGCCTCCCGCGGCGCCATCCCCGGCGCCAAAGCCGGCGCCGCCAGGCGCGGCGACCGTGGCAAGGGCCAGGCCCGCGGCGGTGCCCGCGCCGCAGGCCAGCGCCAGCCCCGCGCCGCGCAGCGCCAGCGGCAGCAGGCGCGCGCCGGGCAGGGACAGGGCCTGCAGCGCCGCCCGCACGGTGGCCAGGGCGCGCAGGTGCAGCGCCAGCGCCGTCACCGCCGCGACGGCGGCCAGCCCCTGCGGTGCGAGCCACCACCACGCGGGCAGGGCCAGCGCCAGCACCGGCCACTGCAGGCGGGCCTCGAGCCGGCGCCGGCCGGTGTGCCACAGCACCGGCGTCGACAGGCCCCACAGCGCCCAGGCCGGCAGGCAGGCCAGGAGGAGCGCGAGCACGGCGCCGGCCGGCGTCCACGCCGGGCCATAGAGCAGCCGCACGAGCGCGGGGGCCAGCAGCGCCAGCACCGTCGCCGCCGGCACCAGCAGCACCAGGGCGCAGGCCACGGCGGCGAGCCAGCCGCGGGCCAGCGCGCGGGCGTCTCCCGCGAGCTTCGCGCCGGAGGCGAGGAAGGCGGGCTGCACCGCGCCGAGCAGCAGCGTCACCGGGATCTGGGCGAGGTTCCAGGCCAGGGTGTACAGGCCCACGCCGTGCGCCTGCAGGGCGCGGCCGATGACGAGGCGGTCCAGGTTGGCGAGCAGCCAGTTGGCGAGGTTGGTGATGAACACGGCGCGGCCGGTGTCCAGCGCCTGGCCGCCGTCGTCGTGCCGCAGCAGCGGGCGCACCGGGTGCGGGCGCAGCCACCAGGCGCCGGCCAGGGTGGCGGCGGCCTGGGCGACGGCGGCCATGGCCAGGGCCTGCGCGCCCCAGCCGGCCAGGGCCAGGGGCAGGCCGCAGGCGAGGTAGCCGGCGGCGTAGGCCGCCAGCTGCAGCAGGCCGAGGCGGCGGAAGTCCAGCGCGCGCTGCAGCAGGCACAGCGCGGTGCCGCTGGCGGCGGTGAGCACGCAGGCCAGGGCCAGCCAGCGCAGCACCGGGGCCAGCGCGGGCGTGCCGAAGAAGGCGGCGGCGGCCGGCGCGCCCAGCGCCATCGCCAGCGCGCAGGCTGCGCCGGCGAGCAGCTGCCAGGTGAAGGCCAGGCGGATGTCGGCTTCGCCCACGCGGTCGCGCAGCACCAGGCTGTGGCTGAAGCCGGTGCCGGCGAGGAAGCCGGCGAAGGTGAGCACCGCGATGCCCAGGCCGTAGGCGCCGTAGGGGCCGGGCCCGAGCAGCCGGGCCAGCGCCACCTGGGCACCCAGTTGCAGCGCGAAGCGCGCGGCGGTCGTCAGCGCGCTCCAGCGGACGGCCCGTGCGGCGCGCGCGGCGAGGCTGGGGCCGGTAGGGTCCATGGGCGCGCCGCCTGCGTCATCGCGTGCCGCTGGCATGGCGCCGCCAGGCGATGCCGGCCATGAGCGCGGCGCCCGCGAGCAGCAGGTCCAGCGGCCGCGGCGGCGGCGCCGCGGCCTGGCCGAGCGCGGCCGGCGGGAGCAGGCCGGCCAGCAGGGCCAGCGTGGCGGCGAGGGTGGCGTTCATGGGTTCGTCCTGGCATCGGGGTGTCTGCGGACGGCATGGTGGATTCCGCCCTCGAGCAGGAGCGTCGGAAAACGCCGCCTTGCGATGGCTCTTTCAGGCTATCGGGTCTCCGGGGCCCTGCCCGAAGCGCGACCCGCGTCCAGCGGCCCTTGCGCCTGCTGCGGCCTCCCGGCCCGGGGCGCGATCCCGGTTCAGCGGCGCGGCAGCTTGACCACGCCGGTGGACAGCGCGGTGCCCAGCACGATCACCACGCCGCAGGCCAGCATCCAGGCGCTGACGGATTCGCCCAGGAAGACGACGCCGTAGACCACGGCGAAGACCGGCACGACGAAGGGGACGGCCAGGGCGCGCGCCGGGCCGAGCCGCTCGATCAGGCGGAAATACAGCACATAGGCCAGGCCGGTGCACAGCACGCCGGCGGCCAGTGCCGCGATCCAGGCGGTGGCGCCGGGCAGGCGCGGCGGGGCGAACCACAGGGCCGGCAGCAGCAGGCCCAGCGTGGCCCCCAGCAGGCTGCCGGTGGCGGTGACCAGGGGCGGGATGCCGGTCAGGTACACCTTGGTGAAGCTGGCGGCGATGCCGTAGCACAGGCAGGCGCCGAGGCAGGCGAGCACCGCCCAGGCCGGTGCGACGCCCGAGGCGCCCGGGGCGATGCCGGTCTTCTCGCCGGCCAGCAGCGCGACGCCGGCGAAGCCGATCGCGAGGCCGGCCAGGCGTGAGCCGTCGGGCCGGTCCTTGAGCCAGAGCCAGGCCACCAGCGCGCCGAACATGGGGGTGGTCGCATTGAGGATGGACGACATCCCGGTGCTGATCGAGCGCAGCGAGAAGGCGTAGAGCGTGAAGGGGATGCCGGAATTGAGCAGGCCGACGAAGAAGCTGGCCTTCCAGTGCCGGCGCAGCACGCCCAGGTGGCCGCGCAGGGCTACCACGGGAAGCAGCACCGCGGCGGCGATGACCACGCGCATCAGCGCGGTGCCGAGCGCGCCGAATTCGCCGACGGCCAGCAGCATGAACAGGAAGGACGCGCCCCAGAGGGCGGCCAGCAGGATGAATTCGGCGAGGACGGACAGGGGCATGGGGCAGGGCGGGGAGGGCGCCGCCTCATGCCCGGCTTGCGGGGCTCAGTGCAGCACGCCTTCGAGGCGCAGCAGCGCCGTCTTGCGTTCGAGCCCGCCAGCATAGCCGGTCAGTGCGCCGCCGACACCGAGCACGCGGTGGCAGGGGACGACGATGCTCACCGGGTTGCGGCCGACGGCGGCGCCCACGGCGCGGGCCGCTGCCGGCACGCCCAGGCGGGCGGCGAGGTCGCCATAGCGCACGGTGGCGCCGGAGGGGATGGCCTGCAGGGCCTGCCAGACGCGGGCCTGGAAGGGCGTGCCGCCGGCGAGGTCCAGCGGCAGGTCGAAGGCCTGGCGGCGGCCGGCGAAGTAGTCGTCCAGCTGGCGGCGGGCGGCATCGAAGACGGGCAGGCCGGGGTGCGGGGACCACTGCCTGGCGGCGTCGGGCCAGTGCTTCTGCCCTTCGAACCACAGGCCGGCGAGTCCGCGCGGGGTGGCCGCGAGCAGCACCGGGCCGAGGGGGCTGTCGTAGGACGCGGTGTGGCGGGGGGCGGGGGAGGGCATGTCGGGCTCCTGGGGCAGGTGGGGCGAGCGGGCCATGATAAGCAGACGGGTTGCCGCTGGGGGTGGAATCCCTGCCGGGGGGCGGGTTGGGGTCAGGTCTTGCATCAACGCGACGGGTTGTCTCGGCCTCCCCCGGCTTCGTCCGGCCGGGCGCGCTGCACGGGCGGGGGCAGCAGGCTCCTCCCGGGGGGCCGGTGCGCTCCCGCGCACGGCCCCACGGGTCCCTCCGCCTGCCGCCCCCACCCGCGCATCACGCACGACCACGTGAAGGCTTCGCGCCGGAAGGATCACGCGTCATTTTTCGCCCGAACCTCACCGGAGAAGGCGCGCAAGGCCGCGTTGATGCAAGACCTGACCCCCGATCACCCCGGCGCCACGCCCCCCAGCCGGGTGGTGATTTCCCGCGCCGCCTCGCGTACCGCCTGGGCCGCAGGGCTGGACCAGGCGGCCGGCAGGCGGTCCTGGTGGTCGGTGGCGGTGATCACCAGGACCGGGTTGCCCTCCAGGTCGAACACCGGCGCGCTGAACGCGTTCACCCCCGGGATCGGGCTGCCCATGGCGCGGCTCACGCCATGCCGCTGCGCCTCGGCGCGGATGTCGTCGAGCTCGGCCAGGCGCTGGCGGAACTGCGACGCCGGCATGGGCTCGCCCAGCGCGCCGGCGATGGCCTGCTTGAGCCGGTCGGCCGGCATGGCCGTGGCGAAGGCACGGCCGGTCGCCGTGTCGAAGATGGACAGCACGCTGCCGATGCGCAGCGACACATGCAGCGGCTGGCTCGCCTCGATCAGCCGCACCACCGTCGGCCCGAAGTTGCCCCACACCGATACCGCCACCGCATGCCCCGTGCGCGTCGCCAGCGCCCGCACCACCGGCTCGGCGGCCTGCAGCGGGTCCAGCCGGCGCAGGCAGGCCAGGCCCACCCGCAGGGCCGCGGGACCGAGGTCGTAGCGGCCCGTGGCGTCCTGCTCGATCAGGCCCAGGCGGGCATAGCTCACGAGGTAGGGGTGGGCGCGCGAGGGCGTCATGTCGGCGCGGGCGGCCAGGTCCTTGAGGCTCAGGGCGCTGCCGCTGTCGGCCAGGGCCAGCAGCAGCCGGCCGCCAACCTCCACCGACTGCACCGCGCGCTGCGACTTGTCCTCGGCCTCGTCGGCGGCCGGGGAGACGGAATCAGGGTTTCTTCGCATGGGACAAACGAGTTTGACACAAACGGATGGTGTCCGTATATTTGCAATAAGCGAATGCGTTCGCAAAAAACAAATCCGGGACGGGCCGCCGTCCCCCAGCTCCTGAAGGACCCCCATGGCCAAGACCTTTGCCTCCGCCGCCGACCTCGAACAGAAGAAGGTCAGCTTCACCCAGATTTCCGAGCACGCCTGGGCCTACACCGCCGAGGGCGACCCCAACACCGGCATCATCATTGGCGACGACGCCGTGCTGGTGGCCGACACCCAGGCCACGCCCGCCATGGCCGCCGACGTGATCCGCCGCATCCGCGAGGTCACCGACAAGCCGATCAAGTACGTGGTGCTCACGCACTACCACGCGGTGCGCGTGCTGGGCGCCAGCGCCTATGGCGCGCAGCAGGTGCTGGCCAGCCAGGACACCTACGACCTGATCGTCGAGCGCGGCGAGCAGGACAAGGCCAGCGAGATCGGCCGCTTCCCCCGCCTGTTCCAGAACGTGGAGACCGTGCCCGCCGGCCTGACCTGGCCGACCATGACCTTCACCGGCAAGATGACCGTGTGGCTCGGCAAGCTGGAAGTGCAGCTGCTGCAGGTCGGCCGCGGCCACACCAAGGGCGACACCGTGGTCTGGCTGCCCGGCGAGAAGACCCTGCTCTCCGGCGACCTCGTCGAGTTCGACGCCACCCCCTACGCCGGCGACGCCTACTTCCAGGACTGGCCGCAGACCCTGGACAACATCGCCGCCCTGGGCCCCAAGGCCCTGGTGCCGGGCCGCGGCCCCGCCCTGATCGGCGAGCCGCAGGTCCAGGCCGGCCTGGAGGGCACCCGCAGCTTCATCAGCGACCTGTGGGCCGCGGTCAAGCCCGGCGCCCAGGCCGGCAAGCCGCTGCGCGCCGTCTACGAGGAGGCCTTCAAGGCCATGCAGCCGAAGTACGGCGACTGGGTCATCTTCAACCACTGCATGCCCTTCGACGTGACCCGCGCCTACGACGAGGCCACCGCGCACCGCGACCCGCGCATCTGGACCGCCGAGCGCGATCGCCAGATGTGGGAGGCCCTCGAGGGCTGATCCCGCCCCGGACCCGACGCAACCCGCAGGAGACCGCGCGATGAAGCCCAACGACATCCCCGCCTACGCATTCCGCGGCACCGGTGAAGCGGTGCAGGCGATCCAGTTCCCCTACCGCCGCAGCGCCGACCAGGACGCCACGCAGCCAGTCCACCACCCGGTGGTCATCGTCGGCGCGGGCCCGGTGGGCCTGTCCCTGGCGATCGACCTGGCCCAGCGCGGCCAGCCCGTGCTGCTGGTGGACAACGACGACAAGCTGTCCATCGGCTCGCGCGCCCTGTGCTTCGCCAAGCGCGCCCTGGAGATCTGGGACCGCCTGGGCGTGGGCGACCCGATGGTGGACAAGGGCGTGTCCTGGAACGTCGGCAAGGTGTTCCTGCAGGACCAGCAGGTCTACCAGTTCAACCTGCTGCCCGAGGATGGCCACGAGCGCCCGGCCTTCATCAACCTGCAGCAGTACTACTGCGAGGCCTACCTCGTCGAGCGCGCGCTGCAGCTGCCGAACATCGAGATCCGCTGGAAGAACACGGTCACCGGCATCGCGCCGCGCGAGGACGGCGCGCTGCTGACGCTGGACACGCCCGAGGGCGCCTACCAGGTCGACGCCGGCTGGGTGATCGCCTGCGACGGCTCGCGCTCGCCGGTGCGCAACCTGATGGGCCTGGACAGCAAGGGCCGCATCTTCAAGGACCGCTTCCTCATCGCCGACGTGAAGATGAAGGCGGATTTCCCCACCGAGCGCTGGTTCTGGTTCGACCCGCCGTTCCATCCCGGCCAGAGCGTGCTGCTGCACCGCGAGCCCGACGATGTCTGGCGCATCGACTTCCAGCTCGGGTGGGATGCCGACCCGGAGACCGAGAAGAAGCCCGAGAACATCATCCCGCGCGTGCAGGCCCTCCTGGGCAAGGACACCGAGTTCACCCTCGAGTGGGCCAGCGTCTACACCTTCGCCTGCCTGCGCATGGACAAGTTCGTGCACGGCCGGGTGGTGTTCGCCGGCGACAGCGCGCACGGCGTCTCGCCCTTCGGCGCGCGCGGCGCCAACAGCGGCGTGCAGGACACCGACAACCTGGCCTGGAAGCTGGACTGGGTCCTCAAGGGCCGCGCCCCCGTGGCCCTGCTCGAGACCTACGGCCCCGAGCGCCAGTACGCGGCGGACGAGAACATCCTCAACTCGACGCGCGCCACCGACTTCATCACGCCCAAGAGCGAGATCAGCCGCCTGTTCCGCGACCAGGCGCTGGGCCTGGCGCGCGACCACGACTTCGCCCGCCGCATCGTCAACAGCGGCCGCCTCTCGGTGCCCGCCACGCTGCACGGCTCGCCGCTGAACACGCCCGACGCCGACAGCTTCCAGGGCCGCATGGTCCCGGGCGCTCCCCTGACCGACGCGCCGGTGCAGCGCGAAGGCCGCGACACCTGGCTGCTGCGGTCGCTCGGCCCCGAGTTCACCCTGCTGGTGTTCGGCGACGCGCCGGCCTGGGCCGCGGGCCTGCCGAACGTGACCGTCCTGTGCGTGGGCGCCGACCTGCGCGATACGCGGGGCCTGGTCGCCCAGCGCCTGGACGCCACCCCCGGCACCGCCTACCTGCTGCGCCCCGACCAGCATGTCTGCGCCCGCTGGCGCCAGCCCACCGAGGCCGGCGTGCGCGCCGCCCTGGCGCGGGCCACCTGCACCGCCGCCATCCTGGCCTGAACCCGAGGAGACCCCCGATGCTGAACACGCAACCGAACATGGCCTCGTACGACGACTTCTACGAGGCGCTGATCTCCGCCCACCAGGGCCTGTCCACCGCCGAGAGCCACGCCATGAACGCGCGCCTGGTGCTGCTGCTGTCCAACCACATCGGCGACCTGGCGGTGCTGCAGGAGGCCCTGCGCATCGCCCGCGGCCAGCCGGCCGCCGCCGAGTCCGCCTCGCTGGCGGGCCGCGCCGCCATCACCCCGGTCGCGCCCTCGCACGCGGCGGCCTGACCGATCCCCCTTCCCACCCGACGTCCACCGAAGGAGACAACCATGATCAACCGCAAGCAATTCATCGCCCTCGCGGCGTCCGCCCTGGCCCTCGTGTCCGGCGCGGCCCAGGCGCAGGCCCAGGCCAAGCCCGTCGAATGGGTGGTCGGCTACCCCGCCGGCGGCGGCTCCGACATCGTCGCGCGCACCATCGCCGAGGCCATGGGCAAGAGCCTGAACCGCCCGATCGTGGTCAGCAACAAGCCCGGCGCCGGCACCAACATCGCTGCCGACTACGTGGCCCGCTCCAAGGACTTCGGCAACATCGTCTTCACCGCCGACTTCGCCACCCTCGCGGCCAACCCCTTCCTGTTCTCCAAGCTGACCTACGACGCGCAGAAGGACTTCCAGCCGGTCGGCCTGCTGGTGCGCTTCCCGATGTTCCTGGTGGTCAACCCCGGCATCCCCGCAGCCAACTACAAGGAGTTCGCCACCTGGGCCAAGGCCCAGAAGGACCCGGTGCCCTGGGGCTCGGCCGGCCCGGGCAGCCCGCACCACCTGGTGGGCGAGCTGTTCCGCGAGTCCAGCGGCCTGAAGCTGCAGCACGTCGCCTACCGCGGCGCGGCCCCGGCGATCCAGGACGTGGTGGCCGGCCAGATCCCGGCGATGTGGATCGACAGCGCCACCGTGCTGCCCTTCATCGAGGGCAAGAAGGTCAAGGTGATCGGCGTGGCCTCGGCCAAGCGCCTGAACCTGCTGCCCGAGGTGCCGACGCTCAACGAGCAGGGCCTCAAGGGCTTCGAGGGCTACGCCTGGCAGGGCCTGGTGGTGCCCACCGGCACGCCGGCCGACGCCGCCGCCGGCTTCGCCAAGGCGCTGCAGGACGCCCTGGCCTCCACCCCGGTGAAGGCCCGCATGCAGGCCCTGGGCGTGGAGCCCATGCCCGGCACGCCCGCCGACATGGCCAGCTTCTCCCGCACCGAGCGCGAGAAGTGGGGCGGCGTGATCACCAAGGTCGGCGTCAAGCTCGACTGACGCCGCTCGCGGCGGGGCCGGTCGGGGGCCGCCCGATTTCGTCTCCCGATCGATCCGCGCCGAGGCTGCGCGGCAGCCCGCGCCCGCCCCTTGCGCGAGGCGGCTTCCTGCTACGATCCCCGCGCCGCGCCCTTCACGGCGCCGCGGATCCCGCAGGAAACCACCCATGCCTCTGTCCCCCTCGATCTTCAAGGCCTACGACATCCGGGGCATCGTCCCGTCCACCCTCGACGAGTCGGTGGCCGAGTCGCTGGGCCGGGCCTTCGCCGCGGCGGCCCGGGCCGCCGGCGAGTCCTGCGTGGCGGTGGGGCGCGACGGTCGCCTGTCCGGCCCGGCGCTGTCCGCCGCCCTGGTGCGCGGGCTCACCGCCGGCGGCGTCGACGTGCTCGACGTCGGCATGGTCACCACCCCGATGCTGTACTTCGCCGCGAGCACCGAGTGCCGCAGCGGCATCCAGGTCACCGGCAGCCACAACCCGCGCGACTACAACGGCTTCAAGATGGTGCTGGCCGGTCGCGCCATCTTCGGCGAGGAGATCCGGGCCCTGCGCCGCGCCATGGAGGGCGCGCAGCCCGACGCGCCGCGCCGCGGCGCCGTGCGCACGCTGGACATCTTCCCGGCCTACCGTGAGCGCATCGCCTCGGGCGTGCGGCTCGCCCGCCCGATGAAGATCGTGGTCGACTCCGGCAACGGCATCGCCGGCGCCTCGGCCCCGGCGATCTTCCGCGCGCTGGGCTGCGAGGTGGTCGAGCTGTTCTCCGAGGTGGACGGCAACTTCCCCAACCACCACCCCGACCCGAGCAAGCCCGAGAACCTGCGCGACCTGATCGCCGCGCTCCAGGCCACCGGCGCCGAGCTGGGCCTGGCCTTCGACGGCGACGGCGACCGCCTGGGCATCATCACCCCCAGCGGCGCCAACATCTTCCCGGACCGCCAGATGATGCTGTTCGCCCGTGACGTGCTCTCGCGCGTGCCCGGCGGCGCCATCCTGTTCGACGTCAAGTGCACGCAGCGCCTGGCCCCCGCGATCCGCGAGGCCGGCGGCGTGCCGATGATGTTCAAGACCGGCCACTCCCTGATCAAGGCGCGCATGAAGGAGGTCGACTCTCCCCTGGGCGGCGAGATGAGCGGCCACATCTTCTTCAAGGAGCGCTGGTACGGCTTCGACGACGGCACCTACGCCGGCGCCCGCCTGCTGGAGATCCTCTCGCGCGAGGCCGACCCGGGCGCCGTGCTGGAGGCCCTGCCCTCCAGCTTCTCCACCCCCGAGCTGAACGTGGCCTGCGCCGAGGGCGAGCCGCACGCGCTGGTCGAGCGGCTGGTGGCAGGCGCGACGTTCGCCGCGCCTGCCGAGGTCTCCACCATCGACGGCCTGCGCGTCGACTGGCCCGACGGCTTCGGCCTGATCCGCGCCTCCAACACCACGCCGGTGCTGGTGCTGCGTTTCGAGGGCCACACCGAGGCGGCGCTGCACCGCATCGAGGCGGACATGCTGGCGCTGCTTCGCAGCGTCAAGCCCGATGCCCGCGTCGGCGAGGCCGCGCATTGAGGGTCCTCATCGTCAAGCTGTCCTCGCTGGGGGACGTGGTGCAGACGCTCCCCGTGCTGCACGACATCCAGGGCCAGTTCCCGCAGGCGCGCATCGACTGGGTGGTGGAGGAGGCCTTCGCCCCGCTGGTGCGGCGCGCCGCGCGGGTCGACCGGGTGCTGCCCATCGCCCAGCGCCGCTGGCGCAAGGCCCGGTTCGACCCCGTCCACCGGCAGGAGCGCCGCGCCTTCTTCGAAGCACTGCGTGCCCAGGCCTATGACGCGGTGATCGACTGCCAGGGACTGCTCAAGTCGGCCCTGGTCGCGCGGCGCGCGCGGCTGGCGCCGGGCGGTTTCTCCGCCACCTTCGGCAACGCCAGCGAGCTGTGCGGGTACGAGTGGCCCGTGCGCTGGCTGCTGCAGCGGCCCCTGCCCATGCCCGCGCGGATCCATGCCGTGGCCCGCACCCGGCTGCTGGTGGCCCAGGCGCTGGGCTATGCCGGCCTCGGCGTGCTCGAGCAGCCGCCCACCTATCCCTGGCGCCGCCGGGCGCCGGCCGGCGTGCCGCAGGTGCTGCTGGCGCACGGCACGACCCGCGCCGACAACGAATGGCCCGCCGCCCACTGGGCCGAGATCGGCCGCCGGCTCACCGCGCAGGGCTGCGAGGTGCAGCTGCCGCAGGCGAGCGACGCCGAGGGGGCGCTGGCCGACCGCATCGCCCGGGAGATCGGCGCCAGCGCCCGGGTGCTGCCCCGCATGGGCCTGCCGGCGCTGCTGGAGCACATGGAGGGCCTGAGCGGGCTGGTCGGCGTGGACTCCGGCGTGGCCCACATGGGCGTCGCGCTGGACCTGCCGGTGGTGGAAATCTTCAGCCAGCCGCGCGCCTGGCGGGCCGGGCCGGTGGGCCGCCCGCACCAGTGCGCCGTGGGCGGCGAGCGCGCGCCGTCGCCCGACGAGGTCTGGAACGCATGGCAGGCCTGCTGGCAGGCGCGCCCCGACGTCGAGGCGGGCTGAGCCATGGCCCTGGCGCGTGCGCTCTACTCGCTCGCCACCGGCGCGGCCCAGCCCCTGCTGCGCCGCAAGTTGCGCCGGCGCGGGGTGGCCGAACCCGGCTACCTCGAGGCCGTGGAGGAACGCTTCGGCCGGTACGCGCAGCCGGCCGAGCCCGGCGCGCTGTGGATCCATGCGGTCTCCCTCGGCGAGACGCGGGCCGCCGCCATCCTGGTCCACGCGCTGCGCGAGCGCGCGCCCGGCCTGCGCCTGCTGCTCACGCACGGCACCGCCACCGGCCGCGCCGAGGGCGCCCGCCTGCTGCGCCCCGGCGACCGGCAGGCCTGGCTGCCCTGGGACACCCCGGGCGCGGTGCGCCGCTTCCTCGCGCACCACCGGCCCTGCGCCGGCGTGCTGATGGAGACCGAGGTCTGGCCCAACCTGGTGGCGCTGTGCGCGCGCCAGGGCGTGCCGCTGGCGCTGGCCAACGCGCGGCTCTCCGGCAAGTCGATGGCGCAGGCGCTGAAGTGGCCCGCGCTGTCGCGGCCGGCCTATGGCGCGCTGGCCGCGGTGTGGGCGCAGACGCAGGCCGACGCCGAGCGGCTCGCGCGCGTCGGCGCGCGCGTCGACGGCGTCTTCGGCAACCTCAAGTTCGACGCCCGCCCCGACCTCGCGCAGCTCGAACGCGGCCTCACCTGGCGCGCGCAGGTCGATGCGCCGGTGGTGATGTTCGCCAGCTCCCGCGAAGGCGAGGAGGCGGCCTTTTTCCGCGAGGTCGCGGCGCGCCGCGGCCAGGGCCTGCGCTGGCTGGTGGTGCCGCGGCACCCGCAGCGCTTCGACGAGGTGGCGCAGCTGGCGCAGGCCGCCGGCCTGTCGGTCTCGCGCCGCAGCGCCTGGGGCGAGGGCGGCCCGGCGCAGGCCGATGTCTGGCTCGGCGATTCGCTGGGCGAGATGGCGCTGTACTACGGCCTGGCCGATGCGGCCCTGCTCGGGGGCAGCTTCGAGCCGCTGGGCGGGCAGAACCTGATCGAGGCCGCGGCCTGCGCCTGCCCGGTGGTGATGGGCCCCCACACCTTCAATTTCGCCGAGGCCGCGGACAACGCGCAGGCCGCCGGCGCGGCCCTGCGGGTGGCCGGCCTCGGGGAGGGCGTGGCCCGCGCCGCCGCCCTCGCGGCCGACGCGACCGCCCGCTCGGCGATGGCGCAGGCGGCGCAGGATTTCGCCGCCGCCCACCGCGGCGCCGCCGCCCGTACGGCCGACGCGGTGCTCGCGCTGGCGGCGCGCCGAGGCGCCCGCTAACCTCGCCCGCCACACCGCCACCGCCCGGCGGGCCGAGGAGGGCGTCCCCCATGCAGCCGAAGCCAACCGCCGGGAGCCCTGCCTCCTGGTCCCCCGCGCCGCTCATGCACGCGCTGGCGCAGCACCCGCTCCCGCCGCCGACGCCTGCCTTGCCGGAGGGCCCGGACCTCGCCGTCGGCCTGTCGCCGCCGAACCTGCGGGGCCTGGCCGGGCGGGGCCGCCTGGACGGGCGCGACGTGGCGGCGGGCACGCCGGGGCAGGCGCGCAGCGGCGCGCTACAGGGCGGCGCGGGGCCCGGCGAGGTCCCGCCGGCCGTCGCCGGCGGCGGCCCCGGGCCGGCGCCCGCCGAGACCTTCGACCACCGCATGGCGAGCGCGCTGTCCGGCCTGGTCCGCACCTCGTCGGCCTGCACGCCCGAGGCCCAGGCGGCCCACGCCGCCCAGGCGGCGGCGCTGATCGGCGTGGCGGGGCTGGCGCCGGCCGGGCGCGAGGCCCTGGCGCGCCGGGTGGCCGAGGCCTGCCTGGAAGGCGTGCCGGGCGTCACGCTGATGGGCACACCCGGCCCCACGCCAGGCCCCACGCCAGGTACGACGCCCTTCACCACCGTCGAGGTGCCGGTGGCCACGGCAACCGCGCTCATGCGCGCCATCGTGCAGGCCCTGCCTGCGGGCGCCGCCCGCGAGGCCTGGTGCGAGGCGCTGCACCGGCACGCGCGCGACCTGATCGCCACCCGCAGCCCGCCACTGGCGTGGGTCGACCGCTTCGCCCGCGCGCTGGGTGACCTGCACGGCGGCCGGCAGATGCCGGTACCCACGCTGCGCGCGCTGGTCAGTCCCCTGGTGCGCGAAGCCTCCCGCCTGCCGGCGACCAGCCTGCTGGCCTTTGCGGAGGGCCTGTCGTACAGCCTGGGCGAGCCCCGCATCGCACCCGGGGCGCTGCGCGAGTTGCTGCGGCTGCCGCTGGCCCTGGTACCGCTGCGCGACCCGGCGGACATGGCCGGCGCGATGTGGCTGTTCACCCGCGGCGCCGGCGGGTCCTGGCTCTCGTCGGCGCAGGCCGAGGTCCTGATGGGCGGCCTGCTGGAGGCCGACGACCTGCCGCCCGAGTCCCTGGGCTACATGGCCTGGGCCCTGGCCCGCGCCCGCCTCGCCGGCGTAGCGCCGATGTCGCCCGAGGCGCCGATCCATGCGGACGACCCTCCGCCCGCAGCCGACCTGCTGCTGGTCATGGCCCGGCAGGCATCACCCGCCGAGACCGGCCGGCTGCTGATGGCGGTGGGCGTGGCGCTGCGGTCCGAGGACCAGGTGGCCGGCTGGGTGCAGACCCTGCTGCCCCGGATGGTGGCCATGCACGGCGCCTGGACGCCGCTGCAGGTGGCAGCAGCGGCCTGCGGGCTGGCCGTCGGCATCTCCGATGGCGCGCTGCCGCGCCCGATGGAGGGCTCGCTGCAAGCCGTGCTCAAGCTGACGCGGGGCGGTCCCTGGGGCGCGCCCCGGGGCCTGGCACCGGCGCAGCTGGGCGTGGCGCTGGCCGCGCGGCCCCTGCAGGTACTGGCGGAGCCCGCGCTGTCGCCCGGCGACCAGATGGCGCTGCTGGAGGCGGTCTTTTCCATCCCGCGGGTGCTGGATGGCCGCAGCGTCCCGGCGCTGTTCAGCCAGGTCCTGGCCCTGGACCTGCCCACCGAACGCAAGGCCGAGGTGCTGGCGATGCTGATGCGCCTGGGCTCGGCGCATGTCACGCCGCAGATGCTGGAAGCGGCGCGCGCGCTGGGTCCCGACGCGAAGGGCGGCGCGGCGGGCCCCGGCGGGGTGGCGCGAGGCGCGCCGGGCCCGGGCGGGACTTAGCGCGCCAGCAGCCCGTTGATGGCGTTCAGGTCCTCGGCCTGCAGCGAGCCGTTGGCCTGGCGCAGCTTGAGCTGGCCGAGCAGCACGTTGTAGCGGGCCACGGCGAGGTCGCGCTTGGTCTGGAACAGCTGGCTCTGCGCGTTCAGCACGTCGATGTTGATGCGCACGCCCACCTGGTAGCCCAGGCGGTTGGCGTCCAGCGCGCTCTGGCTGGAGGCCTCGGCGGCCTCCAGCGCCTTGACCTGGCCGGCCCCCGAGACCACGCCGAAGTACGCGGTGCGGGTGGCCTGCGCGACGTCGCGGCGGGCCTTGTCGAGGTCGGCCTGGGCCTTGTCTTCCAGCGACAGGGTCTCGCGCACGCGGTTCTGCACGGCGAAGCCGGCGAACAGCGGCACGCTCAGGGTGACGCCGAACTGGTCGACCGTCGAGCGCGAGCTGGTGCCGACGGTGACGTTACCGTTGATGTTGCGGGTCTGGCTGCGGCTGGCGGTGAGGTCCAGCGTGGGCAGGTGGCCGGCCTTGGCCTTGGTCGTCTCCAGGCGGGCCACCTCGAGGTTGAGGCGGGCCTGCTGGATCGCGGGGCTGATGTCCTCGGCCTGGCGCACCCAGGCCTCCGGGTCGGCCGGCTGCGGCTGGGGCAGGGCCAGCGGCGATGCCAGCGGCGCGGGCTGGGCGTCGGTCTTGCCGGTGACGGTGTCCAGCGCCAGCTTCTTGACCCGCAGGTCGTTCTCGGCGGCGATCTCCTGCGAGACCACCAGGTCGAAGCGGGCCTGCGCCTCGCGGGTGTCGGTGATGGTGGCGGTGCCCACCTCGAAATTGCGGCGGGCCGAGGCGAGCTGCTCGCTCACCGCGGCCTTCTGGGCGCGCACGAAGGCCAGCGTGTCCTGGGCGGCGAGCACGTCGAAGTAGGCCTGGCTCACGCGGATCACCAGGTCCTGGCTGGCGACGGTGAGCTGCGCGCGGGCGGCCTCGGCCTGGCGCCGGCCCTGCTCGTAGGCCGCCAGGTTGGCCGGCCGGTACAGCGGCTGGGAGGCCTGGATCGCGGCGTTGCGGGTGCCGAACTCGCGGTTCGTGGTGGTGGCGCCGGACTTGCTGGTCAGGTCGGACTCGCTGGCCGTGGCGCTCAGGCCCACCGTGGGCAGCAGGCCGGCGCGGGCCTGGTCGGCGCGGTACTGGGCCGCCTCGAAGCTGGCGCGGGCCGACTGCCAGGCCGCGTCGTGCGCGCGGGCCGACTCGTACAGCGCCTGCAGGCTCTGGGCCTGGGCCGCGCCACCGAGGAAGGCCAGGCCGAGGGCCAGGGGCAGGGGCAGCAGTCGCAGCGAGTTCATCATCCGTCCGTCCTCTTGGGTGTTGTCGTGGGTTCTTCGGTCCCGGCGCCGGCGGGGCCGGTCAGTAGCGGGGCACGGCGGGGTCGCGCTCCATCGACCAGGCGTCGATGCCGCCGGCGACGTTGGCCACATGGTCGTAGCCGTTGCGCGCCAGGAACGCCGCCACCTGGTAGCTGCGCATGCCGTGGTGGCACAGGCAGGCCACCGGGCGCTGCGGGTCGATCTCGGCCAGGCGCGCGGGGATCGACTGCATCGGGATCTGCAGCAGCTCGAAGCCCTCGGGCGTGACGCTGGCGAAGGCGGTCTCCACCGGCTCGCGCACGTCCAGCAGCAGGGGCGCGCCCTCGGCATCCTGGCGGGCGAACCAGTCGGAGAGCTGGGCGGGGCGGACCTGGTCGATCATCCGGCGGGGCTCAGAACGAGAAGCGCGAGGGCTCGGAGAAGCCCTGCAGGCGCGGCGCCACCGTGTCCCAGCGCTGGGCGGTGGTGTAGGCGGTCTCGCCGGTGCGGGTGACCAGGGTGGCGCGCATCATCGGCTCGCTGCCCACGATGGCGATCAGGCGGCCGCCGACCTTGAGCTGGGCCAGCAGGGCCTGGGGCACCTCGGCCACCGAGCCGCTGAGCACGATCACGTCGAACGGGGCTTCGCCGGCCAGGCCCTTGGCGCCGTCGGCCACGCGCACTTCCGCGTTCTCCACACCGGCCTTCTTCAGGTTCTCGCGGGCCTGGGCGGCCAGCTGCGGGTCGAGCTCGAGGGAGATCACCGAGCGGGCGCGGCCGGCCAGCAGGGCCGCCATGTAGCCCGAGCCGGTGCCCACTTCCAGCACCTTCTCGTGGGGCTGGGGCGCGACGTCCTGCAGCAGGCGGGCCTCGACGCGGGGCGCCAGCATGCTCTTGCCGGGGGCCAGCGGGATCTCCATGTCGACGAAGGCGAGGGCCTTGTGCGCCTCGGGCACGAAGTCCTCGCGCTTGAGGACGGACAGCAGCTCCAGCACCTGGGGGTCCAGCACGTCCCAGGGGCGGATCTGCTGCTCGATCATGTTGAAGCGGGCTTGTTCGATGGACGCGGGCAGGGTCATGGTGTGTTCTCGATCAGGGAGGGTCGGGAAGGCCTGGATTCAGGAGTCAACCCGCGATTTTAGGAGGCGCGGGTGAACGGCCTGCAAAGCGCCGGGCCCAGGCGGCGAAGTCGTCCAGCAGGCAGTAGGCCACCGGCACCACCACCAGGGTGAGCAGGGAGGAGGTGATGACCCCGCCGATCACTGCCTGGCCCATGGGCGCGCGCTGCTCCGCGCCCTCGGACAGGGCGAACGCCAGGGGCACCATGCCGAAGACCATGGCCAGCGTGGTCATGAGGATGGGGCGCAGGCGCACCCGCGCCGCCAGCAGCAGGGCCTCGGCCCGGTCCATCCCCTCGGCGCGGGCGCGGATGGCGAAGTCCAGCAGCAGGATGGCGTTCTTGGTCACCAGCCCCATCAGCATGACGATGCCGATCACCGAGAACATCGAGAGGGTGGAGCGGAACATCATCAGCGCCAGCACCACGCCGATCAGGGTCAGGGGCAGCGAGGTCATGAGGGCCAGCGGCTGCAGGAAGCTGCGGAACTGGCTGGCCAGGATCATGTAGATGAAGATCACCGCCATCGCCAGCGCGGAGACCGCGTAGCCGAAGGACTCGGCCATGTTCTTGGTGGAGCCGCCGAACTGCCAGCGGTAGCCCGGGGGCAGGGCGATGCCCTCCAGCGCGGCGCGGATGTCGGCCGAGACCTCGCCCGCCGAGCGGCCGTAGGCGTTGGCGCTCAGGGCGACCTCGCGGGACAGGTCGCGCCGGTTGATCTGGTGGGGGCCGGTGGCCTCGCGCACCGAGGCCACCTGGCCCACCCGCAGCACGCGGGGGCTGCCGTCGGCCGCGGCGCCGGCCACCAGGGGCAGTCGCTCGAGGTCGGCCGGGGTGCGGCGCGCCTCGGGAGCCAGCCGCACGTTGACGTCGTAGGTCTGGTCGTCGGGGGCGCGCCAGTTGCCGACGGTCTGGCCGGCCACCAGGGTGCGCAGGGGCGAGGCCACCTGGGCGACCGACAGGCCCAGGTCGCTGGCCAGGTCGCGGCGCACCGCCACGTCGACGGTGGGCTTGTCGGGCTTGAGGCTGGTGTCCAGGTCCACCAGGCCGGCGATGGGGCGCAGGCGCTCCATCGCCAGCTGGGAGAGGCGGCCGAGTTCGCGCAGGTCCGGCCCCTGGATGGACAGCTCGATCTGCTTGTTGCCGCCCACCGAGTCCAGCAGGCCGGCCTGGGTGACGGTGATGCCCGGCACCGAGCGCAGGCGCTCGCGCAGCGCCGCGGCCATCTGGTCGACGCTGCGGGTGCGCGCCTTGCGGTCCACCAGCCGCACGTAGACCGAGGCGTAGATCTTGCCCTGGGCCGCGCCGGTGTTGATGGTGGCCACGGTGTAGCGGGTCTCGGGGAACTCGCGCAGGATGGCGTCGACCTGGCGGGCCTTGGACTCGGTCAGCTCCAGCGAGGAGCCCACCGGGGTGTTGAAGTTCACCGTGAGCTCGGAGTAGTCGGCCTTGGGAACGAACTCGGTGCCCACCAGCCCGAGCATCGCCACGCTGGCCGCGAAGATCGCCAGCGCGCCGAGGACCGTGGCGAGCTGGTGGCCCAGGGACCAGCGCAGGATGGACTGGTAGGCGTCGGCCAGGCGCTCGGTGCCGCGGTCGAAGGCGCCGGTGACCCGGCCGATGGTGCGCTCGTACAGCGTGCGCGGCGCGTGCGGGTGGCGGTGCGCCTCGATCTCCGGGTCATGCCACACCGAGGACAGCATCGGGTCCAGCGTGAAGCTCACGAACATCGAGATCAGCACCGCGGCCACGATGGTCACGCCGAACTCGTGGAAGAACTTGCCGATGATGCCGCCCATGAATCCGATCGGCAGGAACACCGCCACGATGGAGAAGGTGGTGGCCACCACGGCCAGCCCGATCTCCTGCGTGCCCGAGAGCGAGGCCTCGTAGGGCCCTTTCCCCATCTGCACGTGGCGCACGATGTTCTCGCGCACCACGATCGCGTCGTCGATCAGCAGGCCCACGCACAGCGACAGCGCCATGAGCGTCACCATGTTCACGGTGAAGCCGAAGGCGTGCATGAACAGGAAGGTGCCGATCAGGGCGATGGGCAGCGTCAGCCCGGTGATGACGGTGGAGCGCCAGGAGTTGAGGAACAGGAAGACGATCAGCACGGTGAGCACCGCGCCCTCGATCAGGGTCTGGCGCACGTTGGCCACCGAGACACGGATCGGCCGGGAGGCGTCGATGATGGGCTCGAGCCTGACGCCCGGCGGCAGTTGCGGGCGCATCTCGCGCAGCACCGCGTCCAGGCCGTCGACCACCTGGATGGTGTTCTCGTCCTGCGCCTTTTGCACCGACAGCAGCAGCATGCGCTGGCCGTTGTACAGCGCCAGGCTCTCGACCTCGGCGGCGCCGTCCACCACCCGCGCGACCTGGCCGAGGTAGACCGGCACGCCGTTGCGCCGGGCGACCACCAGCCGCGCGAAATCCTCGGGCCGCTGCAGGCGCGCCTGCAGCTGCACCACCCGCTCCTGGCCGGCGTTGCGCAGGGCGCCCACGGGCTGGTCCTGGTTCTCGCCGCGCACGGCGGCCACCACCTGCTCGGGCGTCACGCCCAGGGCCTCGAGGGCCGCGGGGTTGAGGTACAGGTTGATTTCGCGCTCGGTGCCGCCCACCAGCGAGACCGAGCCCACGCCGCGCACGTTCTCCAGCCGCTTCTTCAGGACCTGGTCGGCCCAGTTGGTCAGCTCGATCGCCGACATGGCGCGGCCCGACCCGGGGTCCGGCAGCACCGCCACCGACCACACGGCGCGGCTGGCCGGGTCGAAGCGCAGCACGCGCGGCTCCTTGACCTCCTCGCGCAGGGTGGGGCGCACGGCCGCCACCTTCTCGCGCACGTCCTCGGCGGCCTTGCGGCCCTCCACCGTGAGCTGGAACTCGATGATCACCACCGACTGGCCCTCGTAGCTGCGCGAGGTCAGGGCGTTGAGGCCGGCGATGGCGTTGACCGCCTCCTCGATCTTCTTGGTGACCTCGCTCTCCACGATCTCGGGCGAGGCACCCGGGTATTCGGCGGTGACCACCACCACCGGGAAGTCGATGTTGGGGAACTGGTCGACCTTCAGCCGCTGCAGCGAGAACAGGCCCAGGACGACGAGGGCCAGCATCACCATCGTGGCGAAGACGGGGTTGCGCAGGGCGACGCGGGTGAACCACATGGTGCGGGGTGCCTGGGCGCTTCAGGGCGCGGGGCGGGTGAACCGCACCGCCGTGCCTTCGCGCAGCGCGCCCACATGGCCCAGGAGCACCGAGGCGCCCTCGGCCAGCCCGTCCACCGCCACCAGCGCCTCGCCGGCGCGCTCGCCGCGCGCGCCCGGCGTCACCGGCCGGTGCACCACCCGGTCGCCCTCGACCAGCTGCAGGTAGGGCGCGGGCTTGTCGGTGCGCAGCGCCGACAGCGGCACTGCCACCGCCCGGGTGCGGCCGGCGGCGATCTGCCCCTGCGCGAACAGGCCCTGACGCAACCCCGGCGCGGGCGCCACCGTCAGGTAGACCGGCACGCTGCGGGTGCCCGCCAGCGCGCTCGGATTGATGCGCGCCACCGTCGCCGTCACCGGCTGCGGCAGGCCTTCGATGGCCAGCTGCGCGGCCTGGCCGGGCCGCACCCGCACCGAGTCGGCAGCGCTGACCGTGCACTCCAGCTCCAGGCGCGAGGGATCGACGATCTCGAGCACCCGGGCATCCACCGCCAGCCGCTCGCCCGGCTGCGCCAGCCGCTGCGACACCAGGCCGGCGATGGGCGCGACCAGGGTGGTGTCGTCCAGCGCCTTGCGGGCCGAGTCGACGGCGGCCAGTGCCGCCTGGTGCGTGGCCGACGCTCCGGCCAGCGTGCTCTGCGAGCTCTCCAGCGCGGTGCGGGAGATGAAGCCCTGGTCCACCAGGGCCTGGTTGTTGTCGTACTGGCGCCGGGCGATCTCGACCTGGGCGCGCGCCGCGTCGGCCTGCTCGCGCGCCTGGCGCAGGCGGGCCTGGGCCTCGGTGGGGTCGATGCGCGCGAGGGTCTGGCCGGCGCGCACCGCATCGCCCTCGCGCACCGCCAGCCCCTGCAGCTCACCGGCGGCGCGGGCCTTCACGAAGGCGCTGTTGACGGCGCGCAGCGCGCCGGTCACGGGCAGGCCCAGCGTCAGTTCGGCGGTTTCGGCGCGCACCACGTCGCCTGCAGCCAGCTCGACGACGGCTTCGGCCCGCGGCGCGGAGGCCGGGGCCGACGGGCCGCCGGCGCCTTGGCGCGCGCGCAGCGCCGCGCCGGCGGCGGCCAGCACCAGGAGGGCCACGGCCACCCGGGCCAGGGTCTTGCGGGTCATGGGGATTCCTTGGCGGGCAGCGACAGGCCCAGGATCAGGATGTCGGCCAGCATATCGATGAAGCGCTCGGGGTCCATCGGCCGGTCGTCCGGGACGCAGACGCTGGTCGAGTGCCGGCTCAGCATTAGGTAGACCATGGGGCCGATCACGACATGGATGGCGTGGTCCAGGTCCACCGGGCGGAACTCGCCGCGGTCGATGCCGCGCTGCAGGACGCGGCGCACCAGGTCCTGTCCCGGCCGCACCACCTCGCGCTGGTAGAACTCGGCCAGCTCCGGGAAGTTGCGGGCCTCGCTGAGCATGAGCTTGGTGATGCCGCAGGCCCGGGTGGCCCCGATGCGTTCCCACCAGCTGCGCAGGCAGTGGCGCACCATGTCGGCGGTCGGGCCGGTATAGGTGGCGAACTCGGCGTCCCACTCGGCCATGCGGCCCGCGATGGTCTCGGACACCACCGCCTTGAACAGGTCCACCTTGCTCGGGTAGTAGATGAACAGCGTGCCCTTGGAGACGCCGGCCCGGGCTGCCACCTCTTCGACCCGGGTGGCCGCATAGCCCTTCTCCACGAACAGCTCCAGCGCCGCGCCCAGCAGCTCGCCGGGGCGCGCCTGCTTGCGGCGCTCACGCTTGACGTGGCCGTCGTCGGCCGGGGTGTCCATGGGGTGGGGCTGGGGGGACTGGGTTACTGACTGGCGGGTTATTAATGTAGCCAGCCGGCCCTGCCAGCGTCAAGGTGGCGAGAGGCGGAGGTACTGTAAGGCCAACCACTCCCGCAGCACCTGTCGCGAGGCCGACAGGCCGTAGGCGGTGGGCAGCCATTCCAGGGCCGGGCGCTCCTGGGGGAAGGGCAGGCCGGTGGGCGCGGGCAGCACCTCGAAGCCGGCGGCGCGCAGCTCGATCGTGGCGCGAGGCAGGTGCCAGGCGTCGCTGACCAGGGCGATGCGCCGCACGCCGCCCGCCGCACGCGGGCGCAGCAGCTCGGCCAGGCGCTGGGCGTTCTCCCGGGTGTCGCGCGAGCGGTCGTCCACCCAGCGCAGCTCCACGCCGAAATCGCGCCGGGCGGCCATGCGGGCGGCCTCGGCCTCGCTGGCCAGGCTGCGGCCCGACCAGCCCATGCCGCCGGCGAAGGCCAGCGGCAGGCCGGTGGCGCGCGCCAGCCGCGCCCCCTGGCGCAGCCGCCCGAGGGTGGCTGCGGAGGGCTGGGGCTCGCCGTATTCGGGGGCCTGCGCCAGCACGCCGCCGCCCAGGACCACGATGGCCTGGGTGCGGTGGCGGGCCAGGTCGGCCAGGCCGGCGGGCGGGGGCGGCGGCACGAGGTGGCGTGACAGCTGCAGCGCGATGCCATGGGTCGACAGGGCCCACAACGCCGCCAGCCCGAACGCCACCAGCGCCAGGCCGAGCCGGCGCCAGGCGATGCAGAACACCAGCCCGAGCAGGGCGAGCAGCAGGGGGCCGGCCGGGGGCAGGAGCAGGGCCGAGAGGAGTGCCTTGTAGTCGCCGGCTTGCATGTGGGGGGGATGGTAGCGATACAGTGCCGGTCTGCGAATCAAGATCGACCCTCATGAGCTCACTCCAGACCCTGGTCCTCGGCGGCGGCTGCTTTTGGTGCACCGAAGCCGTCTATGTGAAGGTGCGCGGCGTGGCCGACGTGGAGTCCGGCTACTGCAACGGCCAGCTGGCCCGCCCGACCTACGAGCAGGTCTGCACCGGCGCCACCGGCTGCGTGGAAGTGGTCAAGCTGACCTATGACCCGGCGCAGGTCTCGACCCGCCAACTGCTGGAGATCTTCTTCGCCGTCCACGACCCGACCCAGTTGAACCGCCAGGGCAACGACCTGGGCACGCAGTACCGCAGCGGCATCTACTTCACCACGCCGCAGCAGCAGGCCGAGGCCGAGGCGCTGGTCGCCGAGCTGCAGCGCGAGGACGCGTTCGGCGCGCCCATCGTCACCGAGGTGCTCCCGCTGGCCGACTACTGGCCGGCCGAGGACTATCATCAGGACTTCTTCGAGCGCAACCCCTACCAGGGCTACTGCCTCGCGGTGGCGGCGCCCAAGGTGGCGAAGTTCCGCCGCGCCTTCGCCGACCTCGCCCGCGACTAGTCGCCCCACCGATC
Organism: Ramlibacter sp. MAHUQ-53; assembly: GCF_052600055.1. Classification (NCBI taxonomy): domain Bacteria; kingdom Pseudomonadati; phylum Pseudomonadota; class Betaproteobacteria; order Burkholderiales; family Comamonadaceae; genus Ramlibacter; species Ramlibacter sp. MAHUQ-53. Next base: position 412,724 of record NZ_JBQWTS010000002.1, read on the forward strand.
CCGCGCCGACCCCGCGACTGCTCCTTCCGCCATGCGCCTGCCTGCCGCACGCACTGCACGACCCGCGCAACGCGCCCAGCCCGCCCCGGCCCGACGGCCCGGCGGCGCGCGCGCCTGGGCCGCGGGGCTGCTGCTGGCCTGCCTGCTGCTGGCGCAGGCGCTGGCCCTGGTGCACCGGGTGGTGCACGTGGCGCCGGGCGCCGCGGCGCACTCGGCAGCCCCCGTGGCCGCGGCGCATGCGGACCCGGCAGCGGCGTCGTCCCTGGCCCGCCTGTTCGCCGGCCATGCGGACGACGCCGGCTGCCGCCTCTACGATGCCCTGGCCCATGACGGCCTGCCCTGGGCGGCGCCCGTCGCCCCGGCCCTGGCCGTGGCCCTGGCGCTGCCGCCGGCCGCGCCCGCCGGGTGCGTCCCGGCCCTTGCCACGGCCTTCGACGCGCGCGGCCCCCCGGCGCTGAACTGAGCCCCCGAACGCCAGGCCGCCGCACGACCCCCGGGTCCGTGCGGCCGGCCTCGTCTCATCGCCAGTTTCATTCCGCGCCATGTCCCATCCAAGAATTCCCTTTTCCCGCGGCGCCCTCGCCGCGGCCCTGGCCTGCCTGGGCCTGCCCGCTGCCGCACAGCCGGCCGCCACCCTGCCCGAGGTCACCGTCACCGCCAACCCGCTGCGCAGCGCCGAGCGTGTCTCCCCCGTCGACCGGCTCGAAGGCCCCTCCCTGACCCTGCGCAGCCAGGGCAGCCTGGGCGAGACGCTGGACCGCCTGCCCGGCGTCTCCAGCACCTACTTCGGCCCCGCCAGCAGCCGCCCCGTGATCCGCGGTCTGGACGGCGATCGCATCCGTCTGCTGCAGAACGGCGGCGCCAGCCTCGATGTCTCCGGCCTGAGCTTCGACCACGCCGTGCCGATGGACCCGCTGGCCGTCGACCGCATCGAGGTCCTGCGCGGCCCGGCCACCCTGGTCCATGGCGGCAGCGCCCTGGGCGGGGTCGTCAACCTGATCGACAACCGCATCCCGCAGGAGCGCCTGCGGGGCGTGACCGGCCGCGTCGATGCCGGCCTCGCCAGCGGCTCGCGCGAGCGCCGCGGCGCCGCGATGGTCGAGGGCGGCAACGACCGCTACGCCCTCCACGTCGATGCCTTCAGCCGCCACGCCGGCGAGGTGCGCGTGCCGGCGGCCCTGGACTGCGAGCAGGCCGGGGCGGCCCGCACGGCGCGCCGCATCTGCAACTCGCAGGCGCGCGCCGACGGCGGCGCCATCGGCGGCACCGCCTTCTTCGAGCGCGGGCAGCTGGGCGCCTCGGTGGCCAGCTACCGCAGCGGCTACGGCTCGCCCGCGGAGGACGAGGTCACCGTCGGCATGCGCTCGGACCGCTACGCCTTCGACGGCCAGTGGCGCCCCGCCGCCGGCCTGGTGGAGCAGGTGCGCGTGCAGGGCAGCCGCACCGAGTACCGCCACACCGAGTTCGACGCCGGCGCGCCCGGCACCGTCTTCCGCAATGACGGCAGCGACCTGCGCGTGGAGGCGCGCCACCGGCCGCTGGGGCCGCTGTCCGGGGTGGTCGGCCTGCATGCCGAGGCCTCGCGCTTCGCCGCCGAGGGCGACGAGGCGTTCGCGCCGCCGAGCCGCACCCGCCAGCGCGCCGTCTTCCTCTACGAGGAGCTGGCGACCGGGTGGGGCCGGCTCTCGCTGGGCGCGCGGCGCGAGTCGGTGCGGGTGGCCTCGCCGGGCGCCGAGGGCATCGACCGCTTCGTGCCCGGCGAGCGCGCGTTCGCGCCCCGGGCCTTCGCGGCCGGCGCGCTGTGGCGCCTCACGCCCGCCTGGCAGCTCACCGCGAACCTGGCGCGCAGCGAGCGCGCGCCGCGTGACTACGAGCTCTTCGCCAACGGCCCGCACGTGGCCACCGGCGCCTGGGAGCTGGGCAACGCCACCCTCGGCACCGAGCGCTCCACCAACCTGGACATCGGCGCGCAGTGGCGCGACGGGCCGCAGCACGCGCGCGTGGCCCTGTTCGCGAACCGGTTCGACCGCTTCATCGCGCTGCTGCCCACCGGCTCGCAGCGCACCGACGACGGCGGCGAGCCGATGCCCGAGTACGCCTACCAGGGCGTGCCGGCGCGCTTCACCGGCCTGGAGGCCGCCGGCACCGCCCGCCTCGCGCAGCGCCCCGGCACCTGGGACCTGGAGTGGCGCGGCGACCTGGTGCGCGCCAGCCGGCGCGACACCGGCGAGCCGCTGCCCCGCATCGCCCCGGCCCGCGTCGGCGCCACGCTGGCCTGGAGCCTCAAGCCCTGGGGGGCGCGCCTGGGCTTCGACCACGCGGCCCGCCAGGACCGCGTGCCGGCCGGCGACCGGTCCACGCCGGCCTACACGCTGTGGCATGCCGCGCTCACCCGCAGCTCCCGCGCCGCCGGCGCCGAGCTGCTCTGGTACGCGCGCCTGGACAACGCCGCCGACCGCCTCGCGTACAGCGCCAGCTCCATCCTGACGCAGACCGCGCCGGGCCGGGTGCCGCTGCCGGGGCGCAGCCTGCGCGTGGGGGTGCGGGCGGACTTCTGACCCGCGCCCGGGCGGGAGGCGGGCGGCCGATAGACTCGGGCCCTTTCGCCGAGCCCGACCGCCCGTGGACCACCCCGTCATCGCCGCCCTCCTGCCCGTCCTCGGGGTCATCGCCGTCGGCCTCCTCGCCGGCCGCCGGCGCTGGGTGGGGCAGGCCGGCGTGCGGGACCTGTCGAACCTCGTCTTCCTGGTCCTCACGCCCTGCCTGCTGTTTCGCACCATGAGCCGGGTCCAGGCGCAGGCGCTGGACTTCACGCCGGTGGCGGCCTACTTCGCCGGCGTCGGCGTGGTCTTCGCCGCCACGCTGGCGGCCCGCGGCATCAACCGGCGCGCCACGGTGCTGGCCCTGGCCGCCACCTTCAGCAACACCGTGATGATCGGCATTCCCCTGGTCGGCCTGGCCTTCGGCGAGCAGGGGCTGGTGACGCTGTTCACCCTCTACACCCTGCACACCGTGGTGCTGCTCACGCTGGCCACGCTGCTGATGGAACTGGCCGCCCAGCGCGAGGCGCGCGCGGCCGAGGGCGGCCCGCCGCTGCGGGCGGCGCTGGCCACCGCGGTGCGCAAGTCGCTGCTGCACCCGGTGCCGCTGCCGATCCTGGCCGGGCTGGCCTTCGCCCAGACCGGCCTGGCCCTGCCTGCCGTCGTCGACAAGCCGCTGCAGATGCTCGGGTCGGCCCTCGGGCCGATGGCGCTGCTGCTGGTGGGCCTGAGCCTGGCCCACCTGAAGCTGGCGCGGGAGCTGCGCGGTGCCCTCGGCCTGGTGCTCGCCAAGAACCTGGTGATGCCGGCGCTGGTGGCCGCTGCCGGCGTGATGCTGGGCGTCACCGGGCTGCCGCTGGTGGTCGTGGTGGTCGTCGCCGGCCTGCCGGCGGGCGCCAACTCGCTGCTGTTCTCGCAGCGTTACCAGGTGGCCGAGGACCAGGTCACGGCGACGGTGGGACTGTCCACCCTGTGCTCGCTGGCCACCGTGCCCCTGGTGATGGCGGCGGCGACCTACCTGGCCGGGCGATGACCGCCTGCGCCGGGCGCGCGGCGGGCCGCGCCCGCGCTTGAAACGTCCCGGCGCCTGCCTACGATGGGGCCATGGGTCCCTTCCGCTTCCGTCGCGTGCCTTGCCTGCTGGCGCTGTCGGCCCTGCTCGGGGGCGCGCTGGAGGCCGCCGCCGAGCCGGCGCCGCAAGGCGTCCTGGCGGATTGCGGCGGGACGCTGGCGCCGCCCGATCCCTGGTCGGCCCGGGAGGCGGCCATCGCCGCCTACGCCCGGGTGCCGCCGGCCTGCCTCAGGTCGCTGGTGCGCGCGTGCAGCGAGGCGGCGGCCGCGTCCTTCCTGGACGGCGGCACCGCGGCGGTCTGTTCGGTCCGCTACGAGGCGCTGCTGCGGCACGGGTTCGGCGGCGATTTCCGCGCGCTGCTGGCGTGGTGGCACGAGGGGCGTTGAGGCGCGCCGGGGAACGCCGCGGGCGAGGACCGCCTCAGGGTGCCAGGCGCTCGCGCACCCAGCTCCCCGCGGGTTGGCCGTCCTGCTGCCGGTACCGCAGCCGGTCATGCAGGCGGCTCTTGCGGCCCTGCCAGAACTGCCACTCCTGCGGCACCAGGCGGTAGCCGCCCCAGTGCGGAGGGCGCGGCGGGTTCAGCAGGAACTGCGCGCCGTACTTCGCGGCGTTGGCCACCAGCACCGAGCGGCCGGTGATCACCTGGCTCTGGGGGCTGGCCCAGGCGCCGATGCGCGAGTCCAGCGGCCGGCTGTGGAAGTAGGCGTCGCTCTCCTCGGCGCTGGTCTTCTCCACCCGGCCCTCGATGCGCACCACGCGCTCGAGCTCGACCCAGTGGAATTGCAGCGCCGCGAACGGGTTGCCCGCCAGCTCGAGGCCCTTGCGGCTCTCGTAGTTCGTGTACCAGACGATGCCGCGCTCGTCGTACCCCTTCACCAGCACCACCCGCGTGCTGGGACGCAGGTCGCTTCCGACGGTGGCCACGGTCATCGCGTTGGGCTCGGGGACCTGGGACTTGATGGCCTCGGTGAGCCACTGGTCGAACTGCTTCAGCGGGTCGGCGTGGCTGGCGTCCTCGCTCAGCTCGGCGCGCTCGTAACTCTTGCGAAGGTCGGCCAGTTCTCGGGCGGTGGTGCTCATGGCGCTCGATATTACAGTCGGCGCATGACCGAGACCGCGAGCGCCACCTCCCCGCAACCCGTCGTGATCGTGCTGGCCTCGGGCCGCGGCGAGCGCTTCGCCGCCTCGGGCGGCACGGTGCACAAGCTGCGCGCGCCGCTGGAGGGGGTGCCGGTGCTGGAGCGAACCCTGGCCGCCGTGCGCGCCAGCGGGCTGCCCTGGCACCTGGAGGATGCCGGCCACCCCGGCATGGGCGACTCCATCGCCGCCGCCGTGCGCGCCACCCGCGGCGCGCCGGGCTGGCTGGTGCTGCCCGGCGACCTGCCCCTGGTACAGCCGGCGACGCTGCGCGCGGTGGCCGCCGCGCTGGCCGGCGCGCCCGCGGTGGTGCCGGTCTTCGAGGGCCGGCGCGGCCACCCGGTGGCCTTCGGCCCGGCCTGCGGCGCGGCGCTGGCCGGCCTGTCGGGCCCGCAGGGCGCCGCGGCCGTCCTGCGGCCGCTGGCGGTTCGCGAGCTGCCGGTGGACGACATCGGCTGCGTCACCGACATCGACACGCTCGACGACCTCGCCGAGGCCGCGCGCCGGCTCAGGACCCGCGGTCCGGGCGCGCCAGCCTGACCAGCCGCTCCAGGTGGCGGTCGCGGATCTCCAGCCGCCGCAGTTCCTCCAGCGTGCGCTCGGCGTACTCCAGCGTGGTGCCGTAGCGGCCGCAGGCCGTGGCGAAGATGCGGCGGTACTCCTCGTCGCTGAGGGTGCCGGTGTGGTTGGGGCTGCGCCGCGAGAGCGTGAAGGCCAGCGCGGTCACCGGGCCGTGCGGCGTGGTGCAGGGCAGCCAGCGCGGGTCGTACACGCCGGTGGGCATCTCGCGCGCCCACAGGCGCGTGAGCTCCCCGGCGGCCACCGCATGCGGGATGCGCACCACCATGCCCTGGCAGCTGCCGCCTGAGAGCAGGCCCAGCACCAGCCCCGGGCACTCGGGCGTGCCGCGGTTGACGCGGCTCCACATCTTGAGGGCGCGGTGCCAGCCGTGCACCCGCGCGGCGCGGCGCTCGGTGAACTCGACGTCGGGCTTCCACAGCAGGGAGCCGTATCCGAACAGCCACAGGTCGCTGTGCCCGCCCCATTCGCGCAGGGCGCGTTCGAGCATGGCCGCGGGGTCGCGGTGGGGCAGGGGGGCAGGCAGGGGTCCCATGCGCAAAACTGTAGCAAGCCCGGTCCCCGGTGCCGAGGCCCGGCGCGGTGCGTCGTTCGTAACCTGTTCGTAACCCCGGGGCGTCCGCACGAGGGTGTAGCGACTACCATGCCCCATTGCTGAAAACGTCACACCCATGAGCCTTCATCCCGTGGTGGCCGCCGTCACCGACCGCATCCGCGAGCGAAGCCGCGAAGCCCGCGAGGCCTACCTGGCGCAGGTCGACGCGCTGGCGAACCGCCCCCGCGGCAGCGACCGACTGGGCTGCGCCAACGTCGCCCACGCCTTCGCCGCGCTGCCCTCCAGCGACAAGTTCAAGGTGGTGGCCGAGCGCGCGCCCAACATCGCCATCGTCACCTCCTACAACGACATGCTGTCGGCGCATGCCCCGTTCGCCGGCTACCCCTCGATCATCAAGGACGAGGCCCGCCGCCACGGCGCCACCGCCCAGGTGGCCGGCGGTGTGCCCGCCATGTGCGACGGCGTCACCCAGGGCACGGCCGGCATGGAGCTGTCGCTGTTCTCGCGCGACGCCATCGCCCAGGGGACGGCCATCGGCCTGTCGCACGACGTCTTCGACGCGGCGCTGATGCTCGGCATCTGCGACAAGATCGTTCCCGGCCTCCTGATCGGCGCGCTGCACTTCGGCCACCTGCCCACCGTCTTCGTGCCCGCCGGCCCCATGGCCAGCGGCCTGTCCAACAGCGAGAAGGCCAAGGTGCGCGAGCAGGCCGCCAAGGGCGAGGTCGGCCGCGAGGCCCTGCTCGACGCCGAGCAGAAGGCCTACCACGGCCTGGGCACCTGCACCTTCTACGGCACCGCCAACAGCAACCAGATGCTGATGGAGGCCATGGGCCTGCACGTGCCGGGCACCGCCTTCGTCCACCCGGCCGACGACCTGCGCGAGCACCTCACCCGCGAGGCGGTGCGCACCGTCCTGGGCATCACGAGACAGCAGCACTTCACCCCGATCGGCCGGCTGGTCGACGAGCGCTGCATCGTCAACGCCATGGTGGCCCTGATTGCCACCGGCGGCTCGACCAACCACCTGATCCACTGGGTCGCGGTGGCCCGCGCCGCCGGCCTCACCATCGACTGGGACGACTTCGCGCAACTCTCCGCGGTGGCGCCGCTGCTGGCGCGCGTCTACCCCAATGGCAGCGCCGACGTGAACCAGTTCCAGGCCGCCGGCGGCCCCGGCTTCGTGATCCGCGAGCTGATGGACGCCGGCCTGATGCACGACGACGTGGCCACCGTGCGCCCCGCCGGCCTGCGCGAGTTCGGCGCGGTGCCCTCGCTCGATCGCGGCGCGCTGCGCTGGACGCCCACCGGCCCCAGCGGCGACGAGTCCGTGGTGCGCCCCGTGGCCGCCCCGTTCTCGCCCACCGGCGGCCTCAAGCTGCTCGAGGGCAACCTGGGCCGCAGCGTGATCAAGGTCTCGGCCGTGCCCGAGGACCGCCACGTGGTCGAGGCGCCCGCCCGCGTGTTCGACAGCCAGGAAGCCCTGATGGCCGCCTTCGACAGCGGCGAGCTGGCCCGCACCTGCGAGGCCAACGGCCATGGCGGCCTGGTCTGCGTGGTGCGCTGGCAGGGCCCGCGCGCCAATGGCATGCCCGAGCTGCACAAGCTCACGCCGCCGCTGGCGGTGCTGCAGGGGCAGGGCTTCCGCGTGGCGCTGGTCACCGACGGCCGCATGAGCGGCGCCTCGGGCAAGGTGCCCGCCGCCATCCACGTCAGCCCCGAGGCCGCCTCGGGCGGCCCGCTGGCCCGCCTGCGCGATGGCGACGTGGTGCGCCTGGACGCCGTCGCCGGCACCCTGCAGGCGCTGGTGGCCGAGGCCGACTGGGCCGCGCGCACGCCCGCCACGATTCCCGCCGCGCAGCACGCGGCCAACCAGGTCGGCCTGGGCCGTGACCTGTACGCGAATTTCCGGCGCAACGCGCTGTCCGCCGAAGAAGGAGCCTGCACATGGCTGTGACCACCGACTCGCTGTCCGCCCTGCAGGTGATGCAGGACGCTCCCGTCATTCCCGTGATCGTGCTCGAGGACGTGGCCCAGGCCGTGCCGCTGGCGCGCGCGCTGGTGGAGGGCGGCATCCGCATGCTGGAGGTGACCCTGCGCACGCCCGCGGCGCTGGCCTGCATCGAGGCGATCGCGCGCGAGGTGCCGGGTGCGGTGGCCGGCGCCGGCACGGTGCGCAGCGTGGCCGATGCCCGCGCCGCCCGCGACGCGGGCGCCCGCTTCGCGGTGAGCCCCGGCTACACCCAGGCCGTGGGCCGCGCCTGCCGCGAGCTCGGCCTGCCGCTGCTGCCCGGCGTGGCCACCGGCAGCGAGATCATGGCCGCCGCCGAGGATGGCTACACCGAACTGAAGTTCTTTCCCGCCATGCAGGCGGGCGGGCCGGCCATGCTCAAGGCCTGGAGCGGCCCGTTCACCGACACGCGCTTCTGCCCCACCGGCGGCGTGTCGGCGGCCAACGCGAAGGAGTTCCTGGCGCTGCCCAACGTGGTGTGCGTGGGCGGCTCCTGGCTCACGCCGGCCGACGCGGTGAAGCAGGGCGACTGGGCGCGCATCACCCAGCTGGCGCGCGAGGCCGCGGCCCTGCGCGCCTGACGCCCGGCGTCACCCGGCAGGCTGGCCGCCGCCTGCCTGATCGTGGTCAGAATGAACTATAAATCGCTCCTCGGCGCGAAGGAGCGATGATATGGCATGGCATCTCGGGCGGGTGGCTGCGGGTTTCGGCGTGGTGATCGGGGCCGGCCTGGCGCAGGCGGCGCCGGCGGACGAGGAGTTCGGCGAGGCCGCCAACCTCTATCGCGCCGAGCGGATGTTGGCGGCCTATGCGCGCTTCGTGGCGCTGGCCAACCGCGGCGACCGGGACGCCGCCCGCATCGCGCTGTTCATGCACCGCTACGGCCCCACGCTCTATGGCCGCTACTGGGATGCGCAGGTGGACGAGGTGGAACTGTGGACCCGCCTCGCCCAGCAGCCCCAGGGGCGCACGCCGCCCGCGTACCGGCCGCCCCGCCAGCACTGAGGGGCCGAGCGCGGCGCGGCGGCTGCGGGTCGCGCCCGCGGCCCTTACTTGACCAGCATCACCGGCACTTCGGCACCGGTCACCACCTTCTGGGCGACGCTGCCCAGGAGGGCGCGACCCAGGATGCCGTGGCCGTGGGTGCCCATCACGATCATGTGGGCCTTGGCCTTCTTGGTGGCCTTGAGGATCTGCTCGTCGGGCACGCCGACCGAGGCTTCGCAGCGGAACTTGATGTCGTGCTTGTCCAGGAACTTGCGGATCGGGGCCAGCACCTTCTCGGACTCGTCCTGCTGGTACTCCTTGACCACGTCGGCGCCGACGGCGGTGCGCACGCGCGGGGGCAGCTGGGGCTGCACGTTCAGGACGATGACTTCGTCGTCGGGGCCGGCCAGGCTCTCGTGGGTCACGAGGAAGGCGAGGGCTTTCTTGGTGTACTGGCTGCCGTCGGCGGCGAGGACGATCTTCATGGAGTGTGTTCCTTGCTGTTGTTGTCGATGGGGTTGGTCCTGGCCCGGATGGTACCGTCAACGCGCGTCAGCGCAGCACGAGCACCGGGATGGCGCTGTGCGTGAGGACCTTCTGGGTCTCGCTACCCAGGAGCATGCGCCGGACGCCGCGGTGCCCGTGGGAGGCCATGACGATGAGGTCGCAGCCGTGCTTGCGCGCGGCGGCGAGCACCGCGTCGGCGACATGGTCCGAACGCGCCAGCACGCCGCGCGCCGCCACGCCCAGGGCGCCGGCGGCCTCGACGACCCCGTCCACCACGGCCTGGCCGCGCGAGCAGCCCTCGTCCTCGATGCGCGCGACTTCCTCCGGCGGCATGGAGTCGCGGCCCTCGAACAGGCTCAGGGGATAGTCCGGCACCACGTGCACCGCCACCAGGCTCGCGCCGGTGCTCGCGGCCAGCCCGATCGCGGCCTGTTCGGCCTTGCGCCCGAGCGCCGAGGCGTCGGTGGCGACGAGGATGCACTGGTACATGGTGAAAGCTTATCGCCTGCGGCGGCTGCTGGCGTTGATGCCAGTCAATCCCGCGGCCTGCCGGATGGGGTAGCCTCCGGCCATGGCGTCTCCTGCCCCGCTGGCCCCGTCGTTCCCGTCCGCTGCCGAGGCGCCTGCCGATGCGGCCTGGGCGGCGCTGGACGACGCCGCCGAGTGGTCCGCGTTCGGGCGGCCGCTGCCGGGCCGCGAGGGCTGCTGGGAGTCGTACCTGGCGATCGAGGGCATGCACTGCGCCGCCTGCACCCTGGCGGTCGAGGACGCGCTGGGCCGCGTGCCCGGGGTCGAGGCCGTCGAGGTCAATGGCCCGGCCGCCACCGCCCGCGTGGTCTGGCATGCGGGCCAGGCCCGGCCGTCCCAGTGGCTGGCCTCGCTGCGCGCCGCGGGCTACGGCGCGGTGCCCGCCGGCGACCTGCTCGACGCCGAGCCGCGCCGCCGCGCCCAGCGCGTGCTGCTGTGGCGGTGGCTGGTGGCCGGCTTCGGGATGATGCAGGCCATGATGTACTCGTGGCCGCTGTACATCGCCGCGCCCGGCGACATCACGCCCGACATCGAGGCCCTGCTGCGGTGGGGCGCCTGGATGATGACGGTGCCGGTCATGGTGTTCTCCTGCTGGCCCTTCCTCGCCGCGGCGCTGCGCGACCTGCGCCATCGCCGCGTCGGCATGGACGTGCCCGTCGCCCTGGGCCTGGCCATCGCCTTCGCCGCCAGCACCGCCGCCACCTTCGACCCGTCCGGTCCCTGGGGCCGCGAGGTCTGGTACGACTCGGTGACCATGTTCGTGTTCTTCCTGCTGTCCGGCCGCCTGCTGGAGCAGCGCCTGCGTGACCGCACCGCCGGCGCGCTCGAGGCCCTGATGCGGGCGCTGCCGGCCAGCGTCGAGCGCTGGGCCGAGGTTGCCGGCGCCTGGGAACGGGTGCCGGTGCGCCGGCTGGCGGTGGGCGACCGTGTGCGGGTGCTGCCCGGCGAGGTGTTTCCGGCCGACGGCCTCGTGGAGGCCGGCGAGAGCCGGGTCGACGAGGCCCTGCTCACGGGCGAGTCGCAGCCGCTGGCGCGCCGTCCCGGCGACGCCGTGATCGCCGGCAGCCACAACCTGGCCGCCTCGCTCGAAGTGCGGGTGGAGCGCCTGGGCGAGGACACCCGTTACGCCGGCATCGTCGCCCTGATGGAGCGCGCCTCGGTGGACAAGCCGCGCCTGGCGCGGCTGGCCGACCGCATCGCCAGCCCCTTCCTGCTGGCGGTACTGGCCGCCGCCGCGGTGGCGACCGCCTGGTGGTGGCCCTCGGGCCCGGCCCACGCGCTGTCGGTGGCCGTGGCGGTGCTGGTCGTGACCTGCCCCTGCGCCCTGTCGCTGGCCACGCCGGCCGCCATGCTCGCCGCCGCCGGCGCGCTGGCGCGGCGCGGCGTGCTGGTGCGCCAGCTGCAGGCGCTCGACGGGGCGGCCGCGGCCGACACCGTGGTGTTCGACAAGACCGGCACCCTCACGCGCGACGCCATGGGCGTGGCCGCCACCCGCTGCCGCGAAGGCGCCGACCCGGCCGAGGTCCTGGCCGCGGCCGCCGCCCTGGCGGCGCATTCCCTGCACCCCGCCTCGCGGGCCCTGGTGGCGGTGCACCCCGCGCCGGTGGCGGTGGCCCAGGCGGTGCGCGAGCACCCGGGCGAGGGCCTGGAGGGCCGGCCGGCGGCGGGTCCCTTCGCCCGGCGCCTGCTGCGCCTGGGGTCGGCCGCCTTCTGCGGCGCGCCCGCGCAGTCCGGTGATTCGGCCCAGGTGCACCTGGCCGACGAATCCGGCTGGATCGCCAGCTTCGACCTGGCCGAGACCCTGCGCCCCGACGCCGAGGCCGCGGTGCGCGCGCTGCGCGCCCTGGGGCTGGAGGTGCGGCTGCTGTCCGGGGACCGTGCCCCGGCGGTGCAGCGCCTGGCGGCGCGCGCCGGCATCGACCACTGGGATGCCGGCTGCAGCCCCGAGGACAAGCTGGCCCGGGTGCAGGCGCTGCAGGCCCAGGGCCGGCGCGTGGTGATGGTGGGGGACGGCATGAACGACGGCCCCGTGCTGGCGCGCGCCGACGTCTCGGTGGCGATGGGCGAGGGCGTGCCCCTGGCCCAGTCGCGCAGCGACGTGGTCGCCCAGGGCGGGCAGTTGTCCGCGGTGGCGACCCTGGTGGCGCAGGCCCGGCGCACCCGCGCGGTGGTGCGCCAGAACCTGGCCTGGGCGGCGGTCTACAACGCCGCCTGCGTGCCGCTGGCCATCGCCGGCCTCATGCCGGCCTGGCTGGCCGGCCTGGGCATGGCGGCCAGCTCCCTGCTGGTGGTGATGAATTCCGCGCGCCTGGCTGGCGTGCCCTCCGTGGAGTAGGCATGGACATTCTTTTCGTACTCATTCCGCTGTCCATCGTGCTGGCCCTGTTCATCCTGGCGGGCCTGGGGTGGGCGGTCTGGCGTGGCCAGTTCGAGTCACTCGACGCCGAGGGCGAGCGCATTCTTCACGGGGATTGACCTGAATCAAGGGTTATCCCCGAGAAGCGCCAGAGACTGCGTGGGTATCCAAAAAGGCGATTTACCCATGACGACGGACTCTCTCGCTCCCGCTCGCTACCACGACACCGTGGTCCGGCAGTTCTCCCTCATGGCCGTGGTCTGGGGGGTGGTGGGCATGCTGGTTGGCGTGTTCATCGCCGCCCAGCTGGCCTGGCCTGAACTCAATTTCGGCATCCCGTGGCTCTCCTATGGCCGCCTGCGGCCACTGCACACGAATGCGGTGATCTTCGCGTTCGGCGGCTGCGCGCTGTTCGCCACCAGCTACTGGGTGGTGCAGCGCACCTCGCACGTGCCGCTGTTCGCGCCCAAGCTGGCCGCCTTCACCTTCTGGGGCTGGCAGGCCGTCATCGTGGCCGCCGCCATCTCGCTGCCCCTGGGCTACACCTCGGGCAAGGAGTACGCGGAGCTGGAGTGGCCGATCGACATCCTGATCGCGCTGGTCTGGGTGGCCTATGCGGTGGTGTTCTTCGGCACCGTGGGCATGCGCAAGGTGCGCCACATCTACGTGGCCAACTGGTTCTACGGCGCGTTCATCATCGCCGTGGCCCTGCTGCACATCGTCAACAGCGCCGCGGTCCCCGCCGGCCTGATGAAGTCCTATTCCGCCTACGCCGGCGTGCAGGACGCGATGATCCAGTGGTGGTACGGCCACAACGCCGTGGGCTTCTTCCTCACCGCCGGCTTCCTGGGGATGATGTACTACTTCATCCCGAAGCAGGCCGAGCGCCCCGTCTACAGCTATCGCCTGTCGATCGTCCACTTCTGGGCGCTGATCTTCACCTACATGTGGGCGGGCCCGCACCACCTGCACTTCACCGCGCTGCCGGACTGGACCCAGTCGGTGGGCATGCTGTTCTCCCTGATCCTGCTGGCGCCCTCCTGGGGCGGCATGATCAACGGCATCATGACCCTCTCGGGGGCCTGGCACAAGCTGCGTGACGACCCCGTCCTGCGCTTCCTGATCGTGTCCCTGTCCTTCTACGGCATGAGCACGTTCGAGGGCCCGATGATGTCCATCAAGACCGTCAACGCCCTGAGCCACTACACCGACTGGACCGTCGGCCACGTGCACTCCGGCGCCCTGGGCTGGGTGGGCCTGATCTCCATGGGCTCGCTGTACTACCTGATCCCGCGCCTGTTCGGCCAGAAGAAGATGTTCAGCAACAAGGCCATCGAGGTCCACTTCTGGGTGGCCACCATCGGCATCGTGCTGTACATCGCCGCCATGTGGATTGCCGGCGTGATGCAGGGCCTGATGTGGCGCGCCATCAACGCCGACGGCACCCTGACCTACACCTTCGTGGAGTCGGTCAAGGCGACCTACCCCTTCTACGTGATCCGTGTCCTCGGCGGCGTGCTGTACCTCGCCGGCATGCTGGTGATGGCCTGGAACGTCTGGATGACGGTGGCCAACGGCCGCGCCGTCCACGCCAATGTCCCGGCGCCCGCCCACGCCTGACGCGAAGGAAGTTTCGACATGAGCAACGCAAATCAGAGCACCGGCTTCTCCCACGAGAAGGTGGAGACCAGCAACTTCCTGATGATCGTCCTGATCCTGCTGGTGGTCGCCATCGGCGGCCTGGTGGAGATCGTCCCGCTGTTCTTCCAGAAGTCCACCACCGAGGCGGTGCAGGGCGTCAAGCCCTACGCCCCGCTGCAGCTGGCCGGCCGCGACATCTACCTGCGCGAGGGCTGCTACAACTGCCACTCGCAGATGATCCGCCCGTTCCGCGCCGAGACGCTGCGCTATGGCCACTACTCGGTGGCCGGCGAGTTCGTCTACGACCACCCGTTCCAGTGGGGCTCCAAGCGCACCGGCCCGGACCTGCACCGCGTGGGCGGCAAGTACTCGGACGAGTGGCACCGCATCCACCTGGTCAACCCGCGTGACGTGGTGCCCGAGTCCAACATGCCGGCCTACCCCTGGCTCGAGAAGAACACGCTGGATCCGGCCAGCATCCAGCCCCGCATGAAGGCGCTGCGCGCCGTGGGCGTGCCGTACTCCGAGGAGGAGATCGCCAAGGCGCCCGAGCAGCTCAAGGGCAAGACCGAGATGGACGCCCTGGTGGCCTACCTGCAGGGCATGGGCCTGGCCCTCAAGTAAGGAGGAACGCCCCATGGACATCACCACCGCGCGCATCGTGGCCACGCTGGTTTCCCTCGGCACCTTCCTGGCCATCGCGGCCTGGGCCTATGCCCGCCGCAACAAGAGCCGCTTCGAGGATGCGGCCTCGATCCCGTTCCAACAAGATTAAAGGCGCCCACCATGAGCGACTTCACCTCGAATTTCTGGTCGGTCTTCGTGGCCGCCATCACCCTGGCGGGCATCTTCGGCTGCCTGCTGCTGCTGTGGGTCACCGCCCGCAAGAAGGTCGTGGCCGCGACCGACAACACCACCGGTCACGTCTGGGACGAGGACCTCACCGAGTTGAACAACCCGCTGCCGCGCTGGTGGATGTGGCTGTTCGTCATCACCATCGTCTTCTCGCTGGGCTACCTGGTCGCCTACCCGGGCCTGGGCAGCTACGCCGGCAAGCTGGGCTGGACCACCGCCGGCCTGCATGCCGCGGAAGTGGAGAAGGCCAAGCAGGAGCTCGCGCCCCTGTACGCCCAGTTCACGTCCAAGAAGGCCGAGGACCTGGCCGGTGACCCGCAGGCCATGGCCATCGGCGAGCGCCTGTTCATGAACAACTGCGCGCAGTGCCACGGTTCCGACGCCCGCGGCAGCAAGGGCTTCCCCAACCTGACCGATGCCGACTGGCTGCACGGCGGCTCGCCCGACAAGATCGCCGAGACCCTGACCAAGGGCCGCATCGGCAACATGCCCCCCATGGCCGCCGCCGTCGGCAGCCCGGAGGACGTGCGCAACGTCGCGCACTATGTCCTGAGCCTGTCCAACGCGCCGCACGACTCGGTGCGCGCGCAACTGGGCAAGTCCAAGTTCGGCGCCTGCGCCGCCTGCCACGGCATGGACGGCAAGGGCAACCCGGCCCTGGGCGCGCCGAACCTGACCGACGACACCTGGCTGCATGGCTGGGGCGAGCAGGCGATCGTGAACATCGTCAACAACGGCAAGGTGAACGCGATGCCGGCCCAGGAGGGCAAGCTCACCCCCGAGCAGATCCACGTGCTGGCCTCGTATGTGTGGGGCCTGTCGAACAAGCCCGCCCCCACGCAGGCGGCGGCTGCGCCGAAGCCCTAAGCTGTCCGAATGCCTGATCACGCGCCGAAGCCCAAGGTCATCCCCATCACGCCGGTCCCGGCGGACGATGGGGACGTCTACCAGTCCCTCTACGAGGCGCAGAAGAAGATCTACCCGCGTTCCGTCACCGGCCGGTTCGTCAACTGGCGGTGGCTGTTCGTGTGGCTCACGCAGATCGTCTTCTACGGCCTGCCGTGGCTGCAGTGGGGCGAGCGCCAGGCGGTGCTGTTCGACCTGGCCGCCCGGCGCTTCTACATCTTCGGGTACGTGCTGTACCCGCAGGACTTCATCTACCTGACCGGCGTGCTGGTGATCAGCGCGCTGTCGCTGTTCCTGTTCACCGCGGTGGCCGGTCGCCTGTGGTGCGGCTTCGCCTGCCCGCAGACGGTCTACACCGAGATCTTCCTGTGGATCGAGCGCCACGTGGAGGGCGACCGCCCCCAGCGCATGAAGCTCGACGGCGCGCCGATGTCCCTGGAGAAGCTGGTCAAGAAGTGGTTCAAGCACTTCCTGTGGATCGGGTTCTCGATCTGGACCGGCTTCACCTTCGTGGGCTACTTCACGCCCATCACCGAACTGGGCATGGAGTTCCTGCAGACCCGCATGGGCTCGTGGGAGGTGTTCTGGGTGTTCTTCTACGGCTTCGCCACCTACGGCAATGCCGGCTGGATGCGCGAGCAGGTGTGCAAGTACATGTGCCCCTACGCCCGCTTCCAGAGCGCGATGTTCGACAAGGACACCCTGATCGTCAGCTACGACACGGCGCGCGGCGAGCCGCGCGGCACGCGCGGGCGCAAGGACGATTTCAAGGCCAAGGGGCTGGGGTCGTGCATCGACTGCGGGCTGTGCGTCCAGGTGTGTCCCACCGGCATCGACATCCGCAACGGCCTGCAGTACGAGTGCATCGGCTGCGGCGCCTGCATCGACGTGTGCGACAGCGTGATGGACAAGATGCAGTACCCGCGGGGGCTGATCTCCTTCACCACGCAGAACGCCCAGTCCCAGGGCTGGGACCGCGCCCGCATGTGGCGGCGGGTGCTGCGCCCGCGGGTGCTGCTGTACACGGTGATCCTGGGCGCCCTGACCTTCGGCGTGGCCCTGAGCCTGGCGCTGCGCACGCCGCTGAAGGTGGACGTGGTGCGTGACCGCGCCGCGCTGGCGCGCATCGTTGCCGGCGGCAAGATCGAGAACGTCTACCGGCTGCAGGTGATGAACGCCACCGAGAAGCCCCAGACCTACCGCTTCACCGCCGAGGGCCTGCCCGGCCTGGTGGTAGCCTCGGAGGCCGAGGCCGACGTGGAGCCCGCGCAATCGCGCTGGGTCGCCCTGCGCCTGCAGGTGCCGTACGGCAGCGCCGCGCCGGGCTCGCACAAGATCCGCTTCCACATCGCCACTGTTTCCGGCGACGCGCAAGTGACCGAGAAATCCGTCTTCCTGATGCCCCGGCAGTGACCGGGAAGGAGCCGCCATGGACCGCCGTCCCCCCGCTTCCGACACTTCCCCCGCCACCCCTTCGCGCCCGTGGTGGGCCCATGGCCACGTGTGGCTGCTGATCGCCGGCCCGGCGGCCGTGATCGTGGCCGGCGTCATCACCCTGGTGCTGGCCCTGCGCACGCCCGACCCGCTGGTGGCCGAGGACTACTACCGCCGCGGCCTGGAGATCAACAAGACCCTGGCCGAGCGCGAGGGCGGCAAGGCGATGATGCCGGCCGTCCAGGGCCGCAACCACGCGCTAACCCCTAGCGCGGCGAACTGAGTCCGGGTCCACAATCGTTTCACAGGAGGACGCAACCCGATGTGGAGCAAATTGATCATGGCCGTGGCCTGGCCCGCCTTCCTGGCTGCCTGCCTGCTGGAGGCGGCCGTCTTCGCTGTCGTCGACCCGCTGGACCTGAGCTGGGCGGGGGACCCCCTGGGCTGGTCTCGCCAGGCCGTCTACACGGTGGGCTTCTTCGTCTTCTGGGCGGCCTGCATCGCCTCGAGCGTGACGGCCCTCACGCTGGTCTCCCACGACACCCACGGGCCGGCGCACGCGCACGAGTGAGGGGGGCGCGCCCGGGGGGACGGGCCTTGTGCTGTAATTTGCGAAGTCGCCACGACCGCAGTACTCCGTGCCCCCTTTTTCATCGCTGAGCGTCCCCGACGCCGCCGAGCGCCTCGCCGCGCTGCTCGAAACGGCCATGGATGCCATCATCAGCATCGATGACGCCGAGCGCATCGTCCTGTACAACCGCGCCGCCGAGCAGATCTTCGGCTGGCGCGCCGACCAGGTCATGGGCAAGCCCTTGTCCATGCTCATTCCGGAGCGTTTCCGCGCCAGCCACGCCGACCATGTGCGCCGCTTTGCCGCGACCGGCGTGACCTCGCGCCGCAAGGGCGGCAGCGACGGCATCGTCCTGTGGGGGCTGCGGGCCGACGGCACCGAGTTCCCCATGGACGCCTCGATCTCCCAGATCGACACCGACCACGGCAAGGTCTTCTCCGTGATCCTGCGTGACGTCACCGAGCGGATGCGGGCGCGGCAGGACCTGGCGCGCTTCGCCACCGAGGCCTCCGCCATCCGCGAGCAGGAGAAGAGCCGGGTCGCGCGCGAGCTGCACGACGAGCTCGCGCAGTCCCTGACCGCGCTCAAGATGGACGCCATCTGGCTGCGCGACCACCTGGCCCGCGACCCCGAGGCTGCGGCGGCCAAGGTCAGCGGCATGCTGCAGATGCTGGACGCCAGCGTCGCCGCCACCCGCCGCATCGCCGCCGACCTGCGCCCGCTGGTGCTGGACGACCTGGGCCTGGTGCCCGCCATCGAGTGGCTGGCCCAGAGCTTCACGCAGCGCCATGGCGTGCACTGCGAGCTGGACCTCGACGAGTCCCTCGAACTGGAGGAGCCCTACGCCACGGCCGTCTTCCGCATCGTGCAGGAGTCTCTGGCCAACGTCGCCAAGCATGCCCGGGCGCGGACCGTGTGGGTGCGCGTGGCGCGCGCTGGCCGGCAGATCGTGATCGAGGTGCGCGACGACGGCGTCGGCTTCGACACCGGCGCCGGCCGCAAGCCGCAGTCGCTGGGACTGATCGGCCTGCGCGAGCGGGCCCAGCTGCTGGAGGGCACGATGTCCATCGAGTCCACCCCGGGCGAGGGCACGCGGGTCGCGGCGCGCATCCCGGCGCCGGCGGGGCAGGGGGCCGGCACATGATCCGCGTCGTCCTGGCCGATGACCACGCCATCGTGCGCGAGGGCCTCAAGGGCATCCTCGCGCGCGTGCCCGATTTCCAGGTGGTGGGCGAGGCCGCCGACGGCGCCCAGGTGCTGCAGCGGGTGCGCGAGGCCGAGTTCGACCTGCTGGTGCTGGACCTGTCCATGCCCGGGCGCAGCGGCATGGAGCTGATCAAGCTGGTGAAGGCCGAGCGGCCGCGCGTGCGCATCCTGGTGCTGTCCATGCACCACGAGACCCAGTACGCGGTGCGGGCCATCAAGTCCGGCGCCAGCGGCTACCTGACCAAGGAAAGCGCGCCCGCCGAGCTGGAGCAGGCGCTGCGCAAGATCGCCGACGGCGGCGCCTACGTCACCGCCGAGGTGGCCCAGCAGCTGGCCCTGGGGGCCATGCCGGGCCGCGAGGCGGCGCCCCACGAGGCGCTGTCGGCCCGCGAGTTCGAGGTGTTCCAGCAGCTCGTGGCCGGCGCCTCGGTCACCGCGATCGCCGAGCGCATGAGCCTGTCGGTCAAGACAGTGAGCACCCACAAATCCAACCTGATGCACAAGCTGGGCCTGGGCAACCCCAGCGACCTGGTGCGCTACGCCATCAAGCACGGGCTGGCGGACGCCACCGAGATCTGAGCGCCGCCCTGGCGGCCTAGGACGAGTCCTAGGCCGCGTTCCAGACGATTCCTAGCCAGCAATTCAGCTCTTACTGATGGGCAAGAGCCGGCGGACGCGGCACAGTCACGTCCATGGCACCCAGCTCCCATCCCCGCGTCTTCCTGGCCGACGACTCCGGCCCGATCCGCTCGCGCGTGGCCAACCTGCTCGGCGAGCACGACATGGAGGTCGTCGGCGAGGCGGCCACGCCGCAAGGCTGCATCGAGGGCATCCTGGCCAGCCGGCCGGAGGTGGTCGTGCTCGATGTCCAGCTCGAGGGCGGCACGGGCCTGCAGGTGCTCAAGGCGGTGCGCGAGGCGGCCCCGGGCATCGCCTTCGTCGTCTTCAGCAACAACGCCGCGCCCGCCTACCGCAAGCGCTACCTCGGCGAGGGCGCCGCGAGCTTCCTGGACAAGAGCAGCGACTTCGAGCAGCTGCCCGACGCGATCGCCGATGCCGGCAGCCGCGTCCATCACTGAACACCCCACGAGAGAGACCCCCGCATGAACCACGAACACGCCATCGCTCCCGTCCGCGTCGTGCCGCGCCGCTCCGTGACGGAGTCTTCGGAGGGCGCCGGCTGCGGCGCCGCGCCGCTCAAGACCCTGTGCTCCAACTGCCACCTGAAGGACCTGTGCCTGCCCTGCGGCCTCAGCGGCGCGGACCTGCAGCGCCTGGACGGCCTGCGCTTCGGCCGCCGCCGCGTGCGCACCGGCGAGGAGCTCTATCGCGGGGGGGACAAGTTCCAGTTCATCTACGCGGTGCGCAGCGGCACCTTCAAGTCCAGCCTGATGCTGGTGGACGGCCGCGAGCAGGTCTCCGGCTTCCACATGGCCGGGGAGCTGATGGGCCTGGACGGCGTCGCCCACGGCCGCCACGCCAGCGCCGCCACCGCGCTGGAGGATGCCGAGGTCTGCGCCATCCCCTACACCCACCTGAGCGAGCTGGCCAGCGGCAGCGCCGACATCCAGATGCTGATGGCCCGCCTCATGAGCCGCGAGATCGTGCGTGAGCACAGCCTGATGATGCTGCTCGGGAGCATGAACGCCGAGGAGCGCCTGGCGGCCTTCCTGCTGAACCTCTCGCAGCGCCTGAAGGCGCGCGGTTACTCGGCCAGCGAGTTCCACCTGCGCATGTCGCGCGCCGAGATCGGCAGCTACCTGGGCATGAAGCTGGAGACGGTGAGCCGCACGTTCTCGGCCTTCCAGCAGCAGCGCCTGCTGGAGGTGGACAAGCGCCACATCCGCATCCTCGACCTCGAGGCCCTGGGACGGGCCTTCGACAGCCGGGTGCACTGAGCTTGGCTCAGGCGGTCTCGGCCAGCGACTGGCAGCGGATGCAACGCAGCGCCGTCGGCAGCGCCTCCAGCCGGCGCAGCTCGATGGGCTCGCCGCACGCCAGGCACTGGCCGTACTGGCCGCGCGCCAGCCGCAGCAGCGCCGCCTGCACCGCCTCGAGTTCCTGCACCGCGTGCGTGTGCTGCATCTCGTGCACCGCGGTGCTGGTCTCGGCGTCGGCCAGGTCCTTGAAGTCGGTCACCGCTTCGCCCGGCTCGCGCGCCTGCGCCTCGGCCTGGTCGCGGGCCGATTCCTCGGCCAGCAACGCGCGCAGCTCGGCCTCGCGCCGCTCGAGCAGCTGCTGGAAGCGGGGCGTCATCTCGGCTTGGAAGGTGGTCATGGTCGTCGGGCCTTTCAGTCGGGGCGATACGGTCAGATGGAGCCGATTCTGTGGCCTGCAAGCGACCTGTCAATTGACCCGAATCAACCACGGCGGGAGCATCCCGTCGCATCATCCGCCAACACGTCACTTCCCCTGAGAGGTCACACCATGTTCAAGCGCATCCTCCTGGCCACCGACGGCTCGGCCGCCTCGGACCACGCCGCCACGCTGGCCATTTCCCTCGCCCGCACCCATGGGGCGACGCTGACCGCGCTCTACGTGGTCGACCCTTATCCCTACCTGGGCATCGGCGAGGCCAACCCCATGGGCTTCAACGCCTACATGGAGGCTGCGCGCGTGCACGGCGCCGAGGCCCATGCCCGCGTGGCCCGCATGTCGGCCGAGGGCGGCGCCCCGGTGCCCCTGGTCACCCGCCTCGTCGAGGATGTCTCGGTCATCGAGGGCCTGCTCGAGACCGCCCGCGACACCCAGGCCGACCTCATCGTCATCGGCTCGCACGGCCGCACCGGCATCGCCCGCGTAGTGCTGGGCAGCGTGGCCGCGAAGGTCGTCGCGCAATCGCCGGTGCCGGTGCTCGTCACCCGCTGAGGAATCCGCAGGACGCCATGAACACCATCTCGCCCGAGCTGTTGCAGCGCTTCGACATCAACGGGCCGCGCTACACCTCCTACCCCACGGCCGACCGGTTCGTCGAGGCGTTCACCGCCGGCGATTACGCGCAGGCCCTGCGCCAGCGCGGGCAGCAGCCCTCGTCCCTGCCGCTGTCGATCTACGTGCACATCCCGTTCTGCGCGTCCCTGTGCTACTACTGCGCCTGCAACAAGATCATCACCAAGCACCATGAGCGCGGCGCGGAGTACCTCGAGTACCTGGCGCGCGAGGTGGCCCTGCATGTCGCCGAACTCGGGCGCGGGCAGTCGGTGAGCCAACTGCACCTGGGCGGCGGCACGCCCACCTTCCTCAGCGACGCCGAGCTGGGCCAGCTCATGGCCATGCTGCGCGCCAACTTCGCGCTGGTGCCCGGCGGCGAGTATTCGATCGAGGTCGACCCGCGCACGGTGGACGCCACCCGCCTGCAGGCGCTGGCCGACCTGGGCTTCAACCGCGTCAGCTTCGGCGTGCAGGACTTCGACCCCGACGTGCAGAAGGCGGTGCACCGCATCCAGCCCGTGGAGCAGGTCTTCGCGCTGGTGGACGAGGCGCGCCGCATCGGCTTCGAGTCGGTCAACGTGGACCTGATCTACGGCCTGCCGAAGCAGACCTCGGAGTCGTTCGCGCGCACGCTGTCGCAGGTGGCGCAGCTGCGGCCCGACCGCATCGCGCTCTATGCCTACGCGCACCTGCCGGAGCGCTTCAAGCCGCAGCGGCGCATCATCGCCATCGACCTGCCCTCGGGCGCCAGCAAGGTCGGCATGCTGGCCTCGGCGCTGGCCGCCTTCGAGAAGGAGGGCTATGTCTACGTGGGCATGGACCACTTCGCGCTGCCCGACGACCCGCTGGCCGTGGCCAAGCGCCAGGGCCGCCTGCACCGCAACTTCCAGGGCTACAGCACCCAGCCCGACTGCGACCTGATCGGCCTGGGCGTCTCCGCCATCGGCCGCGTCGGCGCCACCTACAGCCAGAACGCCAAGACGCTGGAGGAGTGGACCGACCTGATCGACCAGGGCCAGCTGCCCGTGACGCGCGGCCTCGCGGTGAACCGCGACGACCTCACGCGCCGCGCGGTGATCATGGCCCTCATGTGCCAGGGCCAGGTGCTGTTCGAGTCCATCGAGCTGGCCTGGATGATCGACTTCCG
Source organism: Ramlibacter sp. MAHUQ-53 (assembly GCF_052600055.1). Classification (NCBI taxonomy): domain Bacteria; kingdom Pseudomonadati; phylum Pseudomonadota; class Betaproteobacteria; order Burkholderiales; family Comamonadaceae; genus Ramlibacter; species Ramlibacter sp. MAHUQ-53. Next base: position 435,688 of record NZ_JBQWTS010000002.1, read on the forward strand.
CCGCTACTTCGCGCCCGAGATGGCGCAGATGGAGGAGCTGGCGCGCCAGGGCCTGGTGACCATCGACGCGAACGGGATCCAGGTCACCGCCGAGGGCTGGTACTTCGTGCGCGGCGTGGCCATGGTCTTCGACCGCTACCTGCAGGCCGACCGCAGCCGTGCCAGGTTCTCTCGCATCATCTGAGCCGCCGTGAGCGAATCCACCCTTTCCGCGCAGGCCCGAGGCCTTCCCCGCCACCGAGCATGTCCCTGACCCTGGCCCTCACGGCGCTCCTGATGGGGCTGGCCGGCGGCCCGCACTGCGCCGCCATGTGCGGCGCGGCCTGCGCGGGCATCGCCCGGGCCGGCGCGCAGCCCGTGTCGCGGTCCGTGTGGACCTTCCAGGCCGGGCGCCTGGCCGGCTACACGCTGGCCGGCGGCCTGGCGGCGGGCATGGTGCAGAGCTTCGCCTGGCTGACCACGCAGGCCGCCGCGCTCAAGCCGGCCTGGACCCTGCTGCACCTGCTGGTGCTGGCCTGGGGCCTGAGCCTGCTGGTGCTGGCGCGCCAGCCGGCCTGGGCGCAGCGTGCCGGGCTGGCAGCCTGGGGCCGCATCCGCCCGCTGGTGCAGCGCACCGGCGCGGCCGGCGTCTTCGGCGCCGGCGCGCTGTGGATCTTCATGCCCTGCGGGCTGCTGTGGTCGGCGCTGCTGGTGGCCTCGCTGGCCGGCGGGCCGCTCGACGGCGCGCTGGCGATGGCGCTGTTCGCCGCCGGCAGCAGCCTGGGGCTCATCGCCGGGCCGGGCCTGCTGGCGCGCGTGCGCGAGGCCGGCAACCGGCTGCGCAACGACTGGGGCACGCGCCTGGCCGGCGCGCTGCTCGCGGCCACCGCGGTCTTCGCGCTGTGGATGGACCTGGTGGAGCGCGCCGCGCCGTGGTGCCTCGCGCCCTAGGGGGCCTGCGGGTCATGCCGCGGAATGCGGCGGATCAGGGCGGCCATGGAGGCCTTCGCGGTCTCCAGGTCGTAGTGGTTCTGGAGGTTCAGCCAGCTCTGGGCATCGGTGCCGAAGTAGGCGGCCAGGCGCAGCGCCGTGTCCACCGTGATGCCGCGCTTGCCCAGCACGATCTCGTTGATGCGGCGCGGCGGCACCTCGATGGCCTGCGCCAGGGCGTACTGGCTCAGGCCCAGCGGCTTGAGCCAGTCCTCCAGCAGGATTTCGCCGGGGTGGACCAGGGGAACGTCACGACGGGCCATGGCCAGCTCCTGGGTCAGTGGTAATCGACGATGGCCACGCGGTGGGCGTGGCCGTCTTCCCAGTGGAAGCACAGGCGCCACTGGCCGTTGATGCGCAGGCTCCATTGCCCGTCGCGGTCGCCGCACAGCGGCTCGAGCCGGTTGCCCGGCGGCATGCGCAGGAAGGACAGCGTGACCGCCGCATTCAGCGGCTGCAGGCGCCGCAGGGCCACCGACTCGATGTTCCTGAACCGCGCACAGCGACGGCCCTCGAACAGGGCCTGCGTGTCCCTGCACGCGAAGCTCACGTTCACGAAGCATAACGATCGACGTTATTAACGTCAATCGTTAACACGCGTGGAAAGGATGGATGGTTCGCTGGGTCCACTCGGGCCTCCCTCGGTCGTCCGCGGACGCCGACCGTAGCGGGAGGGCCGGGGGCCGGCCCATCCAAGGGAGCCGGGCGGTCTGTAAGCCGGTCAGCCGGCCTCGGCCGGGCGCTCGATCAGCTCGATCTTGTAGCCGTCGGGGTCCTGCACGAAGGCGATCACCGTCGTGCCGCCCTTGACCGGTCCCGCCTCGCGGGTGATGGTGCCGCCGGCCGCGCGGATCTTCTCGCAGGTGGCGGCGACGTCGGGCACCCCCAGGGCGATGTGGCCATAGGCCGTGCCCGGGTCGTAGCGGTCGACGCCATAGTTGTAGGTCAGCTCGATCTCGGCATGGTCGGGGTTTGTGCCGTAGCCGACGAAGGCCAGCGAGTACTTCTGGTCGGGCCGGTCGGTGGTGCGGATCAGGGTCATGCCCAGCACGCGGGTGTAGAAATCAATGGCGCGCTGCAGGTCGCCGACGCGCAGCATGGTGTGGAGGATTCGCATGCCGCGGATCATAGGCGCCACCACCGGAACCGCACCCGCTCACGGGTTACCACGGATGAGCGAGCAACTGCAGAGCTCGTTCAGGAGCGCCCGTGCATCCCGTCCGCCTCCACCTGCCTGCGGGCATGGCGCCGCCGCCGTCCCCCCGCAGCGATCCCGTCGCCCACGCCCATCGCAGCCTCGGCGCCGCCCTGTCCGAGTACGTCATGCCCGGCGAGGAGGCCGAGGCGGCGCGTGCGCTGCTCGCCTGCGTGGACGGCGGGCGGCTGGACCTGGCCGGCCTGGACGAGGCCTACGCGCACCTGCCGTTCGTGATGGAGGTGCCGGCCTGGAAGGCGCTGCGCGAGGCGGTGGCCGCGCTCTCGCTCGGGCCGGTGACCGAGGTCCATGCGGGCCAGGCCGACAGCGAGGCCGAGTTCAACCTCCTGGCCATCGGCCTGGGCCTGCTGCGGGAGCTGCGCGAGGTGTACCTGTCCGTGCCCCGCGAAGGATCGAACCTGCGCCTGACCGGCCTGCACCAGGAGCCGCCGCCGCGCGTGCACCTCGACTGCCCGCGCGCCAACGGGCTGCTCGTCACCGCGCGGGAGGGGCTGGTGCTGGAGACCTCGGGCGAGGCCTTCATCGGCCAGATCTACATGGACCGGCCCGAGCGCATCACGGTGGACGCGAAGGGCCGGGAGGTGGCGCGCGAGCCGCTGGCCGGGGCCCAGTTCTTCACGCCGCCGCCGCCCGAGGCGCTGGTGGCCGGGGGGGACCGGCATGCGGCGCAGGAGATCCTCGTCGAGACCGACCTGAACCTGCGCCGCCCGTTCCCCGACACGCCCGAGGCCCGGCGGCTCGGGCTGGTCGATACCCCGCAGGCCTGCCGGCACTTCGCCCTGGCGTACGGCTGCGCCCAGCAGGCCTATGAGCGGGAGCAGGCCCACCTGCCGCCGCAGGCGCGCCGGCCGTTCTCGCTGGTGCCGGCGGGAGACAGCAAGGGCATCTGCGTGGCTGACCCGCCGCCCTGGACCGAGCGCGCCTACCGCGAGGTGATGGCGACCCAGGCGGTGGCCCTCGCCAGCGACGCCGGCTTCGGCAGCGCGATGGCCCACCTGTGCGACACCCTCGCGCCGTCGCAGGCCCGGGTGTTCGTGGTGCGGGCGTTCGACCACCTGATGGCCCTCAAGCTGGCGCGCGCCCCCGGCCCGACCCCGCTGTTCCAGGTCAGCTTCTACGACCCGTGCCGCACGCTCACCGACCAGGGGCTGTGGGTGCGCGCCAGCGCCGACCTGGAGCGCCTCTCGCTCGCCGACTTCCTGCCGGACTGGGACCTCGAGGCCCAGGGCTGGGACCCCGAGATCGCCGTGATCTACGACTGCCCGGCCGAGCCTCTCGAGTCCTCCGGGACGGCCGGGACGCCGCCGGCGCGCGGGCCCGGCCCCGCCGCGCCGCAGCCGCTGGGCCTGTTCGGCCCCTTCCTGGTGGACGAGCCGCAGGCCGACTGGCTGTCCTTCCTAGTGCCGGCCAATGCCATCGTGCCCGTGATGCGGGCCGTGGGCGCGGTGCCCGAGCCCGGCTCCGAGGCGGGCCTGGCGGTGCTGCAGGCCGGCGCCGACGCGGGCTATCCAGCCCTGCACGTGGCCTGCCGCCGGGGCGCGGCCGACGGGGTGGCGGCCTATGTGGCGGCCGTCCTCGCCATCCCCCCCGAGGGCCTCGGCCAGGCGGACCGGGTGGCCCTGCTGCGGGGGATCATCGAGGACGACGAGGCCCATCCCGCCCTGTACCACGCGTTCGAGCGGTCGCCGCGCGCGGTGGCGATGTTCGCCCGCGGCGTGCTCACCGCCCCGGCGGCGGTGCTGGACGCCTCCGGCAAGCGGGCCCTGGTGGCCGCCTCGGACGAGGCGGGGCATGCGCGCGAGGTGGTGCTGGCGATCGAGGGCTCGAGGGGCCGCAGCGAGGCGGACCGCGAGCGGGTGGCCGCCGGCGTGCTGGCCTGGGCCCATGAAGTGCTCGCGGCCACCGCCTTGCCGTTGCCCGTGCTGCGCGAGCTCCTGGCCGCGGCGGGCGTGTCGGCGCAGGTGGCGATGGCGCCCGCCCCCCGTGACGGCAAGCACGAGGTTTCCGGCGACGCCCGCGAGACCGGCGACCCGACGCCGGCCGCCGCCCTCCTGTGCGCGGTGCTGGAGTCGCCGCTGGCCCCGGCGCAGCGTGCCCAGGTCCTCGAGGCCACCGGCCTGTCGCCGGTGGCGGTGGCCGAGGCGCTGGCCGCGCAGACCGACGCGCGGGCGCCGCAGGCCCTGGCCCGCCTGCTCGACGCGCTGCCGGCCAGCGGCCTGCCGGCGGGCGAGGTGCGGGCGCTGCAGGACAAGTACGCGGACCTGCGCAAGGCCGCAGCCGCCCGGGCCGGCGGCCCGGGCCTCCAGACGCTGCGCGAGGCCGGGCCGGGGCTGTCAGTGCGCGGGCTGCCGGTCACGCCGGCGCAGTGGGCCGCCACCGGCCTGCAGGCGCAGGGACCCGACGCGAACCCGGACTGGATGCGGTGCACCGCGAAGCAGCCGCTGGACGACCTGCAGCCGTTCCGGCTTGCGCCTGGCGTCCGCCGGGGGGCCGCGGTGGCGGACGACGCGGTGTGCTACCTGCTGCCGGTCGACCGGCTGGAGTTGCCGCCGGCGCACGGGCCGACGGCGCGCGAGTCGAAGGCCGCCTCCTGAGGCCGGGGCCTCACGCCGGCGTCACCGGCACGGTGTAGTTCAGGGTCATGCGCCCGCCGTCCACCACCACGATCTCGCCGGTGACGTAGCTGGCCGCATCGCTGGCCAGCCAGGCCACGGCGTCGGCGATCTCGGCGGGCGTGCCCAGGCGCTTCATCGGCGTGCGACTCATGATCTTCATGCGGGCCTCCTCGCTGGTGAGGACGGCCTTGGCCGCGAGCTCGGTGGCGATGGTGCCCGGCGCCACCGCATTGACGCGGATGCCGTGGTCCGCCAGCGACAGCGCCATCACCCGTGTGAGCTGGTTGATGCCGCCCTTGCTCACGTTGTAGCTGGCGATGTTGGGGATGGCCAGCATGCCGTTGACCGAGCTCATGTTGACGATGCTGCCGCCGCCCGAGCGTGCCATCTCGCGCGCGGCGGCCTGGCCCATGAGGAAGGCGCCCTTGAGGTTGACGCGCAGCACCGCATCGAAGTCGGCCTCGGTCACCTCGAGGAACTCCGCCGCCTTGAAGATGCCGGCGTTGTTCACGAGGATGTCGAGGCGCCCGTGCAGGGCGATCACCTGCGCGATGCAGGCGTCGGCCTGGGCCTTGTCGCCCACGTCGCAGTGCACGTAGGTGGCGCCGACGTCGGCCGCGACGGCCCGGCCGCGGTCGTCGTCGATGTCGGCGACGACGACGAAGGCGCCGTCGGCGGCGAAGCGCCGCGCGCAGGCCTCGCCGATGCCCTGGGCTCCGCCCGTCACCAGGCAGACCCGGCCGCCGAGGCCGAAGGAGATGGGGGGGGTGGGGGTGGGGCGCTTCGTGGTCATGGCCGCATGGTAGTGCGGGCCGTGGCGCCGGGCCAGCCGGCGCGTGCGCCGTCGGCCCGTGCGCCGTCGGCGCCCCTCAATCCAGCGGGAAGCGCTTCGCCAGCCCCGTGAAGCGCTCGTCCTCCTTGCGCACCTGGGCGGCGAATTCCTCGGGCGTGTTGACCAGCGGGATCGCGCCGGCGCCCGCGATCGCCTTCTGCAGTTCGGGGTTGCGCATCACTTCCTTCACCGCGGCATGGATGCCCTGGGCCGCCGCGGGCGGCGTGTCCTTGGGCGCGAACAGGCCGAACCAGGTCGTGTACTCGTACTGGGGCATGCCGGTCTCGCCGACGGTCCTGATGTCCGGCGCCGCGGGGGCCCGCTGGGTGCCCTGGCTCGCCACCACCTTGAGCGTGCCGGCCTTCTGGTGGGGGATGGCGGCGGTGATCCCGGTGACGGCGAAATTCACGTTGTTCGCGATCATGTCCGTGATGATCGCCGCCGTGCCCTTGTAGTTGACCACGATCAGGTTGGGGAGCGACTCGGCCTGCAACTGCCGCCCGAACAGCTTGGCGACGTTCTCTCCCGTGCCCATGGAGCAGGGCGTGGCCGCCGCCTTGCAGTAGGCGATCAGCTCCGGCAGCGTGCTGGCCGGGATCCTGGCGTTGGCCACGATGACGCCCGGCGAGTAGGCGATGTTGGTCACCGGCTTCAGCTGGGCGAGCGGGTCGGTGCCCTTGAAGGCCGGCGCGTGCTTGGTCAGGACGATGGCAGGCGTCTGCAGCAGCAGGGTGTGGCCGTCGGCGCGCGCCTCGATCACCCGCCGCCCGCCGATCAGGCCGTCCGCGCCGGGCACGTTCTCCACCAGCACCGGCTGGCCCCAGAGCTCGCCGAGGAGCTTGGCCGTGGCGCGCGCGGTGGTGTCGGTCCCGCCCCCGGGCACATAGGGCACGACGATGGTCACGGGCCGGCTGGGTTTCCACGTCGCCGGCGACTCCGCACGGGCCGCGGCGGCGAGTGCGCACAGGCCGGCGAGGGCCAGGGGAGGGACGACACGCGTCCACGGGAGGGAGTTCGACGACATCTGCATCCTTGTCTGTTTCATGGCCAGGGTGGGGGCCCGGCTCCACCTGCTTCACCTGCTTGGCCTGCCATGCTCGTGTGCAACACCTGTGCAAACCATCGGGGGCTGCCCTCGCGGGTCAGCGGCTCGCGGCGCCGGTCGTGCCGCGCCGGATCAACTCGATCGGGAGCACGTCGTGCGCCGGCGGGCTGATCGCATGCCCCGGGCGCATGCGATCGAGCAGGCGCCGTGCGGCGGTGCGCGCCATGGCCTCCACCGGCTGCCGGATGGACGTCAAGCCCACGATGGGCGAGCCCGCCAGCGGCATGTCGTCGAAGCCGATCACCGAGAGTTCGTCCGGCACCTTGCGGCCGCACCGGCGCGCGGCCTCGAGCACGCCCAGGGCGATGGTGTCGTTGCCCGCCACGATGGCCGTCACCGGCTGGGGCGCGGCCAGCAGGCCCATCGCCCGCGAGTAGCCCATCTCGGAGGTGTACTCGCCCCACGCCACATGGGCCGGTTCCGGCTCCAGCCGGGCCTCCCGCAGGGCCTGCAGCGCGCCAGCCATGCGGTCCCGGCTGGTGGAGGTGTTCTGCGGCCCCATGAGGAAGCCGAGCCGGCGGTGGCCCAGGTCGAGGAGGTGGTGCACCGCCTCCTGGCCGGCGCGGAAGTTGTCGACCTCCACGATGTCCACGTCGACGTCGTCCACGCTGCGCACCACCAGCACGGTGGGGATGCCCCGGCGGCGGACCTCCGCGACGATGGGCGAATCCAGGGTGGCGGTCGCGAAGATCAGGCCGTCCAGGTAACTGTCGATCAGCGGGCGCAGGGCGAGCAGCGGCTCGGGCTCGGTCATGGGGTCGATCAGCAGCACCACCTGGTAGCCCGCGCCCTGCAGGGCGTCATGCAGGTGCTGCAGCAGCAGGGTCATGAAGGTGTTCTGCAGCGCGCCCACCACCACGCCCACCAGGCGCGTGCCGCCGACCCGCCCGCGCGACTGCGTCGGGAAGCGGTAGCCCACGAGCGTGGCCGCCGCGATGACCGACTCCCGGGTGCGCACGCTGATGGCGGGGTGGCCGGACAGCGCGCGCGACACGGTGGAGACCGACAGGCCCAGCCGCCCGGCGATCTCGCGCAGCGTCCCCGGGCCGCCGCGCGACGCGTTGCCCGGCTCGCTGCGGTTCACGGCTGCGAGTCGAAGACCACCACCTGGCGGATGGCCCGGCCTTCGTTCAGCGCGTCGAAGGCCTCGTTGATGTCGTCCAGCTTCACGGTGCCGCTCAGCAAACGGTCCACCGGCAGCCGGCCCTGGCGGTACAGGCTCAGGTAGCGCGGCACATCGCGCACCGGCACGCAGGTGCCGATGTAGCTGCCCTTGAGCGTGCGCTCCTCGGCGACCAGGCTGACCGCCGGGACCGGCAGCACGGCGCTGGCCGGGGGCAGGCCCGCGGTGACCGTGGTGCCGCCGCGCGCCGTGATGCCATAGGCCAGTTCCAGCGCGCGCACCGAGCCCGCGAACTCGAAGGCGTACTCGACGCCGCCGCCGGTGAGCTCGCGAATCTGTTCCCGCGCATCGGGCTGGCTGGCCAGCACGGTGTGGGTCGCGCCGAGCGCTTGCGCATGGGCGAGCTTGTCCGGCGAGAGGTCGATGGCCACGATCTGCCGCGCGCCCGCGGCATGGGCGCCGAGCAGGGCGGCCAGGCCCACGCCGCCCAGCCCGACGATCGCCACCGAGGCGCCCGCCGGCACCTGCGCCGTGTTGATCACCGCGCCCACGCCGGTCAGCACGGCGCAGCCGAAGAGGGCGGCCTCGACCAGCGGGATGTCGCGGTCGATGCGCACCAGCGAGTGGCGGGAGACCACCGCATGCTCGGCGAACACCGAGCAGCCCAGGTGGTGGTTGACCGGGTGGCCCACGTGGGAGATGCGGCGGGCGCCGGACAGCAGGGTGCCGGCGCCGTTGGCGGCTGCCCCGGGTTCGCACAGGGCCGGTCGGCCCGAGGCGCAGGGCAGGCAGTGGCCGCAACTGGGCATGAAGACCACGACCACGTGGTCGCCGGGCTGCAGGTCGGCGACGCCCGGGCCGGCCTCGACGACGACGCCCGAGGCCTCATGGCCCAGGGCCATCGGCATCGGCCGCGGCCGGTCGCCGTTGATGACGGACAGGTCCGAGTGGCACAGGCCGGCGGCGGCGATGCGAATCAGCACCTCGCCCGGTCCGGGCGGGGCCAGCTCCACCTCCTCGATGCGAAGGGGGCGGCTCGTGGCGTAGGGCGCGGCGGCGCCCATGGCGGTCAGGATGGCGGCGCGTGTCTTCATGCGTGTCATGGCTCAGCGAGCCCAGCGTTTCTCGAATTCCCAGACTTCCTCGAAGCCGATCAGCTTACAGAACTCGCCGAAGTCGAACATGTCGATGCCGGGCTTCTGGCTCAGGCCCTCGTCCTTCAGCGTGCGCAGCGCCTTCTCCATGGCGGCGGCCGCCACCAGGCTGGTCATCGAGGGATAGATCGCGAGGGCGTAGCCGATTTCCTGGAGCACCTTGGCCGGCAGGATCGGCGTCTTGCCGCCGTCCGCCATGTTGGCCAGCATGGGCTTGTCGAAGGCCTCGCAGGCGCGGCGCATTTCCTCCTCGGACTGCGGCGCCTCGAAGAACAGGATGTCGGCGCCGGCCTTGGCATAGGCCTCCATCCGGCGCATCGCCTCGTCGACGCCCAGCCCGGCGCGGGCATCGGTGCGGGCGATGATCAGGAAATTCTCCTTGTCCTCGCGCGCCTCGGCGGCGACCTTGATCTTCTCGACCATGTCCTCGGTCGGCACGCAGCGCTTGTAGGGCGTGTGGCCGCACTTCTTGGGGAACTCCTGGTCCTCGATCTGGATGGCGGTGACGCCGGCCTCCTCGTAGCCGCGAACGGTGTGGTGCACATTGAGCAGGCCGCCGTAGCCGGTGTCGGCGTCCGCGATCACGGCGCTGCCGCTGGTGCGCACCACCGTGCGCATGCGGTCCACCATTTGCGTGTAGGTGGCGATGCCGGCATCGGGCAGCCCCAGGCAGGAGGCGGTGAGCCAGTAGCCGGTGCCGTAGACGATGTCGAAGCCGACCTTGCGGGTCATGGCGCTGGCGATCATGTCCTGCACGCCGGGGATGACGAGGAATTCGCCGGCGGCGAGCTTCTCGCGGAGGATGGGATTGGCCATCTGGAGGGTCCTGTGGTTCGAATGAAAAAGCGGGGCGAGGGCGGTCAGGCCAGCGATGCCAGCCAGGGCTGGCGCTGGCGGACCTGGTCCTCGTAGGCGCGCAGGGCGGCGTCGTGGCGCAGCGTGCGATCGACCTCGTCTTCCGACGAGAGCAGCTCCTGCGCATGGCCCTCGGCGAGGCGCACGGGCAGCAGCGCGCCGTCGGGCAGGCGCAGCTGGCTGGCCGCCACGTCCAGGCACAGCTCGCCGTCGGGCGAGCGCGCCAGGGCCTGCAGCAGGGCCGCATGGTCCGCCGGGGTCACCGCGGCGGCCACCAGCCCGTTCTTCGCGCAGTTGTTGCGGAAGATGTCGCCGAACGACAGGGCCACGACGGCCTGCACGCCGTGGTCGGCGAGGGCCCAGACCGCGTGCTCGCGCGAGGAGCCGCAGCCGAAGTTGTTGGCGCCGACCAGCAGCCGCACGGGCTCGGGCCGCTGCATGAAGGCGACCTCGGGCCGGCCCTCGGCGCGCCAGTCGGCGAACAGGTGCGCGCCCATGCCGTCACGCTGCGTGAGCCGCAGGAAGCGGCCGGGGAAGATGGCGTCGGTATCGATGTCGTCGCGCTGCATCACGGCGGCGCGGCCCGACACGCTGGCGGTGACGGCCTTCATGCGAGGAACTCCCGGGGGTCGGTCAGGGCGCCGCGCACGGCGGAGGCGGCCACGGCGGCCGGGCTCATGAGGTGGGTCCGTCCTCCCTGGCCCTGGCGGTTCTCGAAGTTGCGGTTGGAGGTCGAGGCGCAGCGCTGGCCGGGCGAGAGGCTGTCGCCATTCATGCCGATGCACATGGAGCAGCCGGGCTCGCGCCATTCGAAGCCGGCCTCCACGAAGATCGCGGCCAGGCCCTCGGCCTCCGCCGCGCGCTTGACGCTGCCGGAGCCCGGCACCACCAGGGCGCGCACGCCGGGGGCGACCCGGCGGCCGCGCGCGACTTCGGCGGCGGCGCGCAGGTCCTCGAGCCGGCCATTGGTGCAGGAGCCGATGAAGGCCACGTCGATGGCCACCGAGGACAGCGCCTGCCCGTGCCGCAGGCCCATGTAATCCAGGCCCTTCTCGATGCGGCTGCGTTCCGCCGGGTCGGCCGGCGTGACGCCGTCGCCGACCTGGCCATCGAACGCCGCGCTCTCGGCCGGGGTGGTGCCCCAGGTGACGCGCGGGCTCACGCCGGCGGCGTCGAACCGGACCAGGCGGTCGAAGTCGGCCGCGTCGTCCGTGCGCAGCGAGGCCCAGGCCTGGACGGCCTGCTCGAAGTGCGCGCGCGCCGCCCCCTGCACGCGCTCGCGCAGGTAGGCCACGGTCGTGGCGTCGGGCGCCACCAGGCCGAAGCGGGAGCCGGCCTCGATGGTCATGTTGCACAGCGTCAGGCGGCCTTCCATCGACAGCGCCGAGATTGCGGGACCGAAGTACTCGATGCCGTGGCCGACGCCGCCGCGGGTGCCGATGTGGTGGATCAGGGCCAGGGCCAGGTCCTTGGCATGGACGCCCCGGCCCAGCGCCCCGCAGACCTCGAGGCCCAGGGTGCGCGGCTTGCGCATCCACAGGCTCTGGGTGCTCATCACGTGGGCCACCTCCGAGGTCCCGACCCCCCAGGCGAGCGCCCCCAGGGCGCCCAGCGTGGCCGTGTGGGAATCACCGCAGACCACGGTGCTGCCGGGCAGGACGAAGCCCAGTTCGGGCGCGATCACGTGCACGATCCCCTGCAGCGGGTCGTCCAGGTCCAGCAGGCGCATGCCGGTGGCCTGCGCGTTGCGCCTCAGGGTGGCGATCTGCTCGGCGCTCTGGGCGTCGGGGATGTTCGTCAGCCGGTCGGCGCTGGTGGGCACGTTGTGGTCCTGCACCGCGATGTGGCGGGCGGGCGAGCGCAGGCGGTGGCCGGAGGCCTTCATGCTGGCGAAGGCCTGCGGGCTCGACACCTCCTGCACCAGGTGCCGGTCGATGTAGACCAGGTCGTCGCCGGCCTCGTTGCGGGCCACCGCGTGGGCGGCCCAGATCTTGTCGAAGAGGGTGGTCATCTCGCCGCGCCGCGCCTCATTCGATCCTGATGTCGGCGGCCTTCACGATCGCCCGGTTCTTGGCCAGGTCGCGCGCGATCTCCTCGGCGAAGGCCGCCGGCGTGCCAGGCTGGGCCACGATGCCCAGCTTGGCCAGGCGCTCGCGCATCTCCGGCGTAGCGAGGACCTTGTTCAGGGCCTGGTTGAGCCTCGCCACCACGGCGGGCGGCGTGCGGGCCGGCGCGGCCAGGCCGACCCAGGAGTTGATCTCGAAATCCTTCAGGCCCGACTCGATGAAGGTGGGCACGTCCGGCAGCGAGGCCACGCGCTGGCGCGAGGCCACCGCGATCGGGGTCAGCTGCTTGCTCTGGATGAAGGGCATGGCGCCCGCAACCGCCGTGAAGTTCATCGGCAGGACCCCGCTCACCACGTCGCCCATGGCCTGGCCGCCGCCCTTGTACGGCACGTGGACGAGGGTCATGCCGGTGCGCTGCTTCAGCATCTCCCCTGCGAGATGGGTGGTGCTGCCGGTGCCGGCATTGCCGTACGACAACCCGCCGGGCGTCGCGCTGGCCACCGCCTGCAGCTCGGACAGCTTGCTGGCCGGGACCTTGGGGTTGACCACCACGATCAGCACGGCGTCGCCGATCTTGCCGATGGGGGCGAAGTCCTTGAGGGTGTCGAACGGCACCTTGGGATACACGCTGGGGTTGATGACGAGCGTGCCGTCATAGGCGAGCAGCAGCGTGTAGCCGTCCGGCTCGGCGTTGGCCACGATCTGGGTGCCGATGTTGCCGGCGGCGCCGGGCTTGTTGTCCACGATGACCTGCTGGCCCAGTTCCTGGCCGAGTTTCTCGGCCACGATGCGCGCGCTGGTGTCGGTCACGCCGGCCGTGGCGAAGGGCACGACCAGGCGGATCGGCTTAGAGGGGTAGTTGCCCTGGGCGTGGGCGGCGGGCAGGGCGGCGGCGGCCAGGGCGAGGGCGGCGGCCAGCAGACTGCGGCGGGAGGAGAGGCGTTGGAAGTTCACGGTCGGTGGTGGGTGGTTCGTGGTTGTGTCTTTGGGGCGCGCGGCTCACTCGGGCTTGATGCCGCCGCGCTGGGCGACGGCGGCCCACTTCGCGGCCTCGCTGCGCACGAAGCGATCGAGGTCCGCGGGGCTGCTCAGCACCATCTGGGCGCCCTGCTCGCGCAGGCGCGTCGCCACGGCCGGGTCGGCGCTGACGGCGCGCAGGTCACGGCCGATCTGCTCCACCAGCGCCGGCGGCATGCCGGCCGGCCCGAACATGCCGTACCAGCTCAGGGATTCGACGCCCTGCACGCCGGCTTCCGCGAAGGTCATCGCGTCCGGGAACACGGCCAGGCGCTCCTTCGCGGCCACACCGACCACCCGCAGGGTGCCCGCCTGCACATGGGGCAGGGCGGTCAGCACGCTGGTGAAGCCCATGGGCAGGTGTCCGCCGATGATCTCGACCATCATCGGCGCGCCGCCCTTGTAGAAGACCTCCACCGTCTTCAGGCCGGCGGCCTGGCGCAGCAGTTCGCCCGTGAGCCGGGTCTGGCCTTCCGAGTTGCCGATCCCCAGCTCCTGGCTGCGCGCGGCCTTCAGCAGGTCGTTGAGGTTCTTGTAGGGGCCGTTGGCGGCGACGACCAGGACCATCGGCGAGGTCGCCACGTTCGTGATCGGGGTGAAGGCCGTCACGGTGTCGTAGGGCAGCTTCTTCATCAGCACCGGGTTGACCGCGTGCGAACCCACCACCAGCAGCAGGGTGTAGCCGTCCGGCGGCGCCTTGGAGACCAGGCTGGAGCCGATCACGCCGTTGGCGCCGGTGCGGTTGTCCACCACCACGCTCTGGCCCCAGCGGTCGCTGAGCTTCTGGGCCAGCTGCCGGCCCACGATGTCGGTGCCGCCGCCGGGCGCGTAGGGCACGACCAGGGTCACCGGCTTGGCCGGAAAGCTGTTGGCCAGGCCGGGCCGCGAGAGCGTGAGGGCGGCCAGTCCGCCGAGGGCGGTGCGTCGGTTGAATGCGCCGGGCGTGGCGCGCAGGGGGCGTTGCAAGCGTGTCTCCTCGGGTTGGCGGGTCCGGTCGCCGTCGATGCGGCAATCCACCGGCCTGGTTTGCAGAAGCCGTGCCAGCCAGTCCGTTCGCGCAAGTGCTTGATTCCTATGGCGGCCGGTGTCGCATCGCGGCGGTCATGTCGCACGGCCGTGCAACAATCGCGTCTCACCATGAGACATCGCTGAAACATGACGCCGGATCTCCTCGGCCCGGGCGCCCGGTTGCCTCGCCTGTGCTTCCTCGGCTACCGGCACCTGCGGGAGTTTTCCGCGCCGGTGATCGAGCAGTACCGCGACCGCGCCGAGATCGAGCTGGTCGATTGCACGGTGAGCCAGGCCGTGGCGCTGGCCCGCCAGCGGGTCGACCAGGGCCGGGTGGATGCCTTCATCAGCGCCGGCGCCAATGGCGGCCTGCTGCGGCGGCAGGTCCGGGCGCCCGTGGCCACGATCCAGCTGGCCGGGCTCGACATCCTCCAGGCCCTGATCACCGCGCGCCGCAGCTCACGGCGGGTCGGCGTGGTGGTGTACGGCCAGACCCTGCCCGACCTCGAGGCCGTGAAGGACCTGCTGCGCATCGAGATCGCGCAGTTCGCCTACCAGACGCCCGACGACGCGCGCCGCAGCGTCGAGGCGCTGCGCTCGGCCGGGTTCTCCGTGATCGTGGGCTCCAGCATCGTGGTGGAGCTGGCGGAGGCGGCGGGGCTGTGCGGGCTGCTGGCCTACTCCCCGGCCAGCATCCGCCAGGGCTTCGAGGACGCCATCGAGCTGGCCCGCGTGGCCCGCATGGAGGCCGAGCGCCATGCGCAGCTCGGCGCCGTGCTGCACACGCTGGACGACGCGGTCCTGGCGGTGGACCGGACCCACCAGGTGATCGCGGCCAATCCGCCGATGCAGCGCATCCTCGGCGCCGACGCCGCCAGCCTGCTGGGGCGCGACCTGGCCAGCCTGCAGCCGGAGCTGTCCCTGCGCGAGACCCTGAGCAGCGGCGCGTCCGACGGGACCCAGGTCCTGCGCCTGGGGCGGCGCAACTGGGTCGCCAAGCGGGCGCCGGTGCGGGTGCGCGGCGAGGTCGTGGGCGCCGCGCTGACGCTGTACGACGCCCGCTCCATCCACGAGGCCGACACCCGCCTGCGCATCCAGCAGCGCCGCCAGCAGGCGGCCGCGCGGCACAGCTTCGAGGACCTCGAGGGCCAGAGCCCCGCCCTGCTGCGGGCCGTCGCCAGCGCGCGGCGCTTCGCCCGCACCGACCTGACCATCCTCATCGCCGGCGAGAGCGGCACCGGCAAGGAGCTGTTCGCCCAGGCGATCCACAACGAGAGCGGCCGCGCGGACAAGCCCTTCATCGCCGTCAACTGCGCGGCCTTCCCCGAGAGCCTGCTGGAGAGCGAGCTGTTCGGCTACGAGGACGGGGCCTTCACCGGCGCGCGGCGCGGCGGCAAGCGGGGCCTGTTCGAGGCGGCGCACACCGGCACCCTGTTCCTCGACGAGATCGGCGACATGCCGACCTCGCTGCAGACCCGCCTGCTGCGGGTGCTGCAGGAGCGGGAGGTGCTGCGCGTGGGCAGCGCCGTGCCGGTGCCGGTCGACGTGCGCGTCATCGCGGCCACGCACCAGCCCCTGGCCGAGATGGTGACGCAGCGCCGTTTCCGGCAGGACCTCTACTTCCGCATCAACACCCTGCTGCTGTCACTGCCGCCGCTGCGCGAGCGCGCCGGCGACATCGCCCTGATGGCGACGCGCCGCGTGCAGCGCTGCCTCGCCCGGCTCGGGTCCACCCGGCCCGTCGAGCCGGCGCTCCAGCCCCTGATGCCTCGCCTGCTGGCGCATGACTGGCCGGGCAATGTGCGTGAGCTGGAGAACCTCTGCGAGCGGCTGGCGGTGTTCCTGCTGCAGTTCGATCCCGGCGAGCCGGTGGACTGGAGCGGCCTGCCGCAGGACTGTCCCGAGCTGTTCCCGGGGATCGCGCAGGCCGGCGTGCCTGCGGCGCCGGCGGAGATGCCTGCCCGGACACGGGCCCGGATGGCAGCCGAGATGGCGGCCGGGATGACGGCCGGGATCCCGGCCGAGATGCCTGCCCCCGCGGTCGACATGCGGCCGTCCCTGGTGCGGCAGGCGCTGCAGCAGCATGGCGGCAACCGGCAGGCGGCCGCGCGCGCCCTGGGGGTCAGCCGTAGCACGCTGTGGCGCTGGCTGCGGCAGGACCCGGCGGGCTGAACGGGGCCGGCCTCAGCCGGGCGGGTCGGCCTGGCGCCGGGCCGCGAAGGCCATCAGGCGCTCGTCGCGCCAGGCGCGGCGGGCCTCGAGGTCCGCGTGGGCCAGGTGTTCCCGGCGCTGCGCCTCCACCTGCCGGATCAGCCCCTCGTCCCAGGGCGCCTCGTGGCGGCGTGAGTCGGCGATGCGCTGGTACAGCGGGCCCAGGCGTTGCGCGTAGTCGGCCACGCCGCCGGGGGCGTTCAGGTCGATGGTCTCGAACGGGCCCATGAACGACCAGCGCCAGCCCAGGCCGTCACGGAGGGTCTTGTCGATGTCCTCGCAGCTGGCCACGCCGTCCTCGACCAGCGCCCAGGCCTCCCGCAGCAGCGCCGCCTGCAGGCGGTTCAGCACGAATCCCTCGACCTCCTTGCGCACGTGCACCACGGTCTGGCCGACCGCCTGCATCAGCGCGTCGGCGAAGGCGACGGTCTCCGGCGCCGTCGCGGGCGAGGGCACCAGCTCCACCACCGGCACCAGGTAGGGCGGGTTGACCGGGTGCACGATCAGCACGCGGGGCGAGAGGTCCAGGCCGAGCGCGAAGGCCGAGCCCGGGATGCCGGAGGTGGAGCTGCCGACGATCAGGTCCGGGCCGGCCAGGGCCTCCAGCTCGAGCATCAGCTGCCGCTTCACGTCCACCCGCTCCAGGACGGATTCCTGCGCGTAGCAGGCGCCGTCGACCGCCTCGGCCAGCGTGGCCACCGGCGTGATGCGCGCCAGGATGGCCGCCGGCTCCTCGGCGACGAGGCCGTGCCGGTGCAGCCCGGCCAGCTGGCTGGCGATCAGGGGCAGGGCGGCGCGGGTGACGTCCGGGTTCCGGTCGAACAGCCTCACCGGCAGGCCGGCGCGGGCATAGACGATGGCCCAGCCTGAGCCCACCAGCCCGGCGCCGACGATGGCGACGGGACGGCGCCCCGTGAGTTCCGCGAGTGCGGTCATGCGTTTGTCTCCTTGTGTTGTACGGTCCCGCGCTCCACCAGCCGGCAGGGGACGGTCACGCAGCGCGCGGTGACCTCGCCCTGGATCTGGTCGAACAGCAGGTCGCAGGTGGCTTCCACCATCCGGTCCACGTCCTGCTGCACCGTGGTGAGGTCGTAGGACGGCCAGCCGGCCTGGGGGACGTTGTCGAAGCCGACCACCGAGACGTCCTGCGGCACGCGCAGGCCCAGGTCCGTGCGCAGCGCCTCGAGGGCGGCGATGGCCATGTGGTCGTTGGCCGCGAAGAGGGCGTCGGGCCGGCGGGCCGGGTCGCTGAACAGGTCCAGCGTCGCCTGGCGCGCGGCGGCGAAGTCGTAGTGGCCGACCGCCCGGCCCTGCAGCCTGAGGCCGGCGGCGGCCAGCGCCTCGCACAGCCCGGCCTCCCGCTCGAGGCTGGTCGATGCGTTGGCCAGGCCCGCCAGCCAGGCGATGCGCCGGTGCCCCGTGCGCACCAGCATCTCCCCGACGAGCCGGCCGCCCTCGCGGTTCTGCGAGGTGACCGAGCTGGTCGCGAAGCGCCCGAGCGCGCCGAGCTGCGCGACCCGGTTGAACAGCACCACCGGGATGCCGGCCTCGGCGCAGTCGTGCGCGAGCCCGGACGACAAGGTGGTGGACGCCATCACGATGCCATCGACCTGGTAGGGCAGGATGTCGGCCAGGATGGCGTCGGCATCGACGGTCTCGCTGATGAACAGCAGCACGTGCCAGCCCTTGCGCTGCAGCGCTTGCGACAAGCGCTCGATCACCATCGGGTAGAACTGGTTGTCCAGGTGGCTCATCACCAGGCCCACCATGCCGCTGCGCCGCGTGATGAGCGTGCGGGCGATGGCATTGGGCCGGTAGCCCAGCTCGGCGGCGGCCGCCAGGATGCGCTGGCGGGTGTCGGGGGCCACGCTGGCGCCCGGGGTGAAGGCGCGGCTCACCGCCGACTGCGAGACGCCCGCCAGCCGGGCCACGTCATGCGCGGTGGGCTTGGGCTTCATGCGGCGGTCCAGCCCCCGTCCAGCATCAGGGCGCTGCCCGTCATGAGGCTGGAGGCCTCGCTGGCCAGGAACACGATGGGGCCCATCACTTCCTCGACCCGGCCGATGCGGCCCAGCGCGATCCGGTCGACCACGAAGTCGCGGAAGGCCGGGTCGGCGAACATCGGCGCGGTGAAGGCGGTCTCGATGAAGGTCGGGCAGATCGTGTTGACGCGGATGCCCGCCGGCCCCAGCTCCCAGGACAGCGCCTGGGTCAGGCCCTCGACCGCGTGCTTGCTCGCGCAGTACACGGTGCGGCGCGGGCTGCCCACATGGCCCATCTGCGAGCTGACGTTGATGATCGAGCCCTGCTCGCCCGCCTCGACCATGCGCCGGGCGACGGCGCGGGTGACGTAGAAGGTGGCCTTCACGTTCAGGTCGAAGATGGCGTCGATGTCCTCGTCGGTCGTGTCGGCCAGCAGCTTGGGGCGGTTCATGCCGGCGTTGTTGACCAGGATGTGGAAGGCTGGCCGCTCGGCCAGGGCCGCGGCCACCGCCTCCGAGTCGGTCACGTCCAGCGCGACCCAGTCGGCGCGTCCCCCGTGGGCCCGGATCGCCTCGCAGGCTGCCTCGAGCTCCCCGGCGGAGCGGGCCGCCAGCGTGACCGCGGCGCCGGCCTGGGCCAGCGCGTGGGCCGCCGCGAGCCCGATCCCGCGGCTGGCGCCGGTGACCAGGGCCCGCTTGCCGTCCACCCGGAAGCCGGGGAAGGCGGGCAGCTGCGTGCTCACCGGGCGCCCCCGTGCGCGCGGGCGCGTCGCAGTCGCGCGGCGCTCATGCGTCCAGCGCCGGCACCGGCTGGTACCACGGCACCTCCTCGCGGGTGCCGTAGCGGCGCACGCGGATGTTGGCCTGCTCGCCGTGCCCGGCGAAGTTCTCCATGTGGCACAGGCGGGAGCAGTACTCGCCGATGAGGGCGCTGGCCTCGTCGGTCTCGACCCGCTGGAAGGTGCAGGTCTTGAGGAATTTGCCGACCCACAGGCCGCCGGTGTAGCGCGCCGCCTTGTTGGTCGGCAGGGTGTGGTTGGTGCCGATCACCTTGTCGCCGAACGCGACGTTGGTGCGGGGGCCGATGAACAGGGCGCCGTAGTTGGTCATGTGGTCCAGGAAGAACCCCGGGTCGCGGGTCATCACCTGCACGTGCTCGGAGGCCAGCTCGTCTGCCTTGCGCAGCATCTCCTCGCGCGTGTCGCAGACGATGACCTCGCCGAACTCGGCCCAGCTCTGCGCGGCGATGGCCGCGGTGGGCAGGACCTTCAGCTGGCGCTCGATCTCGGCCAGGGTGTCGCGCGCCAGGGCCTCGCTGTCCGTCAGCAGCACCGAGGGGGAGGTGGGGCCGTGCTCGGCCTGGCCCAGCAGGTCGACCGCCACCAGCTCGCCGTCGACCGAGTCGTCGGCGATGACCAGGGTTTCGGTGGGGCCGGCGAACAGGTCGATGCCGACGCGGCCGAACAGCTGCCGCTTGGCCTCGGCGACGAACATGTTGCCCGGGCCGACCAGCATGTCCACCGGCTTCAGGCTGGGCGTGCCGACGGCCATGGCGACCACGGCCTGCACGCCGCCCAGCACCAGGATCTCGTCGGCGCCGGCCAGGTGCATGGCGGTGACGATGGCCGGGTGCGGCGCGCCCTGGTACGGGGGGGCGGTGGAGACGATGCGCTTGACGCCGGCCACCTTGGCGGTGAGCACGCTCATGTGGGCCGAGGCGATCATGGGGTACTTGCCGCCGGGCACGTAGCAGCCGACCGCGTTGACCGGGATGTGGCGGTGTCCGAGGAAGACGCCGGGCCGGGTCTCCACTTCCACGTCACGCATGGAGTCGCGCTGGACCTGCGCGAAATGGCGGATTTGCGCCTGCGCGAAGCGGATGTCCTCCAGCTCGCGCGCCGACAGGCTCTTCATCGCCTGCTCGATCTGCGCCTGGGTCAGGCGGAAGTCCTGCGGGTCCCAGTTGTCGAACTTGCGGCTGTACTCGCGCACCGCTTCGTCGCCGCGCTGTTCGATGTCCTGGATGATGCCTTCGACGGTGGCGCGCACCTTGGCGTCGTCCGCGTTCCGGGCCTGGGCGTCCCGGCCGCGCTTGAGGTATCTGATCATGGGGTTCTTCCTGGTTGAGGCTTTGCATTCGTATGCAGCGCCCGCAGTCTTTGGGGCTTGCATTCGTATGCAATTAGGTGTTTTCCCTGGGGTGTGCGGCAGCGCCCGGCCGCCGGGGCGGATCCGGGCGCTCGCCGCGGGGGCGTTCAGGCCGGGACGGGTTCCTGGGCCAGGGCCCGGGACTCGGCCACCAGGCTGAAGTACTGCGCCATCGCCGCCGCGGCGCCGTCGCCGTCGCGCGCGCGCAGGCACTCGAGCACCCGCCAGCGCAGGGGGTTCAGCGCCGGCAGGTAGATGGCCTGGGCGCGCGACTGCGCGACCTGCGCGGACACCACGTACTCCAGCATGGTGCTGAGCGATTGCGCCACCACGGCCAGCATCTCGTTGTGCGCCGCGGTGGTCAGCTGCTTGAAGAAGGTGATGGCCGCCTCGGCGCGGCGGACCATGTCGCCCTCCTGCGCATGGCGGTCCAGCCGCCGCAGGTTCTGCTCGATGGCGTCGAAGTCTTCCTCCCGACCCGCCGCGCTGGCCAGGCGCACCAGGCTCACATGCACGGCCGCGCGGGCCTGGACCAGTTCCGCCTCGGAGGCCGGGCCCCGGGAGGCCAGGGCCCGCAGCGACTGCGCGAGCATCATGTAGGCCCCCTTGTAGAACACCAGCGCGTCCTCGTCGCTGCTCTGCTCGAAGGCTTCCACCTGGCCGACGAAGATCACATGGTCGCCCGCGTCGTGCTGGGCGAAGACGCTGCACTGGAAGTTGGCGATGCAGTCGCGCAGCACCGGCGCGCGGCCCCAGCCGCGGGTGTAGGCCACGCCGTCGAACTTCTCCGCCATGCTCTTGCTGCTGCTGGCGAAACGGCCGGAGAGGTCGTCCTGTCGGTGGGACAGCACGTTGATGGCGAACTGCTGCGTCTGCCGGAAGATGTCGATGGACTTGCTGTTCTTGCGCAGGCTCCAGAGCACCAGGGGCGGCTCCAGCGAGACCGAGCTGAAGGAGTTGCAGGTCAGCCCGACCGGCTGGTCCTGGGCATCCACGGTGGTGATGACGGCCACGCCCGTCGGGAAGCACCCGAGGGCCTGGCGAAAACTCTGGGAGGTGGGGGCTTGCTGCGTCTGGCTCATGGCTGGATTCCTTGGATCACTGGTTCGCTGGCGAAAAAGTGTAGGAGCCGGCCCCGAGCGAGAAATGCATAGCAGTTATCGACCCGCCGCCTCCCGTTCGCCCCGGGCGGGGGGGCGGAACTGCCAGACCTGCGCCTCCAGCAGCTTGCCGACCTCCTCGCGCACACAGCGGAACAGCTGTTTCATGGCCGGCGTGGCGGGCCGTTTGGTCGACATGGCGACCGACAGCACGCTGGGAATCGTCGGGTTGACGATGGGACGCACGCTCAGCAGGCCGCGCGACACGAGGTGGGCCACCGCGCCGTAGGGCAGGAAGGTGTAGCCGTACCCCTCTTCCGCAAAGCGGATGAGGGAGTTCATGCCGTCGATCTCCAGCGTCACGTTGGGCCGTGCGCAGATATCGGCGGCGGCCGAGTCGATCACTTCCCGCAGGCCGTGCAGCGGGCTGGGCAGCACCAGGGGCAGCTTCAGGGCCTCGGCCAGGTCGATGGGCGCGTCGGTGTCCATCACGCCATGGCCCGCCGCGCCAACGAGCATCAGCTCGTCGGAGATCAGGGTGTCCAGCGCCAGCTTGGCCCGCTTGGGCGCGTTGTAGATCACCGCCACGTCGACCTGGCCGGTCACCAGCCATTCGAGCACGTAGCCGCTGACGGCGTCCCGCACCCGCAGCGACACCGCCGGGAAGTCCTCGTTGAACCGCGTGACCAGGGGCACGAGCAGGAATTCGGCGAGCATGGGCGGGATCCCCAGCACCACGCTGCCGGCGGCGGTCTTGCGCAGCGCCTGCATCTCGTGCACGGCCGCATCGGCGCGGTCCACGATGTCGGTCGCCAGGCTCAGGAAGCGCTCACCGGCCTCGGTCAGCGCCACCCCGTGGCCCGTGCGACGCAGCACGGGCGAGCCGAGCTCCTCTTCGAGCAGCTGCAGCTGGCGGGTCAGGGCGGACTGGGTGACGCCGACGAGGGTCGAGGCGCGCGACAGGCTCTCGGAGGAGGCGATGGCGATGAAATAGCGAAGCTGGCGCAGGTCCATGGAACGAGAGGCGGGAGACACCGGCCGTCATGGCCGGGAAAGGGGGGGGCCTTGGGCGGCGGCAGCATAGCACTGATACCTGTTATTCATTGTCCGGGCCGGGCGCCCGCGGGATAGTTACCGCACTCTTATTTCGCCCACAGCCTGATGCAATGAATCCCACAAGAGACAAGACGACGGACAAGGAAGTCCGCCTGCTGGCGGTCACCTCGATCCTGGGGTACGGCTTTCCTGAAATCGCGCTGCAGCGAGGCATGGAGGCCAACCCGCACCTGATCGGTGCGGACGCCGGCAGCACCGACCCCGGCCCTTACTACCTCGGCGCGGGCAAGCCCTTCTGCTCGCGCCTGGCCATCAAGCGCGACACCCGCCTGATGCTGCTGGCGGCCGTGCCGCGCGGCATCCCGGTGGTGATCAGCACCTGCGGCGGCGCCGGCGGCGAGCCGCACCTGCAGTTCATGGCCGAACTCGTGCGCGAGATCGCCCGCGAGGAAAAGCTCGACTTCAAGCTGGCCCTGATCCACTCCGAGCAGGACAAGGGCTTCATCAAGCGCCAGCTGGCCGCGGGCAAGGTCAAGCCGGCGTCGCAGCGACCGCCCCTCACCGCGCAGCAGGTCGATGACGCCGAGCGCATCGTCGGCCTGATGGGCCCCGAGCCCATCATGAGCGCCCTGGAAGGCGGCGCGCAGGTGGTCCTGGCGGGCCGCGCGACCGACCCGTCGATCTGGGCCGCGGGCGTCCAGCGCGCCGGCCTGCCGCCCGAGATGGGCTGGTACGCCGGGAAGATGCTGGAGTGCGGCGCCGAGCCCGCCGCGCCCAAGCGCGACGGCTGCCTGCTGGCCCGCGTCCACCGGGACTACATCGACCTCGAGCCGACCAACCCGGAGCAGGCCTGCACCCGCCTCTCGGTGGCCAACTTCGCGCTGCACGAGAACCCCAGCGCCATCCACCACTACGAGCCGGGCGGCATGCTCGACACCTCGGAGTGCCGGTTCGAGCAGCTGACCGATCGCATCGTGCGCGTCAGCGGCATGAAGTGGCACCCCGCCGACGTCTACACCGTGAAGATGGAAGGCGTGCAGCGCGTGGGCTTCCGGGCCATCGCCATGTGCGCCACCCGCGACCCGGTGCTGATTCGCGGCATCGACGACTACCTGGTGCGGGTCCGCGCCATCGTCGACGAGAAGACCCGCAACTTCGGCGTCCCCGCGGGCGGCTACCAGCTGGCGATCCGCTGCTACGGGCTGAATGGCGTGATGGGCGAGCGCGAGCCGCTGAAGGCCACCGCGGCCCATGAGCTGAGCTTCATCATCGAGGCGATGGCGCCGACGCAGGAGGTCGCCAACGCCGTCGTCGCCATCTCCCGCACCACCATGCTGCACGCCGACTTCCCCGGCCGCCTGTGCAAGGAGGGGAACATGGCCATCCCGTTCTCGCCGGCCGACGTGGAGCTGGGGCCCAGCTACGAGTTCAGCGTCTATCACATCGTCGACGCCGAAGACCCGTACCACCTGTTCCCCATCGAATACGCCGACGTGAAAGGCCAGCCATGACCTGCATCCGTGAACTCGCCAGCGTCTGCAAGAGCAAGAACGCCGGCCCCTTCGAGCTGACCATCGACGTGATCTTCGGCTCGGACGAACTCTTCGAGCGCGTCGCCGCCACCGGCATCCTGAGCGCCGCCCTGTTCGCCCGCCTCTACCACGTGGAGGAGTCGCAGGTGCTGTTCATGCCGTACCCGCCGGCGCGGGCCTTCAAGGCCACCCTGCCGCGGCTCATCCCCGCCGGCGCCTTCGGCGACAGCGACGTGTACGGCGCGCAGCAGCATGCGCCCCTCCTCGAGGTCGACATCCCGGTCTGACCGGCGCCCTTCGAACCTCCCCTCGCCCCGAGAACACCCCCGCAAGAGACCTCCATGACCCAAGACCGCAAGATGAGCCTGATCGGCTTCCTGCAGGCGCAGAACTGCTCCACCTACCCGGGCAGCTGGCGCCATGTGGGCAGCGACCCCGGCTATCTCACGCCCGAGTACTACCAGTCCATCGCCCGCACGCTGGAAGCCGGCATGTTCGACATGGCCTTCTTCGACGACCGCCTCGCCATGCCGGACATCTACTCCGGCGACCATTCGCAGACGGTCGCGGCCGGCGTGCGCGCCATCAAGCTCGACCCGCTGGTGGTGCTGTCCGCCATGGCCGCGGTGACGACCCGCCTCGGCCTGGGCGCCACCTACTCCACCACCTACTACGAGCCCTACCACGTGGCCCGCACCTTCGCCACGTTCGACCTCATGAGCAAGGGCCGCGCCGCCTGGAACGTGGTGACCTCGCTGAACGACTCCGAGGCCGCCAACTTCGGCAAGGACGAACACCTGGAGCACGACCTGCGCTACGACCGCGCCGACGAGTTCCTGGAGACCACCCTGGGCCACTGGGACACCTGGGAGGAGGGCGCGCTGGTCCAGGACAAGGAGACCGGCGAATTCGCCCGTCCCGAGAAGGTCAAGCGGCTGGACCACCAGGGTGAGTTCTTCAAGTCGCGCGGTCCCTTCACCGTGCCGCGCTCGCCGCAGGGCCAGCCGGTGCTGATCCAGGCCGGCCAGAGCGGCCGCGGCCGGGCCTTCGCGGCGCGCTGGGGCGAGCTGCTGTTCGTGGTCTACCCCAACCTGAACCTGGCCAAGAAGCAATATGCCGAGATGAAGGCCGCCGTCGCCGCCGCCGGCCGCGACCCGGCCAAGGTGCGGATCGCGACCGCCTGCCACGTGGTGGTGGGCGAGACCGACGAGATCGCCCGCCAGAAGTTCGAGTACATGGACGCCCTGGCCAAGCCGATCGATGGCCTGACGCTGATCTGCGAGGTCCTGAACACCGACTTCTCCACCCGCGACCTGGACGCGCCCTTCTCGGACGAGGAGATGGCCGGCATCTCCGGCTGGCAGACCTTCCGTGACCGGGTGGTCGCCCTGTCGGGCAAGAAGAATCCCTCGGTCCGCGACTTCGTCGAGTACTCCAAGCGCGCCCGACTGCGCGAGTTCAACGTCTTCATCGGCTCGCCCAAGACGATCGCCGACGAGATGGAGCAGTGGTTCAAGGAAGGCGGCTGCGACGGCTTCGTGCTCTCGCCCACCCACATGCCCGGCAGCTACGAGGACTTCGTGCGCATGGTCGTGCCCGAGCTGCAGAAGCGCGGCCTGGTGCGCACCGCGTACGAGAGCGACACCCTGCGCGGCAACCTGGGCCTGGACATTCCCCTGGCCGGCGACTGGAAGGCGGAGAGCGGCCCCGACTCGCGCGCCGCCGCCATCAAGGGCGTCTGACCGGGCCATGGACCAGCCTCGCCCGCCTCTCACGATCGAACGCCCGGTGCGTCTCGCCATCCTCTGCTCGTCGTGGCACGCCGACATCGTCCACCGGGCCCGCGACAGCGCGCTGGCGGAATTCGAGCGCCACGGGGTGCCGCGGGAGCAGGTCGACCTGTTCCAGGTTCCCGGCGCGTTCGAGATCCCGCTCCTCGCCCAGAAGCTGGCCACCCGCCAGCGGTACGACGCGATCATCGCGATCGGGCTGGTCGTCAATGGCGGCATCTACCGGCACGAGTTCGTCAGCACCGCGGTCATCGATGCGCTGATGCGCATCCAGCTCGACACGGAGGTGCCGGTGATGTCGGCCGTCCTGACGCCGCGGGACTTCCATGACCACGACGACCACCTGCGCTTCTTCTCGGAGCACTTCGTCAAGAAGGGCATCGAGGTGGCGAGGGCCTGCCTGGGAACCCTCGCGCTCCACCACGCGCTGGAGGACACCGCCGCCGTGTGACGGCGCCGGTGCCGCCGCTTCCCGTCGTCCCCGACGTCACGGGGGGCGCGCGCTCCCTCAGAGCCGATAGAAGTGCCTGGCGGTGCCGAGGAACAGGGCCTGGCGCTCGTCCTGCGAGCAGGCTGCGGCCACCCGCTTGAACGCATTCCAGAGCGTGCCGTAGCTGCACACGCCCTTGTCCACCGGGAAGTTGCTCTCGAACATGCAGCGCCCGGGGCCGAAGGCCTCGATGCAGGTCTCGAGGTAGGGCCGCCAGGCCGCAGCCAGTTCCTCCGACGACACCGGAACGTCGGTGGAGGCGAAGGGGAAGCCCGCGCGGGGCATGCCCAGGCCACCGAGCTTGACGCAGACATGGCCGTGCCTCGCGAGAGCCGCGATGGCCTCGCGCCAGGCCGCGAAGACCTCGGCGCGATGACCTTCGAAGGGGCCGATGCCCAGGGGGCCGCCGACATGGTTCAGCACGATCGGCGTGTCCGGGCAGTGCCGGGCCAGCTGGATCGCGTCGTCCAGCTGCGTGTGGTAGACCCACAGGTCCAGGCTCAGGCCCAGGCGGCCCACCGTCCTCACCCCCGCCTGTACCACCGGGTCCAGGAGCATCCCGCGCGGCGGGCCGTCGGCCGGGCCCGCCAGCGCCGGGTGGTCGCTCCAGGCTGCGCGGCACCGGATCCCGCGGAAGCGGCCCTTCCCGGCTTCGGCATGGGCCTGCAGCACCTCCTCGACCCGGGCCCCCAGCTGCAGGTCGGCCCAGCCCACGATGCCCTGGCACAGGGCCACGCCCCGTCGGGCGGCGAGTTCCGCCTGGGCCACCGCGAACTCGGTCTCGCCGACCGGGCGCAGGTGCTCCGGGCCCTGCGCCCGGTAACGCGCCTTGCACTCGACCAGGACGGTCGCCTCGACGGCATGGCCCGCCTGGAGGTCGTCCAGCAGGTCGCCGGCGTGGTAGGGCGAGGACTCCTCATCCCAGAAATGGTGGTGGGAATCCACGATGCGCTGCCCGGGGTCCAGCACCGCCTCGCGGCGCAGCGCGAGCCAGTCGGGGCGGACATGCGGGAAATTCGCTTTCTTGTATGAGGGGTTGAAGGCGTGCATGGGGCTGGAAGGGGTTGCGGCTCGCCGGGGACGGGCCACGCCGCGTCATTCTTGCCCGCGCACCGCAGTCTCGACTTCGGCGCGAGACGCATATCTGGTATCCGAACTTTCGCAAGGGTGCTTCTTCATACTTGCCCGGCCGCGTGTGCAGCACGGCCCTACAAAACAAGAGACGGAGACAAGCCACCATGAAGAAACTCAAGATCGCCGTCGCCTCGGCGCTCCTCCTGCTGGGATCACTGGCGCAGGCCAACGGGTACCCCAACAAGCCCATCAAGATCATCGTGCCCTATGCGCCGGGGGGCTCGTCGGACCTGTCGGCGCGGCTGCTGGCCGAAGGACTCACCGCACGCCTGAAGACCCAGGTCCTCGTCGAGAACATGCCGGGCGCGACGGGCAACATCGGCACCCGGGCGGTCGCCAAGGCCAAGCCGGATGGCTACACGCTGCTCCTGGGCTACGACGGCACCCTGACCATCAACCCCTGGGTCTTTCCCAGCGCCAACTTCGACACCCTGAAGGACTTCGTGCCGGTCAGCAAGATCGCCGATTCCACGCTGATCCTGGTGGCCAACAACGACCTGCCGGTGAAGAACGTGAAGGAGATGATCGACCTGGCCAAGGCCCGGCCCAATTTCCTGGACTACGCCACGACGGGCGTCGGCAGCACGCCGCACGCGGCCGGCGAGATGATGAACCAGCAGTTCGGCATCAACCTGCGCCACATTCCCTACTCGGGTGGCGCGCCCGCCATGACGGCCGTCATGGGCGACCACGTGAAGATGGTCTACACGGCGGTCGGCACGGCCGTCACCTTCATTCAGTCGGGCAAGATGAAGGCCCTGGGCGTCTCCGCTCCCAAGCGCGCGGCCGCCCTGCCCGACGTGCCCACCTTCACCGAGCAGGGCGTGCCCGGCTTCGACCTGAACTCGTGGTTCGGCATCCTGGCGCCCGCCGGCACGCCCAAGGCCATCGTCGACCAGCTCCAGCGCAACATCAAGGCCGTGGTCGAGAGCCCGCAGTACCGTGAGCGCTACATCGCCGCCGGCCTGGAGCCGGTGGGCAACACGTCGGAGGAGTTCGGCGCCCAGATCAAGGCCGACCTGGCCCGCTGGGGCGCCATCGTCAAGAAGGCGAAGATGGTGGCGGAGTGACGGGACCGGGGCGCCGGCGGTCCATGCCGGCGCGAAACCCTCCACCGCAATGAAAAAGGGGCGCCTCGCGCCCCTTTTTTTCGTCAGGTCCGACTCGCTCAGCGCCAGGCGCCCTTGTTGCCGCCGAAGCCGCCACCGCCGCCACCGCTGCGGCCGCCACGGCCACCGCCACCGCCGCCGCCGCCACCCCGGCGGCCGCGGCCGCCCATGCTGTCGACGCTGGTGCGCAGCGGGTCGGGCTGGCCGTCGTTGCCGCGCTTCACATGCTCGGCGTCGCGCAGCACGAAGGGGCTGTTCTTCTGGTGGGCGCCGGCGCGGGGCTGGGCGTCGTCGTCGAAGCGGCGGGGCTGCTGCGAGCGGTTGCCCTGGCCACCCTGGCCACCGTGACCGCCGCCGCCATGGCCGCGACGGCCCTGGCCGCCGTTGCCGCCGTTGCCGCCCTGGCGCGGGCCCTGCTGGGGCTTGGCCTGCTGCGGGCGGGGCTGGCCGTCACCGCCGCCCTGGCCGTCGCCGCGGGCCTTCTGGCCGCCACGGCCGCCGCCGTTGCCGGCCTTGTTGGTGCGGATGCGCTCCATCATCTCCTGGCGCGCGGCCTTGGCGGCCGCGGCCATGACCTCGCGGCTCGGCGGCTTGCCGGCGCCGCCCCAGATGGTCTGGCGGCCCATGGCGATGGGCTCGGCGCGCTCGCCTTCCTCGGGGCCGAAGCCCTCCACCGGCTGCACCGGGATCTGCTGCTTGGTGAAGCGCTCGATCTCCTGCATGAAGCCTTCTTCATCGAGGCACACCAGGCTCACGGCCTGGCCTTCCTTGCCGGCGCGGCCGGTGCGGCCGATGCGGTGGACGTAGTCCTCGGGCACGTTGGGGATCTCGTAGTTCACCACGTGCGGCAGGTCGTCGATGTCGATGCCGCGGGCGGCGATGTCGGTGGCCACCAGGGCGCGGATCTCGCCGCTCTTGAAGCCGGCCAGCGCCTGGGTGCGCGCGCCCTGGCTCTTGTTGCCATGCAGGGCCATCGCGGTGATGCCGTTCTTCTCGAGGAATTCGGCCACGTGGTTGGCGCCGAACTTGGTGCGGGTGAACACGAGCACCTGGCTCCAGTCGTTGGTCTGGATGATGTGCGCCAGCAGCGCCTTCTTCTTCGTGCGGCCCACCGGGTGGACCACCTGGGTGATGCGCTGCACCGTGGTGTTGCGCGGCGTGACCTGGATGCTTTGCGGGTTCTTCAGCAGGCCATTGGCCAGGTCGCGGATCTCGTCGCTGAAGGTGGCGGAGAACAGCAGGCTCTGCTTGTCCTTCGGCACCAGGGCCAGCACCTTCTTCACGTCGTGGATGAAGCCCATGTCCAGCATGCGGTCGGCTTCGTCCAGCACCAGGATCTCGACCGTGGTCAGGTCCAGGTGGCCTTGCTGTGCCAGGTCCAGCAGGCGGCCGGGGGTGGCCACCAGGATGTCCACGCCCTTGCGGATGCGGTCGATCTGCGGGTTCATGCCCACGCCGCCGAAGATGACGGTGGAGGTCAGCGGCAGGTACTTGCCGTACAGGCGGATCGACTCCTCCACCTGGGCGGCCAGCTCGCGCGTGGGCGTGAGCACCAGGGCGGCGATGCCGTCCTTGCCGAACTTGTTGGTCTTGCTGTGGCCCTTGGAGAGCTTGTGCAGCAGCGGCAGGGTGAAGGCCGCGGTCTTGCCGGTGCCGGTCTGGGCGCCGGCCAGCAGGTCATGGCCCTCGAGCACGGCCGGGATGGCCTGGGCCTGGATGGGGGTGGGCGTCTCGTAGCCCTGTTCGCGCACGGCCTGGAGGATGGCGGGTGCCAGTTGGAGTTCTTCGAAATTCATGAATGGGTGCGCCTGTATCCATGGCGCAAGGGATCGGCCCGAACGGTGCCAAGGAAGGCGACCGAGCCAGTCAGGGGGCAGATCGTTTCAGGGTTGGGAGCTGGCGGCAGGTTCGCTGGGTGGAAGGCCGCACCGTCCCCGGCAGGAATGCCGGCGCCACGCCAACTGGATGCGTGGACAGCGCGGATTGTCGCACGGATCGCCGGCGTGCGGGGCGTTCCCGGCCCGGCGGCCTGATAATCAGGGGTTTTCCGCGGGCCGCCACGCCGGCCCGGCGCATCGCCGGTGGCCCCTTGCAGGGGCCTGCACGGTCCCCAGTTTCGAACATCACAGGCTACGAGAAGCACATGGCGCAATACGTCTATTCCATGAACCGGGTCAGCAAGACTGTCCCGCCCAAGCGGCAGATCCTCAAGGACATCTCGCTGTCGTTCTTCCCCGGCGCCAAGATCGGCGTGCTGGGCCTGAACGGCTCGGGCAAGTCCACGCTGCTGAAGATCATGGCCGGCATCGACAAGGAGATCGAGGGCGAGGCCATCCCCATGGCCGGCCTGAAGATCGGGTACCTGCCGCAGGAGCCGCAGGTGAACGCGGAGAACACCGTCCGCCAGGAGGTCGAGGAGGCCCTGGGCGAGGTGAACACCGCCAAGGCCAAGCTCGAGGAGGTCTACGCCGCCTACGCCGAGCCCGACGCCGACTTCGACGCCCTGGCCGCCGAGCAGGCCCGCCTGGAGGCCATCATCGCCACCTCCGGCACCGACTCCGAGCACCAGCTGGAGATCGCCGCCGACGCCCTGCGCCTGCCGCCCTGGGACGCCAAGATCGGCCTGCTGTCCGGCGGTGAGAAGCGCCGCGTCGCCCTGTGCAAGCTGCTGCTGTCCAAGCCCGACATGCTGCTGCTCGACGAACCCACCAACCACCTGGACGCCGAATCGGTCGACTGGCTGGAGCAGTTCCTGCAGCGCTACCCCGGCACCGTGGTCGCCATCACCCACGACCGCTACTTCCTGGACAACGCCGCCGAGTGGATCCTGGAACTGGACCGCGGCCACGGCATTCCCTACAAGGGCAACTACAGCACCTGGCTGGAGCAGAAGGAAGCCCGCCTGGAGCAGGAGCAGCGCACCGAGGACGCCCGCACCAAGGCCATGAAGAAGGAACTGGAGTGGGCGCGCCAGAACCCCAAGGGCCGCCAGGCCAAGAGCAAGGCCCGCCTGGCCCGCTTCGAGGAGCTGAGCGACTACGAATACCAGAAGCGCAACGAGACGCAGGAAATCTTCATCCCCGTCGCCGAGCGCCTGGGCACCCAGGTCATCGAGTTCAAGAACGTCACCAAGTCCTTCGGTGACCGCGTCCTGATCGACAACCTGAGCTTCAACATCCCGGCTGGCGCCATCGTCGGCATCATCGGCCCCAACGGCGCGGGCAAGTCCACGCTGTTCAAGCTGATCGCGGGCAAGGAGAAGCCGGACTCGGGCGAGGTCGTGATCGGCCAGACCGTGAAGATGGCCTACGTCGACCAGTCGCGCGATGCCCTGTCCGACGACAAGACCGTGTGGGAAGACGTCTCCGGCGGCCTGGACATCCTCAACGTGGGCAAGTTCCAGATGGCCAGCCGCGCCTACTGCGGCCGCTTCAACTTCAACGGCGGGGACCAGCAGAAGAAGGTGGGCATGCTCTCCGGTGGTGAGCGCGGCCGCCTGCACCTGGCCAAGACCCTGATCGCCGGCGGCAACGTGCTGCTGCTGGACGAACCGTCGAACGACCTCGACGTGGAAACCCTGCGCGCCCTGGAAGACGCGCTGCTGGAGTACGCCGGCAGCGTGCTGGTCATCTCCCACGACCGCTGGTTCCTGGACCGCATCGCCACCCACATCCTGGCCGCCGAAGGCGACAGCCAGTGGGTGTTCTTCGACGGCAACTACCAGGAGTACGAGGCCGACAAGAAGCGCCGCCTGGGTGAAGAAGGCGCCGCGCCCAAGCGCGTTCGCTACAAGGCGCTGAAGTAAGCCGCTTCAGGCTTCCAGCGCTGTCAGAGATCGAGGGCTGCGGGCAACCGCAGCCCTTTTTCATTGAGGCCCTTGGCGGCCAGCACGGCGCGCAGCGTGGCCCGGGCCACCGCCTCGGCGGCCATCACCGACAGCACCAGCATGCCGGGGTGGCTTGCGGCCTTTCCGGTGGCCAGGGCGAACAGGGTGTCGCCGTCGGCCACGGTGTGCACCGGGTTGATGGTGCGCGCCAGCCCGTCGTGGCCGGCCTGGGCCAGGCGGGTGGCCTGGGCCTTGTCCAGGGCGGCGTCGGTGGCGACGATGCCGATCGTGGTGTTGGTGCCGGCGAGCATCGCCATCGGGGCCTCGCCCGCGAGCAGCGCGCGGCGGGTGTCGCGCAGCGCGGCGCCGTCGGCCGTGCGCGCGCCGGCGACCAGGCGGCCGGTGGCCGGGTCGACCACGTCGCCCATGGCGTTGCAGGCCACCAGGGCGCCCACCGTCACGCCGCCCAGGCGGACCGAGGCGGTGCCGATGCCGCCCTTCATGGCGAACTGCGGCCCGAAGACCTTGCCCACCGTCGCGCCCGCGCCGGCGCCCACGCAGCCCTCGGCCAGCGGCCCCGGGCCGGCCGCTTCGCAGGCCGCGAAGCCGGCCGCGGCGTCGGGCCGCACCGCGGGGTCGCCCACGCCGAGGTCGAACAGCACCGCCGCCGGCACGAGGGGCACGCGCACCGGGCCCACCGGCAGGCCGATGCCGCGGCCCTCCAGCCAGCGCACCACGCCCGAGGCGGCGTCGAGCCCGAAGGCGCTGCCGCCCGTGAGCAGCACCGCATGCACCTGCTGCACGGTGTTCAGGGGCGAGAGCAGGTCGGTCTCGCGGGTGCCCGGCGCCGCGCCGCGCACGTCGACGCCGGCCACCGCGCCCCCGCGGGCGATCACCACGCTGCAGCCGGTGGGCCCGCGCGCGTCGGTGAAGTGGCCGGCCTCCAGGCCGGGGACGTCGGTGAGGGCGCCGGCCGGGGCGGCGAGGAGGGCGGACAGGTCGTTCGTCATCTCAGTCGCTGCGCCACTGCGGCAAGGTGAAGCCGGAGGCCAGCGCCAGGGCGCGCAGGCCGGTGGCGGTGGCGGCGCCAGCGAGCAGGGCCACGCCGGCCGGGGCGCCGAAGGCCTGCGCGCCCACCAGAACCCAGCCGCCCAGGAAGCCGCAGACCGCGTAGGGCTGGTGGTCGCTGAAGGCCCTGGGGATCTCGTTGCACACGATGTCGCGCAGCACCCCGCCGAAGACCGCGGTGATCATTCCCATGAGGACCGCCACGATCGCGGGCATGCCCTGGGCCAGCGCGATCTGCGTGCCGTGCGCCGTGAACAGGCCCAGGCCGATGGCGTCGGGCCACTGCGCCGCGCGCAGGGTGGGGGAGAGGTGGCGGGCGCGCATGAAGGCCATCGCGCCCACCGTCAGCCCCAGCAGGATCCAGAGCCAGCCGGCATGCTCCACCCAGAAGAAGGGACGCCGGTCGAGCAGCACGTCCCGCATGGTGCCGCCGCCGAAGGCGGTGAGGCCCGAGACCACGCACACGCCCACCGCGTCCATGCGCTTGCGCACGGCCTCGACCAGGCCCGACAGCGCGAAGGCGAGGGTGGCCGCCGCCTCGAAGGCGGTCTGGACCAAGGTGAGGGTGAACCAGCTGGACGTTTGCATGCGGCGATGAAGGCCGCAGTATCGCCGAGCCGGCCGGGGCTCATTTCTTCAGCTCGGTCTTGTGGCTGATGATGCGGCCCACCAGGCCGTAGGCGATGGCCTCGTCGGCCGAGAGCCAGCGGTCACGCTCGATGTCCGCGATCACCGCCTCCAGCGGCTTGCCGGTCTCGCGCGCGATGGTGCGGGCGATGCGCTCGCGCGCCTTGATGATTTCCTGCGCGTGGATCGCGATGTCGCTGGCCTGGCCGCCCGCGCCGCCCGAGGGCTGGTGGATCAGGAAGCGGGTGTTGGGCAGGCAGAAGCGCCGCTCGCGCGGCACCGCCAGGTACAGGTGGGTGGCGGCGCTGCCCACCCAGCCCGTGCCGATCATGCGCACCGGCGCGGTGATGAAGCGGATGATGTCGTGGATCGCGTCGCCCGACTCGAGGTGGCCGCCGGGCGAACTCACGAACATGTCGATGGGGGCGGGCGAGTCCGCGTCCAGCGCGATCAGGCGGCGCGCGACATCGCTGGCGGCCACGTCGCTGATCTCGCCGAACACCAGCACCGTGCGCGACTTGAACGCCTTCTCCTCGAGGAAGGCGTTGCGCGGCTCGGCGGTGGAGGGCGCATGGGATTCGGTTTCCAGGCTGTGCGGGCGGTGCATGCGGGACATGGGGCCTCCGTGGCGATGCGCGCATGATGCACCCGGCCGCGGCCCGGCGCACCCCCGGGCGCCGCGGCAGACGCCCGTCAGCGGCCGTGTCCTACAGGGGGGCGCGCCCGCCGGAGGACAGGCCGGCATCGCTGGGCTTTCTAGAGTGGGCCGGGCGCCGGCGCGGTGCCGGCGGGCCAGACCCACCACCCAGGAGGCTCCATGATCGATGACCCCATCAGCGAATCCCCCTTCCCCGCCAGTGGCGCGTCCGCGGGGGCGGGCACGGCCACCACCGGCCTGGGCGGCATGGGCCTGGCGGGCGGCGCGGCCGAGGTCGACGCGCAGGGGCGCGTGCAGCGCGTGGCCCAGAAGGCCCACGAGGCCGTCGACCGGATGGAGCAGGCCATCGGCGTCGGCAGCGAGCGCATGATGGACTGGCAGCAGGAGTGGAGCGAGTCCGCCCGCGAGCAGGTGCGGGCCAGCCCGCTGGCGGCGGTGGGCGTCGCCTTCGTCGCCGGCATCCTGTTCAACAAGCTGTTCATGCGCTGAGGCGAGGGCCCGGCGCCACGCGCACCCGCGACGGACGCGGCGCGCCGCCGCTCAGTCGTGCAGCGAGGAGAGGAACTGCTTCAGCTCCGGCGTGCGCGGCTGCGAGAACAGCTCCTCGGGCGGGCCCATCTCGTGCACCCGGCCCTGGTGCATGAAGATCACGCGGTCGCTGACCTTGCGCGCGAAGTTCATCTCGTGCGTGACCATCAGCAGGGTCATGCCCTCGTCGGCCAGGCCCTCGACCACGCGCAGCACCTCGCCCACCAGCTCGGGGTCGAGCGCGCTGGTGATCTCGTCGCACAGGAGCACCCCCGGCTCCATGGCCAGCGCGCGGGCGATCGCCACGCGCTGCTGCTGGCCGCCCGAGAGCTGGTCGGGCATGGCGTCGAACTTCTCGGCCAGGCCCACGCGGGCGAGCAGCTTGCGCGCCTGGGCCCGGGCTTCGGCGCCGTCCTTCTTCTTCACCAGCGTGGGCGCCAGCATCACGTTGCGGCCCACGCTCAGGTGCGGGAACAGGTTGAACGACTGGAAGATCATGCCCACGCGCTGTCGCAGCGCGCGCATGGCGGCGGGGTTGTCGTGCAGCAGGGGCTGGCCGTCGACGGTGAGGGCGCCGTCGTCGAAGGTCTCCAGGCCGTTGATGCAGCGAAGCAGGGTGCTCTTGCCCGAGCCGCTCTTGCCGATGATGGCGATCACCTCGCCGGGGGCGACCTTCAGGTCGATGCCCTTGAGGACCTCGTTCGGTCCGAACGACTTGCGCAGGGCGGCG
This sequence comes from Ramlibacter sp. MAHUQ-53, assembly GCF_052600055.1. Taxonomy (NCBI): domain Bacteria; kingdom Pseudomonadati; phylum Pseudomonadota; class Betaproteobacteria; order Burkholderiales; family Comamonadaceae; genus Ramlibacter; species Ramlibacter sp. MAHUQ-53. The sequence goes on from NZ_JBQWTS010000002.1 coordinate 471,637, forward strand.
ATGTCAACGATGGGCCGCATGAAGCTTCTTCTCCAGGGTATGGGCGTACAGGCTGATGGGGTAGCACAGCGCGAAATAGAGCAGCGCCACGCAGGTGTAGACGACGAAGGGCTTGAAGGTGGCGTTGGTGATCATGGTCCCGGCCTTGGTCAGCTCCACGAAGCCGATCACCGAGGCCAGGGCCGTGCCCTTGACCACCTGCACCAGGAAGCCCACGGTGGGCGGCACCGCGATGCGCAGCGCCTGCGGCCCGATCACCCAGCGAAGCTGCTCGGTGAAATCGAGCGCCAGGCTGCGCGCCGCCTCCCACTGGCCGCGCGGGATCGCGGCCACGCAGCCGCGCCAGATCTCGGTGAGGAAGGCGCTGGTGTACAGCGTCAGGGCCACAGCCGCCGCCACCCAGGGCGAGGTGTTGATCCCGAACAGGGCGATACCGAAGTAGGCGAGGAACAGCTGCATCAGCAGGGGCGTGCCCTGGAACAGCTGCACGTAGCCGGCGACGGCGCGCTGCAGGCCGCGTCCGCCGCGCAGGCGCGCCACCAGCAGCAGCGCGCCGACCAGGCCGCCGCCGACGAAGGCGATGAGGGAGAGGGCGACGGTCCAGCGCGCGGCCAGCAGCAGGTTGCGCAGGATGTCCCAGAGGGAAAACTCGATCATGCGTTCACCGCCCGAAGATGAAGCGCGGGCCGGCCCAGTTCAGGAGGCGGCGCACGGCGACGGCCAGCGCCAGGTACAGGGCGGTGGCGATGATGAAGGACTCGAAGGCCCGGAAGTTGCGGCTCTGGATCAGGTTGGCCGCGTAGCTCAGTTCCTCGGTGGAGATCTGGCCGCACACGGCCGACCCCAGCATGACGATGATGATCTGGCTGACCAGCGAGGGCCACACCTTGCGCAGCGCCGGCGGCAGCACCACCCGCAGGAACACCTGCGTGCGGGTGAGGGCCAGGCTCACCGCCGCCTCGACCTGGCCGCGCGGCGTGGCCGCGAGGCCGGCGCGCACGATCTCGGTGGCGTAGGCGCCGAGGTTGATCATCATCGCGATCACCGAGGCGGCCTCCGGCGACAGGCGAACGCCCGCCGCCGGCAGCCCGAAGAACACGAAGAACAGCTGCACGATGAAGGGCGTGTTGCGGACCACCTCGACGTAGCCGCCGACGACCCACCGCAGCCAGGCCGGGCCGTGCTGGCGGGCCCAGGCGCCGGCCACGCCGACGGCCAGGCCGACGAGGCTGGCGATCGCGGTGAGGGCCAGCGTCCAGGCCACGCCCCTGGCGAGCAGGGGCCACTGTTCGAGGACGGCCAGGAAGTCGAGCGTGATGCGCATGCGTGCGGTGTCCGTGGCGCGTTACTGGGGCAGGTCGCCGGCCGGGCGGCCCAGCCACTTCAGGGCCATCTTGTCGAGGTCGCCCGACTTCTTGCCCTCGGCGATGATCTCGTTGACCTTGGCGCGCAGCTTGTCCTCGCCCTTGCCCACGCCGATGTAGTTGGGCGAGTCCTTCAGCACGAACTTGAACTCGGTGCCCAGTTGCGGGTTCTTGGCCATCATCGCGCCGGCCACCTGCGCGCCGGCGGCGAGCAGCTGCACCTGGCCGGCCACGTAGGCGGAGATGGTGGCGTTGTTGTCCTCGAAGCGGCGGATCTCGGCGCCCGAGGGGGCCAGCTTGGTCAGCTCCATGTCCTCCACCGAGCCGCGGGTGACCGAGAGCGACTTGCCGGCCAGGTCCGCGGGCGCCTTGACTGCGGCGGCCTTGGGGCCGAACACGGCGAGGAAGAAGGGCGAGTAGGCGGCGGTGAAGTCGATCACGCGCTCGCGCTCCGGGTTCTTGCCCAGGGTGGAGATCACCAGGTCGGCCTTCTTCGTCTGCAGGTAGGGGATGCGGTTGGCGCTGGTCACCGGGACCAGTTCCACCTTCACGCCCAGCTTGGCGCCGATGTAGTGGGCCATGTCGATGTCCAGGCCCTGGGGCTTGAGGTCGGTGCCGACGAAGCCGTAGGGCGGGAAGTCGGTGGGGATGGCGACCTTGATCTCCCTGGCCTTGACGATGTCGTCCAGGGCGGACTGCGCGTGGGCGGTGCCGGCGGCGGCCAGGGTCAGGGCCGCCAGGCCCAGGGCGAATTGGCGTTTGTTCAGGGTCATAGCACTTCTCCGAGGTAGGTCGATCCGGCGGACCGGGGTTTGCGGGGGGAAACTCGTTCGGCCTTGCTTGTATGCAAGTCTTGTGCCCCAGGGCTCACGGGGGCGAGGGCGGCGCGCAGCCGGCCCAGCGGGTCGGCCGCCTCGGGCGGGCGCAGCTTGGCCGACCAGGTGCGCAGGTGGTCCACCATCAGCGCCTCGGCGCGGGCCCGGTCGCCGGCGGCCAGCGCCTCGACGATCTGCACGTGCTCGGCGCACGACTGGGCCGCGTCCTCCGGCGTCTGCCAGCGCATCGCGATGAGGGTGGTGCGCGCGGTGAAATCGCGCAGGGTCTCGGCCAGCAGGCCGTTGCCCAGGCACTCGGCCAGGCAGACATGGAAGTCACCGAGCAGGAAGCTGCGCAGGCCCACGTCGGCGCCGGCCACGGCGGCCTGCTCGCGGGCGATGTGGTCACGCAGCGTGCGCAGGGCCTGCGCGTCGGGCAGGGGCAGGGTGCGGATCAGGCCGGTCTCGATGACGCGGCGCGCCTCGAAGGCCTCACGCGCCTCCTCGGGCGAGTGCTCCACCACGTACCAGCCGCGGCGGGCGCTGACGGTGACGATGCCGCGCGCGGCCAGCCCGGTGAGGGCCTCGCGCACGATGGTGCGGCTGCAGTCGAACAGCAGCGCCAGCTGCTGCTCGCCCAGGCGGGAGCCGGGCGGCAGCTTCTGCGCCATGACGGCTTCGAGGATGCGGTCGCTGATGTCGCTGGCCTGGGGCATGGCCAGCGTGTATGCATCAGGCGTGCCAGCTTGTATGCAAGGCTGGTGCACCTCGGGCGGGCGCGCCGCGGTCCTTCAGCGGCGCCCCTGCACCAAGCGGGAGCCGGTGCGCGTCGCGCCGCGCACCGGCACGGCGCATTGGGGAACTTGCGTGTTCGCCGGTCAGGCCGTGAGGGCGACCCGGCCCAGGCCGGCCACCTCGCCTTCCACGCGGGCGCCGGCCGGCGCCAGGATCAGGCCGGTGCAGGTGCCGGTGGTGATCACCTGGCCGGCGCGCAGCGGCAGGCCGCGCGCCTGCGCGTGGCGGGCCAGCCAGGCGATCAGGCGCATCACGTCGGGGGCCACGTGGCCGCCGGTGGTGTCGGCCACGCACTGGCCGTCGAACCACAGCTGCGTGCGCAGGGTGCGCAGGTCGATCGCGCGCAGGTCCGCCTTCACCGGGGCGCCGAGCACCAGCGCGCCGTGGCTTTGCAGGTCGGCCAGCTTGGCGGGCACGGGGGCGTTGCGGCCCTCGGCCAGGCGGGTGTCGACGATCTCCAGGGCCGGCATCACCGCGTCGATGGCCGCGGCGATCGCCTCCGGCGGCAGCAGCGCGTCGCCGGGCAGCAGGTCGGCGCCCAGGCGCACCGCCACTTCCAGCTCCATGCCGCGCAGCGAGCGCGCCGGCACGGCCACCGGCGTTCCCTGGCTCACGACCACCGAGGCCGGCAGGGGCGCGCAGTTCGGCTCGGCCTGGTCGTTGGCGGCGCCGACCTTCCAGCCGGCCACCGGGCCGAGCCGGGCGATCAGCTGGTCCTGCACGGCGTAGGCCTGGGCCGCGTCGGCCACGGGCACCTCGGCGTTGGCGAGGCGGTCGGCGCCTTGCCAGGCGCGGGCCAGGGCATCGGCGATGGGGAGGGGGGCGAAGGCAGTGTTCATGGCCGCGCGATCATAGAGGGCGGCCGGGCGATTGCCCCTGGCGACCGGCCCCGTGCGCGACACCGCCTACACTCGCCGCGCAAACCAATCCCCGGGAGACAGGCTGTGCGAATCCTCATGACCGGCGCCACCGGCTTCATCGGCGGCGCCCTGGCGCGGGCCCTGCTGGCGCAGGGCCACGAGCTGGTGTGCGCGGTGCGCAACCCGGCCCGGCTGGACCTGGGCCCTGGCGCCTGGCGCGCCCTCCAGGCCGACCTGGAGTCCGTGCCTGCCGCCGCCTGGTGGCAGCCCCACCTGCAGGGCGTGGATGCCGTGGTCAACGCGGTGGGCATCCTGCGCGAGGGCAACGGCCAGTCCTTCGAGGCGCTGCATGCCCGCGCGCCCATCGAGCTGTTCATGGCGGCGGCCGCGGCCGGCGTGAAGGCGGTGGTCCAGGTCTCGGCCCTGGGCGCCGACGACGAGGCGCAAAGCCGCTACCACCTCTCCAAGAAGGCCGCCGACGACATCCTGCGCGCGCTGCCCGTGGCGGGTGCCGTGGTCCAGCCCTCGGCGGTCTACGGCCCCGGCGGCTCCAGCGCCATGATGTTCAACACGATGGCCCTGCTGCCGGTGCTGGCCCTGCCCGGCGCGGGCGGCATGGCCATGCGCCCGGTGCACGTGGACGACGTGGTGGCCGGCATCCTCGCCGTGCTGGCGGCGCCGCCCCGGCCGGTGGCCACCATCGCCTTCGTCGGCCCGAAGAACCTCACCCTGGCCGAGTACCTCCACGAGCTGCGCGGCGCGCTGGGCGGACGCACCTGGCTGCCCGTGGTGCTGTCGATGCCGCGCGCCGTCTTCCTCTACGCCGCGCGCCTGGCCGCCTTCGTGCCGGGCAGCGCGCTCGACGCCGATACCGCCGGCATGCTGCTGCGGGGCAACACCGCCCCGGTGGAGGCCTTCCAGCGCCTGCTGCACCGCCTGCCGCGGCCGGTCTCCCAGTTCATCCCGCCGGGGCAGGCCGCCGCCGTGCGCGGGCAGACGCTGCGCGGGCTCGCCCGGCTGGCGCTGCGCGTCGCGCTCGGCGTCCTCGCCGTCGCCGCCATCTTCGCCGCCGCCTGGTTCATCTGATCGCGTTGCCATGCCGTCCCTCAAGCTGTCCGTCCTCGACCAGTCCGTGGCCCGCGTGGGCCAGCCCCAGGACCAGTCCATCCGCGATACCCTGGCCCTGGCCGAGCGCTGCGAGGCGCTGGGCTACGAGCGCTTCTGGGTCAGCGAGCACCACAGCATCCCCGCCCTGGTGGGCACCGCGCCCGAGGTGCTCATGGCCGCCATCGCCGCGCGCACCCGCCGCATCCGCATCGGCAGCGCCGGGGTGATGCTGCCGCACTACGCGCCGTTCAAGGTGGCCGAGCAGTTCCGCGTGCTGGACGCGCTCGCCCCGGGCCGCATCGACCTCGGCGTGGGCCGCGCGCCCGGCGGCGACATGCGCACCGCGCGCCTGCTCAATCCGCGCAGCGCCGCCAGCACCGGCGACGACTTCCCGCGCCAGGTGATGGAGCTGCAGGCCTGGGTCGACGGCGAGGCCATGCCGCCGGGCCACCCCGGCCACGGCGTCAACATGCTGCCCATGTCCGACACCGCGCCCGAGGTCTGGATGCTCGGGAGCTCGGGCTACGGCGCGCAGCTCGCGGCGCACCTGGGCCTGCCCTACGCCTTCGCCTGGTTCATCACCGACGGCGACGGCGCGCGCGAGGCGCTGGACCTGTACCGCGCCACCTTCCGGCCCGGCGTCATCGACCGCCCCCGCGCCACGTTGTGCCTGTGGGCGCTGGCGGCCGAGACCGAGGAGGAGGCCTGGTTCCAGTTCCGCAGCCGCGAGCGCGCCCGCATCGACCGGCTCACCGGCCGCTTCGGCCCGCTGCTGCCGCCGCAGCAGGCCCAGCGCGAGTACGCGCCGGCCGAGCGCGCGCAGGCCGAGGACCTGCGCCGGCGCTCCTTCGTCGGCAGCGCCACGCAGGTGCGGGACCGGCTGCTGGCCCTGGCCGAGGAGCTGTCGCTCGACGAGCTGGTCATCGTGACCTGGACCTGGGACCCGGCGGTGCAGCGCCGCTCCTACGAGCTCCTGGCCGAGGCCTTCGCGCTCGCGCCGGGCTGATCGGGGGCCGCCTGCGGGCATGCCGCTTGCCGGCGGGAAGGTTTCGACCTTTACCGCCAAGGAGCGCCATGACCATCAACCTCTTGCAAGACCGGGGAACCGCGCTGGACGACCAGCGCTTCACCTGGAAGGAACTGGTGCGCAAGCCCCTGTCCAAGCTGGACGACGACGCCTTCTCCCGGGTGCGCGTGATCCTCATGAACGGCGTCGAGCTCGACGCGCTGCGCCTGCAGCAGGTGCTGCTGCGGATGCTGCGCGAGGGCCGCGAGGACATCGCCCGCCTCATGCGGGTGGAGCACCTGCAGGCCACCGCGATCAACTGGATGCTCTCGGCCGACCACTCGCCGCTGGAGACCACCATCGCCTACGAGCAGGTAGCCATCGAGGTCACGGCCTCGGTGGCTCAGCTCGAGCCGGACCCGCGCATGGCGCAGGGCTACCGCTTCGGGCTGCTGGAGGACTTCGACCACCTGTATCGCTACGCCGCGCTGCTCGATCGCCTCGAGGGGCGGGACGCCAACAACATCCTCCAGGGCTACACCGACATCGTCCCCGGCCGGCCGACGATGGTCCACCACCGCTCGCCCGAGAACGACCTGATGGCGCCCTATGGCAGCGACGCGCCCCTGGCCACCCGCCTGCACGCCATCACCCTGGTCGGCGGCGAGTACCAGACGCACGACTACTACATGGTCGCGGGGCCGCAGTTCACCGACCCGGTGGCGCGGCTGCTCTATGCCGAGATCGCCTCGGTCGAGGCGCAGCACATCACCCACTACGGCAGCATGCTCGACCCGGACGAGACGCCCCTGCAGAAGCTGCTGCTGCACGAGGCGGCCGAGGTCTGGAACTACCAGGCGTGCGCACAGCAGGAGAGCGACAGCGCCCTGCGCGCGCTGTGGGAGCGGTTCCTGGACTACGAGCTGGGCCACCTCCAGGCGGCCATCGCGCTGTTCAAGGACGTCGAGCGCCGCGACCCGGCCGAGGTGCTGGGCGACGGGCGACTGCCGCCCGGCATCGCCTATCGCAGCCAGCGCGAGTTCGTGCGCCAGGTCCTGGCCGCGGAGGTGCCGCTTCGCAAGGACGGCGTGCGCTTCGTCGACGAGGACCAGGAGGCGGTGGCGTCCATCCGCTGGCGCAACCACCTGAATGCGCAGGGCTCGCCCTCGCAGCGGGTCTCGGCCGGCTACCAGTGGGCGCCCGGCACCGAGCTCAATCGCGACCTGGCCGGCGCCGGCCAGGCCGCCGTCGTCTGAAGGAGCGGATCATGGAGAACACCGTCGAGACCGGCCTGAACCGCACGGGCCTGGACATGGCGCCCGGGAGCAAGGACGAGATGGTCCGCTTCGCCCGCGACGCCGCCACGCAGGAGCCGGCCGCCGCGGCCGGCGCGCAGGCCCTGGCCGGCCTGCGCCGCGACTACGCGATGGAGGCCGACCGCATCGGCTCGGTGCCGGTGCCGATGCGCCTGCGCGGGCTGGCCACCGCCGCCGCCGACACCCTCCAGGGCCACCACGGCGCGGTGCTGGTCGACAAGCTGGGCGAGCGCCTGGCCTACGAGCGCACCGGCGTGCGGCTGTACGAGGCGATGGAGGTCAAGGTGCGCGCCGCGCGCGGCGGCGCCCTGGTGGAGGTCGAGGCCCTCGCGCGCATGCGCGACGACGAGGAATCCCACTTCCACCTGGCCTCCCGCTGCCTGGTGAGCCTCGGCGCGGACCCGACGGCGATGACGCCCTGCGCCGACACCGCCGGTGTGGCCGGCTCCGGCCTGCTGCAGGTGGTCTGCGACCCGCGCACCACGGTGGCCCAGGCGCTGAACGCGCTGCTGCTGGTCGAGCTGGGCGACGGCGCCGGCTGGGAGCTGCTGGTCGAACTGGCGCAGGAGGGCGGCCACCCCGACATGGCCCAGGCCTTCACCGTGGCCCTGGACACCGAGCAGCGCCACCTCGCCCAGGTGCGGGGCTGGCTGCGGCAGTCCGTGCTCGAGGAGGCGCGCTGACCCGCGTGCTGACGGACTTGTCCTACAAGCGGCGACCGCCGGCCGCCCTACAACAAGGGGATGCAACCTGGACGCTGGCGTACGGTGAGGTCCCACAGCCTGGCCCTGGCGGCGCCGCTGTCGGCCGAGGACCAGTGCATCCAGTCCATGCCCGACGCCAGCCCGGTGAAGTGGCACCTGGCCCACACCACCTGGTTCTTCGAGGCGATGGTGCTGCAGCCGCACTGCCCGGGCTACAGGGTGTTCGACGATCGCTTCGCCTTCCTGTTCAACTCCTACTACGAGTCGCTCGGGCCGCGCCACCCGCGGCCGCAGCGCGGTCTGCTCACGCGGCCCGCGCTGGAGCGGGTGCTCGAATGGCGTTCGCACGTGGACCACGTGATGCTGGACTACCTGCCCGAGGCCGGCGAGGTCTCCGCGCTGATCGAGCTGGGCCTGCAGCACGAGCAGCAGCACCAGGAGCTGATGCTCACCGACGTCCTGCACGCCTTCGCCTGCAACCCGCTGCTGCCCGCCTACCGCGAGCGCACGCCCGCGCCCGGCGCGGCGCCGGCCCTGGAGTGGCTGTCGCACCCCGGCGGGGAGGTGGCCATCGGCCACGCCGGGACCGGCTTCGCCTTCGACAACGAGGGGCCCTCGCATGGCGTGCTGCTGCGGCCCTTCGCCATCGCCAGCCGGCTGGTGACCTGCGGCGAGTGGCTGGCGTTCATGGCCGATGACGGCTACCGCCGCCCCGAGCTGTGGCTGTCCGATGGCTGGGCGCTGGCCCGGTCCGAGGGCTGGAGCGCCCCGGCCTACTGGATCCCGCCGGGCGACCCGCGCGCGCCGGCCGAGGCCTGGCAGGTGTTCAGCCTCGACGGCGTCCACCCGCTGGATGCCGAGGCGCCGGTGCGGCACGTGAGCTTCCACGAGGCGGCGGCCTATGCCGAATGGGCCGCCGCCCGCCTGCCCACCGAGGCCGAGTGGGAGGCGGCCTGCGGCCTGCCCGGCTTCGCGCAGCGGGACGATCAGGCCTGGCAGTGGACCCGCTCGGCCTACGAGCCCTATCCCGGCTTCCGGCCGCTGGCCGGCCCGGCCGGCGAGTACAACGGCAAGTTCATGGTGGGCCAGCAGGTGCTGCGCGGCGGCAGCCTGGCCACGCCGCTGGGGCACGCGCGCCCGACCTACCGCAACTTCTTCCCGCCGGCGGCGCGCTGGCAGTTCACCGGCCTGCGGCTGGCGCGGGACGCGGCATGACGGCCGCGGCCGCGCGCCCGGCACCCTGGGCCGCAGCCCCGCCCGCCCCCATGCAGGCGCCGGAACCTGCCCCGGGCCACGCTCCCGCCGCGGGCTGGGAGCAGGGCTTCGGCCGGGACCTGCGCCGGGCCTTCGCCGCCCGCCCGCGCGCCATCTCGCCCAAGTACTTCTACGACGCCGAGGGCTCGCGCCTGTTCGACCGCATCTGCGAGTTGCCGGAGTACTACCCCACGCGGGTGGAGCTGGGGCTGCTGCGGCGCCATGCCGGCGAGATGGCCCGGCTGGCGGGGCCGGGCGCCGAGGTCGTCGAGTTCGGCGCCGGCGCCTGCGAGAAGGTGCGCCTGCTGCTCGACGCGCTGGAGGCCCCGGCCGGCTTCCGCCCGGTGGACATCTGCGCCGAGGCCCTGCACGCAGCCTGCGCGCGGCTGCGGCGCGACTACCCGGGCCTGCCCCTGGCGCCGCTGGTGGCCGACTGCAGCGAGCGCCTGCTGCTGCCGCCGCCCCTGGCGGGCGCGCACCGGCGGGTCGGCTTCTTCCCGGGCTCCACGCTGGGCAACTTCGCGCCGGCCGCGGCGCTGCGCTTCCTGCGACGGGCCTGCGGCCTGCTGCGCGGCGGCGGGCTGCTGCTCGGGGTGGACCTGGTCAAGGAGCCCGCGGTGCTGCATGCCGCCTACAACGACCGCGACGGCGTCACCGCCGCCTTCAACCTGAACCTGCTGGCCCGCGCCAACCGCGAGCTGGACGCCGGCTTCGACCTGGCCCGCTTCGCCCACTGCGCCTTCTACAACGCGCCGCTGCAGCGGGTGGAGATGCACCTGGTGAGCCGCTGCCGCCAGCGGCTGGACCTGGGCGGGCAGGCGCACCTGATCGGCGAGGGCGAGAGCCTGCACACCGAGAACTCGCACAAGTTCACCGTCGAGGGGCTGCGGGCGCTGGCGGCGCGGGCCGGCTTCGTGCCCGGCGCGGTGTGGGTCGACCCGCAGCGCCTGTTCAGCCTGCACTGGCTGGCGGCGCCCGCCCGGCGGGGGGCGGCTGGCGAGGAGCGACAATAGCCGGATGAAAGCAACCTGGAACGGCAAGGTCATCGCCGAGAGCGACGACATCGTGATGGTCGAGGGCAACCACTACTTCCCCGAAGCATCGCTGGACCGCCGCTACGTCACCTTCAGCAACCACCGCACCACCTGCGCCTGGAAGGGCCAGGCCAGCTACTACTCCCTGCTGGTCGACGGCGAGCTCAATCCCGAGGCCGCGTGGTACTACGCCGACCCCAAGCCCGAGGCCGAGGAGGTGCGCGGCCGCGTCGCCTTCTGGAAGGGCGTGAAGGTGGAGGCCTGATGCTGGCGCCGCCGCTGACCGCGCCCGCGCAGCTCGACGCGCAGCTGCGCGAGCAGGGCTTCGCGGTGCTGTCCGCGCAGGCCGTCTGCGAGCTCGCCGGCTGCACGCTGGCGGACCTGCAGGCCTGGGCCCCCGGCTGGAACGGCCTGCCGCCGGACAACTACCTGCGTGACGGCGGCCGCTACCGCCGCCGCCGCCACGCCAGCTTCGTCATCGACGGCGAGCGCGTCGTCCCCGTGCCGCACCGCGCGCACTGGCAGCCGGTCTCGTACAACGCGCTGCATGGCGGCATGGAACGCTGGTTCGAGCCGATGCTGCCGGAGGTCACCGGCGCGCCGGCGTGGCAGCGCCTGATGGCCGCCCTGGGCCGCCTGTGCAGCGGCCTGCGCGGGGCGCAGCCCTGGTACAGCGAGGCCCACCAGTTCCGCATCGACACCGCCGGCGGCATCGGCCGGCCCACGCCCGAGGGCGCCCACCGTGACGGCGTGGACCTGGTGGCCGTGTTCCTGGTGGCCCGCGAGGGCGTCAAGGGCGGCGAGACCCGCGTCTTCCAGGCCGACGGCCCGGCGGGCATGCGCTTCACGCTGACCGAGCCCTGGAGCCTGATGCTGCTGGACGACGAGCGCGTGATCCACGAGACCACGCCGATCCAGCCGGCCGGCGCCGGCGGCTACCGTGACACGCTGGTGGTGACGCTGCGCCGCGGCAGCTTCCAGGACCCCTGAGGTCCTGGCCGGTCCGCGGCGGGCCTCGCGGCCTGCGGCGGCCGGCCCGCGCCGCCTACTTGTCCCGGACGTCGCCGACCGGGTTCGCGCCGAAGTCCGGCCGCGCCAGGTAGGCCAGCACCCGCTGCGCCGCGTCCTGCGGCGACATCAGCATCCCCTGCGCCTTGAGCTCGGCGAAGTTGCCCTGGTCGGGGAACCGCCCCGGGTCGGCGCCGCGCAGCTGCCGCTGCATGTCGGTGTCGATCACGCCCGGCGCGAGGGAGCACACGCGCGCGCCATTGGGCCGCAGCGCCTCCTCCAGCGCCACGCAGCGGGTGAAGTGGTCGAGGCCCGCCTTGGCGGCGCAATACGGCGCCTGTGAGGCCATCGCGCGCCGGCCCAGGCCGGAGGAGATGTTCAGGAGCTTGCGCACGCAGGGCCAGCCGGAGGTGGCCTCGAGGAAGGCGCCAGCCAGCAGCATCGGCGCTTCCAGCCCCACCCGCAGGGCCCGGGCGGCGTCGCTGGCGGGAATGCCCCCCAGCGGCGCGATCGCGGGGATCACGCCGGCGTTGTTGATCAGGGTCACGCTCGCCAGGCCGTCGGGGCCCCGGGCGGCGAGCCAGGCGGCCAGGCGTGCCGCCACCGGCGCCGGGTCGGCCAGGTCCACCGGCCATTGCTCGCAGCGGCGGCCCAGGTCGCCGGCCCGGGCGGTGAGCTCCGCGCTGGCATGGCGCGAGAGGCCCAGCAGTTCGTGGCCTTCGCGCAGGAGCTGGTCGGCCATCGCCAGGCCCATGCCGCGCGAGGCGCCGGTGAGGATCGTGAGGTGGGCTGCGGTCATGGGGGGATCGTAGCCCGCGCGGGCTGCCGCCGCTCAGAACGGCGGCGGGCAGTCGAGCGCCAGGGGTTCGCCCGTGGCCGGGTGCGCCAGGCGCAGCGCGCAGGCGTGCAGCAGCAGCCGCGGCGCCCGGTCGCGGACCGCGGGCGGGGCATACAGCGTGTCGCCCAGGATCGGGTGGCCCAGCGCCAGCAGGTGGACCCGCAGCTGGTGGGAGCGCCCCGTCAGCGGCTCGAGCTCGACCCGGGTGGTGTCGCCCTCGTGGCCCAGCACGCGCCAGCGGGTGCGGCTGGGGCGGCCGTGGACCGGGTCCACCTTCTGCAGCGGGCGATTGGGCCAGTCGGCGGCCAGGGGCAGGTCGACCAGGCCCCAGCCATCCGCCGTGTCCGGCGGCGCCAGCCGGCCGGACACCACCGCGACATAACGCTTGTCCACCCGGCGCGCCTCGAAGGCCATGGACAGCGCCCGCTGCATCGCCGGGCCCCGCGCCATGAGCCACAGGCCGGAGGTGGCCATGTCCAGGCGGTGCACCACCAGGGCGTCGGGCCAGCCGGCCTGCACCCGGGCGGCCAGGCAGTCCTGCTTGCCGGGGCCGCGCCCGGGCACGCACAGCAGGCCGGACGGCTTGTCCAGGGCCAGCAGGGCGGGGTCGGCATGTAACACAACGGGCGCGCGGCCGCCAGGGCCCGCGGACGGTACACTGCCGTCCGTCATGAAACCGTCACAGGGCCGGCGTACGCCTGCCCGGGAAAGAGAGAACGCATGCTGTTTGGCAAGCTGCTGCCGCGCGAAGGCAATTTTTTTGAAATGTTCAACCAGCACGCGGAGCGCATCGTGGAGGCCGCACGCGCCTTCTCGCAGCTGGTGGCCAACTATAGCGACCCGCACCTGCGCGAGCAGTACAACCGCGACGTCGACAACGCCGAGCGCGCCGCCGACCGCGTCACCCAGGAGGTGAACCGGCTGATCCACCGCACCTTCATCACGCCGATCGACCGCGACCAGATCCACCAGTTGATCAACACGATGGACGACGTGGCCGACCTGCTGCAGGACTGCGCCGAGACCATGGCGCTGTACGACCTGCGCACGGTGAACGAGGAGATCACCCGCCTGACCGACCTGTGCGTCAAGTGCTGCGAGCGACTGAAGGACGCCGTGGCCCTGATCGGCAAGCTGGCCGACCCGGCCACCGCCGAGGCCGCCCTCAAGACCTGCGAGGAGATCGACCGCCTCGAGTCCGACGCCGACCGCGTCATGCGCAGCGCCATGAGCAAGCTGTTCCGCGAGGAGCCGGACGTGCGCGAGGTCCTCAAGCTCAAGGCCGTCTACGAGCTGCTGGAAACCGTCACCGACAAGTGCGAGGACGTCGCCAACGTGATCGAGGGCATCGTCCTCGAGCAGTCCTGATCCGCCGGAGCTCGCGACGATGGATACCGCAACGACCGTCCAGGCCGCGCTCTGGGTGGTGATCCTGCTGGTGGCGCTGGCCCTGGCGTTCGACTTCATGAACGGCTTCCACGACGCGGCGAACTCGATCGCCACCGTGGTGTCGACCGGCGTGCTGCGGCCCACCCAGGCCGTGCTGTTCGCCGCCTTCTTCAACTTTGTCGCCATCTTCATCTTCCACCTGAGCGTGGCGGCCACCGTGGGCAAGGGCATCGTCCAGCCCGGGGTGGTGGACACGCACGTGGTGTTCGGCGCCCTGGTGGGCGCCATCACCTGGAACGTGATCACCTGGTACTACGGCATCCCCTCCAGCTCGTCGCACGCCCTGATCGGCGGCATCGTGGGCGCGGTGATCGCCAAGGGCGGCACCAGCGCGCTGCTGGCCGCGGGCATCGGCAAGACGGTGCTGTTCATCTTCGTCTCGCCGACCCTGGGCTTCATCCTGGGCTCGCTGATGATGGTGATCGTCTCGCGCCTGTTCCGCCGCGCCACGCCGCGCAAGGTGGACGGCTGGTTCCGCCGCCTGCAGCTGCTCTCGGCCGGCGCCTACAGCCTGGGCCACGGCGGCAACGACGCGCAGAAGACCATCGGCATCATCTGGATGCTGCTGATCGCCACCGGCTACACCGCCGCTTCCGACAAGTCGCCCCCGAGCTGGGTGATCGTGAGCTGCTACGTGGCCATCGCCGCCGGCACCATGTTCGGCGGCTGGCGCATCGTCAAGACCATGGGCCAGAAGATCACCAAGCTCAAGCCCGTGGGCGGCTTCTGCGCCGAGACCGGGGGCGCGCTGACGCTGTTCCTGGCGACGGCCCTGGGCATCCCGGTGTCCACCACCCACACCATCACCGGCGCCATCGTCGGCGTGGGCTCCACGCAGCGCGCCAGCGCCGTGCGCTGGGGCGTGGCGGGCAACATCGTCTGGGCCTGGATCCTGACGATCCCGGCCAGCGCCTTCGTGGCGGCCATCGCCTACTGGGTCAGCCTGCAGATGTACTGACCCGGGCGCGCCTGACGGCCCGCTCCAGCAAGAAGGCCACCGCGAGGTGGCCTTTTTTCATGCGCCGGGGGGTTCGCTCAGTCCAGCGTCGCGCCCGAGCGCTTGACCAGCTTCGCGTGCTTGTCCAGTTCGCTGCGGAAGAACGCGGGGGCCTGGGCCGGGGCGATGTCGACCAGCGAGATGCCCTGGGCCGCCATGGCCTCCTGCACCACGGGCTCGGCCATCGCCTTGCGCAGGTTGGCATAGGTGTCCTGCACCACGCGGGCCGGCAGGCCGGCCGGGCCGACCATGGCGATCCAGGGCTCGAAGGCGTAGCCCGGCAACCCGGTCTCGGCCAGCGTGGGCACCTCGGGCAGCACCGCCGAGCGCTGCTTCGTCGACACTGCGATCGCCCGCAGTTTGCCCGCGCGCACCTGCGGCGCCGCCGCCGTCACCGAGACGAAGGCCATCTGCACCTGGCCGCCTACCAGGTCGGTGGTCAGCGGCCCGGTGCCCTTGTAGGGAATGTGGCGGATGTCGGTGCCGGTCTCGCTGGCGAGCATCTCCGCGGCCAGGTGCAGGGTGCTGCCGTTGCCGGCGGAGCCGTAATTGAGCTTGCCGGGCTGGGCTTTCATCAGGGCGACGAGTTCCGCGGTGTTCTTCGCCGGCACCGAGGGGTGGACCACCAGCACCAGCGGCACCGCGCCGACCACCGCGATCGGGGTGATGTCGTTCATGTGGTCGAACAGCACGGTCTTGTAGATCGCCGGATTGATCACGTGGTTCGAGGAGACCAGGGCCAGCGTCATGCCGTCCCGGGCCGCCTTGACCACCTGCAGGGTGCCGGTCATGCCGCCGGCGCCAGGAAGGTTCTCCACCACCACCGGGTGCCCGGTGGCCTTGGCCAGGGGCGCACTGATGGTGCGTGCGATGGCGTCCACGGTGGATCCGGTGGTCAGCGGCACGACCAGACGCAGCGGCCGGTCGGCCTGGGGCTGGGCCAGCGCCAGCGGCGCGGCCAGGGCGAGGAGGGCGGCGGCCAGCAGGTGGCGGCGGTGGGGAAGGGCGGGGCGAAGCATGGTGTGTCTCCTGGTTGTCGTGTCTCGGGGGTGCCTCCGGCGGCAGCGGGTCAGGCGTGCTGCGCCTGCAGCTCCGCGAAGGACACGAGCCGGCCGGCGATCGCGCTCGCGGCCACGGTGGCGGGGCTGGCCAGCCAGACCTGGCCCGGTCCCGATCGGCCGGGGAAGTTGCGGTTGATGGCGCTCACGGTCACCTGCGAGGCCTCGGTCGACGAGCCGGGGCCGCAGTTGGCGCAGGCGCCGCACGAGGGCTGCAGGATCTGCGCGCCCACCTGCGCGAAGGCCCGCAGGTAGCCGCGCTCCGTGCAGTAGTCGCGCACCGCGGTGGTCCCGAACTGCAGGTACAGCCGCAGGCCCTCGGGCACGCGCAGGCCGCGCGCGGCAGCCCAGGCCAGCACAGCGTGGTACTGGTCGAAGTCCTCGCGTTTGCCGGCGGTGCAGGAGCCGCCGTAGGCAATGTCCAGGCACGGGCGCTCGGCGGCAGGCAGGTCGGCCAGGGCGACGCCGTTGCCCGGGTCACCGGGTCGGGCCACCCGGGGCGTGAGGGCGCTGCAGTCCACGCGGATCACGCCGGCGTAATCGGCGCCCGGGTCGGAGCGCATCCAGGGCTCGAGACGGAAGTCGAGGCCGCGGCGCTCGCGCAGGAAGCGCAGCGTCTCGGCGTCGGGCTCGACGATGCCGGTGAAGCCGCCGAGTTCGGCGGTCATGTTGGTCAGGGTGGCGCGTTCGTCGGTGGCGAGCGAGCGCACCACCTGGCCGGCGAATTCGAAGACCTTGCCCACGCCTTCGCCGGCGCGGATCGCGGGCAGGGCCAGCAGGTATAGCACCACGTCCTTGGTGCTCACGCCCGGGGCCAGCGCGCCCTCCAGCTCGATGCGCAGGCTGCGCGGCACCGTCACCCGCACCGCGCCGGTGACGAAGGCGTTGGCCATGTCGGTGGTGCCCACGCCGAAAGCCACGCAGCCCAGGGCGCCGCTGTGCGGGGTGTGCGAGTCGGTGCCCACCACCACCTGCCCGGGCAGTGCGTAGTGCTCGGCCACCATCGCGTGCGAGATTCCGGCGACGTGGCGGCCGTCGTCGCGCGCAGCCTCGTCCTCGGTGAGCGTGCGGTGCAGGCGCAGGCCGTAGTCCTGGGCGAACTCACGCTGGGCGCGGCACATCGCGGCGACGTTGGGGACCAGGCCGCCCTTCACGTGCGCGGGGCTGTCCGCCACGTAGGAGGTGTGGTCCTCGAACACCACGACCGAGGCCGGGTCCACCAGCGCCAGCGGCCGGCCGAACGCGGCGTGCAGCATGTGCGCGCACATGCCGGTGTAGTACTCGTGGATGAAGCGCAGGTCGGCGCGCACGAAGCCGCCCTCGCCGGGACGCAGGCCGGCGCCGGTGACCTCGGTGCGCATCGCGTGGCGTGCGAGGATCTTCTCGAACAGGGTGCGGGGGCGCTCGTCGCTCGCGGCCGGGGAGGGCGCCACGCCCTGCAGGAAGCGCCGGCCGAACTTCAGCAGGCCGCCGGCGCGCAGGATGGCCGCGGCCAGGGCGTCGCGGCCCTCGAGCAGCTCGTCGACGGTGATCGCCTCGCCGCGCCCGAGGCGCTCCACCAGCCCCAGGTCGGTGGAGGTGAACAGGCCGATGTTGTCGGCGTTCTGCCGGTAGATGCGCTCGAAGCTGCGCGCCACCACCAGGCGGATGCCGGCCAGCTTCTCGGCGGCGGGGCTGTGCTCGCGCGATGAGCCCTTGCCGTAGCGGTTGCCGGCCACCAGCACGCTGAAGCCGCCCTCGCGCAGGGCGCGCGGTGCGAAGGGGCGCCGGCCCCCGGCACTGAAGCCGGTGTGTGCGTAGTCGCCCAGCCTGTCGTCGTAGTGGGTGAGGATGGGGACCGGGGTGATCTCGTCAGTCGAGACGTCATCGGCCAGGTCGTCGAGGCGGGCCGGGCGCACGGTCTCGCCGCGCAGCTGGCGCGCCAGGTCGTCGGCCGCGCGTGTGAGGAACAGGAGGCGGCCCGGGAGGTGGAGGGTGTCCATGGCCGCGACTCTAGGCCGCGACCTGCGCGCAGGGTCATGCTGTCTGGGCGGCGGGGCCATCGCGCGGCGCGATGGCCGGGGTGCCTCAGGCGCCCGGCTGCAGCAGCTCGATCAGCGCCTCGACCGCCCGCGACCGCGGCTGCTTGCGCAGGGCGTACAGGCGCAGCTCGCGCGGCGCCCAGGCCTCGTCCAGCGGGCGCCGCTCGAAGCGGGCGCTGCCAGCGAAGGCCGCCGCCGCGCTGGTGGGGACGATCGCGACGCCCAGCCCGGCCTCGACCATGCGGCAGGCCGCGTCGAAGCTCTCGACGCTGACCCGGGGCTGCAGCGCGGCGCGGGCGGACTGGGCCTGCTCCCGCAGCAGCTGGTCCAGCGAGCCGCCGGACTGGATGGTGACCAGCCCGTGGCCCAGCACGTCGCGGAACTTCAGCCTCGCGGCCTTCGCCAGCGCGTGCCCGGCGGGCATCAGCACGATCAGCGGGTCGTCGGCGAAGTGCCAGGAGTCCAGGCCGGCGACGGCGTCCTGGGCCACGGCCACGCCCACGTCGGCGCGGTCGTCCAGGCAGGCGCGCAGCACCTCGCGGCTGCGGTGCTCGCCCAGTTCCACCGCCACCTCGGGGTAGCGGTCGCAGAAGGCCCTCAGGCGCTCGGGCAGGAAACCGACCACCGCCGAGGGGTTTGCGAACAGCCGAACGCTGCCCGTCACCGCGCCGCTGACGGCCCACATGTCCTGCACCAGCGAGGCCAGCTCCTGCTCGATGCGGTGGCCGCGGTCGAACAGGTACTGGCCCGCCTCGGTCAGCCCGACCCCGCGCGCCGAGCGCACCAGCAGCGGCACCTTCAGCGCGCGCTCCAGGTCGGCGAGGCGGCGGCTCAGGGCCGAGGCGGCGAGGTGCTCGCGTTGCGCCGCGCGCGCGATCGAGCCCTCCCGGGCGACCGCGATGAACAGCCGCAGGGTGTAGGTGTCGAGGCGGGGCAGGCCGGGCGTGTTCACTGCGAGATCTTGCGGCCCTCTTCGATCTGGTACTCGAAGTAGTGCTGGAAGCTGAAGGCGATGCTCGCCATCAGCACGCCGGTGCCGATCATGAGCGAGGCTGCCAGGCCGAACACCGTGAGCCAGTTGGTCGCGCCGGCCGGGGCCTCGGGGTCGGCGCCGGGGTTGAAACGGGCGTTCCACTTGGCCGGCGGCATCAGGCCGTAGACGATGGCATTGAGGGCGCAGCCCGCGAAGGTGAACCCCAGCAGCGGGATCAGGACCCAGCTGGTCTTGTCGTCGAGCCCGAACTGGCCGACGCGCTGGATGCCGTAGACGCCCAGCGCGGTGGGAATGGGCAGCAGCCAGCCGACCAGGTCGCCCAGCCCGTGCAGGTAGAAGCGGTGCAGGCCCAGCGGGCCGCCGAAGAAGGTGAGCCAGGTGGCGAGGGTCTTGTTTTTCATGTGGCAGGGGACTCCGTCGTGTCGGGGGCGCTGCGGTCGCCGTCGCCCAGGGTCTTTTCCATCAGCACGATGTCCAGCCAGCGGCCGAACTTCCAGCCGCAGGAAGCGATCACGCCGACCCGGGTGAAGCCCAGGGCGGTGTGCACGCCGATCGAGCCGGCGTTGCCCGAGTCGCCGATGACCGCGATCAGCTTGCGCAGGCCGGCCCGCTCGGCCTCGTCGGCCAGGGCGGCGAGCAGCAGTCGGCCCAGGCCGCGGCCGGTGGCCTCGGGGTGCAGGTAGATCGAGTCCTCCGCCGAGTAGCGGTAGGCCGGGCGGGGCTTGAACCAGTTGCAGTAGGCGAAGCCCAGCACTCGGCCCTCGTCCTCGGCCACCAGGTAGGGCAGGCCCTTGGCCAGCACGTCGGCCCGGCGCGCGGCCATCTCGGCCTCGGTGGGCGGCGTGGTCTCGAAGGTGCCGGTTCCGTGCAGCACGTGGTGGGCGTAGATGGCGGTGAGGGCAGGCAGGTCTGCCTCGCCGGCGGGGCGGATCAGGGGCATCGGGCTCGGGGGGCTATAATGGCCGGCTTTTCAGCGTGTCGCTGGCCGGGTGGCCAGTCGCGTGTCTCAAACGCCGAAAGAAAACTCCAGGGGTTGCCCGCAAGCAAAAAGTCGCAGGCACCCTCCACCCGAAGGATAAATCATGGTCGTGATCCGACTCTCCCGCGGCGGCTCCAAGCATCGTCCGTTCTACAACATCGTCGTCGCTGACAAGCGCGTGCGCCGTGACGGCCGCTTCATCGAGCGCATCGGCTTCTACAACCCCACCGCCAAGGGCGGCGAGGAAGGCCTGCGCATCGCCCAGGACCGCCTGACCTACTGGCAGGGCGTCGGCGCCCAGGCGTCCCCCACCGTGGACCGCCTGATCAAGCAAGCCGCCAAGGCCGCTCCCGCAGCCTAAGGCCGCCGCACCAGGATGAACCTGCCGCTGGATCCCGCGGAACTGCCCGCGGACGCCGTCGAAGTCGGGCGCATCCTGGATGCCTGGGGCATCAAGGGCTGGTTCAAGGTCCTGCCCCATAGCGCTTCCCCGGAAGCGCTTTTTTCTTCCAAGCGCTGGTTCCTCCAGCCCGCCGAGAAGGGCGCCAAGACCTTCTCCGGCACCGTGCTCCTGAAGGTGCGCGAGGCCAAGGACCACTCGGACAGCGTCGTCGCCTGCGCGCAGGACATCGACGACCGCAACGCCGCCGAGGCCCTCAAGGGCGCACGCATCTTCATCCCCCGTTCCAGCTTCCCCACCGCCGGGGACGACGAGTACTACTGGGTCGACCTGATCGGCCTGGCTGTCGTCAACCGCGAGGGCGCGGCCCTGGGCCAGGTGACCGACCTGCTGTCCACCGGCCCCCAGACCGTGCTGGTGGTGGGCTACGAGGAAGAGGGCAAGGCGCGTGAGCGCATGATCCCCTTCGTGGCCGCCTACGTCGACGGCGTCGACCTGCCGGGCAAGCGCATCACCGTCGACTGGCAGGCCGACTACTGACCGGGTGAGGAGGCCATGCGCTTCGACGTCATCACCCTGTTCCCCGAACTCTTCGCGCCCTTCCTCGAGAGCGGCGTGACCCGCCGTGCCTACGAGTCGCGGCAGGTCGACGTGCGCCTGTGGAACCCGCGCGACCACGCCGAGGGCAACTACCGCCGGGTGGACGACCGCCCCTTCGGCGGCGGCCCCGGCATGGTCATGATGGCCGAGCCGCTCGAGAAGTGCCTGGCCGCCATCCGCGCCGACCGCGGCGAGGACGGCTGCCCGGTGGTGCTGTTTTCCCCCATCGGCCGGCGCATCGACCATGCCCTGGTCGAGGCCGAGGCGGCGGGCCCGGGCGCCATCCTCCTGTGCGGGCGCTACGAGGGCATCGACCAGCGCTTCATCGACCGCCATGTCACCGCCCAGATGAGCCTGGGCGACTTCGTCCTGTCGGGCGGCGAGCTGGCCGCCATGGCCCTGCTCGACGCGGTGGCCCGGCTGCAACCCGGCGTGCTCAATGACGCCGGCAGCCACCAGGAGGACAGCTTCAATCCCGCGCTCGACGGCCTGCTGGACTGCCCCCACTACACCCGCCCCGAGGAATGGAACGGCCAGCGCGTGCCCGAGGCCCTGCTCTCGGGCCACCATGCCAACATCGAGCGCTGGCGCCGCGAGCGCCGGCTCGAGGCCACCGCCCGCCTGCGCCCGGAGCTGGTCGAGGCGGCCCGCCAGGCTGGCCGCCTGAGCAAGGCCGACGAGGCCTTTTTGAGGAAATTGCCGGCCGGGCTATAATGGTGGGCTTTCCGATCCTCTGTCCGGCCGCCCCACAGGTAGAAACCACCGGGGCCCCTAGTGCAGCGCGGGCAAGATCCCAGAGGTAAACATGAACCTGATCCAGACTCTCGAGCAAGAAGAAATCGCTCGCCTTGGCAAGAACATCCCCGAGTTCGCCCCCGGCGACACGGTGATCGTCAACGTGAACGTGGTTGAAGGCAACCGCAAGCGCGTGCAGGCCTACGAAGGCGTCGTGATCGCCAAGCGCAATCGCGGCCTGAACAGCGGCTTCACCGTCCGCAAGATCTCCAGCGGCGAAGGCGTCGAGCGTACCTTCCAGACCTACAGCCCGCTGATCGCCAGCATCGAAGTCAAGCGCCGCGGCGACGTGCGCCGCGCCAAGCTGTACTACCTGCGTGACCGCAGCGGCAAGTCGGCCCGTATCAAGGAAAAGCTGTCCTTCAAGGCGGCCGCTCCCGCCGCCCAGTAAGGCCTTGCAGCCTTCACATCAAACCGCCGCCGGGCTCGCGCCCTCGGCGGTTTTTTGTTGCCTGTGCCCGTGGCGCCTCCTCGTCCAACCCTGAACCGGATCCCCACGTGACGTCCCAGCCCCCACCGCAGCCGGAATTCATCCCGCTGTCCAAGCTGCCGAATTTCAATCCCCACGCCGTGCCGGTGTCGGGCATCGATTCGCACCTGCCGGCCGTGCCCCTGGACGCCCTGGCGCCCCAGGCCCTGCGTGCGCGATTCGCCGCGCCGCCGGCCTGGGTGCCCGAGGTGCGCGAGGAGCCGCGCTTCCACGACCGCAAGACGGCCCACGCCTCGGTGCTGGTGCCGCTGGTGATGCGCGAGCAGCCCACCCTGTTGCTCACGCTGCGCACCGCCCACCTGTCCACCCATTCGGGCCAGATCGCCCTGCCCGGGGGCAAGCGCGACGAGACCGACCGCGACGCCGCCGACACCGCGCTGCGCGAGGCCGAGGAGGAGATCGGGCTGGCGCGGGTGCATGTGGAGGTGATCGGCGAGCTGCCCACCTACACCACCGGCACGCGCTACATCGTCACCCCGGTGGTGGCCCTGGTCGACCCCGCCCACCAGCTCGCCCTGAATGCCGACGAGGTGGCCGACGCCTTCGAGGTGCCGCTGGCCTTCCTGATGGACCCGGCCCACCACCGGCGCCACACGGTCGACGTCATGGGCCGGCCGCGCGAGTTCTTCTCCATGCCTTGGCAGGACGGGCCGACCGAGCGCTTCATCTGGGGCGCCACGGCCGGCATGCTGCGCAACCTGTACCGCTTCCTCGCGGCCTGAGGCGGCCCGAGGCGGCCCGAGGCGGCCTCCTGGCCCCGCAGGGCCTGCCACGCGCGGGCCGGCTCCGGCCGGCCGCGGCCTGAGGTTCTCCCGGGGCGGCGGCCCGGCCCCCCGGGCTATCATGCCGGGATGAGTTTCTTCGCCATCCTGTTCGCGTTGCTCATCGAGCAGGTGCGGCCCCTGGCCCGCCACAACCCGGTGCACGGGGGGCTGCGGCAGTGGGCGCGCTGGGTGAGCCGCAACTTCGACGCCGGCAAGCCGCACCATGGCTGGGTCTGCTGGTCGATGGCGGTGCTGCTCCCCACCCTCGCGGCGGCGGGCGTGCACTGGCTGCTGCTGGCGTTCCTCGGCTGGCCGCTGGCCCTGGTGTGGAGCGTGGTGGTGGGCTACTACACCCTGGGCTTCCGCCAGTTCAGCCACCACTTCACCGCCATCCGCGATGCGCTGGACGCCGGCGACGAGGCCCAGGCCCGCGAGCTGCTGGCGCAGTGGCAGCAGGTCGAGGTGGCGGACCTGCCCCGCAGCGAGCTGCTGCGGCATGTCATCGAATACTCCGTGCTGGCCGCCCACCGCCATGTCTTCGGCGTGCTGGCCTGGTTCTCGGTGCTTGCGGCCATCGGCTTCGGGCCCGCGGGCGCCATCCTCTATCGCATGGCCGAATTCGCCGGCCGCTACTGGCCCAGCCCGCGCCGCAGCCAGCCGGTGAGCCCCTGGCTGCAGGAGGCCTCGGTGCGCGCCTGGCACGCGATCGACTGGCTGCCGGCGCGCATGACCGCCATGGCCTTCGCGGTGGTCGGCAGCTTCGAGGAGGCCATCGACTGCTGGCGCAACCACGCGCAGCGCTTCCCCAACGACAACGACGGCGTGATCCTGGCTGCCACCTCGGGCGCGGTCAACGTGCGCCTGGGCGGCGAGGCCCTGCGCTCCGCCTTCGCCTCGCCCAGCGCGCCGGGCTACATGGCCGCCGACGTGCTGCCCGCGGACAGCGAGAGCACCCCGGGCCGCGAGGCCGAGCCCGGCCACCTGCGCAGCATCGTGGGCCTGGTGTGGCGCTCGGTGGTGCTGTGGATGGTGCTGCTGGCGCTGCTCACGTTCGCCCGCCTGATCGGGTGAACGGCCGGCGCCGCAGGCCTCACCAGCGGGGCTGCGACAGCTCCGAGAACAGCTCGCCGTAGAGGCGGTGCCGGTTGGGGCTGATGGCCCCTTCGCCCTCGGCGCCGACATGCGCCATCACCCCGCAGCCCGGCTCGTGCAGGTGGGTGCAGTTGTAGAAGCGGCACTCGCCCAGGTGCCGGCGCAGGTCGGGCATCAGGCCGGCGAGCTGCGTCGGCTCGATGTGGTGCAGGCCGAATTCCTGGAAGCCGGGCGAGTCGATCAGCGCGGTCGTGCGGCCTTGGTCGACCCAGTACCAGGTGGTGCTGGTCGTGGTGTGCTTGCCCGAGTTCAGCGCCTTCGAGATCTCGCCGGTCTCGGCGAGCGCGCCGGGCACCAGCAGGTTGATCAGCGTGCTCTTGCCCGATCCGGAGGGGCCCAGCACCAGGGTGGTCTTGCCTTGCAGGTGGCGCATCAGGTGCTCGCGGTCCACCTCGCCGGACAGCCGCAGCGACAGCGGCATCACCCCGTAGTGCATGCGCTGGTACGGCAGCAGCCGGCCCCAGGCCCGCTCGAAGGGCTCGACCAGGTCGCTCTTGTTCAGGGCGATCAGGGGCGTGATGCCGGCGGCCTCGGCGGCGATCAGGGCGCGCGTGAGCTGCGCCTCGGAGAACTCGGGCTCGGCGGCGATCAGCACCAGCACCTGGTCGAGGTTGGCCGCGAAGGACTTGGTGCGGATCTCGTCCTGCCGGTAGAACAGGTTGCGCCGCTCCTCGATCTTCTCGATCGTGCCCTCGTCGTGGCTGCCTTGCCAGAGCACGCGGTCGCCGACCACGGCCTGGTTCTTCTTGCCGCGGGGGTGGCAGATCAGGCGCTCGCCCTCGGGCGTCTCCACCAGCACGTGGCGGCCGTGGCTGGCGACCACCAGGCCGCGGTCCAGGGTGGCGCGCTCAGGCAAGGGGGACCGCCTTCATCGGGGCCTGCATGCCGGCCTTCATGCGACCAGCGCGTCGACCATCGCCGCGCAATCGAAATCGGACTCGGAGATGCCGCCCACGTCGTGCGTGTTGAACCGCACGACGCAGCGGCTGTAGTGGACGGACAGGTCGGGGTGGTGGTCCTGCGTGTGGGCGATGAAGGCGACCGCGTTCACGAAGGCCAGGGTCTCGTGGTAGTTGGCGAAGGTGAAGGTCTTCTCGATCGCCACCTGGTCGCCGTCGCCGGCGAGCTTCCAGCCCGGCGCGGTGATCAGGCGGGTGACCAGCTCGGTGGGCGTGAACGCGCGGCGCTTCACCTTCGACCAGTCCTTCTTGCGCAGCATCGATGTCGTCATGCGGCCTCCTCCAGCCTCAGCCCCAGCCGGGCCAGCCGCTGCGCGGCGGGCGGGTGGGAGTAGTAGAACCCGACGAAGACCGGGTCCGGCGTGAGCGTCGAGGCGTTGTCCTCGTACAGCTTCAGCAGGGCCGCAGCCAGGTCATGGCCGTTGGTGTGGGCGACGGCGTAGGCGTCGGCCTCGAACTCGTGGCGGCGCGACATCATCGCCAGCAGCGGCGAGATGAAGAACGAGAACACCGGCACCGCCAGCAGGAAAAGCAGCAGCGCCAGCGCGTCGTTCGCGCCGGTGAGGCTGGGGCGCACCCCCAGCCCGGTGTAGAACCACACCTGGCTGGACAGCCACCCGAGCAGCGCGAAGCCCGCCAGGCTCATCGCGAACAGGGCGACGATGCGCTTGATGATGTGCCGGTGCTTGAAATGCCCCAGCTCGTGGGCCAGCACCGCGTCCACCTCGCCGGGCGACAGGCGCGCCAGCAGGGTGTCGTAGAACACCACGCGCTTGGCCGCGCCGAAGCCGGTGAAGTAGGCGTTGGCATGGGCGCTGCGGCGGCTGCCGTCCATGACGAACAGGCCCTTGGCGGAAAAGCCGCAGCGCTTCATCAGCGCGGTGACACGGGCGGCCAGGGCCTCGTCCTCCAGCGGCTTGAACTTGTTGAAGATCGGCGCGATGAAGGTGGGGTAGACCACCAGCAGCAGCAGGTTGAACCCCATCCAGGTGCACCAGGCCCATAGCCACCAGGCCGGGCCGGCCGCGCCCATGAGCCAGAGGATCAGGGCGGCGATCGGCAGGCCGATCACCGCGCCCACCAGCGCGCCCTTGGCCAGGTCGGCCAGCCACAGGCCCAGGGTCATCTTGTTGAAGCCGAAGCGCTCCTCCACGACGAAGGTGCGGTACCAGGCGAAGGGCAGGTCCAGCAGGCCGCTGACGACGGCGAAGGCGGCCAGCAGGGCCAGCTGCTGGCCCATGCCGGGGCCGAGGGCGGCGAGCAGGGCCTGGTTCAGGAGGTCCAGGCCTCCCAGCAGCGTCCACCCGAGGAGGAGGGCGGCGCCCACCGCCATCTCGAGCAGGTCGACGCGGGCCTTGGCCAGGGTGTAATCGGCGGCCTTCTGGTGCGAGGCCAGGGGCACGGTGGCGGCGAAGGGCGCCGGCACGGCGGCGCGGTGGCCCGCCACATGCCGCACCTGGCGCGCGGCCAGCCAGTACTTGGTGGCCAGGCCCAGGAGCAGGGCGGCGGCGAAGGCGAGGGTGAGCAGGTACGACGCGGACATCGCGAGGAGTTTAGCCGCGGGCATGAGGGACAATCGGGGCCATGTCCGACACCCCTGCCAACGAAACGCCCACCCCGGCCGCGGCACCCGCGCTGGCCAAGAGCGACCAGAACCTGGTCTGGCTCGATTGCGAGATGACCGGCCTGGACCCGGAGGTCGACCGCATCATCGAGATCGCCGTCGTCGTCACCGGCCCGCACCTGGAGCCGCGCGTCGAAGGCCCGGTCTTCGCCATCCACCAGACCGATGCCCAGCTGGACAAGATGGATGCCTGGAACAAGGGCACCCACGGCAAGAGCGGCCTGACCGACCGGGTGAAGGCCTCCACCATCGACGAGGCCCAGGCCGAGGCGGCGCTGATCGAGTTCCTGCTGAAGTACGTGCCGAAGAACGCCAGCCCCCTGTGCGGCAACACCATCGGCCAGGACCGCCGCTTCCTGGTGAAGTACATGCCCCGGCTGGAGGCGTTCTTCCACTACCGCAACCTCGATGTCTCCACCCTCAAGGAGCTCTCGCGCCGCTGGCGGCCCGAGGTCTACGAGGGCTTCAAGAAGCGCCAGGCCCACACCGCGCTGGCCGACGTGCACGAGTCCATCGACGAACTGGTGCATTACCGCGAGCATTTCCTTCGCCTCACGGCCTGAAGGGGCAGGGGCTTGGCAGGGATAACCCTGCCATGCGATAATTCGCGCATCGCCGGCCCGCATGGCCGGCGTTTTCTTGCATCTCCCTTCATGCACAGGCTCACCGAAAGAGCCAGCGAGCCACTTCCCTGAAGCACCCGCTCGTACGTCGTTTGATGGTTGATGTTTCCTGACCATCGGCGACTCCGCCAGCCCCACGGGCCGGCGCGTCCCCTTTTGTAGAAATTCATGACCGACACTCTCGCAGTGCAGGGCGAGTTCGCGCCTGCCGACATCATTTCCGCGCCCGCCACGACCGACGCGCCCGCCCTGCCCAATGGCTTCGCCAAGCTGGGCCTGGAGCCCGAGCTGCTCCGCGCCATCGAGGACCTGGGCTACACCCAGCCGACCGCGGTGCAGGAAAAGGCCATTCCCCTGGCCATGGACAACTCCGAGGAGGGCGAGTCCGCCAAGTTCATCGACCTGATGGTCTCCAGCCAGACCGGCAGCGGCAAGACCGCCGCCTTCCTGCTGCCCGTGCTGCACACCCTGATCCAGCAGCAGGCCGAGGCCGAGGCCGCCGAGCGCGCCGAGGCCAAGCGCCTGGCCGATGAGGCTGCCGCCCGCGGCGAGGAGCCGCCCAAGCGCAAGCGCCGCAACCCCACCGACCCGCGCCACTTCAAGGCGGCCCAGCCCGGCGCCCTGGTGCTGTGCCCCACGCGCGAGCTGGCGCAGCAGGTGGCGCATGACGCCATCGAGCTCGTGAAGCATTGCCGCGGCCTGCGCATCGCTAACGTGGTCGGCGGCATGCCCTACCAGGTGCAGATCGCGCGCCTGCAGAACGCCAACCTGGTGGTCGCCACCCCGGGCCGCCTGCTGGACCTGCAGCGTTCCATGCAGATCAAGCTGGACAAGGTGAAATTCCTGGTCGTGGACGAAGCCGACCGCATGCTGGACCTGGGCTTCGCCGACGACCTGGCCGAAGTCAACCAGCTCACCATCGAGCGCCACCAGACCATGATGTTCAGCGCCACCTTCGCGCCGCGCATCCAGCAGCTGGCCGCCCGCGTGATGCGCGAGCCCCAGCGCGTGGAAATCGCCTCGCCGCAGGAGAAGCACGCCAACATCAAGCAGGTGCTGTTCTGGGCCGACAACGCCGCCCACAAGCGCAAGATGCTGGACCACTGGCTGCGTGACACCTCGATCGACCAGGCGATCGTGTTCGCTTCCACCCAGGTCGAGTGCGACGGCCTGGCCAACGACCTGCAGCAGGACGGCTTCTCCGCCGTCGCCCTGCACGGCGCCCTGAGCCAGGGCCTGCGCAATCGCCGCCTGATGGCGCTGCGCAACGGCCAGGTGCAGATCCTGGTGGCCACCGACGTCGCCGCGCGCGGCATCGACGTGCCCACCATCACCCACGTCTTCAACTTCGGCCTGCCGATGAAGAGCGAGGACTACACCCACCGCATCGGCCGCACCGGCCGCGCCGGCCGCGACGGCCTGGCCGTGACGTTCGCCGAGTTCCGCGACCGCTTCAAGATCTTCGACATCGAGGGCTACACCAAGCAGCCGTTCAAGGCCGAGGAGATCCCGGGCCTGGAGCCCCAGCAGCGCGCCCCGCGCGCGCCGCAGCCGGGCTTCGGCGGCAAGGGCCGTGGCGGCCCGGGCCGCGGCCATGGCGGTGGCGGTGGCCACTTCGCCAAGCGCGGTGGCGACTTCGACCGCAACGGCTACGGCCGCAAGTCCGGTTTCGGCGACTTCGGCGGTGAGCGCCGTGACGACCGCCGTGGCGGCGGCGATTTCCGCAACGACATCCGGGGCAACGGCGATTTCCGCGGCGGCCAGGACTTCCGTGGCGGCCAGGATTTCCGCGGCGGTGACTCCCGTGGCGGCGACTTCCGCGGCAACAACGACTTCCGCGGTGGCGACGACCGCCGCGGCGGCACGCCGTGGGACCGCCAGCCCGCCCAGGGCTTCGGCCGCCCGGCCCCGCGCGGCGACTTCGCCGGCCGCCCGGCGCCCCGTGGCGACTTCGCCGGCCAGCCCCCGCGTGGCGACTTCGCCCGCCCGGGCAACGGCGGCAAGGTCTTCGTGCCGCGCGACGCCAAGAAGCGCGCGTACAAGCCGGTGCGCTGATCGCCTGACGTTGGACGCGCGACGCGTCCGACTCACGCCAGGGGCCCCTCGACGAGGGGCCCTTTTTTCGTCCGGGCTCAGCGGCCGCGTTGCTGCAAGACCTGACCCCGAGGTGTCGCGCACATGACTGCATCCGCCCCGCCGCCCGGGCGGCTTCCGACCACAATAGCCGCCCACCGGAATCGAGAGACAACGCGCGCGCGGCGCCCCCGCGCGCGCGCCCCTGAGAGGAAACCCCCCATGTTCACCCCCATCACCCGCCGCGCCGCGCTGGCAGCGGCGCTCGCCGTCGCCGGCTTCGCCGCCCACGCCCAGGATTTCCCCGGCCGCGCCGTCAAGATCGTCGTGCCCCAGACCCCGGGCGGCGCCTCCGACGCGCTCGCGCGCATCATCGGCCAGAAGCTCTCGGACAAGTGGAAGCAGCCGGTGGTCATCGAGAACCGCGCCGGCGCCGGCGGCAACGTCGGCATGGAGTTCGTCGCCAATGCGCCCGCCGACGGCTACACGCTCCTCATGAGCTATGTCGGCTCGCACGCCATCAACGGCTCCCTGTACAAGAAGCTGCCCTTCGACCCGGAGAAGGACTTCGCGCCGGTCGCCACCGTGGCCACGCTGCCCTTCGTGGCCATCGCCAAGCCCGACGCCGGCATCAAGTCCATCCCCGACCTGGTCGCCGCCGCGCGCCGCGGCAACCTGACCTACGGCTCCGCCGGCAACGGCTCGGTGAACCACCTGCTCGGCGAGATGTTCAATGCCGCCGCCGGCGTCAAGCTCACGCACGTGCCGTACCGCGGCGCGGCGCCCGCGCTGCAGGACCTCATGGGCGGCCAGATCAACGTGGTCTTCACCAGCCTGCCCTCGGTGGCCGGCACCATCAAGAGCGGCCAGGTCCTGCCGCTGGCGGTGACCAGCGCGAAGCGCTCGGCCTCGTTCCCGACCATCCCCACCATCGCCGAGGCCGGCTTCAAGGAATTCGACGTCACGCCCTGGTTCGGCCTGTTCGCGCCGGCCAAGGTGCCCGCCGACATCGTGCGCCGCATCAACGCCGACGTGAACGAGGCCCTGCGCGCCAAGGACGTCGCCGAGAAGTTCGCCGGGCAGGGCGCCGACCCGTACCTCACCTCGCCCCAGGAGTTCGGCGCCATCCTGCGTGCCGACATCGTCAAGTGGAGCGCGGTGGTGCGCGCCTCCGGCGCCAGCGTCGACTGACCGGCCCGCGTCCCGGCGCCTGCCGGGATCGGGTGGCGGCGGCAACCCAGGGAAAACACCGGCCGCCGACCCGTTGCACCGCTGTGCATTTCTACCTGTAATTCAGGAAGTTACCCGCGAGTAGAACAATGCGGCCCCTTCCGGGCCGCCCCGCGGGCCTCCAAGGAGACAGGATGGAGATGGTCGCGGGCACGCCGTTGCTCGAGGTGCAGGGGCTCACGCTGGCCTTCGGCGGCGTCAAGGCCCTGAACCAGGTCAGTTTCCAGGTTGCGCCGGGCAGCATCACCTCGGTGATCGGCCCCAACGGCGCGGGCAAGACCTCGGTGTTCAACACCATCTCCGGCTTCTACCGCCCCAGCGCCGGCCAGGTGCTGTTCGACGGCCAGGACATCACCCGGGCCGCGCCCCCGCGCCGCGCCGCGATGGGCCTGGCGCGCAGCTTCCAGAACATCGCGCTGTTCCGCGGCCTCACGGTCCTGGACAACATCAAGCTCGGGCGCCACTGCCACCTGCGCACCAACCCGCTGCAGGCGCTGTTCTACACGCCCGCCGCGCGCCGCGAGGAGGAGCGCCTGCGCGCCGAGATCGAGGAGCGCATCATCGACTTCCTCGAGATCGACCATATCCGCAAGGCCCCGGTCGCCTCGCTCTCCTACGGCCTGCAAAAGCGCGTCGAGCTGGCCCGCGCGCTGGCCATGCGCCCGCGCCTGCTGCTGCTGGACGAGCCCGTCGCCGGCATGAACCGCGAGGAGACCGAGGACATGGCGCGCTTCATCCTCGAGGTGCGGCGCGAATGGGGCGTGACCGTGCTCATGGTCGAACACGACATGGGCATGGTGATGGACCTGTCCGACCACGTCGTGGTGCTGAACTTCGGCCAGGTCATCGCCGACGGCCTGCCGGCCCAGGTGCAGGCCAACCCGGAGGTGGTCAAGGCCTACCTGGGTTCGGGGGACGTGCAGCAGCTGCGCGCGCGATTCCGCGGGACTGCGGGCCGCGTGGGGGTGGCGGCATGAGCGCCGCGCCGGGCCGCCCCGGGCAGGCGCGCGCCCCCTCGGGGGGCTGCGCGGACACGCAGCGCCGGGTGTGGGGACGCCCATGAGCTTCGACCCCTGGCTGATCTTCGAGATCGTGCTCGCCGGCCTCGGCTCGGGCGGGCTCTACGCCCTGGCCGGCCTGGCCTTCGTGATCATCTACAAGGCCACCCGCGTGGTGAACATCGCCATCGGCGAGATGATGATGCTGGGCGCCTACCTGTTCTTCGCCTTCAGCGCCGGCCTGGCGCTGCCGGTCTGGGCGGCGATCCCGCTGTCGGTGCTGCTCTCGGGCGCGGCCGGCGCCCTGATGGAGCGCGCCGCGATCCGGCCGATGCTGGGCGAGTCGCCGATCTCCACCTTCATGGTCACGGTGGGCCTGTCGTCCATCCTGGTGGGCCTGGTCGAGTTCATCTGGACGGCCGACCAGCAGCGCCTGCCCGAGTTCTTCCCGCAGGCGCCGGTGATGGTCGGCGAGGCGCTGGTCTCCGCCAAGGTGTTCTGGGGCTTCTGCGCCGCGGCGCTGCTGATCGCGGCGGCCATCCTGGCGCTGCGCTACTGGCGCGGCGGCGTGGCCCTGCGCGCCACCGCCTCCGACCAGGCGGCCGCCTACTCCATGGGCATCAACGTGCCGCGGGTGTTCTCCCTGGCCTGGACCGCGGCGGCCATGATCGCCGCCGTCGCCGGCATCGTGGTCGGCTCCATCGGCGGCATCTCGTCGGCCATGGGCGTGTTCGGGCTGTCGGTGCTGGTGGTGGTGATCTTCGGCGGCCTGGACAGCGTGCCCGGCGCGCTGGTGGGCGGCCTGGTGGTCGGCGTGATCGAGTCGATGGCCGCCTTCTACCTGGGCGGCGAGTACCGCCTGCTGGCCACCTTCAGCTTGCTGGTGGTGATCCTGCTGGTGCGGCCCTACGGCCTGTTCGGCACCCACGAGATCGAGAGGTTGTGAGATGAGGATCGGCTCGGCCAAGCAGACCTACGCCGCCGACGCGGCGCTGTTCGACAGCCCGACCCAGCGCGCCTGGGTGGCGGCGCTGGGGGTGGTGCTGGCGGTCTTCCCCTTCGTCGCCAGCGAGTACTGGCTGTACCTGGCCTGCCTGGTGGCGATCAACGTGGCCAGCGCCACCGGCCTGAACCTCCTCACCGGCTACACCGGCCTGGTGAGCCTGGGGCAGGCGGCCTTCATGGGCATCGGCGCCTACACGGTGGCCATCGTGCAGGCGCGCTGGGGAATCAGCGCGCTGCCCGCGCTGCTGGCCGCGGGCTGCGTGTCCACGGCCTGCGGCATCGTCGTGGGCCTGCCCTCGCTGCGGGTCAAGGGCCTGTACCTGGCCATCGCCACCATCGCGGCCGGCGTGCTGGCGCACTTCGTCTTCAGCCACTTCGCCTCGTTCACGGGCGGGCCGGCGGGCCTGACCGTCAAGCCCGCGAACGTGTTCGGCGTGGACCTGGACAACTCCTTCCGCTTCTACTGGCTGGTGGTGCCGGTCACCGCGCTGCTGCTGCTCGGCGCGGCCAACCTGTTTCGCACCCGCATCGGCCGCGCCTTCATCGCCATCCGCGACCGCGACATCTCGGCCGAGGTGCTGGGCATCCCGCTGCTTCGCTACAAGCTGCTGTCCTTCGCCATCTCCTCGTTCTATGCCGGCGTGGCCGGCGGCCTGTTCGCCTACTTCTTCCGCGCCATCACGCCCGAGAGCTTCCCGCTGGTGATGTCCATCTTCTTCCTCGCCGCGGTCATCGTCGGCGGCATGGGCTCGGTGCTCGGGGGCATCCTCGGCGCGGTGTTCATGACCCTGGTCCCCGAGGTCCTCAAGCTGGTCATGGGCTGGCTGCCGCTCTCGGGCAACACCCTGATGTACCTGTCGCCGGTGCGCACCATCGTGTTCGGCGCGCTGATCATCCTGTTCCTGGTCTTCGAGCCGCTGGGCCTGGCCGAAGTCTGGCGGCGCGTGCGCCGCGCGTTCCACCTGTGGCCCTTCCGGACCTGATCCGCCCCCCGACCTGCTTCCACTCGCAAGGAGACTCCCCATGATCGACAAGCGCAAACTCCTCACCGGCGCCCTCGCGGCCGCCGCCTCCGCCGCCCTCCCGCTGGCCGCGCGCGCGCAGGCCAAGGGGGCCGCCGCCTCGAAGGAGGACATCGTCCTGGGCGCCTCGGTGCCGATGACGGGCGTGTTCGCCTTTGCCGGCATCGGCATCGACGCGGGCATCAAGGACTACCTGTCCATCCTCAACGGCCAGGGCGGCATCAAGGGCCGCAAGGTGCGCTACGTGGCGGAGGACACCGCCTACAAGGTCGACCAGTCGATGGCGGTGTTCAAGAAGATCACCAGCCAGGAGAAGGTGCACCTGTACTACGCCGACTCCACCGGCTTCGTGAAGACGGTCAACCCCGAGGTGGAGCGCATGGGCTCCATGATCATGACCGGCGCCTCCTTCGCCAAGGAGATCACCAACGCGCAGAAGTACCCGCTGCAGTTCATGGTGGGCCCCGACTACAGCGAGATGGTGGGCATCCTGCTGCAGTACATCGCCAAGACCAAGCCGGGCGCCAAGGTGGCCCTGGTCTACTCCGACACCGAGTTCGGCCGCGACCCGGTGGAGGCCGCCCGCGCCGACACCAAGCGCCTGGGCCTGAACCTGGCGCTGGAGATCGTCACGCCCCCGGGCAGCGTGGACGTGTCCACCGAGGTGATCAAGCTGCGCCGCGCCGCGCCGGACTTCACCATCTTCCACGGCTACGTCTCGGCGCCCATCCCCGAATTCATCAACCAGTCGCGGGCGCAGGGCATCCAGTCGCAGTTCATGGGCACCTTCTGGAGCATGGACAACTCCACGGTCATGCGCATGGGCGCGAACGCCGACGGCTTCATGGGCGTGATGCCCTATCGCTACTACTACGACACCGAGGGCAAGGCGCCGATGCTGGAACGCATCCGCAAGATGCGCCCCGAGTACCAGAGCACGGCCTACATGCAGGGCTTCCTGGCCGCCATGCTGCTCACGGAGGCCGCGCGCCGCTGCCTGGACGCGGGCAACGAGCTCAATGGCCGCAACCTCAAGACGGCGCTGAGCTCCATCCGCAACTTCGACACCGGCGGCATCATCGGCGTGCCGCTGTCGATCCGCGGCAACTCCATCCCGGTGGGCCGCGTCTACAAGGCGGACTTCAAGCAGCAGAAGATGCTGCCGGTGTCCGACTGGATCAGCCTCTGAGCCCCGGGGACCCGCCGATGGACAGCCAGCCCCGCACCCCGCCGCCCCTGCTGGAGGTGAACAACATCGAGGTCGTCTACAACAAGGCGGTCCAGGTGCTGCGCGGGCTGTCGCTCTCGGTGCCGCAGGGGCAGATCGTCGCGCTCCTGGGGAGCAACGGCGCGGGCAAGTCGACCACGCTCAAGGCGATCTCGGGCCTGCTCGACCTCCAGAACGGCGCGGTCACCCGCGGCGAGATCCGCTTCGACGGCGCCAGCGTCACCGGGCGCGCGCCGCACGCGCTGGTGCGCGGCGGCCTGTTCCATGTGATGGAGGGGCGGCACGTGTTCGAGGACCTCACCGTCCACGAGAACCTGGTGGCCGCCACCTACGCCCTGACCGGCGTGAACCCGTCGCAGGCCGACTTCGAGCTGGTCTACGAGTACTTCCCCCGCCTCCACGAGCGGCGCAAGGGCCTGGCGGGCTACCTCTCCGGCGGCGAGCAGCAGATGCTGGCCATCGGCCGCGCGCTCATCGCCCGGCCCCGGCTGATGCTGCTGGACGAGCCCTCGCTGGGCCTGTCGCCGGTGCTGGTGGAGAACATCTTCGAGATCATCGCCCGCATCAACGCCGAGCGCGGCGTCTCCATGCTGCTGGTGGAACAGAACGCGTCCATCGCCCTCGCGGTGGCCCACTACGGCTACATCATGGAGACCGGCAAGGTGGTGATCGACAACACCGCCGAGAAGCTGGCGGCCGACCCCGACGTGCGCGAGTTCTACCTCGGCGTGGGGCAGGAGGGCGGCAGCAAGAGCTTCAAGGAGATCAAGCACTACAAGCGCCGCAAGCGCTGGCTTTCATGACCACCCCCGAAGCG
Source organism: Ramlibacter sp. MAHUQ-53 (assembly GCF_052600055.1). Taxonomy (NCBI): domain Bacteria; kingdom Pseudomonadati; phylum Pseudomonadota; class Betaproteobacteria; order Burkholderiales; family Comamonadaceae; genus Ramlibacter; species Ramlibacter sp. MAHUQ-53. Next base: position 507,016 of record NZ_JBQWTS010000002.1, read on the forward strand.
GCCTGCGGCCGCCTCCCCCTCGACGGGTCGCACCCAGCGGCCCGGCAAAGCCGGTTCCGCGGCCGCACTGGCGAAGACATTTCCCTGGCAGAAGCCCCATGGACCTGACCCTTTTCCAGAAGACCCTGCCCCAGGCCCTGCGCCACCAGGCCACGCAGCAGCCCGATCGCATCGCCATCCGGCAGAAGCGCTACGGCATCTGGAACCCGATCACCTGGCGCGCCTTCCACGAGCGGGCCCGCCTGGTGGGCCTGGGCCTGGCCGCCCTGGGCCTGGAGCCCGGCCAGCATGTGGGCGTGCTTTCCGAGAACCGGCTGGAGTGGGTGATGGCCCAGCTCGGCGCCGGCCTGGTGGGCGCGGTGACGGTGGGCGTCTACCCCACCAGCCCGAGCAACGAGGTGGCCTATGTGCTGGGCCATGCCGACACCCGCATCGTGTTCTGCGAGGACCAGGAGCAGGCCGACAAGGTGCTCGACGCCATCGACCAGCTGCCGATGGTGCAGCGCATCGTCGTCCTCGAGCGCAAGGGCCTGCAGGACCTGATGGCGCGCGCGCCGGGGCTGGTCATGGGCTTCGAGGCGCTGGAGGAACTCGGCGCCGCCTCGCCGCTGGACGCGCGCATCGACGCGGTGCTCGCCACCCAGTCCCTGGAGGACACGGCGCTGATCATCTACACCTCCGGCTCCACCGGGAAGCCCAAGGGCGCGATGATCAGCTACGCCAACATCGCCGCCATGGCGCCGGGCGTGATCGAGCGCCTGGGCCTCACGCCCGCCACCTCGCACCTGTCCTACCTGCCCCTGTGCCACGTGGCCGAGCAGATGCTCACCACCTTCGTGCCGCTTTACCTGGGCTCGCGGGTGGACTTCGGCGAGTCCATCCGCACCGTGCAGGAGGACCTGCGCGAGGTCGCGCCCAGCATGTTCCTGGGCGTGCCGCGCATCTGGGAGAAGCTGCACTCGGCCATCTCCATCAAGATGCAGGAGACCGGCCGCTGGCGCCGCTGGCTCTACGAGCGCGCGATGGCGGCCTGCGAGCCCTTCGCGCACAAGGCGGCGGCGCAGCGAACGCCGCGCGAGGCGCTGGTCTTCGCCGCGGCCTACTGGCTGGTGTTCCGCGCGCTGCAGAACTTCATCGGCCTGCGCGAGGTGCGCATCGCGCTCACCGGCGCGGCGCCGATCTCGCCGCAGATCCTGCGCTACTTCCGAACCCTGGGCGTGCCCCTGGTCGAGGTCTACGGCATGACCGAGTCCAGCGGCATGGTGCTGGGCCAGCGGCCCGATGACATCGTCTTCGGCACGGTGGGCGTGCCCACGCAGGGCGTGCAGGCGCGCCTGTCGGCGCAGGGCGAGCTGCAGCTGCGGGGCGGCGTGGTGTTCAAGGGCTACTACAAGAACCCCGAGGCCACGGCCAGCGCCATCGTCGACGGCTGGCTGCACACCGGCGACGTGGTGCGTGAGGAGGGCGGCCACCTGCGCATCGTCGACCGCCTGAAGGACGTGATGATCACCGCCGGCGGCAAGAACCTCACGCCCTCGGAGATCGAGAACGCCATGAAGGCCAGCCCCTTCATCAAGGAGTGCGTGATCGTGGCCGACGGCCGCCGCTTCGTCGGCGCCCTGATCCAGATCGACTTCGACACCACCGCCAAGTGGGCGGAGCAGCGCGGGCTGGCCTTCACGCATTTCCGCTCGCTGGTGGAGGCGCCGCAGGTGCGCGAGCTGGTGCAGGCCGAGGTGGACCGTGGCAACGCCGGCCTGGCGGACGTGGCCCACATCCGCCGCTTCCACCTCCTGACCAAGGAACTCGACCACGACGACGGCGAGGTGACCGCCACGATGAAGGTGCGCCGCGCCAGCATCTACAAGACCTATGCCGCCGAGATCGAGGCCCTCTACCGCTGAGGCCGCGGCGCGGCCCCGGGCGCGCGCGGCGGGCCCGGCGCCCGCGGTGGACTCGCCCTGGGCGCCCGGCGCCGACCGCGGCCGGCTGCGCGCCAGCAAGCGCGAGGCGGTGCTGCGGGTGGCGGCGCGCATGTTCGGCGAGAGGGGCTTCCACGCCACCTCGCTGGACGATGTGGCCGAACAGCTGCACATCACCAAGCCCACGCTGTACTACTACGTGAAGAACAAGGACGAGATCCTGTTCGAGTGCGTGAACATCGGCATGCGGATGCTGCAGGACGCGGTGGCCGAGGAGCATGCCCGCGGCGGCACCGCCTTCGACAAGCTGGTGGCGGCGATGCGCCGCTACGTGGAGATCGTCACCAGCGACTTCGGCATGTGCGTCATCCGCGTGGGCGAGGACCCGCTGCCCGCCGACAGCCGCCGCGAGCTGCGCCGCTTCAAGGCGGCCCTGGACGGCGAATTCCGCGCCCTGATCCGCGCCGGCATGGCGGAGGGCTCGATCGTGCCCTGCGACCCCAAGATCGCCGCCTTCACCCTGGCCGGCGCCCTGAGCTGGATCGGGCGCTGGTACCGCCCCGACGGCCCGCTGCCGCCGTGCGAGATCGCCCGCCAGTGCATCGCGCTGCTCGCCGGCGGCCTGTGCACGCCAGGCTCGCGCCGGCGCCTGCGCCAGCTCACCGAACCCCACCCCGAAAGGACTGCATGACCCTGCCCGCCACTGCCGACACCCACGCCACGGACCTCGTCCTGCTGGCCCAGCCCGAGCCCGGCCTCGTCACCCTGACCCTGAACCGCCCCGGCGCCATGAACGCGATGGACCTGCCCATGGCCCGCGCCTTCGCCGCGGCCTGCGAGCGCCTGGCGCAGGAGCGCTGCGCGCGCGTGGTGGTGCTCTCGGGTGCCGGCCGCGGCTTCGGCGCCGGCGGCGACCTGCAGGCCCTGCACGCCGACCCGGGGCAGGTGGGCGCGCTGATCGACGCCATGCACCGCGGCATCCGCGTGCTGGCCACGCTGGACGCGCCGGTGGTGGCCAGCCTGCACGGCGTGGTGGCCGGCGGCAGCCTGAGCCTGTCCGGCGCCTGCGACCTGGCGATCGCCGCCGAGGGCACCAAGTTCAACCTGGCCTACGCCAACATCGGCGCGAGCTGCGACCTCTCGGCGTCGTGGAGCCTGCCGCGCCTGGTGGGCCTGCGCCGGGCGCTGGAGATCGCGCTGCTGTCCGAAACCTTCGACGCCCAGGAGGCCCTGCGCCTGGGCCTGGTGAACCGGGTGGTGCCGGCCGAGGCGCTGGCCGAGGAAACGCTGAAGCTCGCCCGCCGCCTGGCCGGCGGGGCGACGGTGGCCTACGGTCACCTGCGCCGGCTGATGCGCCAGTCCCTGGAGACGCCGCTGTCGCAGCAGCTCGACGCCGAGCGCGACGCCTTCGTGGCCTGCACCCGCACCGGCGATTTCGGGGCGGGGGTGGCGGCTTTCCTGAAAAAGGAACGCCCGGTGTTCACCGGGCGTTGAGGGGGCGGGCGGGGGCCGGGCCCCCGCCGGGCTCAGGCCACCTTGCCCAGCGCCCGCAGCACCTTCTCCGGCGTGATCGGCTGCGACCAGACCTCGGCACCCAGCGGGGCCAGGGCGTCGTTGATCGCGTTCATCACCGCGCCGGGCGCGCCCGCCGTGCCGGCCTCGCCGGCGCCCTTGGCGCCCAGCTGGCTGCTGCGCGTGGGCGTCTGCACGTGGGCCACCTCGATGTCGGGCATCTCGGCGCTCATGGGGACCAGGTAGTCGGCCATGCTGGCGTTGCGCATCAGGCCCTCGTCGTCGTAGAGGCACTCCTCCAGCAGCGCGCCGCCGATGCCCTGCACGATGGCGCCGCGGATCTGCTCGTCGACCAGCTTGGGGTTGATGACGCGCCCGCAGTCCTCCACCGCCCAGTGCTTCAGGAGCTTGACGAAGCCGGTGTCCGGGTCGACCTCGACATAGGAGGCCTGCACGCCGTTGGTGAAGATGAAGGGGAAGTCGCGCTGCGCGTAGTGGCGCGTGACCATCAGCTCCGGGGTGAAGTCGGGCGGCAGCGTGTCCGAGCGGTAGTAGGCGATGCGGCCCACCTCGGACAGCGGCATCAGCGTCGCGCGCGTCGCCGCGTCGACCACCTCGCCGCGGTGCACGGCGAGTTCCGCCGGGTCGCGCTTGAGGATGATGCCGGCCAGCTTCAGGATGTTGGCGCGCAGCGCCTGGCCCGCCAGCAGCACCGCCTCGCCGCCGATGCCGGCGCCGCGCGAGGCCCAGGTGCCGCCGCCGTAGGGCGTGACGTCGGTGTCGCCGGTGACCACGCGCACCCTCTCCAGGTCCACGCCCACCGCGTCGGCGGCGATCTGCCGGAAGATGCCCTCGTTGCCCTGGCCCTGCTCGCCCACGCCGCTCATGACGACCACCGCGCCCGACGGGTCCATGCGCAGCGTGGCGCCGTCCTGCGAGGCGATGCGCGCGCCGCCCACGCCGTAGAACGCGGCGCTGGGGTTGGTCAGCTCGATCAGCGCCGCGAAGCCGATGCCGCGGTGGATGCCGCGCTCGCGCAGCGCCTTCTGCTCGGCGAGCAGCGCCGGGTAGTCCATGATCTCCTCGATCCTGCGCAGGCAGGCCTCATGCGACAGCACCTCCAGCTTGATGCCGCTGGCGCCGGTGGCGGGGTAGGCGTCGTCGGGGATGACGTTGCGCTTGCGGAACTCCAGCGGGTCCATGCCGATCTTGCGGGCGGCCAGGTCCACCAGGCCCTCGGTCACCGCGCAGCCTATCGGGTGGCCCACGCCGCGGTACTGGCAGGTGGGCGTCTTGTTCTGGAACACCACGTTCAGCCTGGCGCGGTACTCCTTGTGCTTGTAGGGGCCGCCCACCAGGTTCACCACCTGGTTGCCCTCGATCGCGCTGGTGCGCGGGAACATCGAGTACGGGCCGATGCCGGTGAGGTCGTCGATCTCGAAGGCCAGGATCTCGCCGTCCTTCGTGGCGGCCAGGCGCGCGCGCACGCGGTGGTGGCGGGCGTGGATGTCGCTGGTGAAGGACTCCAGCCGGTCGGCCACGAACTTCACCGGGCGGCGGCACAGGATGGACAGGGCCACGGTGGCGAAGTCGTCCGGGTAGGCATGCACCTTGATGCCGAAGGAGCCGCCCACGTCCTTGCAGACCACGCGGATCGAGGACTCGGGGATGTCGAACTGGCGCGAGTACAGGTCCTGCATCATGTGCGGGGCCTGGAAGGAGTGGTAGACCGTGAGGCGCTGCTCGGCGGCGTTCCAGTCGGCCATCTGGGCGCGCGGCTCCAGCGTCACGCCGGTGTGGCGGCCGAACTCGAAGGTGGTCTCCACCACCGCGTCGGCGCGGGCGAAGGCGGCGTCCACGCCGCCGGTGTCCAGGCTGCGGGTGAAGCACAGGTTGTCGCCCAGCTCGGGGTGGATCACCGGGGTGGCCGGGTCCAGCGCGGTTTCCATGTCCACCACCGCGGGCAGGCGCTCGAAGTCCACCAGGATGGTCTGCAGCGCGTCCTCGGCCTGCTCGCGGGTCTCGGCGACCACCGCCACCACCGGCTCGCCCTGCCAGCAGGCGCGGTCCACTGCCAGCGGGTACTGGGGCGCGGACTTCATGCCGGCCAGGTGGGCCAGCGTGGCCACCCAGGGCTTGCAGACCTTGGCGATGTCGTGGCCGTCGGCCACCAGGATCACGCCGGGCATGCCGCGTGCGGTGCTGGCGTCGATGCGCAGGATGCGGGCATGCGCCACCGGGCTGCGCCAGAAGACCACATGGGCCATGCGGGGCAGCTCGATGTCGTCCAGGTAGGTGCCCTGGCCCTGCACCAGACGGCGCGCGCTGGGGCGCTCGGCGTTGTGGCCGATGTAGCGCGGGTCCTCGGTCACCGGGGGCAGCGGCTGCTCGCCGGTGGCCGGGCGCTCCTTCACCTCGCTGCCGGCGCGGGGGAGGGTGGTGCTCGTGTTCATGCGGCCTCCTTCGTGCCGGTGGCGGCGCGGCCGGCGCGCAGGGCGAGGGTTTCGCAGATCGCGTCGACGATGGCGTGGTAGCCGGTGCAGCGGCAGTAGTTGCCGCTGATCCACTCGCGCACCTCGGCGCGGGTGGCGTCGGGCTTGTGCTCCATCAGCTCCTTGGCGGCCATCACCATGCCGGGGGTGCAGAAGCCGCACTGCAGCGCGTTGTGCCGGATGAAGGCTTCCTGGAGGTCCTTGACGTCGCCATCCTGGCTCAGGCCCTCGATGGTGCGGACCTTGCAGCCGCCGGCCTGCACGGCCAGCGTCAGGCAGCCGCGCACGATCCGGCCGTCGACCTCGACGGTGCAGGCGCCGCAGACGCCGTGCTCGCAGCCCAGGTGGGAGCCCTTGAGGCCCAGGTCGTTGCGCAGGAAGTCGACCAGGTGCGTGCGGGGCTGCACATGGCGCTGCTGCGCCTGGCCGTTGACGGTGAGTTCGATGGCGTGGTGGTCGGCCATGGTGTCTCCTCGGGTGGGTTCAGACGGCCAGCGCGCAGCGGCTGGCGTGGGCGGCGGCGAGCAGGCGGCGGGCCAGCACGGTGGCCAGGTGGCGCTTGGTCTCGCCCTGGTGGGTCAGGTCGGGCAGCGGGTCGAGCTCGGACTTGAGCGAGGCGACGGCGATGCCGATGGTGGCGGTGTCGAGCACCTTGCCGGCCAGCAGGGCCTCGGTGCGCGGCGCGCGCAGCGGCGTCGCGCCCAGGCCGAGGAAGCCCAGTCGCACCTCGCGGGCCACGGTGCCGTCGAAGCGGGCGGCCACCGCCAGGCCGGCGACGGCGTAATCGCCGTGGCGGCGCGAGAGCTCGTCGAAGGCGAACCAGTCGGCGGTGGTGGCCACTGGCACGTCCGCCCCGGTGACGATCTCGTCGGGCGCCAGGGCGGTGGTGTACAGGTCCAGGTAGAACTCGGTGGCCGGGATGGCGCGGGCGCCGCGCGGGCCCTGCACGTGCACCGTGCCCTCCAGGGCCACCAGGCAGCAGGGCCACTCGGCGGCGGGGTCGGCGTAGGCGATCGAGCCGCCCCAGGTGCCGGCGTTGCGGATCGCGCGGTGCGCGATGTGCGGCACCGCCATGGCCAGCATCGGCGCCTGCTCGGCGACCAGGGCCGAGGCCTCGATCTCGCTGTGCGTGGTCAGCGCGCCGATATGCAGGCGGCCGCCGCGCACGGTGATGCCGCGCAGGGCCTGCAGCCCGGTGATGTCCACCAGCAGCGCCGGCTCGGACAGCCGCATGTTCAGGGTGGCCAGCAGGGTCTGGCCGCCGGCCAGGATCCGGGCGTCGTCGCCGTGTTCGGCCAGCAGGTCGAGCGCGTGCTCGAGGCTGGTGGCCTTCACGTAATCGAAGCGGGGTGATTTCATGGCGTGATCCTCGCGAGGGGTGTCAGAACAGGCGCGCGCCGAGCCACGTGCCGAAGGCGGTGGCGGCGGCGCCCAGCGCGAACCAGAGCACGCGGGAGAACTCGCCGCTGGCGGCGGGTGCGGCCACCGGCGGGCGTGCTGTGGAGGGGGCGGGGTGGGCGTGGTGGGCGGCAGCCGCGGGGGGCGCGGCCGTTGCGGCCGTCGCGGCGCTCGCAGCAGCCTGCGCCGGGGCGGCTCCCGCCGCTTCCGTCGCCGGCGAGGCCGCCGCCTCGGGATCCGGCGTGGCCGGCGGCGCCAGCCGGGCCTGCAGCGCGGCGAAGAACTGGTCCGCCAGCTGCTTGGCCGAGGCGTCCATCAGCCGGCCGCCGATCTGGCCCAGCTTGCCGGCCACCGAGGCCTTGACGGTGTAGGCCAGGCGCGTGCCCGCGGCATCCTCGTGCAGTTCCACCTGCGAGCGGCCCGAGGCCATGCCGGCGGCGCCGCCCGAACCCTCGAAGCCCATCACGCAGCGTAGCGGCGGCTCGACCTCGGAGAGCGAGACGCGGCCCGAGAAGCGGGCGCGCACCGGGCCCACCTTGACCATCACGCGGGCGCGCCGCTCGGTGGGGGACTCGTCCACCACCTCCTCGCAGCCCGGGATGCAGGCCTGGAGCACCGCCGCATCGTTCAGCGCCTGCCACACGCGTTCGCGCGGCGCGCCGATCACCACTTCGCCATTGAGTTCCATTCGAGCAAGACCGTCTCGCGGTTCCGTTTCAGGGTTATCACCGATGGGCTTATTGACCAATCGCTCAACAATGCTACGCATGGTTGACAGCTTGGTAAATAGCGAGGGGCTCGGGAGTAACCCTGAATCGGCTGCAGCGGCCGCAGGCGGCGCCCCGGCGCGCCGCCGCATGACGGTGGCCGAGCGCGAGCGCCACATCGTCGACGGGGCCATCAAGTTCTTTGCGGAGCATGGCTTCGACGCGCAGATGCGTGAACTGGCCACCGCGATCGGCGTGACCCATACGCTCGTCTACCACTACTTCCCGACCAAGCAGGCCCTGGTGGACCGCGTCTACCTGGAAGTGTTCGAAGGCCGCTGGAAGCCGGAGTGGGAGGCGCTGCTGGACGACCGCACGCTGAGCGTGGAGGAGAAGTTCATGCGCTTCTACGTCGACTACGCGCGCACCGTCCTGACCAAGGAGTTCGTGCGCATCCTGATCTTCTCCGGCCTGACCGACCGCAGCATCACCGACCGCTTCTTCGGCAAGCTGGGCGAGCGCCTGTTCCCGCGCCTGGTGCGCGAGACCCGCCGCTACCGCGGCAGCCGCAGCCGCGCCCGTACCACCGCGCGCGAGCACGAGCTGCTCATGGGGCTGCACGGCGGCATCTTCTACGGCGGCCTGCGCGCCCATGTCTACGGCCTGGCGATCCACCCGGACCAGCCCGCCCTGGACGACGAGACGCTCATCGCCGACCGCGTCCGCAGTTACCTCGCCGCCAGCGTGGCCCTCGAGCCCGCCGGCACCGTCAAGCCCCTCACGCCCCGGAGCGCCGCATGAGCCTCACGCTGAACCACTTCTCCATCCGCACGACCGACCTGGACGCCACCCGCGCCTTCTACGAGGGCGTGCTGGGCCTGACCGTCGGGCCGCGCCCCGCCTTCCCCTTCCCGGGCCTGTGGATGTACCGGGGCGACCACGCGGACCCGTCGAACGCGGTGGTCCATGTGATCGGCATCGACCTGAACGATCCCGAGGGCCTGAAGAACTACCTGGGCGACCGCGACCTCGCCTCGCTCCAGGGCAGCGGCGCGGTGGACCATGTGGCCTTCTTCGCCACCGGCCTGGCCGGCATGCTGGCCAGGCTGGCGGCGCAGGGCGTCGCCGTGCGGGAGCGCACCGTGCCGAACCTGGGCCTGCACCAGCTGTTCCTCGACGACCCGAACGGCGTGGTGATCGAACTCAATTACCCCGCGGCCGAGAAGGCCGCCCTGGGAGCCTGAGCGCATGGCGCGCGTCCTCGTCGCCGGCGGCTCGCTGGGCGGGCTGATGGCGGCCAACCTGCTGGCCCGCGCGGGCCATGCGGTGACCGTGCTGGAAAAGGCCGTCGGCTCGATGGACGGGCGCGGCGCCGGCATCGTCACGCACAGCGCGCTGGTCGAGGGCCTGCGCCGCTGCGGCATGCCGGCGGACTTCGCGCTGGGCGTGGCGATCCCCGGGCGCATCACCCTGGGCAGCGACGGCGCCGTGCTCGGCGAGATGGCGCTGCCCCAGGTGCTGACCTCGTGGAGCCTGCTGTATTCGCTGCTGCGCGACCTCGCCCGCCAGCAGCCCGCGATCGAGTACCGCCAGGGCGTGACCGTGCAGTCGGTCGAACAGGACGGGGCCGGCGTGCGCGTGGCCAGCGCCCAGGGCGCGTTCGAGGCCGACCTGCTGGTGGCCGCCGACGGCATCCGCTCCGCGGTGCGCCAGCAGCTGTGGCCGCAGGTCCAGCCGGAGTACGCGGGCTACGTGGCCTGGCGCGGCCTGTGCGACGAAGCCTCGCTGTCCCGCGCCACGCGCGAACAGGTGTTCGAGCGCTTCGGCTTCTGCCTGCCCGCCGGCGAGCAGCTGATCGGCTACCCGGTGGCACGCCCCGGCAACACCACCGAGCCGGGCCATCGGGCCTGGAACTTCGTCTGGTACCGCACCGCGCCGGCGCCGCAGCGCCTGGCCGAGCTCCTCACCGATGCCGACGGCGTGCACCACCCCCTGGGCATCCCGCCGCACAAGGTGTCCTGGCGCGAGGTGGCCCGCATGCGCGAGGACGCGCGCCAGGTGCTGGCGCCGGCCTTCGCCGAGATGATGGAGAAGTGCGGCCAGCCCTTCCTGCAGCCGATCTTCGACGTGCAGTCCGCGACGCTGGCCCGGGGCCGCGTCGCGCTGCTGGGAGACGCCGCCTTCGTCGCCCGCCCGCATGTGGGCATGGGCGTGACCAAGGCCATGCAGGACGCGCTGGCCCTGGCCGACGCGGTGCAGCGCCTGGGCGCGACGCCGCAGGCCCTGGCGGATTACGAGGGCGTGCGCCTGCCCGCCGGGCAGGCCGCGGTGCAGCGGGCCCGCCGCCTCGGCGCCTACATGCAGGCCTGCGGGCAGGGCGGGGCGGCGCAGCCGCGCGACGCCCGCCGCGTGATGGCCGAGACCGCCATCGACCTGGACCATCCGCCCGCCGAGGCGGCCGATTCACCCTAGAAGGCCGGCGCGAGACCGGCCCACGACCCACCGCATGACCCGTCATGCCATGTTCAACGACAGGAGACACACCATGAGTTCCAACCTTCGCGATTCCTCGCTGGACCTGAGCCGCCGCCGCGTGCTCAAGGTGGGTGCGGCCGGCGCCGCCCTCACGGCCTCGCCGTTCGCCATCAACATCGTCAGCGCGCAGCAGGCGCCGATCCGCATCGGCTTCCCCACGCCGCTGACCGGCGCGTTCTCCGCCGAGGCGCAGGACCAGGTGCGCGCCGCCGAGCTCGCCGTGAAGGAGTTCAACGACGCCGGCGGCTTCAACGGCCGCCGGGTCGAGCTGCTGGTGCGCGACGACAAGCTGAACCCGGGCGAGGCCGCGACCCGCACGCTGGAACTGATCGAGAAGGACAAGGTGGACTTCATCGTCGGCTCGCTATCCGCGGCGACGCAGCTGTCCATCAACGCGGTGACCCGCGAGCGCAAGGTGATCTTCAACTCGATCAGCCAGAGCGACGCGATCAACGAGGCCAAGGACTGGAGCCCCTTCACCTTCCACGAGGCGCTGAACCCGCACATGACGGCCGGCGCCGTGGCCCGCTACGCCTTCCCCAAGTACGGCAAGCGCGTGGTCTACCTGACCGCGGACTACGCCTACGGCCACGAGATGGTCCGCGGCTTCGAGCGCGCCGGCAAGGCGCTGGGCGCGACCACGCTGGCCGACATCCGCCACCCGCTGGGCGCGGCCGACTACTCGGCTTTCCTGCCCCGCATCCAGTCCCTCAAGCCCGACGTGCTGGTGCTGTGCAACTTCGGCCGCGACCTGGTGAACTCGGTCAAGCAGGCCACCGACTTCGGCCTCAAGGCCAACACGCGCATCGTCACGCCGGTGCTGCTGTTCACGTCCCGCCTGGCCGGCGGCGCCGACGCCTTCGAAGGCGTGGTGGGCGGCACCTCGTACTACTGGGGCATGGAGGACACCGTCCCCGCCGCCAAGGTGTTCAACGACAAGTTCCGCCGCGCCTACAACGGCGCCGTGCCCTCCGACTACGGCGCCCTGGGCTACGCCGGCGTGCGCAGCGTTCTGCAGGCCGTGGTCGACGCCAAGACCACCGACAACGCCAAGGTCGCCGAGGCCCTGGGCCGCATGAAGTACAACTGGTACAAGGGCGACCAGTTCTATCGCAAGTGCGACCACCAGTCGGTGCAGTCGGTGATCATCGTCGAGTCCAAGTCGCGCGGCATGAAGGACAAGAACGACGTCTTCAGCGTCGCCGCGATCGAGGCCCCGAACGAGGCCAACCTGCGCTCCTGCGCTGAACTGGGCCACAAGGCCTGACCGGGGAGGAACGCTTCGTGAGCGAAATCACCCCGCAGCTGCTGGCCTTGCAGCTGGTGTCCGGCATCGGGCTGGGCGCGATCTACGCGCTGCTGGCGATCGGCCTGTCGCTGATCTTCGGCATGCTGACGGTCGTGAACTTCGCGCACGGCGCGTTCTTCATGGTGGGCGCCTTCCTGGGCGTCTACTTCCAATCGCTCACCGGGAGCTTCTTCCTGAGCCTGGTCGTCACGCCCCTCGTGGTGGGCGTGATCGGCCTGCTCTCGGAGCGCTTCCTGGTGCGCCCGCTGTACGGGCGCGGCATCGACTACCCGCTGCTGCTCACGTTCGGCCTGAGCTACGTGCTGATCGAGGCCATGCGCGTCATGTTCGGCATCGAGGGCGTGCCCTCGTCCACGCCGTCCGCGCTGCGCGGCGCGGTCAACCTGGGCTTCGGCCATTTCCCGCTGTACCGCCTGGCCCTGATCGGCGCGACCGCGGCGGTGGTGGTGGCGCTGTGGCTGTTCATCGAGAAGACCCGCTACGGCCTGATCATCCGCGCCGGCTCGCGCGACCCGGAGATCGTGCGGGTGCTGGGCATCGACGTCTCCAAGGTGTGGCTGATGGTCTTCGGCATCGGCACCGCCATCGCCGGCCTGTCCGGCGTGCTGGCCGCCCCGACCCGCGCGGTCAACCCCGAGATGGGCATCTCGGTGCTGGCCGAGTCCTTCGTGGTGACGGTGGTCGGAGGCATGGGCTCGCTGCCTGGCGCGGTCGTCGCCGGCCTGCTGGTGGGGGTCGTGTTCAGCCTGACCTCCCTGCTGGCGCCGCCGCTGGCCGAGCTGTCGATCTTCGTGCTGATGGCCCTCGTGCTGCTGGTGCGGCCCCAGGGGCTGTTCGGCAAGGCCGGCTTCATGTCGTGAGCGGAAAGGGCTCCACCGGATGTCTTCCCTCTATTTCCTGATCAAGCGCCACCGCGTGGCGGCGACGCTGGTCTTCCTGCTCGTGTTCCCGCTGCTGATGCCCTACGAGGCGCTGGCGGTGAACATTCTGATCTTCGGCCTGTTCGCCATGGGCTTCAACCTGCTGTTCGGGTACACCGGCCTGCTGTCGTTCGGCCATGCCGCCTTCCTCGGCGTGGGCAGCTACCTCACCGGCATGGGCATCGTGCACGCCAAGATGCCGTGGGGCCTGGCGATCCTGGTGGGCGTCGTCGCCGCCACGGTGGTGGGCGCGGCGGTGGGCTGGCTCGCCATCCGCACCCGCGGCATCTACTTCGCCATGGTGACCCTGGCGCTGGGCCAGATCCTGTACTACGCCTTCTACAAGGCCGAGGCCTGGACCGGCGGCGAGAACGGCCTGCGCGGGGTGACCGTGCCGGTGCTCGACGTCGGCGGCTTCAAGCTGGACTTCACCCAGCCCACGACCAAGTACTACGTGATCTTCGTCTTCGTCGCGGCGGCGGTGTGGCTGGTCTCGCGCATCCTGGCCTCGCCGTTCGGCGCGGTGATGGAGGCGATCCGCGAGAACGAGAAGCGCGCCGCGGCCTGCGGCTACGACGTGCAGCGCTCCAAGCTGCTGGTGTTCACGCTCTCCGCGGGCCTGTGCGGCCTGGCCGGCTCGCTGCGCGCGCTGCACCTGTCGGTGGTGCCGGTGGATTCGCTGCATTACCTGCAGTCCGGCCACGCGGTGATGATGTCCCTGCTGGGGGGCATGGGCACCTTCTTCGGGCCCTTCGTCGGCGCGGCCGTCTTCCTGTACCTGGAGGACGTGATCACCACCCTCACGCGCCACTGGATGGCGGTGCTGGGGGTCATCTTCATGCTGTTCGTGCTGTTCTTCCCGCGCGGGATCTGGGGCACGACCATCCACTCGATCGAGCGGCGCCTGGGTGCCCGCGGCGCGGAGCGTCCATGAGCGACATCATTCTCGAGGCCCGCAACGTCAGCAGGCACTTCGGCCGCTTCAAGGCCCTGAACGACATCTCGGTCAAGTTCAAGGCCGGCGAGCTGTGCGCCATCATCGGCCCCAACGGCGCCGGCAAGAGCACCTTCTTCAACCTCCTGAGCGGCTCGCTGCCGCCGACCACGGGGCAGGTGCTGTTCCGCGGTGACGATGTCTCGAACCTGGCGCAGCACGAGTACGCGCGTCGCGGCATCGCCAAGAGCTTCCAGATCACGAACGTGTTCAAGCAGCTCACCGCGCACGAGAACGTGCGGGTGGCGGCGCAGATGCGCGCCTCGCGCTTCGACTTCCTCACGCCGCGCTCGAAGCTGAAGGACGCCGCCGCCCGGGCCGACGCGCTGCTCGAACGCGTGGGCCTGGCCGACCTGCGCCACCGCGTCGCCGCCGACATGGCCCACGGCCAGCAGCGCGCGCTGGAGGTGGCGATGGCGCTGGCGGCCGAGCCGCAGCTGCTGCTGATGGACGAACCCACCGCCGGCATGTCGCCGGAGGAGACGGTGGTGATGATGGACCTGATCACGAAGCTCGCCGCCGAGCGCACCGTGATCCTCGTGGAGCACAAGATGAAGCTCGTGATGGGCATCTGCAAGCGCCTGATCGTGCTGCACCACGGCGAGTTCCTCGCCGAGGGCGCGCCCGAGGACATCCGCGCGAACGACGAAGTGCGTCGCGTCTACCTGGGGCAGGGGTGATGGCGATGCCGAAGTTGCTCGAAGTCCGCGGCCTCAACGCCTGGTACGACCGCAGCCACGTGGTGCAGGATGTCTCGTTCGAGGTCCGCGCCGGGGAGATCGTCACGCTCATGGGCCGCAACGGCGCCGGCAAGACGACGACGCTGCGCACGCTGATGGGGCTGCTGGCCCGCAGCAAGGGCGAGATCCTGTTCGACGGCCAGCCGCTGCACGGCCAGCCGGCGCATGTCCGCTACCACCGCGGCCTGGCCTATGTGCCCGAGGACCGGCGCATCGTGCCGGGCCTGACGGTGCGCGAGAACCTGCAGCTGGGGCTGATCGCCAGCTCGCGCAGCTCGCAGATGGAGGCGATGGTCGACGAGATCGCCACCATCTTCCCGCGGCTGAAGGAGCGCCTGACGCAGGAGGCCACCTCGATGTCCGGCGGCGAGCAGCAGATGCTGGCGATCGCCCGGGCGATGATGGCCAAGCCCAAGATGATCCTGCTGGACGAGCCGTCCGAGGGCATCATGCCGCTGCTGGTGCACGAGATGTTCGAGCTGTTCGCGCGCATGAAGCGCGAGGGCACGACCATCCTGCTGGTGGAGCAGAACGTGGAGCGCGCCCTGTCCATCTCGGACCGTGCCTACGTGCTGGACCAGGGCCAGATCGTGCACGAGGGCACGGCGGCCGACCTCCTGGCGGACACCGAGATCCAGAACCGGTATTGCGCGGTCTGAGCCCGGCGGGGCAGGCGGGGTGGGCCTGCCTCGAAGTGCCGTGACACGAGCCGGGGGCTCGCGCGCGCAAACCCGGCGTCAGCCCTTGGCCGCGCGCACCGCCAGCACCGCCGCGCGCAGCGCCAGCTCGTAGCTGTCGGCGCCGAAGCCGGCGATCTGGCCGCGGGCGATGGGGGCGATCACCGAGTGGTGGCGGAACTCCTCGCGCGCGTGGATGTTGGACATGTGCACCTCGATGATCGGGCAGGCCAGGATGGCCAGCGCGTCGCGGATGCCGTAGCTGTAATGCGTCCAGGCGCCGGCGTTGATCAGCACCGCGTCGACCTGCTCGGCGTGGGCCTGGTGGATGCGCTCGACCATCGCGCCCTCGAAGTTGCTCTGGAAGCATTCCACTTCGACGCCCAGCTCCTTGGCCAGGGCCGCCAGGCGCGCGTCGATCTCGGCCAGCGTGATCGTGCCGTAGTGCTTCGGGTCACGCTTGCCGAACATGTTCAGGTTGATGCCGTTGAGGCTCAGTATCTTCATGGGGGGTCCTTGCAGGTGTCGGTGGGAATGCGGCCGGATTATCCCCGCGGGTCCAGCAGCGGCGCCCACTCGGGCCCGCAGGGCGCCTCGATCGCCAGCATTCCGCCGGCCCCGGGCAGGGCCAGGTGGTGGGCATGCAGCCACAGGCGCGCCGTCCCCAGCCACTGCGCCACCGCGCGGTTGTGGGCGCCCTTGCCGTGGGTGCTGTCGCCCACCAGGGGGTGGGCGATGTGCTTGAAGTGGCGGCGGATCTGGTGCTGCCGACCGGTCAGGGGCTGCGCCTCCACCAGCGCATAGCGGCTGGTGGGGTGGCGGGGGTCGACGCTGAAGGGCCAGTCGAAGCACGCCAGCCGCCGGTACTGGGTCACCGCCTCCAGGTGCGGCTGCCCCGCCGAGGGCTTCTCGTGGTCGCGGGCCAGCGGGTGGTCGATGGTGCCGGCCTCGGGCGGCCAGCCGCGCACCAGGGCGAAGTAGCGCTTCACCACCCGGCCCTCCTGGAAGGCCAGCCCCAGCTCGCGCGCCGCCTCGGCGCTGCGGGCGAAAAGCAGCACGCCGCTGGTGGCCTTGTCCAGGCGGTGCGCCGGCCACAGGCGCTCGCCGAGCTGCGCCTGCAGCAGGTCCAGCGCGTTGCGGTCCTCCTGGGCGTCCAGGCTGGTGCGGTGCACCAGCAGGCCGGCGGGCTTGTCGATGGCGACCTGGTGCGCGTCGAGGTGCAGGATGCGCAGGATCACGGCGCCGTCACCGCAGGCCCGCCGGGTCGGCGAGGGCCCGGGCCAGGGCCTGGTCGAACGCGGCCGGCGCCTCGAACTGCACCCAGTGCCCGGCGCCCTCGAGGAAGCACTGCGAGGCCAGGGTGGGCACGGCGGCGAAGGTGGCCTCCAGCTCGGGGAGGCGGGCGCGGAACAGGGCGTCCTCGCGGCCGTAGATCATGTGGACCGGGCAGCGCACCCGCTGCAGCACGCCGGCCAGCGCGCCGCTCTGGGCCAGGCGGCGCTTGCGCAGGCGGTCGCGCGCCAGGTTGGCGCCGTGGATGCCCTCGGCCAGCGGGGTGATGGCCTCGGGCGCGTGCAGCATCAGCGCCCCGAGGTTGTGGCGGTGGATGCGGGCGCGCTCGGCGTCGTCCTGCAGGTGCCGCCATTCGAGCAGGCGCACCGGGCTGGGGCCGGGCGGCAGCAGGGGCGTGCCCACCACCACCAGCCGGCGCAGGCCGGGCGGCGCGGTCTCGGCCACCAGGCCGGCGACCAGGCCGCCCATGGAGAAGGCCACCAGGTCGAAGGCGCGACCCTGCAGCAGCTGCCGGATGCCGGCGGCCACCGGCGGCGCGAGCGCGTCGGAGTCGCCGCCGGTGGCGGGCAGGTCGGAGTCGCCGAAACCGGGCAGGTCCGGGATCCAGGCCTCGCGGCCGGCCGCCGCCAGGGCCTCGATGTTGCGCACCCAGTGCGCCCAGCTGCCGCTGCCGCCGTGCAGCAGCACCACCGGCTCGCCGCCGGCCGGGCCCCAGGCATGCCACACCGTGCGGCGGCCCTCGAACAGGGTCTCATGGGCGCGGGCGCCGGCGAGGACGGCAAGGGCTTCGGGCGGCAGGTCGGCGGACAGGGGGCGGGCGTGCATGCCCGCAGTGTGGCATGGGCGTCGTGAGCGCTCAGGTCGCCGGCGGGACCCGGCGCTGCGTCAGCACGCGCACCGCGCCGGCCTCCTGCGCCACCCAGGCCAGGGCGAGGCCGCCGCCCGCCAGGCGCGTGCCCAGCGTGTCGGGCGGCGCGGTCACGGTGAAGGGCTCGTCCACCGGCTCGCCGGCGGGGTTGTAGCGCTGCCCGAGCAGCAGCCCGGGCTCGGCGGCCCACAGGGTCACGTAGTCGCCGCCGCGCAGGGCTACCGCGAGGTCGGGGATGGCCAGCAGCGGCCGCGGCGCCTGCCCCAGGCCCAGGGCGTCGAAGCGCTGGCTGTACGGGTCCACCACGTTCTGCGCCGCTTCGCCCCGCGTGCCGGCGAACAGCACGCCGCCCCGGCGCACCAGGTCCAGCACGAAGGAGCCCACGGGCAGGGTGCCGCGCAGCGGCAGGCCCAGCGGGCGCGGCACCTCGATCTGCGTGAGGTCGGCGTACAGGCGGCCGTCGTCGTCGCGGCGGTGCGCGCTGGCGATCCAGCCGCCCTCGTCCAGCGGCGTGAGCCGCAGGGCGCGCGGCAGGTCCGCCTGCGGCACCTCGCCGCGGGGCAGGTGCTGGATCCATCCCAGGGGCTCGGCGTCGGCCGCCAGGCGCAGGATGCGCCAGGCCGGCTGCCGGCCGAAGTAGCTGCCCGGGGCGAAGCGCCACCCTAGGAGGACCGCGCCGTCCGGCCCGGCCGCCGCCACCAGCGGGCCGGCGAGCTGGTCGGACCGCGGGTAGAAGCGGGTGGTGCGCAGCTGGTCGACCAGGCGCGGGCTGGCGAGCAGGCTGCCGTCCAGCCGGAAGGCGAGGCTGTAGATGGCGTAGGTCGCCGTGGCCGGGTCGGGTGGCTGGACCGGGTCCAGCGCCAGGAAGCCCGCCACCACCCGGCCCTCGGGCAGCACCGCGGCGGCGATGTCCAGGGCGCTGGCCACGGGGAAGTCCAGGGCCAGGCGGACGGGGCCGGCCAGGCGGCGGCCCTCGGCGTCCAGGGCCTGCAGCCAGAGGGTCCAGGGGGGCGGCGGGTCGGCGTCCGGTGGGGTGTCCGGGTGGGGGCAGTCGCGGGCGGCCCACACCACCGCATGGCCGCCGCCGGCCAGCCCGCCGACGGCGCGCACCACGCGCTCGCCGCAGGCGGCTGCGTCCAGCACCTCCAGCGGGCCGGGCTCCAGGGCGCCCGGCGTGGCCGCGGCGGTGGCCAGGTCCTTCGCGGGGCTGGCCGGGGAGGGCGCTGTGGCCGGCGGCGCATTGCCGCCGCCACCGCCGCAGGCGGCGAGCAGCGCGCCCACGGGCACCAGGGCGAGCGGGGCGAGCAGGGCGCGGCGGGTCGGCAGGGGACGCGGGGTCGTCGGGGGCTTCGGTGGCGTCGGCGGGCGGGGGTGCATGGCGGCTCCTGGGGTTGGACCGTCGCAGCCTGGACCGGGGGGCGGCACCGTCGTGTCGGCGCCCGCGCCGAGCTGGCGCAGGCGCGGCCGAAGCAGAGGTCGCACCATCGCGGCGCGCCGCGAGGGCCTCGATGCACCAACTCGGCCGCCCGGTGCGGCGCCATTGCCTCAATTCGGTGCGGAATGCGCGGCGCCTCGCGCACCAAATCGGGCATCAATCTTGCTGATGTGGTGCGCCGCGCACCAGTGAGGGGGCGCTTTTCTGTTTTCTGGAGGAGACAATGGATCAGGTCAAGCAGGGCACGGACGCCCTGTTCATTCTGCTGGGCGCCATCATGGTGCTCGCCATGCACGCCGGCTTCGCGTTCCTGGAGCTGGGCACCGTGCGCAAGAAGAACCAGGTGAACGCGCTGGTGAAGATCCTGGTGGACTTCGCGGTGTCGACCGTCGCCTACTTCTTCGTCGGCTACACCGTGGCCTACGGCACCAGCTTCTTCACCGGCGCCGAAGCGCTGTCCGCCAAGAACGGCTACGAGCTGGTGAAGTTCTTTTTCCTGCTCACGTTCGCCGCGGCGATTCCCGCCATCGTCTCCGGCGGCATCGCCGAGCGCGCCCGCTTCTACCCGCAGCTGATCGCCACCGCCGTGCTGGTGGGTCTGGCGTACCCGCTGTTCGAGGGGGCGGTGTGGGCCAACAAGTTCGGCTTCCAGGACTGGGTGAAGTCCGTCACCGGCTTCGAGTTCCATGACTTCGCCGGCAGCGTGGTGGTGCACGCGGTGGGCGGCTGGATCGGCCTGGCCGCCGTGCTGTGGCTCGGCCCGCGCAGCAACCGTTACCGCAAGGACGGCGCGATGAGCGCGCACCCGCCCTCCAGCATCCCCTTCCTGGCGCTGGGCGCCTGGATCCTGGCGGTGGGCTGGTTCGGCTTCAACGTCATGAGCGCGCAGACCATCGACAAGATCTCCGGCCTGGTGGCGGTCAACTCGCTGATGGCGATGGTGGGCGGCACCCTGGTGGCCGTCCTCATGGGCCGCAACGACCCCGGCTTCGCCTACAACGGCCCGCTGGCCGGCCTGGTGGCCGTGTGCGCCGGCTCCGACCTGATGCACCCCGCCGGCGCGCTGGTGGTGGGCGGCGTGGCCGGCGCCATCTTCGTGTGGATGTTCACCCTCACGCAGAACAAGTGGAAGATCGACGACGTGCTGGGCGTGTGGCCCCTGCATGGCCTGTGCGGCGCCTGGGGCGGCATCGCCTGCGGCATCTTCGGCCAGAAGGCGCTGGGCGGCATCGGCGGCGTGGGCCTGGGCGCGCAGGCGCTGGGCACGCTGGTGGCCGTGGCCTGGGCCCTGGCCGCGGGCCTGGCGGTCTACGGCGTGCTGCGCGCCACCATGGGACTGCGGCTGTCGCAGGAGGAGGAGTACGAGGGCGCCGACCTCACCATCCACCGCATCGGCGCGACGCCGGACCGCGAAGTCAGCTGGTGAGCGGCGGTTGCTGCCAATGAAAACGGGGCCCTCGGGCCCCGTTTTTTTTTACTCGTCGACCGATTCTCCTGGGGCCTCCTGGTCGATGCGCTCCATGTTCTCCAGCAGCTTCATCAGGTAGTGCAGGGCGTGGGTGATGTCGCCCAGCGAAAAGCCCTCGAGCGCGTCGGCGTAGTAATCGTGGATCTTGGGCTGCGCGTCCTGCAGCCAGACCTTGCGGCCGGCCTTCGTCATCACCACCAGGCGGGAGCGGCGGTCGCGGCCGTCCTGCTTCATCTCGATGCGGCCGTCGCGCTCCATGCGGTTCAACACCCCCGCCAGGTTCTGCCGGCTCACCATCAGGTAACGGGCCAGCTCGCCGATGCCCATGCCGCCATCGGCCTCGGTCCGCGACAGCGCGCCCAGCACCGCCCACTGCTGCGTGGTGAGGCCTTCCGCGGCCACCGCGCGGCTGCCGGTTTTATGCAATAGGTTGGTACATTGATAGAGCCGGAAGAACAGCCGATTGGCCAGCTCGAATCGCGCAGCCTTCTCCGTGTCATTAGGGGAAACCATCATGCTTGTCCGGGTTTCGGGCTTGCGCCCGGAAAAATCTGCCGCCTAGAATACGACAACACATTGTCATAACTCGGTGGTCCTCCAAGGGTTGTGGCGAGCATACCAACCTTCTGGGAAATGGAGCGTTCCATGAGCAAATTGATCGGCAAGACCGTGATCGTCACGGGCGGCGGCGGCGGCATCGGCGGGGCGACCTGCGTCCGGTTCGCGGCCGAGGGCGCCAAGGTGGCGGTGTTCGACATGAACCTGGATGCGGCCCGCAAGGTCGTCGACCGCATCGCCACCACCGGCGGCCAGGCGGCTGCCTTCAAGTGCGACATCACGAACCGCGCCGAGGTCGAGGCGGCGGTGGCGGGCGCCGAGGCGCAGCTGGGCCCGATCGACGTGCTGGTGAACAACGCCGGCTGGGACGTCTTCAAGCCCTTCACCAAGACCGTGCCCGCCGAGTGGGACAAGCTGATCGCCATCAACCTCACCGGCGCGCTGCACATGCACCACGCCGTGCTGCCGGGGATGGCCGAGCGCAAGTCCGGCCGCATCGTCAACGTGGCCTCGGACGCCGCCCGCGTGGGCTCCTCCGGCGAGGCCGTCTACGCTGCCTGCAAGGGCGGGCTGGTGGCCCTGTCCAAGACCCTGGCGCGCGAGCATGCCCGCCACGGCATCACCGTCAACGTGGTCTGCCCCGGCCCCACCGACACCGCGCTGCTCGCCGGCGTGGTCGAGGGCGCGGGCAACCCCGAGAAGCTGATCGAGGCCTTCACCAAGGCCATCCCGCTGGGCCGCCTGGGCAAGCCCGAGGACCTGGCCGGCGCCATCGCCTTCCTGGGCAGCGACGACGCGTCCTTCATCACCGGCCAGGTGCTGAGCGTGTCCGGCGGCCTGACCATGGCGGGCTGAGCCCGCCGCAACCCGAACCCCGAGAGAGCCAGATGCAATTCGAAGACATCCTGTACGAAGTCCGCAACGGCGTGGCGTGGATCACCATCAACCGCCCGGACAAGATGAACGCCTTCCGCGGCACCACCTGCGACGAGATCATCAAGGCCCTGAACAAGGCCGGCTATGACCGCAACGTCGGCTGCATCGTGCTGGCCGGCGCCGGCGACCGGGCCTTCTGCACCGGCGGCGACCAGTCCGCGCACGACGGCAACTACGACGGCCGCGGCACCATCGGCCTGCCGATGGAGGAGCTGCACACCGCCATCCGCGACGTGCCCAAGCCCGTCATCGCCCGCGTCCAGGGCTTCGCCATCGGCGGCGGCAACGTGCTGTGCACCATCTGCGACCTCACCATCTGCTCCGACAAGGCCATCTTCGGCCAGGTCGGCCCGAAGATGGGGTCGGTGGACCCCGGCTACGGCACCGCCTTCCTGGCCCGCGTGGTCGGCGAGAAGAAGGCCCGCGAGATCTGGTACCTGAACAAGCGCTACTCCGGCGAAGAAGCCGTGGCCATGGGCCTGGCCAATATCTGCGTGCCGCACGAGCAGCTCGACGCCACGGTGCAGGAGTGGGCCGAGACCATCTGCGAGCGCAGCCCCACCGCCATCGCCATCGCCAAGCGCAGCTTCAACATGGACACCGCCCACCAGTCCGGCATCGCCGGCATGGGCATGTACGCGCTCAAGCTGTACTACGACACCGACGAATCCCGCGAGGGCGTGAACGCGCTGAAGGAAAAGCGCAAGCCCGACTTCCGCAAGTACGCCAAGTGAGCACGGAGCCGGCCGCATGAATCCCTACATCGACGAAGACCTGCAGGCGCTGTCGGACCACGCGCGGCGCTTCGCCCGCGAGCGCGTCGCTCCCGGCTTCCTGGAGCGTGACCAGACCCGCGTGCTCGATCGCCGCCTGATGGCGGAAATGGGCGAGATGGGCTTCATCGCCCCCGAGCTGCCGGAGGAATTCGGCGGCCAGGGCCTGGGCCGCCTCGCCGCCGGCGTGATCCACGAGGAGATCGCCCGCGCCGACCTGAGCCTCTCGTACATCAACCTGCTCGCTTCCCTGAACGGGCAGATCCTCGCCGAGCACGGCCGGCCCGAGGTGGTGCGCCCCTGGCTGGAGCGCCTGACGCAGGGCAAGGCGCTGCTCGCCATCGCCCTCACCGAGCCGCGCGGCGGCTCCGACGCCGCCAACCTGCGCCTGCGGGTGGAGCGCGTGGGCGACGAGTACGTGATCAACGGCGAGAAGACCTCGATCTCCGCCGCCGACCAGGCCGACGCCGTCGTCGTCTTCGGCCGCACCGGCCCGGTGGACGCCGGCGCCCATGGCGTGAGCGCCTTCCTGGTGCCGGCCGATGCGCCCGGCCTCACCCGCAACCGCTTCGACTGCCATGGCCAGCGCGCCATCGGCCGCGGCTCCCTGTTCTTCGAGAACGTGCGCGTGCCGGCCAGCCACCGCCTCGGCGACGAGGGCAAGGGCTTCGTGCAGGTGATGCAGGGCTTCGACTTCTCGCGCGCGCTGATCGGCCTGCAGGTGCTGGCCGTGGCCCGCGTGGCGCTGGAGGAAACCTGGGAGTACGTGGCCCAGCGCGAGGCCTTCGGCAAGCCGCTGTCGGCCTTCCAGGGCGTCTCGCACCCGCTGGCCGACTACGACACCCAGGTCGAGGGCGCGCGCCTGCTGTGCCTGCAGACGCTGTGGCTCAAGGACAAGGGCCTGCCGCACACCGCCGAGGCCGCCATGTGCAAGTGGTGGGGCCCCAAGCTCGCCTACGACGTGATCCACCAGTGCCTGCTGTGCTTCGGCCACGGCGGCTACGACCGCGGCGTGATGGAGCAGCGCCTGCGCGACGTGCTGGGCTTCCAGATCGGCGACGGCACGGCCCAGATCATGAAGACCATCGTCGCGCGCACCCGGGCCGGGCGCAGCGCCGTGCCGGCCTGACACTTCACGTCCACCGAGACAGCGAACCAGAACCAAGGAGACAAGCGTGGAATTCGATGCCGTCCTGATCCCCCCGCGCCGCGCCGCCATGGTCGCCCAGGGCCACTGGCGTGACCGCACCATCAACGACGACCTGCAGGCCTGCCTGCAGGAATGCCCGGACAAGGTGGGCCTGACCGCCTACCGCAGCGAGGGCGGCGCCGTCACCCGCATGACCTACCGCGAGATGGCGCGCATGGCCGACCGCATCGCGGTGGGCCTGCACCGTCTGGGCGTGCGTCGCAACGACATCGTGGCCTGCCAGCTGCCGAACTGGTGGCAGTTCACCCTGACCTACCTGGCCTGCATCCGCATCGGCGCGGTGATGAACCCGCTGATGCACATCTTCCGCGAGCGCGAGCTGGGCTTCATGCTGCAGCACGGCGAGGCCAAGGTGATGATCGCCCCGCGCAGCTTCCGCGGCTTCGACTTCGAGAAGATGGTGGAGGGCCTCAAGCCCACGCTGCCGCACCTGCAGCACCTGGTGATCGTCGACGGCCAGGGCGACAACAGCTTCGAGAAGCTGCTGTCCGGCCCGAAGTGGGAGGAGGCTGCCGACGCCGCCCAGGTCCTCGACGGCAACCGCCCCGGGGGCGACGACATCACGCAGTTGATCTACACCTCCGGCACCACCGGCGAGCCCAAGGGCGTGATGCACTCGGCCAACACCACGATGGCCAACATCATTCCCTACGCCGAGCGCCTGGCCCTGGGCCGGGACGACGTGGTCCTCATGGCCTCGCCCATGGCTCACCAGACCGGTTTCATGTACGGCCTGATGATGCCCATCATGCTGCGCGCCAGCGCGGTGCTGATGGACGTCTGGGACCCCAAGCGCGCGGTGCAGGTGATCCGGGAAGAGGGCGCCAGCTTCACCATGGCCTCCACGCCGTTCCTCACCGACCTCACGCGCACGGTGGCCGAGGAGAAGCTGCCGGTGCCCACGCTCAAGACCTTCCTGTGCGCCGGCGCGCCCATCCCCGGCCCGCTGGTGGAACAGGCCCGCGCGGTGCTGGGCACCAAGATCGTCTCGGCCTGGGGCATGACCGAGAACGGCGCCGTCACCCTGATCCACCTCACCGACGACGACCAGCGCGCCTTCACCACCGACGGCGTGGCCCTGCCCGGCGTCGAGCTGAAGGTGGTGGATGTGGACGGCCGCACGCTGCCCGCCGGCGAGCCCGGCCGGCTGCTGGTGCGCGCCTGCTCCAATTTCGGCGGCTACCTCAAGCGGCCGCAGTGGAACAACATCGACGCCGAGGGCTGGTTCGACACCGGCGACCTGGCGCGCATGGACGCCCAGGGCTACATCCGCATCACCGGCCGCAGCAAGGACGTGATCATCCGCGGCGGCGAGAACATCCCCGTGGTGGAGATCGAGTCGCTCCTGTACCGCCACCCCGCGGTGGCCCAGGCCGCGATCGTGGCCTACCCCGACGAGCGCCTGGGCGAGCGCGCCTGCGCGGTGGTCGTCACCAAGCCGGGCCAGTCGTTCACGATGGAAGCCATGGTGGCCTACCTGAAGGAGCAGAAGGTGGCCATGCAATACATCCCCGAGAAGCTGGTGGTGCAGGAGGCCATGCCCTCCACGCCCTCGGGAAAGATCCAGAAATTCAAGCTGCGCGAGCAGGTCCGGGCGATGGCGCCGTGAGAGCGCCAGGCCGCATTCCTTCCACCCCCCACGAGGAGACAACCGTGAACCAACCCCGCAACCTGCGCCGCACCCTGGTCGGCGCCACCCTGGCGCTAGGCGCCCTGGCCGCCGCCGTGCCCGCCTTCGCGCAGGCCAGCTGGCCCACCCGCCCGATCCGCATCGTCGTCGGCTTCGCGCCCGGCGGCACCACCGACGTCATGGCCCGCCTGGTGGCGCAGCAGCTCACCGAGTCGCTGGGCCAGAGCGTGGTGATCGACAACAAGCCCGGCGCCAGCGGCAACATCGCCGCCGCCGAGGTGGTGCGCGCCACCGACGCCCACACCTTCCTGATCGCGCCGACCTCGTTCGAGACGGCCAACCCCTACCTGTTCAAGTCCACCCTGCTGCCCTCGCGCGACCTCACGCCGGTGGCCGGCATCGGCCGCACGCAGATGTACCTGGTGGCCAAGCCCCAGTCCACCGCGAAGAACGCGCGCGAGCTGGTGGAGCAGGCCAGGGCCAACCCGGACAAGATGTCCTACGCCTCGGCCGGCGCCGGCACGCCGCCCCACCTGGCCTGCGAGCTGTTCAAGAAGGCGGCCAGCATGCCGGTCACCCACGTGCCCTATCGCGGCGCGGCCCCGGCGCTGCAGGACGTGCTGTCCGGCCAGGCCGACTTCGTCTGCGACCCCGGCATCGCCTTCCCCCACATCCGCACCGGCAAGGCCAAGCTCCTGGGGGTCGTGAGTTCCAAGCGCTCGCCCTTCTTCCCCGAGGTGCCCACGCTCGCCGAGCAGGGCATCCCCGGCGCCGACCTGGACATCTGGTTCGGCCTGTGGGCGCCCAACGGCACCCCGGCCGACGTGGTGGCCCGCGTGAACCGCGAGGTCGCCAAGGCCCTCACCAATGCCACCCTCAAGGCCCGCTATGCGGACCTCGGCGGCGAGGCGATCCATGTGGAAACCGCGGACTTCAAGCGCCTGCTGGTCAACGAGGGCAACGTGCTGTCCGCGCTGATCAAGGAACAGAAGATCTCGGTCGACTGACGCCGCGACCCGCCACCCCGCTGGAGACGACACGATGGACGAACCCCTCCTGCTGCAGGAACGCCACGGGCGCGTGGCTCTGCTGCGCCTGAACCGGCCGGCGCAGCTCAATGCGCTGAACGACGCGCTGATGGACGCCCTGGGCGAGGCCCTGCGCGCGCTCGACGCCGACGACGGGGTGGGGGCCATCGTGCTCACCGGCAATGCCAAGGCCTTCGCCGCCGGCGCGGACATCGCGGCGATGGCCGAGTGGAGCTACATGGACGTCTACCAGTCGTCCTTCATCACCCGCAACTGGGAGGCGGTGCGCCAGGTGCGCAAGCCGGTGCTGGCGGCGGTGGCCGGCTTCGCCCTGGGTGGCGGCTGCGAGCTGGCGCTGGCCTGCGACCTGATCGTCGCCGCCGAGTCCGCCCGCTTCGGCCTGCCCGAGGTGAAGCTGGCCCTGCTGCCGGGCGCCGGCGGCACCCAGCGCCTGCCGCGCGCCATCGGCAAGGCCAAGGCGATGGACCTGTGCCTGTCGGGCCGCCTGCTCGACGCGCAGGAGGCCGACCGCTACGGCCTGGTGTCGCGCGTGGTGCCGGACGACCAGCTGCTGGAGGCTACGATGGCGCTCGCGGCGCAGGTGGCGGCCTACTCGCTGCCGGCGCTGATGGCGATCAAGGAAAGCGTCAACCGCGCCTGGGAGTCCAGCCTCGCCGAAGGCGTGCTGTTCGAGCGGCGCGAGCTGTACGCCCGCTTCGCCAGCCACGACGCCCGCGAAGGCATGCGCGCCTTCCTCGAGAAGCGCAAGCCGGCCTTCGAGCACCGCTGAAAGAAAGACACAGAGAGAAAGACCCATGGCCCTGGATCCCGAATCGTTCGCCGTCCTGCTGCCCAGCGTGCAGCGCTTCGTGCAGGAGCGCCTCGTTCCCGCCGAGAACCATGTCGAGGAGCACGACGAGGTGCCCGCCGACATCGTGGAAGACATGAAGGCGATGGGCCTGTTCGGCCTGTCGATCCCCGAGGAGTACGGCGGCATCGGCCTGTCGATGGCACAGGAGTGCCAGGTGGCCTACGAGCTGGGTCGCACCGCGCTGGCCTTCCGCTCGGTCTTCGGCACCAACGTGGGCATCGGCTCGCAGGGCATCCTCATGGACGGCACGCCCGAGCAGAAGCAGGCTTACCTGCCGCGCGTGGCCAGCGGCGAGCTGATCATGTCGTTCGCGCTGACCGAGCCCGACGCCGGCTCCGACGCCGCCTCGCTCAAGACCCGCGCCGAACTCGACGGCGACCACTACGTGCTCACGGGCACGAAGCGCTACATCACCAACGCGCCGCGCGCCGGCGCCTTCACGCTGATGGCCCGCACCGGCGGGCCGGGCGCGGGCGGCATCAGCGCCTTCATCGTGCCGGCCGACGCGCCGGGCCTGCGCCTGGGCAAGGTGGACAAGAAGATGGGCCAGCGCGGCACCAAGACCTGCGACGTGATCCTGGAGAACGTGCGCGTGC